>CAZMSE010000001.1:0-48586 GCA_964568865.1 uncultured Saprospiraceae bacterium
GAGTAGCTCAGTTGGTAGAGCATTAGCCTTCCAAGCTAAGGGTCGCGGGTTCGAGCCTCGTCTCCCGCTCAATGAAAACTTCAGAAGTGAAGTTTTTTTAAGGAGGGAATAGATTTGACAACGCCTTCTTTTCCAGCCAATGTAGCTCAGGGGTAGAGCACTTCCATGGTAAGGAAGGGGTCAAGGGTTCAATTCCCTTCATTGGCTCTAGTATATTTTATCTTATTTAACATACAGTAAAAACAGTCAAAATGGCAAAGGAAACATTTAATCGGTCGAAACCGCACGTCAACATCGGTACCATTGGGCACGTTGACCACGGTAAAACGACTTTAACTTCTGCAATTACCATGGTATTGGCAGAAAAAGGTCTTGCTCAAAAGAAAGATTACGATTCTATCGACAACGCTCCTGAAGAAAAAGAAAGGGGTATTACCATCAACACAGCTCACGTTGAATATGAGACAGTGAACCGGCATTATGCCCACGTTGACTGTCCAGGCCACGCTGACTATGTGAAAAACATGGTAACGGGTGCAGCTCAAATGGACGGTGCTATTTTAGTGGTTGCTGCCACAGATGGACCTATGCCACAAACCCGTGAGCACATTTTGTTGGCAAGACAGGTTGGTGTTCCTAAAATTGTCGTGTTCATGAATAAAGTTGACCTGGTTGACGATCCAGAAATGTTGGATTTGGTCGAAATGGAGGTTAGAGAATTATTGAGCAAATATCAATTTGATGGAGATAATGCTTCCGTTATTAAAGGGTCGGCGTTAAAAGCGCTTGAAGGAGAAGAGGGTGGAAAAGCGGCTATCATGGAATTGATGGATGCAGTGGATAAAGATATTCCAGAACCAGTGCGTTTGGTAGATCAGCCATTCTTGATGCCCGTTGAAGACGTATTCTCGATCACGGGTCGTGGTACAGTAGCAACCGGAAGGATAGAAAGAGGGGTGATTAAGGTTGGAGAAGGTGTTGAAATCATCGGTATGATGGCTCCTGGTACAAAAGCCTTAACATCTACCATTACCGGAGTTGAGATGTTCCGAAAACTATTGGATCGTGGAGAAGCGGGTGACAATGCAGGGTTATTGTTACGCGGTATTGAAAAAGATGATATCCGCAGAGGAATGGTTATTTGTGCACCAGGTTCGGTTAAACCACATATGAAATTTAAATGTGAAGTTTACGTATTATCAAAAGATGAAGGAGGACGCCATACTCCGTTCTTTAAAGGATACAGACCTCAGTTTTATTTCAGAACGACTGACGTAACCGGTGAATGTCTGCTTCCAGAAGGTGTTGAGATGGTAATGCCAGGTGATAATATTTCACTTGACGTCACCTTGATTAACCCCATTGCAATGGAGAAAGGTCTGCGTTTCGCTATCCGCGAGGGTGGTAGAACCGTCGGTGCAGGGCAGGTTACAGAAATTATGGATTAAATAAGATAATTAATGTTCATGTAGGATCAGGCCTTAACAGGTCTGATCCTATGTAACAAACGGGCATAGCTCAACTGGCAGAGCGACGGTCTCCAAAACCGTAGGCTGAGGGTTCAAGTCCTTCTGCCCGTGCAAAGGAGTAAAATAATGGATAAGTTCGTATTATATTTAAAAGAAAGTTACCATGAGTTGATCGAAAAGGTTACATGGCCTACGCGTGAAAATCTTATCGATAGTGCTCAAGTGGTCGTTTTTTCGGCCTTGCTCCTCAGTCTGATGATCTTTGGAATGGATTTCATTGTCAATCAGGTTTTGAGCTTTGTTTATAGTTTATAACCGCCGCCATGAGTGAAGAAAAAAGGTGGTATTCATTAAGAGTGATCTCGGGTAAAGAAAAGAAAATCCGGGAACGTCTTGAAATGGAAGTTAATCGTTCCGGCTGGGCGGAATTTATTACACAGGTAATAGTGCCATCGGAAAAAGTATATAAGATCAGAAACGGCAAAAAAGTGATCTTGGAGCGCAACATTTTACCAGGGTATTTGTTGGTTGAAGCCCTACCTTCAAAACTGAGCGGTGAGATTGTTCAACATATCGCCAATATGCCAGATATTATCCATTTTTTGGGTAAAAACAATCCAATTCCCATGACACAAACGGAAGCTAACCGGATGCTGGGTAAAGTGGATGAGTCTCAACAAGTGGGAGAAACCATGATTGAGCCGTTTATTGTTGGTGAAACCGTCAAAATTATTGACGGCCCATTCAATGAATTCGTGGGGGATATTAAGGAAGTAAATGAAGAAAAGAAAAAATTAAAGGTTATCGTAAAAATATTTGGCCGGGGAACCGAAGTCGAATTGAATTTTATGCAAGTTGAAAAAACAAATTAATATCAATCGTTATGGCAAAGGAGATAGAAGGTTATATAAAATTACAGGTTAAAGGAGGTCAGGCTAATCCTGCACCACCGGTTGGTCCAGCTTTAGGTTCCAAAGGTGTAAATATCATGGAATTCTGCAAGCGATTTAATGCGAAGACTCAGGATCAACCAGGTAAGTTATTGCCTGTCCTGATTACTTTGTTCAAGGATAAGTCATTTGATTTTGTGGTAAAAACACCACCTGCTGCCGTTCAGTTGATTGAGGCAGCTAAAATCAAAAGCGGATCACCTGAACCCAATCGGAAAAAAGTTGGATCCGTAAGCTGGGCTCAGGTTGAAACCATAGCAAAAGATAAAATGCCAGATTTAAACGCATTTACACTTGAATCTGCGATGAAAATGGTTGCAGGTACCGCTCGAAGTATGGGACTTACAGTAACCGGGGATGCACCCTGGGGAAAGTAATATTGTTTAACAAGGGAGTTGCGCCTTAAAACGCAACGCAAAAACCTTAAATATTAATTATGGCAGAACTAACAAAAAAAAGAAAAGCGATTCATGACAAGGTTGATCCAAAGAAACTCTATAATTTGGATGAAGCTTGTAGCTTGATCAAAGAAGTCAACACCACTAAATTCGACGCTTCTGTTGATTTGCACATTCGCCTGGGGGTAGATCCAAGAAAACCCGATCAGGCTATCCGGGGTACCGTAACCCTTCCCAACGGTACGGGAAAAACGAAGAGAGTACTTGTACTTTGCACACCGGATAAAGAAAACGAAGCTAAAGCCGCCGGGGCAGATCACGTTGGACTCGACGAATACATTCAAAAAATCGCAGGTGGATGGGCAGACATTGATATCATCATTGCAATGCCCACCGTCATGGCACAGTTGGGTAAAGTAGGTAAGATTTTAGGGCCAAGAGGTTTAATGCCTAACCCTAAAACCGGAACCGTTACCATGGACCTTGCTGGGGCAATCAATGACGTGAAAGGGGGAAAAATTGCCTTTCGCGTAGACAAGTATGGTATCATCCATGCTTCCATCGGACGGGTATCATTTTCAGCACAAAAACTTAAAGAGAATGGACTTGAATTGATTCACGCAATCAATAAGTTAAAACCATCTTCGGCAAAAGGTGCTTATTTTAAATCCATTTCACTGGCTTCTACCATGAGTCCGGGTATCAAACTGGATACACGAGTTGCCAATTAATGAAACCTTTAAATTTTTACAATCATGAATAAGCAAGATAAAACGACCGCCATTCAAGAATTAAAGGAGCGGTTTTCTAAAGCCCAGTTCTTTTATGTAACAGATGCTTCTACACTTACCGTAGAACAAGTTAACAATTTGAGGAGAAAATGTTTTGAGCAAGGTATAGAAATGAAAGTAGTTAAAAATACGCTTGCAGTAAAAGCTTTGAAAAGTTTGGAAGATGACGGTTATTCACCGCTCTACAATGCTTTTGAAGGTCCTTCTTCAATCATGTTTACAGACAATCCATCTGCACCAGCTAGACTGATCAAGGCATTCCGTGAAACGGCTAGCAGACCTTTGGTCAAAGCAGCTTACATTGACCGGGCAATCTTTAGCGGAGATGACCAGTTAGATGTATTGGTTGCTCTGAAATCCAAAGATGAATTGGTAGGAGATATCATCATGTTATTAAAGTCGCCAGCAACCAATTTAATTGGTGCACTCACCAGTGGCGGACAAAAGATCGCTGGAATAGTCAAAGCACTAGAGGAAAAAGCAAGTGCATGACGGAATAATTAATTTGGCTTCCAAGTAATTAACGCATATATATTATTAACAATTGAAAAAATTTTGAATCATGGTAGATGTAAATACATTAGCAGATCAACTGGTAAACCTTACCATCAAGGAAGTAACAGAATTAGCCGCTGTTTTGAAAGATAAATACGGCATTGAGCCCGCTGCGGCTGCTGTTGCGATTGCTGCTGGACCTGCAGGTGGGGGCGCTGCTCCTGCTGCCGCAGAGAAAACAGAATTTGATGTCGTTTTAAATTCAGGAGGCGCAAACAAGTTGAATGTTATTAAAGAGGTTAAAAATTTATTGAACCTCGGACTTAAAGAAGCAAAAGATCTTGTAGATGGAGCTCCTTCTGTTTTAAAGCAAGGTGTATCAAAAGAAGAAGCAAATTCTTTGAAAGACACTTTGACTGCTGCAGGTGCTGAAATAGAAGTGAAGTAATTATAAGATAGACGCTCGTATACCTTTGAACGATAAAAGGTTTACATAAAAATATGGCCTGGTTCATGTTCTAAATATGAACCTGGCCATATACTTTTTAATTTCGGACAAGTTCTGGACTTTTTAAAAAATAACCACATGGCTTCTATAGAAACCAAATCACAATTGAGAACTCGCCATAATTTCGGAAGGGCTGCTTTGCAAGTTCCATATCCGGATTTTCTCGAAATACAAATCAAATCTTTTAAAGAGTTTTTCCAATTGGAAACAACTCCAGACAAAAGAATAAATGAAGGTCTTTTTAAAGTATTTAAAGAGAACTTTCCGATCTCCGATGCAAGAAACATTTTTGTTCTTGAATTTTTGGACTACTATGTAGATCCACCCAGATATTCTATTGAAGAATGTGTTCAACGTGGTCTGACTTTCTCAGTACCATTAAAAGCAAGATTGAGGCTTTCTTGTAATGATGAAGAGCACGTAGACTTTAAGACCATCGAACAGGATGTATTCCTTGGAAACATTCCTTATATGACCCCTAAAGGTACGTTTGTTATCAATGGTGCTGAACGTGTAGTGGTTTCACAATTGCACAGATCGCCAGGTGTATTTTATAGTCAGACATTTCACCCTAACGGTACCAAAATATTTTCTGCCAGAGTCATTCCATTCAAAGGAGCCTGGATGGAATTTGCTACCGATATCAATCTGGTCATGTACGCCTACATTGACCGAAAGAAAAAATTTCCAGTAACAACGCTCCTGAGGGCCATCGGATATACCTCTGATAAAGATATTCTAAATTTGTTTAATCTTTCAGAGGAAATAAAATCAACTCAAAAGGATTTGAAAAAAGCCATCGGCAGAAAATTGGCTGCTCGTGTTTTGAGACGTTGGACTGAAGACTTTGTTGATGAGGACACTGGTGAATTGGTAACCGTAGAAAGAAATGAAATCATTCTTGAAAGGGATACCATATTGGATGAGGACAATATCAAGCACATTGCTGAAGCGAATGTGGATACCGTCATCCTTCAACGTGAAGATATTACGGAAGATTATTCGATTATTTATAATACCCTCCAAAAGGATCCATCAAGCTCGGAAATGGAGGCCGTTATACACATTTATCGTCAGTTACGCGGTTCTGACCCACCCGATGATGATACTGCTCGTGGAATTATCGACAAACTTTTCTTTTCGGATAAAAGATATAATCTCGGGGATGTTGGAAGGTATAAGATTAATAAAAAACTTAACCTCAATACCTCAGACGAAACGCTGGTATTGACCAAAGAGGACATTACAGAAATCGTTAAATATTTAATCTCTTTGATCAATCAGAAAGCAGAGTTGGATGATATTGATCACTTGAGCAACCGTAGGGTTCGTACGGTAGGAGAGCAACTGTATGCTCAGTTCGGTGTAGGTCTTGCGAGAATGGCCAGAACCATTCGGGAAAGAATGAATGTACGGGATAATGAAGTGTTCACACCCATTGACTTGATCAATGCCAGAACGCTTTCTTCAGTTATCAATTCATTCTTTGGAACCAGTCAGCTTTCTCAATTCTTGGATCAGACCAATCCTTTGTCTGAAATCACACACAAAAGGAGGATTTCGGCTCTTGGTCCCGGGGGTTTATCCAGAGAACGTGCCGGATTTGAAGTCAGGGACGTGCATTACTCCCATTATGGTCGATTATGTACAATTGAAACGCCTGAAGGTCCAAACATTGGTTTGATTTCAACCCTTTGTGTTCATGCTAAAATTAATAGCATGGGCTTTCTTGAAACACCCTATTGGAAAATCGATTCTGGTAAGGTCAGTGTAAAAAATGGTATTCAATACCTTTCTGCTGAAGAGGAAGATTATGCCCGTATCGCGCAAGCCAACGTTCCTGTGGATAAGAAAGGTGAATTTCAAATAGCGAAAGTTAAAGGAAGGGAGCATGGAGAATTTCCTGTTTTAGATAAGGAAGAACTTCATTTTATGGACGTTGCACCTAACCAGATTGTTGGTGTTTCGGCATCTTTGATTCCATTTCTTGAAAATGATGATGCAAACCGGGCATTGATGGGATCCAACATGCAGCGTCAAGCTGTGCCGTTGGTGAGACCACATGCTCCAATCGTAGGTACAGGTTTGGAAGCTAAAGTGGCACACGATTCACGTATGTTGATTACTGCTGAAGGTGATGGAATTGTAGAATATGCGGATGCCAATAAGATTGTGATCAAATACGATCGGAATGAAGAAGATAACTTGATTTCGTTTGAAGACAGTTTTAAGGATTACCATCTTACGAAATTTGCAAGAACCAATCAAGCAACGTGCATCAACTTAAAACCATTGGTGAAGAAAGGAGAGCGGGTTACACAAGGGACCATCTTATCGGATGGATATGCAACAGAGAATGGTGAATTGGCACTTGGACAAAATCTCCAGGTAGCTTTTATGCCCTGGAAGGGATACAACTTCGAAGATGCTATTGTGATTTCTGAGCGGGTAATTCAGGAAGATATTTTTACCTCTATCCATATTGAAAGCTTTGAACTTGAGGTAAGGGATACTAAATTGGGAGAAGAAGAATTGACCAATGATATTCCCAATGTTAGTGAGGAAGCAACAAAAGATTTGGATGAAAACGGTATCATTCGGATTGGAGCAAATGTAGAGGAAGGTGATATTTTAATTGGAAAAATTACTCCAAAAGGTGAAACCGACCCAACTCCTGAAGAAAAATTGCTACGTGCAATTTTTGGTGATAAAGCAGGAGATGTAAAAGATGCATCACTGAAAGTACCACCTTCAGTTGAAGGTGTGGTCATTGACAAACAGTTGTATGCACGCGCGAAAAAAGACAAATTCCAGAAAGTACAAGAGAAAGATTTGTTGACGAGACTCGATGACAAACATGAAGTAGTACTCAATGAATTGAAAACTATTCTGATTGACAAACTATTGAAAATAGTTAAAGATCAGATATCCTCTGGGGTGAAAAGCATCTATGGAGAAGAGTTGATTCCTAAGGGAAGCAAGTACACTAATGCTTTATTGAAAAAAATTGATTTTACCAAAGTTGATTATTTCAACTGGACCAAAGAGACTGATAAAAATGAACTGATCACCCGTTTACTGCACAACTATAACATTAAAGTTAACGAGGAAGTTGGAAAGTATAAACGTGAAAAATTCAACATCAGCATTGGAGATGAACTACCTGCTGGGGTGTTGAAATTGGCAAAAGTTTATATCGCTAAGAAACGTAAATTAAAAGTTGGGGATAAATTGGCAGGTCGTCACGGTAACAAGGGTATTGTTTCACGTATTGTTCGCGTTGAAGATATGCCTTTCCTTGATGATGGAACGCCAGTCGATATCGTGTTAAATCCACTGGGCGTACCTTCGCGTATGAACCTGGGACAGATTTTTGAAACCGTACTGGGATGGGCAGGTAAGAAACTTGGAATCCACTACGCTACTCCAATTTTTGACGGTGCAACAATTCATGACATTGAGTCGCAAATCAATATTGCAGAATTACCTCAATACGGACAAGCGTTTTTGATAGATGGAGAGACAGGTGACCGATTTCACCAACAAGCCACTGTCGGTGTGATCTACATGTTAAAATTGTCGCACATGGTTGATGATAAAATGCATGCGAGATCCATTGGACCTTATTCACTGATTACTCAGCAACCTCTGGGAGGTAAAGCACAGTTCGGGGGTCAGCGATTTGGAGAAATGGAGGTTTGGGCATTGGAAGCATTTGGTGCATCCAATATTTTGAGGGAATTACTTACCATTAAATCAGATGATATTATTGGTAGGGCCAAAGCTTATGAAGCCATTGTGAAAGGTGATAATTTACCTGAACCAAATATTCCCGAATCATTTAATGTATTGATTCATGAGTTAAGAGGCCTTTGCCTTGATATTAAATTTGAATAACCGCAATAAGTAAGTCATCTATGAACTATAAAAATAAAACCATAAAACAGGATCAGGAATTTGACAAGATTACCATTAGCCTGAGTTCGCCGGATGAAATTCTGGAGCGCTCATTTGGCGAAGTTCTGAAACCTGAGACCATCAATTACCGTTCCTATAAACCGGAAAGAGATGGTTTGTTTTGCGAAAGAATATTTGGTCCTGTTAAAGATTATGAATGTTATTGTGGAAAATACAAACGGATTCGCTACCGAGGAATTGTTTGTGACCGTTGTGGTGTTGAAGTAACAGAGAAAAAAGTGAGACGTGAACGCATGGGACATATAAAATTGGTTGTTCCTGTGGTTCATATCTGGTTCTTCAAAAGCTTGCCCAATAAGATCGGATATCTTTTAGGTCTTTCATCTAAAAAACTTGAATCGATCATTTACTATGAACGATTTGTTGTGATACAACCTGGGGTGGCAGCCGCTAATGGTTCCAGCTATCTTGATTTATTGACAGAAGAAGAATATCTCGAAATCCTGGATTCTTTGCCTAAGGAGAATCAAATGTTGGACGATAAAGATCCCAATAAATTTGTTGCTAAAATGGGCGCTGAAGCGGTTTTTGATTTACTCACGCGATTGAATCTTGACAATCTCTCATTTGAATTAAGGCACCAGGCTTCAAACGAATCTTCTCAACAAAGAAAATCTGAAGCGTTAAAACGGTTAAGAGTGGCTGAAGCTTTCAGAGAAGGTTTGAACAATAAGAACAATCGCCCTGAGTGGATGATCATTCAATACCTTCCTGTTATACCACCAGAGTTAAGACCACTGGTACCTTTAGACGGTGGGCGATTTGCAAGTTCAGATCTCAATGATTTATATCGCCGTGTAATTATTCGGAATAATCGTCTGAAGAGACTACTTGAAATTAAAGCACCAGAAGTCATTTTGCGGAATGAGAAGAGAATGCTTCAGGAAGCTGTTGACTCTTTGTTTGACAACAGTAGAAAGTCTAACGCAGTGAAGGCAGAAGGTGGAAGGGCACTCAAATCATTGAGCGATATTTTGAAAGGAAAGCAAGGCCGTTTCCGTCAAAACTTATTAGGAAAACGTGTAGACTACAGTGGTCGTTCGGTTATCGTGGTGGGTCCAACCATGAAGTTGCATGAATGCGGTTTACCCAAAAACATGGCTGCTGAATTGTTTAAGCCTTTCATCATTCGAAAACTGATCGAACGAGGTGTAGTAAAGACAGTAAAATCAGCTAAAAAGCTCGTTGACCGTAAGGATCCGGTTATATGGGATATCTTGGAAAATATTCTTAAAGGACATCCAGTATTACTAAACCGGGCGCCTACTTTGCACAGGTTATCCATTCAGGCATTTCAGCCTGTCTTAATTGAAGGAAAAGCCATTCAACTTCACCCTTTAGTTTGTGGTGCATTCAATGCCGACTTTGACGGTGACCAGATGGCCGTTCACGTTCCATTGGCAAATGCTTCAATCCTGGAGGCGCAACTCTTGATGCTTGCAAGTCACAATATGCTAAACCCTCAAGATGGTTCGCCGGTGACACTGCCTTCGCAAGACATGGTTTTAGGACTTTATTATTTGACCAAAGAACGTATTCAGGAGGCTGGAAAAAAGGAAAGAACCTATTACGATAGAGAAGAAGTCATGATCGCTTTCAACGAAAAAGTGATCGATTTGCATGATCCAGTTAAAGTTAAAGCTCGTGTAGAAACTGAACACGGTACCTTAGAAAACAGAATCATACGGACCACAGCAGGTAGGGTTTTATTCAATCAGGTGGTACCTGAGAGTGTTCCTTATGTCAATGAATTATTGACCAAGAAGAACCTTAAAATGATCATCGGAATGATCATTCAAAGGACCAATTTTCAAGTGACAGCTAAATTCCTGGATGACATTAAGGACCTCGGTTTTTATTGGGCATTTAAGGCTGGATTGTCATTTAATCTTGGCGACTTAATCACGCCATCCATTAAAAAGAAAACACTGGATGATGCACAGCGAGAAGTGGATGAAATCTGGGATAGCTACAATATGGGTTTGATTACCAACAATGAACGCTATAACCAGATCATTGACCGTTGGACATTTGCTGATAACAGGATCACCGATAATCTTATGAAGGAATTGGCAACACACAAAGGTGGATTCAATTCTGTTTACATGATGCTGCATTCAGGTGCAAGGGGATCAAAACAACAGATTAAGCAGTTGTGTGGTTTGAGGGGTCTGATGGCAAAGCCGCGAAAATCAGGAGATACAGGTAGTGCCATCATTGAAAACCCAATTCTATCTAATTTTCAGGATGGATTGAGCGTTTTGGAATATTTTATTTCTACACACGGTGCAAGAAAAGGTCTTGCAGACACGGCCCTTAAAACAGCTGATGCAGGTTATTTAACACGTCGTTTAGTTGATGTTGCTCAAGATGTTGTAGTTTCTGAAGAAGATTGTAATACTTTGCGAGGTATTGAAACAACTGCATTGATCGATAATGATAAAGTAATTGAAAATCTGTCTTCCAGAATCGTGGGTCGGTTTACATTACATGATATTCTCCATCCTGCAAATGATGAAGTTATCCTTTCTGCAGGTGATTATATCAATGATAAAACGGCCAGTTTAATTGAAGAATTGGGTATTGAATCAGTGACCATTCGCTCGGTATTGACTTGTGAATCCAAATATGGAGTTTGCAATAAGTGCTATGGTAAGAACCTCGCTTCTGGAAGAAATGCAGAAGAAGGAGATGCAGTGGGAATCATTGCAGCCCAAAGCATTGGTGAACCTGGAACTCAGTTGACCCTTCGTACATTCCACGTGGGTGGGGTCGCAGCGGTATCCAAAGCTGAATCTGAAATCATTTCTAAATTTGATGGAATTATTGAGTTTGACGGGTTAAAAGTTTCGCAATATATTCAAGAGGGCGCAAAGACAAACATCGTTTTATCTCGATCTGGTGAATTGAGAATTCTTGATGCTGATACAAAGAAGATGTTGACCAGTGTACATATTCCTTATGGTTCAGCATTGCTGGTCAAGGAAAATCAATCAGTGGCAAAAGGGGATATGATTTGTAATTGGGACCCTTTCAATGCATTGATCATTTCCGAATTTTCAGGAATTATTAAGTATGATTCCATCGAAGAAGGTGTTACTTATAGAATGGAACGTGATGATCAAACTGGTTATTCTGAAAAGGTAATTATAGAATCAAAAAATAAAAAGAAAATTCCAACCATCTCCATTGTGAATCCTGCGGGAGAAGAACTAAAAAATTATTCGTTACCAGTAGGAGCATACATCACGGTTGAAGACAATGCTGAAATCGGTTCCGGTCAAATTATTGGTAAAATGCCAAGAAACGTTAGTAAGGTTTCGGACATCACCGGTGGTTTACCAAGGGTTACCGAATTGTTTGAAGCGAGAAACCCTTCCAATCCGGCAGTGGTATCAGAGATTGATGGAATCGTATTTTATGGTAAAATCAAACGTGGAAACCGTGAAATTTTTGTTGAGGATGAACGTACCGGTCAACGTCGTAAATACCTCATCGGACTTTCAAAACACATCCTGGTTCAGGAAGGTGATTTTGTAAGGGCAGGAACTCCACTTTCTGATGGAAATATTGCACCACGGGACATTATGATGATCAAAGGATTGTTTGCTGTTCAATCTTACCTGGTCAATGGCGTTCAAGAGGTTTATAGATCACAAGGTATCAACATCAATGACAAACACATCGAGGTTATTGTTCGCCAAATGATGCGTTGGGTGCAAATTGAAGATCCCGGAGATACTACTCTGCTTGAAGGAGAGCCAGTTGATCGTTGGGAGTTTATCGAAGCAAACGATGATATTTTTGACAAGAAAGTAGTCACAGATAGTGGCGACTCAGGCAAGTTAAAACCTGGACAATTGATCAACATTCGCCAGTTACGAGAGGAGAATTCTTTCTTAAAGCGCAATGATAAAAAGTTGGTTGAAGTTAGGGATGCAACACCTGCTACAGCAAGTCCACTTTTGTTAGGGATCACCAGAGCTTCCTTGGGAACCAGTAGTTGGATTTCCGCTGCTTCCTTCCAGGAAACTACCAAAGTGCTCAGTGCAGCAGCAATGGCAGCAAAAAGTGATGACTTATCTGGATTAAAAGAGAACGTAATCATTGGTAAGAAGATACCCGCGGGTACTGGATTGAAGAAATTCAAAGACATCTTTGTAAGAGCTGGTGAAAAGCAAGTTGACCTGGTAGATTAATGTATCAGGTTATCATAAAAAAAGGCTACTTTTTAGTAGCCTTTTTTTTTGTCGATTGCTAAACCATATCCTAGACCATATCGATTTCTCATGAATGGGTTCCTGGTAATTGGGAATTTTGTAATATGTATTTTCCAACCAAATCAAATTCAACATTGACTAAATCACCAGGTTTTAAACTTGAAATTTGTGTGTGTGCCCAGGTGTATGGAATGATGGCTACGGTGAACGATAAATGTCGGACGTTAAAAACGGTTAAACTTATGCCGTTGATACAAATAGATCCTTTTTCAATAATATACTTTCGATCTTTTTTCTGAATCTTAAACGTGAGGTGATAACTTCCATTCATGTCTTGTACATGATGAACCTGAAGAACATTATCAACATGGCCACTGACGAGATGCCCATCAAGTCTGCCATTGAATTTTAATGCACGCTCGAGATTTATAAGCGTGCCAATGTGACTATTCTTAAATGTAGTTTTGAGCAAAGTTTCTTTTACCAGAGTGACGGTGTGTGTTTTTGTAGTTTTATTCACTACGGTCAGGCACACTCCGTTATGTAAAACGCTTTGGTCGATTTTAAACAAATGAGAAAGAGGAGAAGCAAGAACCAACTGGACATTGGAACCAATTTTTTTTATTGATTTTATTGTGCCTACTGCCTCCACTATACCCGTAAACATAGCATTAGTTTTTTCCTTTTCTAAGTTCTATAAATCCTGTGATCGCTTGACTATCGGGTAAATTATTGGGCAAGCCTGAATATTGTATCCGACAACTGTAATAATATGTACCATCTGGTAAATAGGACTGATCTGTTGCTTTTCCATCCCATAAGATATCCGGATCAGTGGTTTGATAAACTAGATTTCCCCAGCGATTAAAAATTTGCATTTCGATTGATTTTACAAATCGATAAGGAAAAGGTTTAAATACATCATTATGACCATCCTGGTTGGGAGTGAATGTATTCGGTAACCGATAAACCGGGCAATAAGCAATACACACTGAGTCATATGACATACATTCGTTACCCAATGAGTCAAATGCAGTTACGGCATAACATTCCGGAACACTGTCCAGTAATGAATGTTCATAGGTTAAAATACCTTGAGTAGGTATTGTGGCAATTAAAGATCTGTTATTTTGATAATAGGCATAGATATTATATCCGGCAATATCTTCTTTGAAACAACCGTCGTTTTGATTCTGCCATTTAAGTTGGTTAACAAAAGGACTTCCGGAGTTCACCTGATCCGATTGACACGGGTCTTCTACAGTCAATAGAGGACAACAGGGAGGCTGATTATCGTGGGGTCTGGTACATGCGACATTCGATCTATTGAAAAGGGGAGATTCAAATCGACTTACGCCATAAGCACCATATGCTTTTACATAAACACAATATAAACTGTCGTTCAGTAAGGATTGAACTCGAAATGTGGTGTTACTTGTACTTCCAATTGAATCAAATGATTGGCTTGAACCATTGTACAGAAATATATCATACTTATAATTGTTCCATGGTGTTTTTGCCCTCCAGCTTAAATCCAAAGCATTGGGGACCGGATAGGCAGAAAGAAAGATACTTTCTGCACTATCTGAAACGTGAATGTTTCCTTTTCCAGAAACGAGTTGGATGAAGTAATGGTAATTTTGATTTTGTGTATTTAGGCCTTTATGAACACCCACTGTATCCACAATGCTGGTGTAATTTGAATAAACATTCTGAGTTCCGGGCACAGTTTGCCATTGCTGTTGGCCTGAGGTGTTATACAATATTTCTGTCTGATAGGGTGGTGGGAAAAAAGTCGTGTCAAATTCTGACGGAACGGGTTTAGTCCAGCGCAGATTTATTTCACCATCAGAAATTCCAGTTTTTTCAATGTCTACATTTAACAGCACAGGAATGTTTAGGGGCAAAGTGTTACAAGTTTCATTGGAATGCAAGCTGCTTACAAAATTGATAGGAAAACCTGTGGAACTGGTTTTAGCAAACTCTGCCTGTACACGATAACAATAAAATTTTCCTTCGGTGATTTGAGTATCAATAAAAAAGTAATTTAGGCCATTGGATTGTAAAATTAGGTAGGCAATTTGGATATAAGATTTCCCCGAAAGTCCCGGATTGCAGGTATCATGGGGAAGCGATAAGGGATTTTCTTTACGCCAAATTGAAAATCCTTTAAAATTTTCAGGATGATGAGAACACGCATATGGATCATTCCATTCAAGGTGGATCTTCTTTTGCACTGGTTTGCTTACTAAATTTAATGGAGCTGGCCCCACAATCTTAATTTGAATTGTATGTAAAGTAGAAATCCCGGTAGTGTCTAAAACATTGTCGGTGCCTTTAATCACCACGGTGTATGGTTCTTTCCGAATTAAAGAACAGTCTGTTTGCCACATGATGCGACCTGCAATTGGTGAATTTTGAAATACGGGACTTTCGCTAAACACCATTCCAGGCTGAAAGAAAAACGGAGCGCCAGTTGCTTCAACCTTAATTTTTGATCCTAATGCAGCAGTATCTGCATCTGAAATCAAAATTGGAAGATCCAACAGCTGACCTGCCACAATACAGGTATCAAAAATTGCTTGTATGATGGGAGGGGTATTTTTCTTGCAATCATCTCGGACAAAAATTTGCATATCTCTGATTGTACTTGCAATTTTTACTCCTTTGCGATATTCATGAATGATAAATGCAATGTTGTATTCTCCCGCTTTCTTGGGACTGATCCAGGTTAAAGTACCTTTATTTGGATCTAATGAAATACTATTGTCAACACCTGGTAAAATTTGATTTGGAAAAATATAATTGGGAACAGGAGTATTAACATCCATCAATGGAACAGTAAATTCAAAACTTAAACTGTCGCCATCTTCATCAAAAGCAGCTGGATTATGTTGAAAAGGAATCCCTATACAAGCAAAATCAATAGGTGCCTGCAATAGTCGGACAGACCGATTGGGAGATTGAAACTGCAAATTAAGTAAGGTGACAGTGGTTTGAATGAAGAAGGGAATGTTAACACTATTGGGAGGATCAATATTGAGAATGTTCTCGACTCGGTTGGGATCCATCACTGAAATAACGTACGTCGCTCTTCCAGGATAAATATGTTCGCTGGTGTAGTAGTTTCGCTTAGTATTATTGGAGAGTATGTCTCCAGATCCATTAGACCTTGCAACTGTAGTTAAACTACCATCACCCCAAGATACCACTAGACTATCTCTATCCGCGGCAGTGCTGCTGGCTTTGGTATAAGTTGTGATTAAAATTTGAATTTTTAAATCGGAAAGCTGGACAAAACTTATTTCTCCTGCACGGTTGTGAGTGGCAAATAATCGATTGCTCGTGAATGAAATTAAGCACCATATGACTGTAATGAAGTACCTCATAAGATTAATTCATATCCGAGATTAATTTTTGCATACAGCGCTGTAAGGCTATTTTCCAATGTGGTCGTTTCATGTTAACCCAACTTTCAAATTTACTACAATCCAAACCACTGAATGGCGGACGAGGAGTTTTTGAACCAAAAGAAAGGGTACTGATTGGATTGACGGTAATGGATATTCCGGCCAACTCAAAAATGTATTTGGCAAATTCATACCACGAACAGGTCCCTTCGTTTGAATAATGAAAAATAGGTCCATCCTCTGGTAACGGATGGAGTTCCCATTTTGTGATCAAATTCAGTATAGCAGTTCCAAGGTCGTAGGCATAAGTTGGACTTCCCACCTGATCATTAACGACATTGATGACATCCTTCGTTTTGGAAATTCTTAACATGGTTTTTACAAAATTATGACCATGACTTGAATACAACCAGGATGTTCTGAGGATTAACGATTCTGCACCTGATTGAGTTACTAAATCTTCTCCCATGCTTTTGGAAGTAGCATAAACACCACTGGGATTTTTTTGTGTTGATTCCTTAATCAAATCCGGCTTTTCTTGATGAAAGACATAGTCACTTGAAATGTATATCATCCTAGTCCGCTGAAGGGCACAAATGTTGGCAATTCGTCCACTGGCATTTGCATTAATTTCAATGCATTTTGATGAATTCGTTTCCGCATCATCCACTTGGGTATAGGCTGCCGCGTGGATAAGATAATTTGCAGAGAGGGATTGCAAAATAGCTTGGGATTGTCTGTCATCACATACATCCCATTCATCGTGAGAATAGAATTTAAACTGGAATTGAGGAAATAGATGGGTGAGATCCTGCAAATCTTTACCTAATTGACCATTTGCACCGTTGATCAATATTTTTATTGCCATGTTTGATTTGGATTAAAGGAAGGCCAAAGAAGATCTTTATCAGAAATTTTTATTTCATCCAAATCCAATTTCCAATCAATACTTAGTGACTTATCCATAGGATGAATACCGCATTCATCGGTTTTTGAATAATAATTATCACACTTGTACAAAAACAAAGCTTCCTGACTTAGCACAGAATATCCATGTGCAAATCCTCTAGGAATCAACAATTGTTTTTTATTTTCGGCGCTTAACAAAATACTGAAGTGTTCTCCAAAAGTTGGGCTACCTTTCCTGAGATCAACTACTACATCAAGCACTTCTCCTATAGCAACACGCACCAATTTAGCTTGAGCCATTTTACCTTTTTGAAAATGCAATCCTCTGACTACACCTCTTTGAGAAAAAGCTTCATTGTCCTGAACAAAAAAATAATCTAAATAATTCATTAAAAACTGTTTGGATTGGTAGGTTTCACAGAAATAACCTCTTGAATCCGAATGAAGTAAAGGTTCGATCACCATTAAATCTGAAAGTGGGGTAGAGTATAACTTCATGATCACTTTTCTTTAAATAGCAAACGAATAGGAACTCCGGTGAAGTGAAACAATGACCGCATTTGATTCTCAATGTAATGTTTGTATGAACCTTTTATCTGATCCGGGTAGTTTGAGAAAAAGGCAAATGCAGGATAAGGTTTTTTAATTTGGGTAATGTATTTTATTTTAATGAGATGATTACGATAAGAGGGAGGTGGAATCTTACCTATGGCTTCGAGCATTTTTTCATTTAATTCAGAAGTTTTGATTTCCCTATGCAGATTTTCAAAAACCTGCAATCCTGTTTCAATGGCTTGGAATATGCGTTGCTTTTCCAAAGCTGAAATGAATAATACTGGGACATCTGTGAATGGAGCCATTTTATCTTTTATTTGTTGCTCAAAATGTCGCATGGTGTTTGTATCTTTTTCAATCAAGTCCCATTTGTTGACCAGTAGTACCAAACCTTTATTTCGTTTAATCACGATCGACACCAGTTCCATGTCCTGAGCTTCAATTCCCATCTTTGCATCCAGTATTAAAAAACAAACATCGCATTCTTCAATGACGCGTATGGCTCGAATCACTGAATAAAATTCGAGGTCTTCAGAGACTTTTGATTTTTTACGGATTCCTGCAGTATCCACTAAAATAAATTCTTTTCCGAACTTATTGTAATGGGTATGAATGGGATCCCTTGTTGTCCCTGCAATCTCAGTGACAATGTTTCTTTCTTCACCTAAAAGTGCGTTGAGAAAACTGGACTTTCCAACATTGGGCTGTCCGATAATGGCAAATTTGGGAAGAGTAGTTTCTTCATGCTCTTCATCCGGGACCAATTTAGCCACCTCATCCAGTAACTCTCCTGTTCCACTTCCACTGATGGCTGAAATGGTAAATAACTGATCAAATCCCAGACTCCACATTTCATGTGACATAAAAGCTCTTTCGGGATTGTCCACTTTATTGACCACCAGAAAGACCTTTTTATTGCATTTTCTTAAAACGGTTGCCATACTTTCGTCTAGGTCGGTAACACCTGTGGTAGCATCTGTCATGAATAAAATACATTGTGCTTCTTCGATGGCCAACTTAACCTGTTTTCGAATTCCAGCTTCAAAAAGATCATTGCTGTCAGGTACAAAACCGCCCGTGTCAATTACCGTAAAATGCTTTCCATTCCAATCGGAAACATCATAGATACGATCCCTGGTGACGCCGGAGATGTCATCGACGATTGATTTTTTTCTACCAATTAACCGGTTGAAAAATGTGGATTTGCCCACGTTGGGTCGTCCAACAATTGCGACAGTGAAACTCATTGAAATATTTCGGATTTATGAACAAAATTGGAATCTTCCCTCCAATCTTTTCTTAATTTGACGCTTAAATTTAAGTAGACTTTTTGGGATAAGAAAGTTTCTATTTCTTTTCTGGCTTCTGTACCGATTTTCTTAAGCTGTGCACCATTTTTACCAATGAGTATCGGAACATGACTGGATTTAGCGGTATAAATCGTTGCATATATGTGTGCAATAGGAAGACCTTCATCTACTCCTTTGCAACTATCTATGACAACAAAACAAGAATAAGGTATTTCGGCAGAATAATTCAATAAAATTTGCTCCCGGATGAACTCGGAAATAAAGAAACGGATTGTGCGGTCACTCGAAAATTCATCTGCATAATAATGAGGATGGACTGGGATTAACTCAAACATTTTATGAAGAAGCTTTTCAACACCAGTCCCATCTTTAGCAGACGTATAAATGATGTCTAAAAATTTTAAGCCTTGTTCAGTTAGATCGTTTATTTTAGCTTCAATTGAATCATTTTTTTTGTCTGATTTATTGACACATAAAAGCAACGGTACATTAATTTGACTTAATAATTTTAGGAAAGATTCAGGGTGCTTTTCCGTTGAATGACCATCAAGGACCAATACAATTGCGTCTGCATCTTCAGTGGCTAATTTAATTTGAAGGTTCATGACTTTATGCAATGCATATGCTGCATTTTCAATCCAGCCGGGTGTGTCCGAAACGATTAATTGTTCGTGTCCTCGGTTGAGAATTCCTATAATGCGTTGGCGGGTGGTTTGTGGTTTAGCGGTAACAATAGCCAGTTTAGTTTGCTGTAAAGCATTAAAGAGAGTAGACTTTCCACTATTAGGGAGACCCACTAAATTGATAAATCCAGCTTTTTGCTGTTTAATTTCGTCAGACATGGTTTTCAATGTATTCGTACAATGACTGTGGACTCATCTTTCTCCAATTGATATCTTGTGTTTTGGAACCAAACTGGACATGATATTGGAGCCCAAATTGCTTCATTTCCTGAATTAAATGAGTTTGTATGTTGATCATGCAAATATATCCATCCTCTTCTGCTACATCATCCCTCCATTCCTCATAGTAACAATCATCGGATCCATGATAGTTGAAAACATGATCACACAGAAGGATAAATCGAAAAATACCTTGCTGAATTAATGAATCCACCAAATTCCTTTTTAAATACATGATGTCATTGTTGATGCAATCATTCCATTCGCCGATTAACTCAATAATGCAGTATCCTTCTTCGTAATCTGAATACTGCAACTTTAAAAACAAAGTTTCGGATCCAATTTCATCCCAGTAGGGATGAATGTAATAATTGTAGATTTTATTGGAATAGTGTGTGGTTTCATAAACCTTTCCATAGAATGGACAACGATTGTCCTCCACACAATCGTATAATTCTTTCCAATTATAATAGGGTTCGATATCATGCATATCTTTGGGAGGTGTTGATTGAATATGGCACTTAAAATTGCATTAACCGGTCCTGAATCTACAGCAAAAACGTCTCTGGCGATGCGACTCAGTGCTTCATGCAAAGTTACATGGATTGCTGAATATAGCCGCGAATATCTCCACGTTCATGGGAACCATTACCAAGCTTCTGATATCCTTAAAATGTCAGAAGAATATCTTCTTATATTAAAGAATTTACAAAACGTTGAGCAAACAGTTTTACTGGATACTGATTTACTAACATATATCGTCTGGTATAAGTTCAAATATGGGCAACCTCCTGATTCACTGATCAATGACTGGAAAGCAAATGCTGCCGATTTTTACTTATTATGTTATCCGGACCTCCTTTGGCAATCAGACCCTTTACGCGAAAATCCGTTGGATCGAATGCATTTGTTCAATGAGTTTCTTCATTTACTTCACGATGCCAAATTGCCTTATGGATTGGTTACGGGTAGTGGACGTAAAAGAATTAACCGAGCTCTTTTTTTTATACACCAGTTAACTGATTTGAAATAACTTTGGATTTTTAAACGGGGTGCCGAATATGCTTTTTGCCGGCTGAGATTAGACCCGCTGAACCTAACAGGGTAATGCCTGACAGGGAAGTCAAATCAGCACTCCAATTTAATTTTATCGCTTATGTGTAAATTAATGAGTGTACTGTGTTTTAGCTTTTTAGTGTTGAGTCAATTATATGCCCAGGGAATCTTGGAAGTAAAATTTGTAGATATTCTAAATCAGCCAGTTGAAGGTGTTTTACTATGGCCATCCAATAACCAGTTACTCATTAAATCGGATACATCTGGGATTTGCCGTTTTGAACAACAAAAACCTGGATTTAAGGAATTTTCTTATCAATTAGGCTACCTGTCTGATTCCTTGGCACTTTATTTTACTGGAAGAGATACTCAAATCGTCCTTCTCATGGATAAATCTGTTGCGCTTGATGAAGTATTGGTTAGATCCTATCAAATGACAACCAATCATTTCTCAAATGTGAGTACGATTACCGCTGAGAAAATTTCCGAAAATTACTTATTACAGGATCTTCCATATGCTTTATTGGAGGTCCCAGGAGTGATTGTTCAATCAGATGCTGGCAATGGGGTGGGATACAGTGGTATTCGATTTAGAGGCTTGGATCCTTCTCATATACAAGTAACCCTAAATGGAATTCCATTTACAGATGCCGAATCTTCATTGAGTTACTTTGTCGATATACCGGACATACTGTCCAATGTAGAAAAGGTTCGTGTTTATAGAGGAAATGTGCCCAATCGGCCCGGAACACCTTCTTTTGGTGGCGCTATCGATTTACAAACCAATCAAATAAAAATGCATGCAGGAGGTTGGGCAACCATTCAATTGGGATCTTTTAATACCTACAAAATCAGTGGGTTGGGAAATTCGGGTATATTGAAAAATGGTCTTTTTTTTGAAACAGGGCTGTCCCATCAAAAGTCTGATGGTTACATTGATCGGGCAAATTCAAAATTACAATCGATTTATCTCTCTACTGGTTGGGTAGGGCAAAAATCGTCTGTACGATTAAATTATATTCTCGGTTCAGAAAGAACAGGACAAGCCTGGTTTGGGCTTCCTGTACAATATTCTTTGATTCCTTCTTTACGCACCTATAATGTTGCAGGCACTTCAAAACCTGGGGAACCGTATGAGCATGAAGTGGACGATTATCAACAACATCATTTTCAATTGTTTTATCAAAACGCATTAAGTCATCGGTTGGCTTGGTCTAGCTCTTTTAACTTTACCAATGGTCGCGGCTTCTATGAAAATTATATTGCTTCGGCTTTTTTGTCCAGTTATGGACTCAAGGGAAATCAAACGATTGCCGATCTTACCAGAAGAAAATGGTTGGATAATCAGTATTTCTATCTTCAGAGCAGCTTGGAATACCATTTGGCTCCCCGTTGGACGTTACAACCAAGCTTTGGCGTTTCATACTATGCAGGTCGGCACTTTGGCCGCGTAAATCAAGTTTGGTCTGATTCAATCGACTTCATAGCTGACCCTTATTATGACAATACCGGAATTAAAAAAGAAGGTTCATTGTGTCTTAAAATCAGTTATATCGAAACCAACGGATGGAGAGCAGGGCTGGATCTTCAATACCGAACCGTGGATTATCAGATTCGAGGCATACTGGAACAAGGTCAACCGTTCAATAAATCTATTCAACACCATTTTGTTTTACCTAAACTTTTTGTCGAATATCAAGCGGCTAACCATATTCAGTTTTTCTCTTCGCTGGGATATATGCAGCGGGAGCCATTTCGGGAAGACCTCTTGAGTGGTAATGAAGACATATCCGCCGAGAATTTACTGGACATAGAATTGGGCGTTAAGGGGAGTGTATCCTCCAGTTTGAACTATTCCATCAATGCATTTTTTATGCACTATCCGAGGCTAAGAGGTTTGTCTGGATCGCTCAATGATGTAGGGGAACCCTTGTTCCTTCAACTCAAAAATGTCATCAATACAGGAATTGAATGGAGTTCCTACGGAACTCTTTGGGATGTATTTGAATGGAAGATACAAGGAAGTTGGAACCATAACCGGATTCCAGAATGGTTGGAGTCTGTCAACGTCTACGAAGCTGACTGGTCTTTGTCCGAAAAATCATACATCCGCCACAAAAATGCTCCTTTAGCTTATGCTCCTGAACTGGTAATCTTTAATGAAATCTCTAAGTCATTCAAAATTAAAATCTTAGGCAATTCTCTATGGAAAATTTACTTTCAAAATCAGTACGTTTCCGATTATTTCCTGGACAATACAGGCAATCCTTATAGTGCAATGAAGGGTTATACCATTTGGCATGCCGGGCTATTTTTTCCTGTTAGAACGGGAAAGCACCATGCATTGGATTGTTGGTTAAAAATTCAGAATCTTTTTAATGCGAATTATTTCAGCCATGGCTGGATAGCACGAAGCGCTTATAAAGGGACACTAGACTTAACCTTGGATCCTTACACCGGCCTTGAAAATAGTCCTTATTATCATTACAAAGGCCTATATCCACAAGCTTTGAGGCAAGTGAGTGCAGGGATCAGACTAAAATTCAACTAAAACTTAAAACTGATGCCAGCCCGATAAACGATTGGCACACGATAGGAGTCCGGATCTTCAAAAAAGTCATAATTGACGTAGATTTCATAAGCAACATCGCCTCCTGAAGTGTAACCAATTCCAAACAAAAGGATGTCTCTCCATTGGCGCTCTTTTTCAATATAGCCAGGATATAAATAAGCAATGGTTTCATTGAGCCAACTGTATTCCATGTGGACAAACCAATTGTTGAGAAACTTCATACGGCTAAATAAACCAACGCCGAAATCCAGACTGTTGTACGAATAGGTGTCGAATGCATCAGAAAATTTGGCCGTCGTAAAATCTATACTAAATCGCGGACCTGCCGAGAGCCAATGGTTAAATTTATGCCCCGCCATGGGAGATACCCCAATTCCAAAAACATTGGACTGGTAGCCATCATAGTAATTTGAACTAAAACCGAGGTTAAAGCCCCCACCATACCACACTTTTTCTTTCCAATAAGAGATCTGTTCCTTTTTATTCTTTTTTGATTGCGCCATTAATGGAAAAGCACTCAATGACAGAAAAATGACCATTCCAAAAGTCAAATAATTTAAATTTTTTAGGACATTCATCACCCAAGCGGTTTTTACAACGTATTAATAGTTAAAATAATGAAAATTATTATCGTTTTCCTAATTTTACACCAAAATAACGGATATATCATGAGGTTTAGCACTATTTTATTGTTAATTATCGGGCTGGCTGGTTTTTTAAACCCATTATCCGCCCAACAAGTTCAGCTTCAAAATGCAGAAATTCCTCAAAATTCTGTTCTGAACCAAATGTTCTATGATTTTAAATTGGTCAGAATCCAATATGATGAACTGACTCCTTCTCTATCCAGTCGGAGTAACCAGCACCTGATACAGCTGGTACATTCCGACTTTACCTGGAACCTTGAACTCTATGAAAACGAAATACATTCAGGTGATTACGTGTTAACAGTAGGGACAGATGAAGGAATTAAACGCTATCATCGCAAACCTGCCAACAAATCCATGATTGGGTACCTTAAGACCCAACGTGGAGGCCACGCCTATATGGTGATTGCTGACCAATTTATTGCGGGTATGGTGGAAGAAGGTGGCACCAGCTATTTCATTGAGCCTGCTAATTCTTTGGATCCAAACTTACCAGCAGACTTATTGGTGATCTACGACCGCGAAAAAATTTACCGAAATCACCAGGTGGAATGCGGATACGAGAAGTACATTCAAGCAAAAGAAGAACTGAAGAATCCTCCTGTTGAAAACACGATAGAAGAAAGGGGATTATGCCTTCAGGTAGAAATTGCTATAGCCAATGACTTCACAGTGTTTCAAAAAAGAGGATCGGTGGCCAATGTTGAAAACTGGAATACCACGATATTGACCTTGCTTCAGGCAAATTATGATAATGAATTTGAACACTCTTTGGAATTTGTTCAGTCTGCTTCATTCGTAGCCACTTCCACGGGTTCTGATCCATGGAACGGTGTAAATAACATCGATCAACATCTCAATGTGCATGTAAGCTGGGGAAATGGTGGAGGTTATGGCGCTGTCTATGACGTTGCAACTGCCTGGACAACGAAATATAAATCTGGAGCTGTTGGACTTGCCTGGGTAGGTGTGATTTGTGCAAATCTTCGATACAATGTTTGTAGCGATTATGGCGGAGGAAATAATTGCATCAAACAATTGCAGGCGCATGAGCTCGGACATAATTTTTCAGCTGGTCATGATGCCAGCGGTTCAGCAACCATTATGGCACCATCGGTCAATTGTTCTGACACTTGGTCAAGCGCTTCTGTAAATTCAATCAATAACCATGTTCGGACAAGAAGCTGCTTAAGTGTATGTGCCGGTGGATCTGCACCTGTCGCAAACTTTATTGCAGACCCCACCAGCGGATGTGCGCAATTGGTGGTTCACTTTACCGATTTATCTACCAATGATCCTACTGCCTGGCAGTGGACTTTTCCTGGCGGAACTCCATCCAGTTCGAATCAACAAAACCCCGTGGTTACTTATAAGGCCTATGGAACGTATGATGTTATTTTAAAAGCTACGAATGCTTTTGGTAACAACACGGCCACTTTCAAAAAATACATATTTGTGAACACTGTACCTGTGGCAAATTTTTCAAAAGTGGTTTTGGATAAAACCGTGTTGTTCACCAATACCTCTTTGTACGGTGGAACTTACGAATGGGATTTCGGCGACGGCGAAATTTCCAATGAGCCCAACCCAACCCACGTGTATGATATGGATGGAGAATACATTGTGGTGTTAACTGCCGAGAATGAATGTGGTACTCACCAAACGTCGATGAAAGTTACGATCGTTACCATTCCAGTAGCTTTGTTTACAGCGGATACGACCTACGGTTGTGCTTCCTATACAGTGAAATATAAGAATTTATCTTCTACCAATGTAACCAGTTGGGAGTGGGATTTTCCCGGAGGCGTACCCAGTACGTCCAATGTATTTGAACCCGTAGTGAAATACCATATTGCGGGTGAGTTTGATGTCAAGCTCATCGCTAAAAACAGCAAATACAAATCAACTTCTCTGAAAACCAAATACATCAAAGTCGATAGCATTCCAACTGCAGGATTTGATCATTCCATTCAAATGGATACCGTCAAATTTACCAGTACGGCCAAATACGCAAAAAAATATCAGTGGAACTTTGGAGATGGTTCGCCTGAAGATACCACCAATCATCCTTTGCACGTTTACAAGCCTGGTACCTATACAGCAGTCCTCGTAGTCAAAAACAATTGTGGCAACGACACTTTCAGTCAATCCATTACCATTGGTAGCGGATTGTCAGCTGGTTTTAAAACCGATCAGCAATTCGGTTGTGTACCATTCAAAGTAAAATTTAGTAACACCTCAGCTGCTGCAACAAGCTTTAAATGGAGTTTCCCTGGAGGGCAGCCTTCAAGTTCTGTAGAAAAGGAACCAGAAGTAACTTACCTTAACCCCGGGACATTTGATGTTGAATTGGTGGCAGGTAATGGAAATGAAGAGCGCACCGAAACAAAAAAATCTTACATTCAAGTGCAGGCGACACCAGAAGCAGGTTTTATAAAAGCAATCACAGGTTTTACAGCCTTGTTTACCGATCAATCAAAATTTGCAAAAACTTATTTATGGAATTTTGGTGATTCGAATGAAAGCGCAGAAGCTTCTCCAAATCACACCTATATTGCAGAAGGAGAATACAATGTCACTTTGATCACTACAAATGAATGTGGAGCAGATACCTTCTTCGAGAAAGTCGCAATTTATTTGATACCACGGGTAGATTTTACGGCTGATACAACCATAATTTGTGGAGCAGGTTCAGTACAGTTCATTAGCAAAACTTCTTCAGACGTCAACCAATGGAATTGGCAATTTGATGGTGGAAACCCTAACACCAGTGATGTAAAAAATCCTGTTGTCCATTATGATAAGAAAGGTCTTTATGCGGTGAAATTGGCGGTCAATAACAGCAATGGTTCAAATGAGATCACTAAAGTTTCTTTTATCAAGGTTATCTCACCAGTCCTTTGCCCGGATTTTGTTTTCGAAAAAACAGATGCGCTGAATCCATCTTACGATCTGCCGATTCGGGGTAAGGTTGAACAAAAATTTGAAGCCATCCCTAATCCATTCGCAGATTTCATCAATCTGGAATGCATTTCTGAAAGTGCAGAAGGGGAAGTGCGGATTGTCGAACTTTATGGTAAAGTGATATGGACTGCATCATTAAATGAACGTGGGCGCAACCTATGGATGGTTCAAACTTCAGAATGGAAAAACGGCACTTATATAGTTCATTGGCTTACAGCTACTGGAATGCAAAGCAAAACCATTGTGTTGATCCACTAGTCGGATGGGCCAGAAACTTAAGAGGGGACGTTGACTTTTAAATAGAAAACACCAACACGAAGCTATAGGATAAGGTAGTACATTGCCTTATGGATTGATTATTGTTATGGAATATGAGTAGCGTTATACTACGCATATAAAAGTTTGGATTAAACAAATGTCATGATCTATTGCTTCAACTATGCAGAATTTCGATTTTTTCAATTAAAGCAGATGCCTGTAATGGGCATTTGGGAAATTAACTTCGTCCATACATGTTGAGATGGTTCGAAAGGATCGGTGTTTTCTTGATTTTTGTTGCATGGAGTCAATTATCTCCTGTTTATGGTCAATGGTGCTGTTCTGATTCCATCCATAAAATTGAAGATCGCAAAACCATTACCTCAAAACTTCAAATTTCCGGAGCGTCTGTGGATAATTTAGCAGACCCACGTCAAGGGGTCTGTGGAGTTCGACTGCAGTTTCAACATAAGTTTGTTGGGGATGTGACGATGGAACTCATTTCACCCTCGGGCCAGCGCGTCAAGCTTTTAGGGCCGGCAGGCAATAGTGGCTTTACAACGTTTACCAATTGGTACATAACCTTAGTTCCTTGTGGCGAAACAGCGGTACCCGACCCTGGGTTTAAACCGAGGTGGGATAATGAACAATCCTGGGGCTTATTTGGAAAGTATTACAATGGAACCTATTATCCGTTCCAGGGCTGTCTGGAAGATTTTAATGCGGGTACAGTAAATGGGACCTGGACTCTTTCTGTGAGTGATGAGGAAATATTTTACGAAGGTGAATTATTGAGTTTTTGCATTTTGTTTTGTGATCCATCAGGGATTAATTGTTCTGAATGTAGTCCTAATGGAGGGTATTTTAATGTAGAATCAAAAAGTTATTGTGAAGGAGATCCAGGTCTTCAATTAAATGACCGTCCTATATTTTCAATATTTGTTCCAGATCCTTCGAGCTATGGTTATAAATACATCATTACTCAAGACGATACACTTTATTCCATTTCCGATTTGCCGGATGCAACCGGATTAAGACCAGGAAAGTACCTGGTTTGTGGGATAAGTTATCTTTTAAATGACAGTATTAAGTTGCCTAAACCGGGTCAACTGATGTCTAAATACCGGGAAGAACTGCTAAGCAATAAACTAGGCTTGTGTGCGGATTTATCCAAAAGTTGTATTGGATTGGATATCTATCCTGTTTATAAAGACTTAACCGAAATGGTCCGTTTGTGTAGGGGCGACAGCATCTTCCGGAATGGAAACGCCTATCATCTTTCCGGAACCTATCGCATTCCCTATAAGACCATCAAGGGTTGCGATTCAACGGTGACGCTCGATTTGGAGGTGATCGATTTTCAGATTGTGCATGGTCCACTGGATACCATCAATTGTAACCATCCTATTGTACACCTGGATTTAACTAAATCGGTCATCAGCAACAATGCCAGAATCATTTGGACAACAGTCAATGGGATTATTTCAGACTCTACAAATTTGTTAAATATTGCAGTCAGTGATTCCGGAGAATACAAGGTGCTGATAGTGGATGGAAATTGCCGTGATTCAGCAGTCTTTACAATTGTTAAAACAGATTTGATTCCTGATTTAAGGCTATCGGCCGATACACTCCGGTGTAATGCGTCCACTGCACGGTTAAATGCCAGCAGCCATATTACCAATCCCAAATTCCAATGGTCAGATGGAACAAGAACGCTCGGCATGGATTCTGTTCTCGTGGTGAGTCGTGGAGGAAAGTATTATGTGACGGTAACCGACGCATTTGGATGTTTTAATTATGACAGTATAGACGTTTTTGCGGATACATCTGCTGCGCAACTGAGCTTATCTTCAAATCCGTTGACCTGTAGAGATACCTTGGTATGGATCAGTTACCAAAGTAGCCTAAACGGAAAGGTGATTCATTGGACGCATCAAAATTTAATTTTTCCAGGGACGGATACTCTATGGGTGACCAAACCCGGGGTTTATTATTTGCGCTATATGGCAGATAATGGTTGTGAATCATTGGATTCCATAACGGTCGTTAGTTTGAGCACTAAGCCCGACTATTCAGTTCAGTTGGACACGCTTGATTGTAATAATCAATTACATTTTATACTGAACGACCGTACACAAACGGTATTAGATTCTATAGTTTATCTGGACCCGTTACAACAAAAAAAGATTGGATTGAATCCAGAAATCACTCTGCCAGGATGGTATTCTGTTCAATTATGGGATACCATGGGTTGTCGGTTAGATACTGGTTTTTTTATTCCGGTAGATACTACTTTACCCTCTTTTTTACTATCGGTTGATACCTTAAGTTGCCTTAAGGACAGTGTCCAATTGATATTGAATTTACAATCACCGAACACCGCAGGTGTTTCATTTAACTGGACCGGACCTCCGGGATATCAGAGTACGATTCAACAACCTTTTGTCTATCAAAGCGGGGTGTATACCGTAACAGTTAAGGGAGCTAACGGATGTATGTTTGCAGACAGCATAATGGTCCTGGAGAACAATGACCGTCCTGACCTGAACATTGACACACTTGGAAGCTTGAATTGCAAAGATACCAGTATGGAGCTGAGTGCAATGTCAACCAAAGGGATTCGTTTTCTATGGTCAGGACCCGGAAATTTTATGGACACTTCCCAAACCATTCAAGTGAACAGATCCGGGATATATACAGTAACCGTCTATGGAACTAACGGTTGTTCGTCCGTTCGAAATATTCTGATCGAATGGGATACTTTAAAGGCAATTGATTTTCTTGTGGCTGATACTTTAAATTGCTTTCGCGATAGTGGATATGTGGAGTTAAAGAGCCTGATTCCGATTGATTCATTAAAATGGTCAGGGCCTTCAAGTTTTTCAAGCCAGCTAACAAGAGTAAAAATCGGGCAAGGGGGTCGGTATGAAATTCAAGTTTGGGGATCCAACCATTGCCAAGACAGTGCATCTATCGAAGTCATCATGGACACTATGGTAGTTCAGCCATTGCTGATTGCTGATACTTTGGGTTGCAATGTACTCACCGGTATGATTCAATTCGTGGACAAGGATACCAACAGTACATATCTTTGGATTACCCCTAAGGGCGATAGCTTAATGATGGATACACTTCAGGTCGTCGACACCGGGATTTATCTTTTAGTGACTCTTGCAAGCAATGGATGTTCGCGAAAAGATATGGTCTATGTTCCGGGAATATATAATGGACCTGAAGTCAAAAGTAACAAGGATACCATAACTTGCATTAAAGCCCAAATAGCTTACGGTTTGGAAGTAAATGAACCTGGATTAAATTACTTATGGAGGGGTCCAGGAAATTTCACTTCACAGGATTCCTTGATTATTATTCGGCAAGGCGGTTGGTATTATTATACCGTCACCAATTCGTTCGGTTGTTCAACCAATGATTCATTGTACATTCATGAAATAAACGGTCCACCACATATTCAATTTAATACACCAATATTTAATTGTTCCAATTATCAAAATGCTAGACTTACCGCATCTACTCAAGATGCACTACTGAGTTTTTTTTGGGTATTACCAGGAGGCAACCACGTGGCCGATACGGTTATCTCCGTGAATCAGGCAGGCAATTATATTTTCACAGCAACCAATTTGTCAGGCTGTCAGTCAAACGATACATTAACGGTTTCATTTGATACCCTTTCTCCAAGACTGAATTCATTATTTGTGGATACAATCAATTGTGCTAATAGGACCGTATTTCCTATATACAGTCTCCAATCAGCCATCAGTGGATTGTTGTGGGAAGATGCGAACGGAGATACCACTTCGATGATGAATCCAGGATTTACCAAACCAGGCAATTATTCGATGAAGATTATCGGATTGAATCAATGTGTGTTGGATACCCATTTTATCATCCACATGGATACCACCATTCCCCGGATTCAAACCCATGGGGATACTTTGGATTGCTTGACGCGTACAGTAGAATTAACCCTGAGTACTTCCGATTCACTGAATCAATTGATTTGGAAGGATCCAAAAAATCGCATGTTTAACCAACGCAAAATTCAGGTGATGGATTCAGGTTGGTATTTTCTGCGGGTTACCGGAATAAATGGTTGCGAAGTATTTGATTCTCTATATGTTCCTGATTTTTCAGATGCTCCGGTAATCCAACTCGATGATTTTAGCATTCCATGCTCGGTGGATTCAATTTCTTTATTTGCAGTGATTCAGGACAGCATGGTGCAATATCAATGGACGGGTCCTGGCAATTTTAGAAGTGCAAATAAGTTTCCTGTGGTCAGAGATACCGGAATTTATAGACTCATAGTGACCAATGCATTCAACTGTCAAAGCATAGACAGTTGCGAGGTCATCTACAAGCGAGAGCCGCCTGTTTTTCAGGTAATAGCACCCGCATTGAATTGCAGGGATTCTATCGGACAATTTAGGGTGCAGGGCGATACTTCCGGTATAAGGCACCTTTGGACCTCTGGCAATTGGCGCGATTCAACAAATTGGGAACCACAGATTCAAACCCCTGGAGTCTATACTTTCAATGCCGTTAATTCATCTGGATGCCGGTTTGATAGTACTTTTCTGATTGTTTTGGACACTATGCGTCCTCAACTCATGATCAAAGTTTTGGATAGTTTAATTTGTTTGCAAAAAGCCGTTGGTTTGAGATGGGAGAATCCTAATGATCAATATAAAATACAGTGGTCTACGGCCAACGGAAGAATTTCCGGGCCCAGCCAACTGGATACTTGCACGGTAGAGTCACCAGGGACATATTTCCTGGAGATCACAAATCCTTCCAATGGTTGCGTGGGAAAAGTCAATGTCGAAGTGGTTGAGACGATTCCTAATTGGCATCCTTTGGTCATTGAAGCGATGGATCCCACCTGTGGAAATGAGCAAGACGGATGGATAGAAGTGGTCTCAACGAATGGAAGTTTAGGTCCGCTAAGCTATTCAATAGATCAAAACAATTTTCAGTCCAATGCAGCATTTAATGGTTTGCGTGCAGGTGCATATCCTTTGAGGATAAAGGGACGTTTTGATTGTGTTTTTGATACCATAATTCAATTGAACGCGCCTCCAATGCTGACTTTGGATGTGGGAAGGGATACCCTTTTACGATTGGGACAAACGCATTGGATTCAGCCACAAACTAATGTGGATCTCTCAAAGTTAAAGTCCATCGTTTGGGAACCTGCGACCCGTCTAAGTTGTGACAACTGTATCTCACCCGTTGCCCAACCCAGTGTTACTACCACTTATCGTTTGATTTTAGTGGATTCAAATGATTGCCAGATTCAGGATGAATTGACCATCGAAGTTTTTTCTGATCCACAAGTTTACATTCCGAATGTTTTTTCTCCCAATGGAGACCAGATCAATGACTTTTTAGGCATTGAAGTTACCCATGAAATCAGACGAATAAAAGAGTTTAGTATTTTCGATCGCTGGGGTAATTTAGTATTTTCCAAAAAGGATTTTGATTCGCGGAATGAAAAATTGATCTGGGATGGCAGTTTTAATGGACAAAAAATGATGCCAGCGGTGTTTGTTTATTCGTTGATAGCAGAATTGGATAATGGGGGCACAAAGAAATTCAGTGGAGAGGTAACTTTGTTACGGTAAATGCATTTGTCAGCACTTTAGGGGGCCTTTTGGAGATAGCATTGATAAGGATAAAGGTTAGAGCGCTTTAACATGAAATGGCACAACAAATTACCTTTGTGGCTCGACAATGAACCCTTTTTGCATATTAAATTACATGTCTCAACGATTTTTTTACCCATTTAGCCATTGTTCTAATCGTTGAAACAGTTCCAGCCAAAGATTTTTTAGTTAATTTTTGAAAATTTTACACTTAAAGAAAGCGAATTAAATAGATGGGGGGTCATATAGTTGTAGGGAACCGGGGCCCTACAGGACGAAAAGATAGATTTTGTTGAAATTGGGGAGTTCGGTATGTTTTTTGGTAAATGACTAGAATTGCCAAAGAAATTTCAAAATATTTCCCAACATTATCTTAATTTTAGTTCGCATTCCGGTAGGTATATGTAATTGATTATTTATATTTAAGAAAAACATTATCAATATGTTAAGAAATTTACTTTTTGTAATATGTTTGGTTGCAGCAGGTAGCATTGAGCTGATCGCTCAATGTACCCCTCCCATGGCAGAAAACTGCGAAGAAGCAAGTGTTCTTTGTTCACTGGATGAGGTGAATGGATATGCTTGTCAGAACAACAGTACGGTTCCCAGTCCATGTGCGCCCTTATGTTCTCAGGGTGGGGTGGGTCACAACACCAGTTGGTGGGGTTTCGTTACCCAGGGAGGAAATGTGACCATCACACTGACCATTGGAGGTTGTACAACTTCACAAGGTTTGCAGTATGGTATCTGGGGCGATTGCAATTGCAGTGAAGAAATTGCTTGTCGGTCCATACCTTGTGTTCCTCCAGGTAGTGTGGAAGTCATCAATGCCAATTTGAAAGCTTGTAAAACTTACTACCTGTGGGTAGATGGTTGTTCAGGAGATATTTGTGATTTCACCCTTAACACCAGTGGAGGAGGTCCACCTTCATTGAGTCCATTGGGTTTCATCAACAATAAAACCAACATGATCATTGAGCCTGTTTGTGTGGGAGCATGCAATTACCGGCTTTTCGTAAATCCTCAGCCTGGTACCTGTGACCCAACGTATGTTTGGACATTGGATGGTGACGAGGTAGGTGGTAATTCCAATGAAATACAACTCGATTTTCCAGATGAAGGAGATTTTATCATTTGCGTTACCGCATACATTGGTAATCCTCAAAGTGGATCCATCTGTTCACAGGAAGGTCCTAAATGTGCTACTGTAAGGGTACGCCCCATTCCGGACAAAAAAGGAAAGGACCGTGTAATTTGTTTTGAACAGGCTAATCCTGGGGGTTACAAATGGCATAGTCAACGGATTTTCACGAGTGGTGAATACCGTCAGCAATTTCAGGATGCTAACTGTTGTAAGTTTGACTCTGTGGTGAACTTCACCGTTCTGGATCCACCGGAAGCACCAGATGTATATTACATTACGTGTAATGACGAACCTTATATAGATGCACTGGGCAATGCCTGGAAGCCTTGTACCAATCAGTTTCAGGTTCCATTACCTAAAACTACCGATCCATATAAATGTGATAGTTCGATATTGCTTACCGCAATTAGTGTAGATTACAGACCTAATTTCAGGGTGACTTGTATTGGTGGTCAAGTAGAAATATCTCCCAATGTCATCATGGTAAAACCCTGCAACGTGGGTGAAACTTATCAGTTTGATTACCGTTGGTACAAGAAAAATGATCCTAGTAAAGCTACAATTTCTGTTGATGAAAGATTGCTGGTGGATGCGGTTAAAGAGGATTATTGTGTGGAAGTTAATGTAAGGGTTGAGTTGGGAACTGAATTTGCCGTTTGTGCCAGAACATTCTGCGAAACATTTAACGAAGGTGACCTAGCACCTAAGTGTTTTCCTTTGGCAGGCGATTTGACTTTGTGTACTGGATTTAATGGAAATTATTGGATCGATACCTTCATTTCTCAAAAGGTGTTGTTCTATACCTGGACTGTTGATGGTGGCTCTGTGGTGTCCAAAATTGATTCACAGGCGGTTGAAGTAAAATGGAACCTGAATCCTGGAGATACCGGAGAAATCTGTGTATTTTATGATACCGATTGTGGCCGTTCCTGCGAAAAATGTATCCGGGTAGCCATTGTAGGAACACCAAAACCAGATGCCGGACCAAACGATTCAATTTGTGACCTGGCCAATAAATTCCAAGGCAAAAAAGATGTGGGTGGAGGTTCGTGGACCATTTTATCCGGTCCTGGAAAATCTAACTTCAGTGACATTACCGATCCTGCTGCTGACATTAATGTTGACCAGTACGGTAGATACACCTATGTTTATTCTGAAACCCGTTTAGGTTGCGTGGGAAAAGATACAGTGGATATGTTTTTCAATTCTACGCCTGACTCTTCTGGAGTTGTGTATATCTGTAATGTGCAACAAACACAATACCGGATCCGATTCAAAGTGGTAGGCGGGACTGCTCCTTACACTGTGGTTCAGGGAAATGGTTTTGTGGATGCAAATAATTTTTATGTTTCCAACTTCCATGACAATTTATCCAATTATTCGATATTGATCAGGGATGCAATGGGTTGTATTCTAAGCTTTAATTTTAGCCACGAATGCAAGTGTACCAATGCTGTGGGATTGCTGTCCAAGAATCCTGAAGCCCTTTGTGAAGACGATAGTTTCACCTTTTTGTACGACCCGTCCACCGAAATTCAAGATCCAAACGATACCGTGATTTATGTAATCACCACTGATCCGGATCCAAACAACGTGGCAGGAGGTACATTCAATAAAGTATTGAATGGTAATACTGTAGGTTATGATCCTAGCTTTATGACTTACAATACGACCTATTATGTATTTGTATTGTTGGGTAAGAAAGATGGCTTGGGAGGAATTGATTATGCAGCAGGTTGCGTGCAGGTAGATGGTCCAAAACCATTTGTATTTTATCAAAATCCGAGTCCAACCGCAGGTACTGACAATTCAATATGCAATACGCTTTATAATCTCACTGGAACACAAAGCATCACCGGAACCAATTTAAAGTGGAGACTGATTTCAGGCCCAAGTGGTGTGGTTTTTGGTGATGATGCTGCTGCTTCTACCAGTGTAAATACACAGGGAAGTTTTGGAACTTACGTATTTGAATTGACAGAAGACAACAATAACTGTATTGCTTCTGACCGAGTGACGATTACTTTTAACGAATCACCTTTAATTACGGTGGATCAGAAAATATGTATCGACTACAATGATCCGAATTATCCATATGCAGCCATCGTTAAAATCAATACGGGTCAAGCGCCCTATACGATCCTTTCCGGTGGAGGTAGAATCGCAGGAAACCTATATTATTCAGATACTTTAGCGAGTTTGGTTCAGTTTACGGTTCAAATTCAGGATGCCAATGGTTGTGTTTCAAATTTAATCGTTGACAACTACAATTGTAACTGTGGTAATATCAATGCAGGTCTTTTGGACAGTATGCCCACTGAGCTTTGCGTGGATCAGTGTATTGGAATTCGCGAATTGGTTCCTGCGATACTCGATCCTGAAGATAAAGCCATGTATGTGTTGCATCAATCTTCGTATAATGATCCGATCATTCCAAGGTTGGATACGTTCTTTTCCATCAATGATCAGATTTGTTTCAACCCTTCCACCATGGTTACCGGAAAAACTTATTTCTTGACCAGAGTAGTGGGTAATGATACCATGCCGAATAACCTGATCGTTGACAAAGATGATCCATGTTTGCGGGTATCCAATAATCAGCCTATTGTGTGGTACGATTACCCCAATCCTGATGCGGGTCAATCGGATAGCATTTGCTTCTTTGACTACCAATTAAATGGTATCACCAATTCAGGTGCTCCAAGTTGGAGAATTATTGGAGGACCTGGGGTGAGTATCATTAGCAATCCATTGAATGATCAAACCAATGTTACGGTATCAACCATTGGAACTTATCGTTACGAACTGACTGAAAATTTCAAAAATTGTATTTCTAAAGATACAGTCGATATTACCCACTGGGATTCACCGAACTGGATTGATGTTCCACCACCTTATGAATGTGATAATACCGCAGAAAAATATCGCGTTCGCATTGATGGTCAAAATGGGGAACGTCCATCCTGGTCTATCGATGGGGTTTCTTTACCTGGAGGCAATTTACCTGGAAGTTTTATAGGACAAAATACCTGGCAGACTGACTGGATTGACAACAATTCAACATTTACCCTAATCATTAATGACAGGCATAACTGCTTGCCTGATACTACTACGAATGTTTATGAGTGTCCTTGTGTAAGTGCACTGGGTAATCTCAACAAGACAGCTATAATTTTATGTGCTGACGGAACAGCTCAAGCTCAATACAATGCAGGTTCCGGCAATCCTGACGGAAATGATGTAATCCGTTTTGCCTTGTACGATGGAAATCAAAACGATCCAAAAAATGGAAACATATTAAGTTTTAATTCTACTGGTAGTTTTGTTTTTGATCCAAATACCATGCAGTTGGGCAAGACCTATTATATCGCTGTGTTTATGGGAAATCTGGATCCCAATACGGGCAATGTACTTTTGGCAGATCGTTGCTTGAAAACAGATGCAGTTCCTGTAACCTGGTATGCTTATCCGGTGGCCGCAATTGCCAGTCCAACGACTGTTTTAACCTGTGCCAATACTTCAATTACGTTGAGTGGAAACGGTTCAACCAGTGGTTCTGGTACGCCTCTTAATTTTGCATGGAGCACCAGCAATGGAAGATTTGTCAACCCAGGTCAAGTGAATGGTCCTACCGTTGACATCAACCGTGAAGGAACTTATACCTTACTGGTTACCGATCCTTTGACCAATTGTACTCATCAAATTACGTATAACATCACACTGGATGTATTGCGTCCAACAGTTGCCATTGGTACTCCTGAAAAGATTACCTGCGATCGTTTGACCGTTAATTTGGATGGTAATGGTTCTTCTAAAGGATCTGATTTTACAGTGAACTGGACTGGACCTGGAAATATCCAAAACAGGACAGGATATACTCCAACAGTTGACGCTACTGGTCGATATACCATAATCGTTACCAACAACAAAAACGGTTGTATCGATTCTACATCCATCAATGTGGATGCTGATTTGCGGAAACCAACACCAGACATTGACCAGATTGGTCAATTGACTTGTACCGTTAAGCAAATCCAACTGGATGCCAGCGGATCTGTCGGACAAGCAGGGCCTATTACTTCCTATAATTGGCAGACTGCCAATGGTAATTTTGTTGCTGGTCTTGGTACACCTCGCGTTACGATCGATCGTCCGGGTACTTACTCTGTATTGGTGAAAGACCAAAACAATGGTTGTACAGAACAAACCAATATTACCGTAGTGGAAATTGGAAATCCGTTTGTTGGATTTGACGTAAACTCTGGAAATCCTAAGTGCAACGGAGAACGCAATGGAGCCATCCAAATCAATGGCGTCATTGCCAATGGACCTGCGAATGGATTAACGTATTCATTCAACAATGGACCATTCTCGGGCACGACCACATTCCCGAATTTGGGTGAGGGTAATTATAAGTTGACCGTTCGTGATGTAAACGGATGCGAGCATGACACCACCTTAACACTCATTGAACCTTCAAAATTGGGAATTGAGGTGGATAAAGTGGTCATTGTTGATCAGGACGAAATTGTTTTCCTGGATACGATGTTAAATCGTATTACTGGAGGTACAATAAGTTATTCTGATACAAGTTGGCTCAATTTAAACCAAAATATCGTTTGGGACAATAAACTTCGTTATCCAGCAGATACTACACGTGATTTCTTAGTAACGGTAACAGATGGTGCTGGTTGTAAAATCCAGGAACGCGTAACGGTTATTGTAAGAATTATCAAAGACATTTGGTGGCCCAATGTATTTTCACCAAATGGAGATGGTATCAATGACCTTTGGAATTTGAAAGGAAAACGCGTTACTAAAATTAAGACCTTGAACATCTATGACCGTTGGGGAGAAATGGTTTATTCCGCACAGGATCTTTCAGATGGAAACATTGATAATAAAGTCGGATGGAATGGAAATTTCAAAGGCCAGAAAGCATTACCGGGAGTCTATGTGTTCTATGCTGAAATCCAGTTTTATGGATCCACCAGCTTTGATAAATACAAAGGTGAATTTACCTTATTGAGATAAACAAAACAATTGTTGAAAGAAAAGCCACTTGAACATCAAGTGGCTTTTTTTTTGTGGGTACCGCATGATTGAGTAAGTATTGCTGTTGCTGAAGGAAACAAGCATGCCTTTGCTTTTAATCAAACATAAGCTAAAAATTTTCAGCGTACAAAAGCAAACTTGGACTGGTTAATGTAGCCCCCAAGATCTAAGACGGGATTCAAAATGCTTAGGAACTAAAGGGTAAACCTAGGATTCTTCAATAAGGGGAAGAATATACTGCATGGCCAAATCGGATTGTTGGGAAATGGTCAAATGGCTGCTGTCTATCACGATAGCATCCTGGCATTGAACCAATGGGCTGTCAAGTCGAGTGCTGTCCAGGTGATCCCTTTTCAATAAATTGGATTGGACTTCGTGATAATCCGCTTCAATTCCTTTTAATCGGAGTTCAGCCAGCCTTCTATGGGTTCTTGTTTCAATATCGGCGGTTACAAAGAACCTTATTTCAGCGTTGGGAAATACCACCGACCCAATGTCTCTACCATCCATGACCACAGAATGAAGGGAAGCTAGGCTTCGTTGCAACTCGACCAGTTTTACCCTAATTGCGGGAATAGCTGCATAATCACTAACCCAATGGTTGATTTCTTTTGATCGGATAAGATCCGTTACACATTGCTCATTTAAAAATACTTCTAGACCCTGGTGATTTTCCAATCGGATATGCAAGGAGGCTAAATTAAGTTCTATCTGCGAGATGTCAGTCGGGGAAATTCCTTGGGTAATAAAAAACAAGGTAGCTGCCCTGTACATAGCTCCTGAATCAATGTAGATGAAATTCAGTTTTCGAGCCAGATCTTTGGCCAAAGTACTTTTACCGCAAGCAGAATGTCCATCTATGGCAATAATCATGAGTTAATATAGAAAAAAATCCCACCGCGGCAGGGTGGGAAATTCTTTAAAATTCATCTTCATTAAATAGGAAATCATCTTTCCTTGGATAGTCTGGCCAGATGTCTTCCATGCTTTCATAAATTTCTTCCTCATCCTCTAATTCCTGAAGGTTTTCCAGTACTTCAATGGGGGCACCATTCCGGATAGCAAAGTCGATGAGTTCATCTCTGGTAGCTGGCCATGGGGCTTCTTCCAGATGGTGGGCTAGTTCTAATGTCCAGTACATATGAGCAATTGCGGTTTAAATGAAATGGAATGATTGAATCAGTGTTTAAATAATTAACATGGAATCGCCATAACTGAAAAACCGATACTTCTCCTTGATGGCAAGTTCATAAGCTTCAGCAAGGAGTTCGTGGCCCGTAAAAGCAGATACCATGATAAGTAAAGAGGATTTGGGCAAATGGAAATTCGTGATCAGGCGATTGGCTATTTTAAATTCATAGGGGGGATAAATAAAGAGATTGGTCCATCCTTCTGCCGGCCTTAAGTAACGAGAGGCAGTCACGGAAGACTCCAGTGCTCGCATACTCGTGGTGCCAAGAGCGAAAACGTTTCGGCCATCGTCTTTGGCTTTGTTGACCAAATCAGCGGTAGAAGGATCAATCCGGAAGTATTCAGCTTCCATTTTATGTTTAGACAGGTCTTCAACATCAATGGTTCTGAACGTTCCAAGGCCAACATGCAAGGTGACCTCACCAAAATTGACACCTTTGATTTGTAACATTTTGTACAATTCGCGGCTCATGTGCAAACCCGCGGTGGGTGCAGCAACGGCACCAATTTCTTTCGCATAGATGGTTTGATAGCGTTCCTCATCGGCCGGCTCCGGATTCCGCGTGATGTATTTAGGAAGGGGAGTTTGGCCCAATGTTTTTAAGGCTGCCTGAAAAGCATCCCGATCTCCGTCAAATAAGAATCGAATAGTCCGTCCCCTGGAAGTGGTGTTATCCACTACCTCGGCCACCAGAACTTCTTTTCCGTTCTTATCATAAAAATACAGCTTGTTTCCTACGCGGATTTTTCGGGCGGGGTCTACCAGAACATCCCATAAACGTACATCTCTATTCAATTCACGTAACAAGAAGACTTCGATTTTGGCACCTGTTTTCTCTTTTCTTCCAAACATCCGGGCTGGGAATACTTTGGTGTTGTTGATGATAAAACAGTCACCATCATCGACATATTCAAGCACGTCTTTAAAGAGCTTATGTTCGATCTTACCGGTATTTCTGTGAATAACCATCATTCTGGCTTCAGAACGTTCCTCCACCGGATACTGGGCAATCAGGTTCTTTGGGAGATTAAATGTAAATTGTGAAAGCTTAGTCCGCATGGGCTAAATTAAATTTTGCGCAAAAATAACTTTTCAGACATACCAAAATCAAGTGTTTGGACCATTATCTAATGAATTTTATATAAGAATGTTGTAAGGTGGTGTACATTTTTTATCAATTTGTCTAAATCAAGGTGGGCTTGGTGGGCAAACAATTAATTTTGGGCAATGGTTCCGCTATGGTAATATTTCGAATCTTGATCGATAGCCTGCATCAGGCCATCCAGCAACTCGTCAACAGCAAACTGAGAAGTTTCCTGACTTTGCTGGGCATTACGATTGGAATCTTTTGTGTCATTGCGGTACTTTCAGCGGTGGATTCACTGGAAGACAACATCGTACAGAGCTTTGAGAAGTTGGGAAACGACGTCATTTACATCGATAAATGGCCATGGCAGGAAGAACCGGGTCAAAACTATTGGAAATACATGGCAAGACCTACTCCTGATATAGAAGATCTGAAAGCCATTCAAGCCAGATCCAAATTGGCAGAATGTGCCTCCCTGGCGGTATTTCTCCCCGGGAGTATGGTAAAGCATAGTGACAACTATGTCGAAGGGGCTTACTTGGCGGGAATTACCGAAGATTACAGTCGGGTCATCCAATTGGATATTTTGGAAGGCGCGTATTTCAATTCACGTTCATTCCGGACCGGAGACAATGAAGTCATCTTGGGAAATAAGCTGGCTGAAGCCCTGTTTCCCAAAGGAGATGCAGTGGGTAAACGGGTCAAGATGTATGGGCAGTATTTTCAAGTCGTGGCCACCTTGCGCAAAGAAGGTAAATCCTTACTGGATATTATGCCCAATGACGAGGCCATTTTTTTACCCTTTAATGCGGCAAGAAAACTGGTGAGCATCCATTCAGGATCAAACTGGGGGACTTTGGTTAATGTCAAAGCCAAAAAAGGCGTAGATCTTGAAGAATTAAAATTGGAAGTGGCCAGTATTATTCGGCCGGTAAGGGGCCTTAAGCCTACTGAAAAAAACAATTTTGCGGTCAATGAACTGACCATGTTGACCAGCATCGTTGAAAGTGTTTTTAAAGTCATCAATTATGCAGGATTTTTTATCGGCATGTTTGCCATGTTGGTGGGAGCTTTTGGTGTGGCCAACATCATGTTCGTATCCGTTAAGGAAAGGACTCCGCTGATTGGCATCAAGATGGCTCTTGGAGCAAAGCGTTACTTTATTCTGCTTGAATACCTGTTTGAAGCCATTATGTTGTGCATCATTGGCGGAATTGTGGGCCTGGTATTCGTTTGGCTTATTCTTCAGATTGCGTCCAAAGCCCTTGATTTTCCCATTTACATCTCCTATCAGAATGTTATACTCGGCGTATCGTTGTCCGTCCTGATTGGATTGATAGCGGGTATTATACCGGCAGTCAATGCATCAAGAATGGACCCCGTAGAGGCCATCCGGAAATGAGCAGCTTAAAATTAAAATGGATTTATTTTACTTTTTGAACCAATGCTGCAAATGCAGCAGGGTGGTTCATGGCTAAATCAGCCAATACCTTACGGTTTAATTCAATGTTCTGGTTCTTCAGTTTATTGATAAAACCTGAGTAGTTTAATCCCAAAGCACGAACACCTGCATTGATACGGGCAATCCATAATCTGCGGAAAGCTCTTTTCTTTTCCCTGCGGTGCTTGTAGGCATATTTCATTGCCTTTTCGAGGGCATTTTTAGCAACCGTATAAACTTTGGAACGGCCCCCGAAATAACCTCGGGCGGCTTTCATAATTTTCTTCCTTCTTTGTCTTGAGGCAACTGCGTTGACTGAACGTGGCATAAATTTTTAATTTACAAGGGGCAGGAAATGAATCCGGCACTTAACCTTGGTGAACAAACTGAATTAACCGAAACCTAATAATCTTTTCATTCTTTTTTCTTCCACCTCGTCAACAACTACTGAAGATGCATGACGACCCTTTGCCTTTTTGGATTTGTTCCGGAAAAGGTGCGAGCTGTTGGCTTGAAACGACTTTACTTTGTTTTTACCCGTTACTTTCAGCCTTTTTTTGGCTCCTGAATGGGTTTTCATCTTAGGCATGGCTAAAAATTTAAGGGTGCAAATATACGATTTTCAAGAAAATACGGGGAATCTTAATTGGTTTTTTTCTTAGGAGATATGATGACGTGCATCCTTTTTCCTTCCAGCTTTGGTAATTCCTCTGTAGCCCCATAGGGTTCAAGGTCTTTTATAAATCGCAGTAAGACCAATTCTCCACGTTCTTTAAATACTATGGCCCGGCCCCTGAACTGAACATAGGCTTTGACTTTGGCGCCTTCTTCCAAAAATTTAATGGCGTGTTTCAATTTAAAATCGAAATCATGATCATCCGTATGCGGACCAAACCGGATTTCTTTCAAAACCGTCTTGGCCGTTTTGGCTTTGATTTCTTTTTCCTTCTTTCGCTTGAGATAAAGAAATTTATTGAAATCAATGATCTTGCAAACAGGAACTTCAGCCTTATCGGTTATTTCAACCAGGTCCTGACCCAAATCATTGGCCCATTTTAATACCTGTTCGATGGGAAAAACACCTGCTTCTACAGGATGGCCTGCAATGGCACTGATCTCATTAAAATCTTCACCAACTAAGCGAATTCGGGAACTGCGGATGGCTTCATTCAGCCGATATTGGCTCTTCAGGGCATCCTTTGGATTAAATACAGGTCTTCTTAGACTCAAACGTTTAAATTTTTATTCGGTGCAAAAATACGAGTTGATGGAAATTCTACTGAGATTTCTTCACAGAGCCGGTTTTGGTTCCCTGCTGAATCACCAGATTGGCTTTTTCTTTATCCAATGCCGCTTTAAGCTTGGTCCCTTGTTCGGGATTGTGCTGTAACAGAAATTCGGCCAGTGGATCTTCTAGGTATTTTTGAACCGCACGGTGCAAAGGCCTGGCTCCAAATTGTGGATCAAATCCTTTTTCCGCCAGAAAATCAATGGCTTCATCCGACAGGGTAAAAGAATAGCCCATGTGTTCAATCCGCTTGATGAGGTTTTGAAGCACAATCTGGATGATCTTGTGCATTTCAGCTTTTTCAAGACTATTGAAGATCAGCACATCATCGATTCTGTTCAGGAATTCAGGTGAGAATGTTTTCTTTAAGGCATTTCGAATGACTGACTTGGTATTTTCATCCTGGTTTTCCACCCGGGATTTGGTCGCAAAACCAACGCCCTGGCCAAAGTCTTTTAATTGACGGACCCCAATATTGGAAGTCATGATCAGGATGGTATTCTTAAAATCAACTTTTCGTCCCAACCCATCCGTGAGCATCCCTTCATCAAGGACCTGAAGGAGTATATTATAGACATCCGGATGTGCTTTTTCAATTTCATCCAGCAACACGACCGAATAGGGCTTACGCCGAACTTTTTCCGTGAGCTGACCCCCTTCTTCATAACCTACGTATCCCGGAGGTGCGCCAATCAGCCTAGAAACGGTGAATTTTTCCATGTATTCACTCATGTCAAGCCGGATTAAGGCATCGGTAGAGTCAAAGAGAAACCGGGCCAAACTTTTTGCCAATTCTGTTTTTCCAACTCCGGTGGGACCTAAGAAAATAAACGTTCCGATCGGCTTTTTGGGATCTTTCAGTCCCACGCGATTGCGTTGTATGGCTTTGCAAATTTTCTCGATGGCTTCATCCTGTCCTATAATGGATTTGCGCATCTCATCGGCCATGTTGACCAATTTTTTGCTTTCAGAAAGGGCCACCTTATTGACCGGAATTCCGGTCATCATGGACACTACTTCAGCAATATCATCTTCGGTCACAGGGTACCTTTTTGCTTTGGCTTCCTGTTCCCATTCCAGTTTGGCATTTTCGAGTTTTTTGAGCAGCTTGCTTTCAAGATCTCTCAGATCTGCCGCTTTCTCATATTGCTGGCTCTTGACGGCGTGATTCTTTTGTTCTTTGATCTGGTCGATTTGTTTTTCCAGATCCTCCACCGGTTTTGGAACATGTATATTTTTTAAATGGACTCTGGCACCCACCTCATCAATAACGTCAATGGCTTTATCGGGTAAGAACCGGTCAGTGATGTAGCGGTCACTTAATTTGACACAACTGATCAACGCTTCATCAGAATAATTGACGGCATGAAATTCTTCGTATTTTGAACGAATGTTCATGAGTATTTGAATGGTCTCTTCAATGGTGGGTGGATCCACCATAACTTTTTGGAACCGGCGATCCAGTGCACCATCTTTTTCAATGTGTTGCCGGTATTCATCCAGGGTAGAGGCCCCAATACATTGCAATTCACCTCTTGCCAAAGCAGGCTTAAAAATATTGGAAGCATCCAAGGAACCGGTGGCACCGCCTGCACCGATGATGGTATGAATTTCATCGATAAACAAGATGACATCCCTTGTTTTTTCCAGTTCGCTCATGATCGCCTTGATGCGTTCTTCAAACTGTCCGCGATACTTGGTTCCGGCCACCAAAGCCGCCAGATCCAACATGACGATCCGCTTGTTAAATAAGGTGCGTGAAACCTTTTTCTGTACAATGCGTAAAGCAAGGCCTTCAATGATGGCGGTCTTTCCGACACCGGGTTCCCCAATCAGGATGGGATTGTTTTTCTTGCGACGGCTGAGAATCTGACTGACGCGTTCGATTTCCCGGTCTCTTCCCACAATGGGATCCAGTTTACCTTCTTCGGCCAACCTGGAGACATCTCGTCCATAATTGTCGAGTACGGGAGTCTGTGACTTTGAACCTGCTTTTCTTAGGTACGAACCCTGTGAAGGTTCGTCTTCGTAAGGATCGGAGTCCTGAGCAGCATTTTGCGGCAGCTCTTCGTACATATCGGCATCCTCTTTTTGTTCTACCAGAAATTCCATTTCATTGCGAAAGGTTTCATAATCCACATTAAAGTCTTCAAGTATCTGAGAGGCCAGGTTATCGTGATGTTTCAATAAACTCAAAACGAGGTGTTCCGGAAATATTTCCTCTTCTTTGTTGACTTTTGCCTCCAGGTAGGTGAATTTGAGGACTTTCTCTGCATGTTTGTTCAAAGGAAGATTTCCCACTTGAAAAGTGGCTTCATTGCCTTTGCGAACGGGAATCGAGTCTTCCAATTTATATTTCAGATCGTTCAAATCAACTTTAAGTGATTTGAGCACATTGATTGCGAGGGTATCAGGCTCTTGCAATAAACCCAATAAAATGTGTTCAGTGCCGATGTAATCGTGCCCCAGCCGAAGTGATTCTTCCCGGCTATTGGCCAGAACCTTTTTTACTTTTTGGGAAAATTTTTTATTCATGGATCCCTTTTTCGGTCTTTAAAGTCTAAATGAGTAAAACGGGCAAATTCAAATATATAATGTTCCAACAGATTTGAAAGTTCAAAACCATATCAAATAAACATCTCCAATGCGGCCTTGTACCAAAGTTTAGTACTTTTGCCATTCAAAGGTAAACATTTTATAGAAATAGCGATTATATATCAATATATTTCTATAGATAATAGTATATAAAATAAGACTTTATAATAACACATCGGACATGAAGTACCAGGTCGACAAACAAGATCGATACGCGATATTTACTCTGGAGGAGAAAAATCTGAACTCTTTGATAGCTCCTCAGTTAAAAACTGAATTTGTTTTTTTGCGCAATGAAGGCGTAAGAAACCTGATTTTTGACATGGGTCAGGTGGATTATGTGGACAGTTCAGGATTGAGTTCCATTTTGACCGCCAACCGCATTTGGAAGGATTTTGGCAGTTTCGTCATGACGAATGTAAACAGCGAAAGTGTTCAGAAATTGATTGAAATCTCTAAATTGGATGGCATCCTCACCATTGTACCCACCTTAGAGGAATCCATTGAATATGTTTTCATGGAAGACCTGGAGCGGGATCTGGTGGACGAAGAGGAATAGATGAATACCGGTGTTTTCGAAATTTTAGTGCTTGGAAGCAACGGAGCTTTACCTGCCTATGACCGATATCCGTCGTCTCAGGTATTAAACCTCCATGAGCATTTGATCTTACTGGATTGTGGCGAAGCCTCACAGTTTCAAATGCGTAAGTATGGAGTCAAATTTTCCAGAATACAGCATGTTTTCATTTCTCATCTGCATGGGGACCATGTGTATGGTCTTCCCGGATTGATCACCAGTTACATGCTCCTTGGACGTACCGAACCCCTGCATGTGTATGGCCCCCCTGGCATTGAGGAATACCTGGAATTTACCCTGAGCAAAACCAGTATGCAGCCTCCCTATCCCTTGCATGTGCACACCATTTACCAGTTTTATGGAGATAAAATCATGGAAAACGAGCACATGACGGTGACCTCCCTGCCTTTGGATCACAAAATTGCCTGTTGTGGATTTCTGATCCGGGAAAAACGGCCACGCAAAAAACTAAATACCGATAAAATCAAATCGCTGAACATTTCCATTGAAAAGTGGAAATTGATTGAAGCCGGAAGGGATGTGGCTGCAGACGATGGACAGTTGTATACAAATGAGCAGTTGGTGTTGCCCGATGAACCTTTACGGGCTTATGCGTATTGTTCCGATACCCGATATACCCGGGAGATTTTGCCCTTTATCCAAGGGGTAAGTTTATTGTACCATGAAACCACCTATTTAAGCGAAATGGAGGATTTGGCCCATGCCCATGGCCATTCCACTGCGGCACAAGCGGCTCGTGTGGCGGATCAGGCCAGGGCGAAGTGGTTAATGGCCGGTCACTACTCTTCGCGTTATGCCGATTTGGAACCTATTCTAAAAGAATGCCAATCCATCTTTTCTCCGACCCTTCTGGCCGTTGAAGGACAAAAAGTGAGCATACTGCCGGATGAAACCCTTCGGATTGCGCAGTGCGTCAATGGGCAGTTCAGTTAATACATTACAAATTCTCCAAATGTTTTGGAAAAAAGCCACCTAAACGTATCTTTGCGACTCGATTTTTAAATCGAGGCCTGATCTGTTAGCTCAGCCGGTAGAGCAACGGCCTTTTAAGCCGTGGGTCTTGGGTTCGAATCCCAAACAGATCACCAAAGCCTTTGCACTGCAAAGGCTTTTTTATTTAAAGCA
>CAZMSE010000001.1:48686-225247 GCA_964568865.1 uncultured Saprospiraceae bacterium
TCGGCATGCTGACAAACCTGAATCGTGAAGATGAATGAGAATCGCGAATACTCCAGGTTTCGTCAGCATCCCAAACAGATCACCAAAGCCTTTGCACTGCAAAGGCTTTTTTATTTAAAGCATAAGGGTTCGAACGCCGACGAAGCGGAGCTTGTCGGCATGCTGACAAACCTGAATCGTGAAGATGAATGAGAATCGCGAATACTCCAGGTTTCGTCAGCATCCCAAACAGATTACCAAAGCCTTTGTACTGCAAGGGATTTTTTATTTAAAGAATAAGGGTTTGAACGCCGACGAAGCGGAGCTTGTCGGCATGCTCACGATCTAAGCTGCCTAAGAGATCCATCTTAGCGACTCAATTTGAAAACTTCCCTCAATTATTATTGAAAGTTGTCCTAAATTAGTAGCACCCAAAACTTATGAATTCCAAGTAAATCTTTCATCCGGTTGAAATGTGGGAAACTCAATTCCCACCTTCAAGGGATGTTTAAGGTATTCAACTTTACGTCTTAAACCGCTGATAAAAAGATTTTTCCAGATTTTCTGCATGCATGGGATGTGCAATTTTGATGAGGGACTTGGCCCTTTGTTCCATGTTCAGACCAAACAAATTCACGGCTCCGTATTCCGTGACAACCCAATGGATGTGTCCACGGGTTGTGACCACTCCGGCACCTTCTTTTAATACGGGTACAATTCGCGAAGCTCCGCTGGAAGTGATGGAGGGTAAAGCTATGATCGGCTTTCCCTTTTCGGATAAGGCTGCACCACGGATAAAATCCATTTGACCCCCAATGCCCGAATACTGTAGCGTACCGATGGAATCGGAACAAACCTGTCCGGTAAGGTCAATTTCAATAGCGCTGTTGATGGCAGTCACTTTTGGATTTAAGCTCAGGACTCGGGGATCGTTGACGTAGTGGATGTCCATGGCTTTTATCGCAGGATTGTCATCCACAAACTGGTAGAGTTTTTTGGTACCCAACACAAATGAAGTAACGGAATACCCATTGGCTACCTTTTTCTCACTGTTGTTAATGACTCCGGATTGAATCAGGGGTATGATGCTGTCGGAAAACATTTCCGTATGCAAACCCAGGTTCTTTAAATGATAAAGATTGGACAATGCCGCATCAGGTATTCTTCCAATGCCCACCTGCAGGGTAGCGCCATCTTCGATCAGACCGGCAATGTGTTGACCAATGATGTGATCCGTAGGCTTCAATTCTTCTTCGTAACTCACTTCGGGTAGTGGTTCATCGACCCAAACCGCAGCATCAAATGCTTTGATAGGCAAAAATCCATCACCGTGGACTCGAGGCATTTTGGGATTTACCTGGGCAATTCTGACTTTCGAACTTAAAAACGCCGCACGGGCAATGTCAACAGAAGGACCCAATGAACAATAGCCGTGTTGGTCGGGTGGGGAGACTTGCAAAATAGCCACGTCCAGGGGCAAAATGCGCTCAGAAAACAACTTTGAAATTTCACTGAGAAACACGGGTATGTAGTCCCCCCGGTTGCTGTTGACCGCTTCCCGGTTACTCTCCGAAACAAACAGTGCATTGATGTAAAAGTGATCAATCAGATCAAGCGCATTCAGGTCAACCCCTTTGAGTGTAATGCAGACCAATTCAACTTCCTGCAGCCGGTCTTTCTGACGGATCAACTCTTGAATGAGATGGACAGGTGTCGCTGCACTGCCATGCAAATAAACTCTTTGATGGGAATGGATTTTTTGGATGGCTTGTTCAGCCGTTTGGTATTTCATGGTTGAAGATTTGGCCGCAACAAAAGTAGTTTCATCGGCAGGTAAATGCGAATTGCATAAATCATTATTTCAGGCAAATGAATGATTTTCTAGAAGAACATCCGGTTCCCATCAAAACACAACGGTTGCATAAAACCTGACTTTCAGGGAGATCACTGTGAATATGCTGTAGGGATAAACTGCCTATGGATAAGCACCCTGGGGCATTAATCTTTGATGTTGCAATACGCCACCAGGAAAATGGCAATCCAAACCAATCCCTTGACGAGAAAAAACAGAAAAGCCGCTAAGCCAAGTCGCGTGAGCCAGGGAAATTTATTGAAGTAATGCTGTTTCAAATTCTTCCAAAACATAATGCGCATTCAATGGTTGAAAGGAAATCGTACGAAAAAAACAAGAATGAATCCGGATTGTTGCAATTCTTTTGCGGTTATGCTGGTGAATGTTTGGGTCATTTGGAAGCGAAGAATTCAACGCGATGGATCATGCCGGGGTTTAAACTGGTCCGATTGTTTTGTTGCATCGGGTTCGTCTGTCGGATACGTATCTTTATCCATAATTCTTGAATTTTTCTAACATGAATGGACCGGAACGCATTTTGTGGGAAGCCAGTTTGGGCGTAAAACAATCCAGCGACTTATATAAGTTTTCTAAATGGCTGGGCACCCGTCATGGTCTGCAATTCAATGACTACGATACATTGTACCGCTGGTCCATCGAGCACAGTGAAGCTTTTTGGGAAGCTGTACTGAATTATTTTCAAATTGAATACTCAGGGAATTATCATCAAGTCTGCAATGGGGAAATGATGCCTTTTACCCGATGGTTTGAAGGAATTTCTTTGAATTATGCCGAACACATTTTCAGAAATTCCAATAACCATTCACCCGCCCTGATGGCCTGGTCCGAAGGGAATTCTGTCAAGGAGATTTCCTGGTCGGAGTTGGAAAGGGATGCGAGACATTTTCAACGGTTCCTGAATCAAGTTGGATTGAACATAGGGGATCGCGTAGTGGCCTTCACGGGTAACTTGCCGGAAAGTTCCACAGCCATGCTGGCTACCGTAAGCAGTGGTCTGGTGTGGAGCAGCTGTTCACCGGATTTTGGGGTTGGAAGTGCCAAGGATCGGTTTGAACAAGTTGAACCCGGGGTACTCGTAGCCTCTACCGCCTATTCATATGGGGGTAAACAGTTTGACAAAAGGCAACAGGTGATTGAATTATTTCAATCACTTCCATCCCTCAAAGCTCTGGTTTGGATTGAAACCTATGGGATTGAAGCCCCTGATGGCGACCAGTATTTCAAATGGCAGAAGCTGATGCGCCCAACCTTTGAACGACTGGAATTTGTTCGAGTTCCCTTCGACCATCCGATCTGGATTCTTTATTCAAGTGGAACGACCGGTTTGCCAAAAGCCATTGTACACGGCCATGGAGGCATGCTGTTGGAACATTTAAAGTACCTCAGTTTACACAATGATGTAAGGCCAGGGGAAAAGTTCTTTTGGTATTCCACTACCGGGTGGATGATGTGGAATTTCGTACATGCTTCGCTTTTGGTGGGTGCAACCGCCATTTTGTATGATGGCAGTGCCGCTTATCCGGATTTAAAGCATTTATGGAATATGACGGAAAATATGGCAATCAACCATTTTGGGACGAGTGCTCCTTTTCTGGTGGCGTGCATGAAAGAGGGTCTGCAACCGGGATTAGAGTTCAACTTGTCAAAACTCAGGTCCATAGGCTCCACAGGTTCTCCCTTACCTCCTGAAGCCTTTGAATGGGTTTACAAGTCCATCCACCAGGAAGTTTGGTTGTGTTCCATGAGTGGGGGAACCGATGTTTGCACAGCATTTGTGGGAAGTTGCATATTCCGTCCGGTGTATGGTGGACAGATTCAATGCCGGGCCCTGGGAGTGGCTATGGAAGCCTGGGATGAAAATGGACATGCTGTTGTAAAATCGTTGGGGGAGATGGTCATCACCAAGCCAATGCCTTGTATGCCGGTTAAATTTTGGAATGATGTGGATTACAAAAAATATCTGTCAAGTTATTTTGAATTTTATCCCGGGGTTTGGAGACATGGGGATTGGATAGAAATCACCGCTGAGGATGGCATCGTCATTCACGGAAGATCGGATGCTACTTTGAACCGGCAGGGTGTGCGAATGGGAACGGCAGAAATTTACAATGCCCTGAACGAAATTCCAGAATTGAAAGATGCGCTGATCATCAACATTGAGTATCCCAATGGGGAGCACTTCATGCCTTTATTCATCCAGTTAAAAAGTGAAGTCGGTGAACTTGACCCACTGTTTGGTCGGATCAGAAAACAATTGAGAGTCCATTGCAGCCCGAGGCATGTACCAGATCAGATCTTTGTTGTGCCCGATATACCTTACACCATCAGTGGGAAGAAGATGGAAGGGCCAGTGAAGAAAGTCTTGATGAACGTAGAGATCTCAAAAGCTTACAATCCGGATGCAATGCGCAATCCTGAATGCATGCAATTTTATATTCAGAATTCTACAAAATTTGCAGGAAAACAACCATCAACTTAAGGTTGATGTGAAATTCATTTGGGCAAGAGGACTTGGCCCTTTGCGGGTCGTTAATCGCAATAGTAAATCAGCGAATATTACTTTTTGACAAACTTGCGCGTACTTATTTTTCCAGATGCGTCACTGAGTTGTAATAGATAAAAACCACTTTCCAAATTTTTTAATGACAGCGTTTGTACGGAAGGACCTGAAGGTACCTGAACAGGGTATTGAAGTACTTCTTTTGAATCAATGCTTCTGACCACCAGATGCCCAATGAACGCTTGTTGGCTGTTGAGTTTAACGACAAGATCTTCTGTCACCGGATTTGGGATGATCGAAATTTCTACCAGTTGGTCCAGATTTTCAACCGCAACAGGAACACTTTCGATGAGAAAAATGGTTGTATCAATGACCCTCAGAAAGTTGCTGTTTTGATTGAGCAGTTGTTTCCAATCCATACCGGCATATTTGTAAGAAAAACTGACGTTTTTGGTTTCAAAAGTTTCCAGTTTAGTGCCCTCATATCCAACATTGACTTCAATTTTTTTACCGCCATGAGCGGTTACATCAAAAGGGTCAGTAACAAAGCAAACGACATTTTGATCTCCGGTGCTTTCCAAAAATAAATCATTGCTGTTACTGCGCATACGGACATTTCCTTGCATTTTACCTTCAAACACGCCAATGGATTTATTGGAGTTGTCGGTGACATAAGTGCACTTGGTACATCCAGAGCAATAGGTTAAGTTTTGATTATTTCCACAACCATCTACCCAGGTGTTGTTTTTAAAGGTAATGGCACCGGTGTTGCCTAAATGGTAGAATGGGGAAGTCTTGGATTGTCCAACCCGGCCAACGCGGATATAATCCAGACGGAGAGCTCCTTTATGTCTCTGGTCATTGCCGCTGCCATCGGTTGCCGGGGTCACATTGGAGGTTTTGCCACAGAACTTAATTTGCATGGTTTGGGATTGACTTGGCAAGGCACAACAAACCAGGAAAAAGCATAGTAAATGAATCGGGCGCATATTTGAAGTTTTGAACAAAATTAATGATTTATGCAATATATAATTCAATCTAAAATAATTATTTAAGTGATGATTGGTTCATCGATTGCAAAGATCGCTCAATGGCCACAATGGCCATTTCAATTTCATCACGGGTGATGCATAAGGGGGGTGCAAGGCGAATGATATTACCATGCGTGGGTTTTGCCAATAAGCCATGTTTGGCCATTTCGGTGCATAGATTCCAGGCTGCTTGACTATCTTCATCCGTATGAATTACGATGGCATTCAGTAAACCGCGGCCTCGAACCGTCTGAATGATGGGATATTTTTTTTGAAGGGCCGTAAGCCTTTCCCTTAGCCATTCCCCTTGTTGCATAGCATTGTCTGCAAGATTCTCTTCCAACAAAACTTTGAAGGCGGTGATGGCCACTTTACTGGCCAGTGGATTGCCACCAAAGGTGGAACCATGTTCACCGGGATGAATGCACAGCATGATCTCATCATCGGCAAGAACAGCGGAAACGGGCAGAACCCCTCCCGAAAGGGCTTTTCCAAGAATCAGGATGTCGGGTCGGATTCCCGTATAGTCGCAGGCCAGCATTTTGCCGGTTCTGCATAAACCCGTCTGAATTTCATCGGCAATAAAAAGGGCTTTGTGCTGGCTACACAAATTACGGGCTGCCATTAAGAAAGAGTCCTCTGCGGGCACTACGCCTGCTTCACCTTGTATGGGTTCCACGATAAGCCCGGCGATGTTCACGTCTTGATGAAAAGCCTGGGTCAAGGCATCAATATCGTTATAGGGCAATTTGATAAATCCGGGCACGTATGGTCCAAATCCGCTGTAGCTGCTGGGATCGGTAGACATGGATACCGGGATCAGGGTGCGTCCGTGGAAATTACCTTCAAATACGATGATCTTGGCTTCACCGTCTTTTATATTGCGCTTGGTGTAAGCCCATTTTCTGCATAGTTTAATCGCGGTTTCAACGGCCTCAGCTCCCGTGTTCATGGGTAGCAACTTTTGGTATCCGAAATGCTGGCACATTAACTTTTCAAAATGCCCAAGTTGGTTGTTGTAAAATGCCCTTGAGCTGAGAGTAAGTTTCTGGGCTTGTGTCACCAAAGATTGAATAATTGCCGGATGGCAATGCCCTTGATTCACTGCCGAATAGGCTGAAAGAAAATCCATGTATTTATTTCCTTCAACATCCCAGACGTAGATTCCTTCTCCACGTTCAATGACGACGGGAAGCGGGTGATAATTATGGGCTCCATATAGATCTTCCCGCTCGATATATTGAGCAGCGCTAAGGGTGGTTGATACGTGTTCCATAAATGCAATTTAAGCAAAGTTACCAAATCTTGCTTGATTGTGAGTTGCTCTAAACAAATCCTAATGATTACCAACTAACTCAGCTGTCAATGATTGATGGATTTTAACACATTGCCTGATCAGGCTGAATTTTTGATCATTCTCAACGACGTAATCTGCCACCTTAAGCCATTCGTCTTCTTTTAGCTGATGGGCCATTCGTTGCTTAACACTGACTTCGTCTGATCGGTCACGCTGCATGGCCCGCTGTATTCTGAGTTTTTCAGCGGCAGTAACCAAGATTATTTTTTTAAGGGGAATTAAGCGTTGGGTTTCCCGAATCAGTGCAGTTTCAACAATACCATAAATGGATGTTTGACTTTGGGCCCATAAATAAAGGTCTTGTCCGACATACGGGTGTATTTGTTGGTTAAGCCAGTGGAGTTTTGCAGGATCAGAAAACACGGCGCTTGAAATGAGTGAAGAATTCAGTTTACCTTCATGTGTAAACGCATTTTGACCAAAATAGGAAATTAGGGTATTTTGTAATTGGGGATTGGTTTCCATTAAGTGCTTTGCCCGCTGATCGGCATAATAAATCGGCACCCCCAGTAATTTAAAGATATGGGCCACGGTTGATTTTCCACTGCCAATACCGCCGGTCAATCCGATCAATTTCACGCTGTTATTGATGATGAATGGACAATATACAATCATTCCATTGAGTAGCATCTTGTATTTGATGAATAGGCATTTTGTCCAATCTGGCCTTTAAATTTTTCAATAAAATGTCTTTCTCGGTTTCTTGGATTCGGAAGGATACAAAGCCTTGCATCTCTATTGAGGAAGAGGTCACGGCTACGTTCAATTCTTTCAAGTGCGTGATGATTCTTTGGAGTTTCGGAAGGTCAGCATGGACGGTAATTTCAATGAAAGAAATCAAGGGTATGGGTTGAACGGCATCAAGACAAGACTTTGCGGCTTCTTTATATGCTTTTATCAGTCCTCCGGTTCCCAATAGAATGCCTCCAAAATAGCGCACGACGACGACGAGTACATTGCTGAGTTGTTTGCTTTCAATTTGTTGATAAATGGGTCTGCCGGCTGTTCCTGAAGGCTCGCCATCATCCTGTATGCGAAATTGAATTTGTTTCGTGCCCAATTTCCAAGCGTAGCACCAATGTCTTGCCTTTGGGTGTAAAGATTTGATGTCGCGAATTTTAATTTGAATATCCTCTTCAGAGGCAACAGGAAAAGCAAATGCGATGAAACGACTTCCTTTAACGGTTGATGTAGTCGTGGATTCACGCGGAATGCAGAAGTATTGAACAGGCAAGCTAAAGGTGACAATGATTAATCCTGTAAAAGTAGAATGCATTTCTTATAATCAACTGACTTATCGCACGCATTTTAGAGAATAACATGAAATGCATATTCTGGTGGTTGGCTAAGTAGTCATGTTGTAGAAATATAGGGCACACCATCGGCCGTCAGGAGGCAAGATGAATGAGAGTCTAATGGGTCCGCTTTTATTTTAACACCACGGACAATCCTTGCATGCTAAATGGATGGATGGGGTTTAACATATCATTTTCATGATTTTTGAACAAAACGCAACAACCAATCCTTTATCCAAATAATTTTGTTACAGGATAGGATACTTTGGAAAAAACAACTGAGCAATACCGTTCTATCAAGGAAATCTGCAAGAGCATTTTCTTACACAAGAGTCAGGACTATGGTACATCATGGAGAATTTTACGTCCATCTTCCTTGACTGACCAACTCCTGATCAAAGCTTCCCGGATCAGGACAATTGAAGAACATTCCGAGCAAAGAGTTGATGAATTACCCGATGTGGAATATGTCGGTGTCATCAACTACGCCATAATGGCCCTGATTCAATTGGAATTGGGTTCTCATGAAGATGAAATGGACCAGGACATATTGTTGCCCTTGTATGAAAAGCATTTTAATGAAGCTTTCCAATTAATGTTGAGAAAGAATCATGATTATGGTGAAATATGGCGACAGATGAGAATGAGCAGTTTTACAGACTTGATCCTTTCTAAAATTCTACGAATTCGTAAAATTGAAGAAAACAAAGGGAAAACCATCATCTCCGAAGGTATTTCAGCAAATTATTACGACATCATAAATTATGCGGTTTTTGCTTTAATCATTTGGTCTGAAGCAAAACCTTGGTCATTTAAATTTTAATCCATCATGACGATTGTAAGTTTGTTTATTTATGTTGGAATTGCAGCGCTTGCACTTACCGGAATTGTTTTTAAATTCAAGCCCTCAAAATTTTCCTTTTTGGATAATTTTATCCAAAACTTCTGTGGGATATTGTTTATTTTCTCAGGCTTTGTAAAAGCTGTGGATCCCATGGGAACTGCATTCAAAATGGAGCAATATTTTGCCGCTTTTGAAGACACCTGCAAGGGATCTTTTTTGTCATTTCTGGCTCCGGTGTTTCCAGCCATGTCATCCATGTCCATTGGTTTTTCGGTTTTTATGATTGTCCTTGAAATTGTATTAGGCGTCATGATCATCAGTGGTTATCGACCTAAACTAGCTGCATGGTTATTCTTGCTGATCATGGTGTTCTTCACCATTTTAACGGGTTTTACGTTTCTTACCGGATATGTTCCAACCGATGCAAACTTCTTTGAATTCAGTAAATGGACAGAATTCAACAAAAATCAAATGCGGGTTACCGATTGTGGATGTTTTGGAGATTTTATAAAGCTGGAACCTAAAGTTTCATTTATAAAAGACCTGATTTTAATGGGTCCCGCCATTTGGTTCATTTTGCGCTGGAGAAAAATGGTGCAATTGTTCAGTCCGCTATTAAGGTCTACCATAACAGGTTTCAGTACTTTGGGATTGCTTTTGTTTTGTTTTTCTAACTACATTTGGAATGAACCCGTAATTGATTTCAGACCATTCAGGGTGGGTACTGATATCAAAGGGCAAAAGGATTTAGAACAAAAAGCGCAAGGAGAAGTTGAGATTTTAGCTTATCGCATTCGAAACAAATCAACCCAATCAGAAATAGAGGTTCCTTATCAGGCATATCTTGATTCTTTTAAGCAAAATCCCAATTTCAAAGCAAGTTGGGAGACTTTGGATCAAATCAAGACCGAACCTACAGTTCCAAGGACGAAAATATCAGACTTCGACGTCCTCACTTATGAGGGAGAAAGTGTTACCGAACAATTGTTAACGGATAACCGTTACCATTTTCTCATCTTGAGTCCAAAAGTTCCTTTCAAAGTGACCTTGCAAGAAATGTCTGTTCAGGATACAATTTTGCGCACAGACACCGTCGTTATTTTTGATCCAATGACGCATTTGGAAACGGTTGAAATTAGGAGATCAGGAGAAATAGATACCATTATCACGAAGCAGGTCAAGCGGAACCATTATGCCTGGGACGAGGATTACCTGACCGTGATGAAAGACAAATTCATTACGCTCATGGATTCATTAAAACAAGATCAGGTGAATGTAAGTGCAGTGTTTGGTGGCTTGACAGAAGAAGGTATCATAGAGTTTCGAAAAGCATCCGGTATTCAATTTCCTTGCTATGAAGCAGATGATTTAGTGCTGAAAACGATTATGCGTTCAAATCCGGGTTTGTTGTTGCTTAAATCAGGTAAAATTATCCACAAATGGCATCATAAGCAATTACCGGATGCCAATGAATTAAGAGAGAGATTTTTGAATGAGACGGCCAATAAGATTTATTAATTTCAGAATGAAAGAGTTAGCTTAAGCTTGGAACTTTCAAGTTATGCTTTCGGGTGTATTTTACCTGTATTTTAGATGATGTGGTAAAACTTACACGATAAGATTATACCGGTGGTTCTGAATGGTTATTTAGGAATCCCTGAATTTTCTGGAAAAGAGAAAGATGTGTTCAACCATACGATTGATTCTTAATTGACCCAATAGGAATTCCTCCATCCTCCCCACCTGAAGAAAGGGTTTAGGCATTTAGGGGATTAGGATTTAGGAGTGTAGTTAAGGAGCTATTTAAGCTTGCAGACTTGGAGGAATTTTGGTAATATTTATTTAATAATTTCTAACATACACGTTCCTTGTATTCCTAAACACCTCCATACCTCCATTCCCAAACCTCTAAACACCAAAACCCCTAAATTCACCTCTCATCAGAAAAATCTGAAAACTCAAACATTTTAATCGAAAAATTGCGTAAAGAATATAATTTTGTGGCTTAATTAAAGCGCCGGCACTACATGTTGAGTAGGAGAAATGTTCGCGTCAAAGTGATGCAACAATTATATAGTCTGACCCAAGATCGTGAATTGAGCTACGAAAATGCTCTGGCGGCTTATCATAAGTCCATTCATGATGCTTTCCGCTTGTATTTACTTAACCTGTATTGTATTGTAAGGGTCTGTCACTTCGCCGGAGAAGATTTCAAATTGAGACAATCGAAACACATTAAGTCAGATTCTGACAAACTGTTTACCGATAAAATATATTCTAATCCACTGATACAGAGCATTGAAAATAATAAACTCATCCAGAAAAAATTCAAGGATGAAAAGTGTTCAGAAGGATTGGATGATGATCTGTTTCGCAAGATTTACAAGGATTTTTCTAAAGAGCAGGCCTATCAGGATTATCTTGCCAAAGACTCTGGGCACGACGATCACGTTGAAATCTTATTGGAGCTTTATCGATTCTGCAGAAGAAACGAGTTGTTTAATGAAATAATGGATGATCGTTTTGCTGGTTGGGCAGATGATAAAAGTCTTGTCATTGGGGCATTGAAGAAAACCCTCAAAATATTACCACATGCAGGTCCTATCTATGAAGATTATATTCCGGATGAAGAAACTGTTAAGCATTTCGGAAAATTTCTGTTGGATAACACCTACCATTTGGACCAGGATTTATCCAGTATGATCAATCCTGTGTTGGAGAATTGGGATTCTGAAAGAGTGGCCATAATCGATATGATTTTGATCAAGATGGGTGTCGTGGAAATGGTTCATTTTAAAACGATTCCGCCAAAAGTAACCTTAAATGAATACGTTGAATTATCCAAAATGTACAGTACGGATAAATCACGAGAGTTTGTCAATGGCGTGCTGGATAAATTGTTAAAACAGCTCGAAGACAATGGCAAAATCGTAAAGGAAGGTAGGGGCCTTAGCATATAAAGTCTCGCTAACTGGATGAAAATCACTGCTCCATTTTTATATGGAAAAAATAATAATTCTTGATTTTGGTTCGCAATTGACACAGTTGATTGCAAGACGCATCCGTGAACTTGAAGTTTACTGTGAAATTCAGCCTTATCATCAAGCCATCAGGGATCCTGAATCGGTAGCTGCTGTGATCTTGGCAGGGTCACCGTGTTCGGTAAGGGATACTGAACATCCACACGTCGATCTTCCAGCATTGGTGAAGAGTTATCCAGTATTGGGCATTTGTTATGGTGCCCAATTGCTGACCGCAGCTTTTGGTGGGGTGGTGAGCGCCTCCACTAAAAGAGAATATGGGCGTGCATTTCTTGAATTTACCCAAGAGGATGCCTTGTTCAATGAGGTTCCCAACCTTCAACAAATTTGGATGTCTCACAGTGATTCGATTACACAATTACCGGAACATGCAGTTGTCATCGGAAAAACGGAATCTATACCGGTGGCTGCGTTTAAATTGACAAATTTTCATCATCCCGTATACGGTGTACAATTTCATCCGGAAGTGATGCACACCGTATATGGAACACAATTGTTAAAGAATTTTCTATTTAATATTTGTAAACTCCAGCCGAATTGGACCACAGGTTCTTTTATTACAGAACAGATTGCTGCCATACGTCATGACATTGCAGAGGATCAAGTGTTGCTTGCATTGTCCGGTGGAGTCGACTCATCGGTTGCTGCTTTACTGATGCAGCAAGCTATAGGTAAAAATCTCCATTGCTTCTTTATTGACAATGGGCTTTTGCGATTAGGTGAATTCGAAGAGGTGATGAATACTTATGCTGCATTGGGATTGGATGTAAAAGGAATTGATGCCAAAGAAGAATTCTATTCAGCTCTGGAAGGGGTTTCTGACCCTGAAAAAAAGCGCAAGATTATTGGTAAGGTATTTATCGATGTCTTTCAGCGTGCCGCTGCCAGTTTTCCTCAAGTGAAGTGGTTATGTCAAGGAACCATTTACCCGGATCGGATTGAAAGCGTTTCTGTTTATGGTCCTTCATCCACCATTAAGTCGCATCACAACGTGGGGGGACTGCCCGATACACTTCACTTAAAAATCATTGAGCCGCTCAAATTGCTTTTTAAAGATGAAGTAAGACAAGTCGGAAAAAGTCTTGGATTGCCCATTGAAATTTTAAGTCGTCATCCTTTTCCTGGTCCTGGATTGGCCATTCGGATCATTGGAGAAATTCATCGCGACCAAATTGAATTACTGCAGAAAGCGGATCATATCTACATTAAACACTTAAAAGTGGCTGGCCTTTACGATAAAATCTGGCAAGCTGGTGCGATCTTGTTGCCGGTACATACCGTAGGTGTGATGGGAGATGAGAGAACTTATGAAAAAGTGGTTGCTTTGCGCGCTGTAAACTCAACCGATGGCATGACCGCTGACTGGAGTGAAATTCCTCATGCGGTGCTGGCCAAAATATCAAATGATATCATCAATAACGTTAAAGGGATCAATAGGGTAGTATATGACATTAGCTCGAAACCACCAGCAACCATTGAATGGGAATAAAGGAGAAACAATCCTAATCTTAGTGCTGGTAGTCCAATGTTTTTCTTGTGCATCTACCAAGCCTGCTAAAACAGAAGTACACAAACCTTCTGAGAAAAAGGTTGTGGTAGTGGATCCTCCCAACCAAACTTCTCAACCGGATTCAACCAAGGATTCAAAACCCGTCATCCGGGAAGTTCCTGATTCAACCAGCACCAAAATAAACGATAAGAAGAACCATCCGGTGATTGAGTTGGAAAAACCGCATGAAAAAGTTGATTCATTTTTAATACGTACAATAAATCCCGAGCAAATCAGCATCATGATGTTGCTGCCTGTTGAGCGGAATGCTTCCGATAGTAGCTTTGCCGAATCCGTTCGTTTTTTTCAATTTTATTGTGGCGCTCAATTAGCACTTGAAGATTATAAAAAGACCAATGGGATGGATGTATTGTTAAGTGTTCATGAGGAAAATGGTAAAGAAGGTGTGGAAAAAACTTTAGGTGCTCTGCAAACCAGAAAACCAGATTGTATCATAGGCCCTTATAACATTGATGCTTTGAAGCTTGCGGCAGAATGGGCGAAACAAAACAAAACACTGGTCATCAGTCCGTGGATTAGCAGTTCTACCATTGCAGTAGACAATCCATATTATTTGCAAATCAAAGCGGGCCTGAATAAACAATTTAAATTTGTGCATCAACACATTCAGCACCATTTCAGCGGTAAGAAAATTTATATCGTTGGAAAATCCACCGATGACCCTAAAGTAAATCTGTTTTTACGTGAAGCAGCAACCCATTACGAGGAAGTGGTATTCAAGGAAGAGGAACTTGCAAGCTCTTCGGATTTGTTATTTGAGGATTATCTGAGCAAAGATAACCAAACGGTTTTCATCTTGCCTCACTACAGCGCAAAAGATGAAAATTTTGTTTACCATTTTTTAAGGAGATTGTCGGCGGAAAAACTGGATAGAGCAGTCGTTGTTTACGGTTCGCAACGATGGCTTGATTTTAAAGAAGAAGTTGTTGATTACATCAATAAGTTGAATGTTAGGATGTGTTTAGGGAATATCATGGATGTAAACCCAGTCGAACAAAATAAGTTTAAATTGCGCTACTATGAGACTTACCGTGAGTTTCCAAGAAACGATGCGTTTGAAGGATATGATTTAATGCAATTTGTTTTATATACATCAAATCTCAAATCACATCAGGTTAATCATCTTTCTGAAGCACCAAAGTTTTATCAAACGCAATTTAAAATTGAACCGGTATCCAAAGATAGTTTACGAAGTAGGCTGGATTATTTTGAGAATGCTTACTTGCAAATAGCTGAAATGCAACAATATAAGTTGGTCGTGGTGGAGTGATGGATTTAATGCAATAAATCCAAAGCTTTTCTCATCCGGTTTACTGCTTCAGTAATTTTTTCCTCTGAGACCGAATACGATATTCTAATGCAATGAGGAGCACCAAAAGCTATTCCACTGACAACGGCAACTTTAGCATGTTCTAAAATAAATAAAGCAAGGTCTTCGGAGTCTTGCATGACCGTATTCTCAAATCTTTTACCCAATAAAGATGAAACATCTGGCAAGACGTAAAATGCACCTTTCGGTTGATTGATTTTAAACTCGGGAATTTTTTGCAATTCTTGAATGAGATGATCTCTACGCAACTCATAAGCTTTACACATTTCGTGCGCCGTTGAAAGATCTGACGTCAGAGCTTGTATAGCTGCTTGTTGACTGAAGCTCGCGGCACCCGAGGTGAATTGTCCTTGTATTTTGATGCAAGCATCAATGATGTATTTAGGTCCACCCATGTAACCAAGTCGCCAGCCGGTCATCGAAAACCCTTTTGAAAAACCATTGATGGTCACACATCTATTCTGTAAGAAATCTATGCTACCTATGCTGAAATGTTGGGTTCCAAATTGAATGTATTCATAAATTTCATCTGATACAACTACCAAATCAGGATGAGGCTTCAATATTTGGGCAATGGAAAATAATTCCTGTTCAGTAAATACAGTACCGGTAGGATTGCATGGACTCGAAAACACCAACAGTTTTGTTTTGGCCGTAATGGCTGCAGCAAGGTCATTCAGATTCGGTTTGTAATCTGTTGTAACATCTGCATGAACACAAATGGGAGTAGCCTCGGTTAGTTTAATGATTTCATAGTAACTCACCCAGTATGGGGAAAGAAGAATCACTTCATCGCCTGCTTCTAAACAGGCAAAACAAAGGTTTGCAAAACACTGTTTGGCACCGTTACTAACCAAGATGCTATCCGCCGGGTAATGCAATGCGTTATCCCGTTGAAATTTTGTACTGATGGCTTGGCGCAAAGCCAGGGTTCCGGCAACCGGAGTATATTTGGTGTAACCGGCACGAATACTTTCGATGGCCGCTTCTTTGATAAATTCGGGGGTGTCAAAATCAGGTTCACCAAGACTGAGGTTAATCACGTCAAACCCTTGGCTGGATAATTGTCGAGCCAATTGAGCCATGCGGAGTGTTGCGGACTCTTCCATAGCCAAGACTCTTTGAGCAAGTTTCAACATGGCCGCAAAGGTCAATAATTTCCATGGATTATTGACAGGAATATTCTTGAAACTCAGCTACAAAATCGACATTTACCCTGTTTTGATTTAACAAAACCGGATTGAATTCACCCAATGAATGCAATAGCATGAATTGCGCTGAGCGCTGACGAAATGAATAAAGCACTTTCAAGAAATTATTAAATTCTGTTTGCGTAACCCAAACGATGTTTTGTTTATTTGTTAGGGTTAATCCCGACAAGCCCTTATGGGCTTTTGGCCAAGCCTCACGAAGTATCGCTCGGTTCCTTCATGATCAAGCCATTTTGTATGGCTTGATTAGCTTTGCTAACACTCGGTCATGTCGGCCATGAGGACAATCCAGGCATTTCTAATGCATGGATTGGGACTCATTTACAATTAGCGGTAATGGAAAAATTTATACACTTTACTGTTTTCACTTTCCTTGACTCTGAGGAAAAAGACCGTAGTGCTCAAATCATCGACTTTGAGTTCAAATTCATACGGACTGACTTTATCTATGCGGATGTTCTGAATCCTTCCTTCCAAATTGAACAATTCAAGTTCCAATTCAGCGGGTAATTCCGTTTCTGAAAAGACCAGAACAGAATTGCCACTGCGTTTAACAATCAAACGATTAACATCAAATCGATTGGGTGGGTTGTTCAAACAATCAATGCTTCTGAATTCAAACGATGCGCAACAAGCGGGATTATCATTTTCACAAACCTTAACAAAATCAAAATCCCTTCCTGATTTTTTGAAATCCAAAATCGTAACAGGGAGATTCGCAAAAGGATAATGACCAATCAGTTGTGTCCGGTCAAAAACATCAAAGCTTGCATTGGTTGTGCCGCTGTGTTGAAATTGGATCAATAAGGCATATTGATCCGTTCCCGTACAATATTGCGGAGTAGCCTTTAAGTTAAATACTTTACAGGGCTCTGTGCCAGGTTTACAGCAAGGTCTTTCTATGTATCGTATTTGAAAAATATTGGTGTCTTTTTGATCGACAATTTTTACTTGATAAATGCTTTTGCAGTCCGCTAATAGTCTGGTGGCGGTGACCGGTAAGGCATTATAGGCAAATGTTCCTTCCTGATGTCCATTTACATAAACTTTGAAGGAATCCGAAACTTCTCTATACCGGAAAGATATACTGAGCTTAAACATCGAATCCAGATCGCAGTCACCCCGTTTTAGTTCCACTGCATATATTTTCTGATCCAATGAATCGCAGCAAACACGACCTAAGTTAAAAGCAGACTGACAGTGCATGTTGTGGCAATCAATGGCTACAAACTCATACGGAGTATTACAATCAGCTGGCAATGGACCAATTTTAAGAGGCAGTTGATGGTATTGGAAGGTTCCATAAAACTTTCCATTGCCTTGTAATCTGAAGCAATCAGATGTTCCCCGATGATTAAAATTGATCACCGCATAAAAGGAGTGATTTTCTGTGCAGGGGGTGCGCTCAACGCGCATATCTCCCAATTCGCAATCCTGATTACAACAAACTATGCCTAAGCTTTTTTCGGTCCGGCAATCAGGTTTATGACAGTCCTCTAAGATGAAAACATAATTTGTTAGACAATCAGCTTCCAGGGGGCCTATTTTGCCTGGTACTGACCCATAAGGAAATTCGCCATAAAATTTTCGGCCAGGACCGTACACTTTAAAACAGCCTGAAGTATTTTCTCCAAGTGCTTTGATGAAGACATAAAATTTGTTGGAAGAATCACATTCAGTCCTCTCCATAAGTACAGAATGAATGAGACATTTCAACTGGCTTGTATCGCAGCAAATGGGACCAATATTTTTTTCCAGTGCGCAAGCAGGTTCATCGCAATCCTGAATGACCATTTTGTAAACGGTTTTACAATCACCGGGCAAAGAGTCAATGCGAATCGGTAAATGGGCATAGGGAAATTTGCCGTAAGGCTTTCCGTTTATTTTCAATTGGAAACAGTCTGAAGTATTTTGATGATTAAAATTGAGGAACAATGAAAAGTTTTTATTCTCGCGGCATTCCGTTTCAAAACGAAAATCGAACAAGCGGCATAAGTTAGGATTTACACCACAACACACTTTTCCCAGAAATTTACTGATGCGGCAATCGGGTTTCAGGCAGTCTTTAATTTCAAACTCATATTCTGTGGTACAATCTCCATTGAAAGGCCCAATCTTAACCGGAAGTTGAATGTACCTGAATTCACCATAAGATTTTCCATTTCCCGTTATGCGAAAGCATTCAGAAGTATTCTGGCCTTTGAAATTAATCAGGACATAAAATTGATTTTGTGGATCACATACCGTTTTTTCTAAAATCAGATCATTCAGCTTGCATGGAAGGAGAGTGTCACAACAAACGGGTCCCCAAAGGCTATCCATGGCACAATCAGGCTTAAATAGATCCTTAATGAGAAAATTGTATTTAGTGGTGCAGTCACCCGTCAATGGGCCCACTTTGTAGGCGGTGTTTCCATATTTGAACTTTCCGAAAGGCTTTCCATTTACCCAGATGCCAAAACTATCTGAAGTATTGGAAGCATTGAATTTAAGAAAGGCATAAAATTGTCGAAGGCTATCACAACCCGATTTCTCAATGCTTAAGTGGGATAATTCACATTTATTCTCACAACAAACTTTTTCCATTTCAGCTCGTGCCGAACATAAGTCTATATCACAATCAACAATTTGAAAGACCCTGGGAGTTTGACAGTCCGCTTCAAACGGTCCCAGTTTTACAGGAAGGGAGGTGTAGGGAAATTTTCCCAAAGCATGTCCGTTAACCTGCACGGAAAAGCAGGACGAGGTGTTTTGATGTTTGAAATTCAGGTAGACATAAAACTTTTTGAGCGAATCGCACAGTGTCCTTTCCAAAACGACGTTTGAAATATTGCATAAATTCTCACAGCAGACTTTCCCCAATACAAATTCGGCATGGCAGGTCTGGTTGCCACAGTCTGTAATGACAAATTCATATTCAGTATGACAATCACCATTCAGTCCATCAATGACAATGGGGAGGTTGCTGTACGAAAAACTTCCGTATTCTTTTCCATTTCCCCTGATCGTGAAGCAATTACTTACATCCTGGTACTTGAAATTGATTTTTACAGCGAATTTCTTATCGGGATTGCAATTGGTTTTGGTGAGCTGTACATCAAAGATTTCGCAGCTCGCAAAGGATTTATTGCTCAACTGGAGATTGATCAAACTAAAAAAGATGAAAAAAGCCACCATTTTGGCGAGAACGATTCGATTTTTCATTGTAAACAGGGTTTATGGCCTACAACATAAAGGTACGCATGGATTGACTTAAAGGTTGCCTGAGTTTTCCGTGGGTGAAATATTCTGTAAGATAAATAATGGATCTTTTTAATATGTAAGGGTAATCATTACCAAGTGATAATTTTTTTAAAAAAGTTTGGAAAAATAGAAGATGCGTGTAATTTTGCTCATTGAAAAGACGTGTAATAACAAAAACTCAAGATTCAAAACGAAGGTAGACGAAGCAATACCGGACATTTTGTAAGAGAATTTTGAACCGAATGAATTGATTTACAAAAGATTGTAAATTTTCATGGGGTATGGTGTACAGTTGCATCAAGGGTTCATATCATCTTTCAAAATGAAATGTGAGAATCGTTCTTTTTAGTTCTGAAACCTGGGTTTTGGTACTGCATGTTCGAAAAAACGAAGAATTTTTTACGAACGAATGAATATTCTCATGAAACCCACACTAGCTATTGCTCTGATTTTTTTTGGAGGATTCCTAGCCGTAATCACCGCCCAAAACCAAGGATGTAACTTTAATTTCCCTCCTCAGGGAAGCACTTTGGGTGCCTGTATCGGTGAAGCTGCATTGTTGGAATGCCCTGAATTGTCTGTTCCGGAATGTGGCTGCTATCCGGATCCAAACGCAGCACCAATCATTTTAAACAAGCATCTGGACTTCAAATTTGTTGAATTTCCCCTTGGTTCAGGAGAATTTCACCTGGACTCTATGCCGGTAGAATTTGCAGGTGCCACTGAAGCAGGTTGTGCTGATGTAAAAATTAAAATGACCGCCAGCGGAGACCTGAGTTCAAGACCTTTTGAAGACATTGTCTTAGTCGACGAATACGGAAAGATCATCTGCCGCGTTGGGGGCGTTGACTGCGAAACAGTAACCAGCACTTGTACCATGAGTTTTTGTGAGTTCAACGTTCAAGTTCAAGGTGGACTTAGATGGAAAACCCTTCCAAACTCCTTAATTACAAACGGAACTTCACACCCGTTCTGCCAGGAAAACTGGGTTAAAATCGAATTGACCATTCCTCAGTCCAACATTCGCGCCAAGAGTAGTCTTACCGATGGTTGTGGCGGTTTCATCGTATTGCCTCAAGGGCAGCATGAAATTGTATGGACGAGTTACAATAAATATACCTGTGAAGAGATCACAGGAGTTCAGAGAATCAGCACCAATGATGTGATTCCTCCCACATTCGTAGGATGTCCAAGTAAAGGTGTTGTGATCAATTTAGGCCCCGGCGAATGCGAAGCCAGTTGGGATGCTCCGCCCATTATGGCCATGGATGATTGTCCTTCTGCACTGATCCGCACAGGCGCTGAAATGATTTCACCTGCCTGCCAGGCGGCTTACAATATCGTTTGGAATCCTGGATTCTTTGGAGGGAATATGTGGGATATCCAAAATACTTCTACAAGACCCATTATCTTTCATGGTATAGATGTCGCCTGGAGAAATATGGATACCGCAACCGTATGGTATACCACCGCACCGGGTAGTCACTTACCGGTACGTTTCAATGCTGCCGCTTGGACACGTTGCAACAGCGGAAGATGGGTTCCGGGAGGTGGTGGTGCGTTTCCTGCACCAGCACGTACTTATATAGACTTTAGAATACAAAGCGTAACCGCTATGCAAACCTGTACAGGCACCATTTATGATACGGTGTCTACCAGTTGTCCGGTATTGCAACCTGGAGAAACAAGAGGTATTTATATTGCAGGAATCAGAGGCCAGGGAGGTATGTATTGGAGCTCAAATGGTTGTACTACAGCAGGTACACCCTGGGGAGACGCAAACCTTAAAATTTTGAAAACACCCCAAATGTCTTGTATTTTCGGTACGGGACTGTTTGGCCAAGGTGGTGGTTTAGCGATAACCGGTAATCAGCAGTTTGTAGGTAATGTCAGATATAGTTTTCCTGCAACTTCCAATATGGTACAGGTTGTACAAACCTGCGGCCAGCCTTATGGTCCTGGATGTTACTTTCCAATCGGATGTACAACTTTATGTTATGAGGCTACCGATGCTGCCGGAAATAAAGCAACCTGCATGTTCGATGTATGTGTAAATGAATATGCAAATGCCATTGATCAATTGAGTTGCCAGGATGAAATTCAGGTGAGTCTGGATGAAGACTGTTTTGCAACCATATCGGCCGATGAGATTTTAACCGGTGGACCTTATCATTGTTTTGATGATTACCGGATCGAATTACGGGATTGGATTACCAATGTATTAATTGATCGTCAGCCTAATGTTCCAGGAGCGCAAGTAGGTATACAGGATATTGGAAGAAAAATAAAAATCACTGTGATCGATACAGAAACTGGCAATTCCTGTTGGGGTACGGCTTTTGTCGAAGATAAAATCGCTCCACTGCTGACTTGTGCAAGAGATACTTGTGTGGTTTGCGGTACTACTGAAACGAGTCCATTTTACATGGGGACTCCAAGGGTTGATGAAAACTGCGGTGGTTATACGCTGAGCTATCGCGATAATGTTGATCAGGGAGGATGCCTTGATGGTTATGAAGAGTTGATTCGCAGGACCTGGACGGCCATTGATGGCTACGGAAATACCAGTACTTGCATACAAAATATTACTGTTTCTTTGGCCACCTTATCTTCAGTGAATGTGCCATTGAATTATGATGATTTGGAAGAACCCGTATTAAGATGTGATGAAAAGATCAATACCACGAAAGATTATTCTCCTCATTTTCTTGCATATCCATATTGTGTTGACGGTTATTTATTGGATTCTGCCCATTGGTTTGCAACTGGCGGATTCCTACCAAGTCCCGCGGGAGACTTAGCCGGCGAACGTTTGCCCAGAACCTTAGGTTGGAATGTCATAGATACTGGATTATACATTGGTCATCCGAGTCCATATCCGATATACTGGCCTGCTCATCCCAACTGGAGACCTAATAATCCTGTATGTTGGGGACCTGATGAAATCGTCATGTGGCACGGCACTGGATTCCCATCCGGTGGAGATTGTTCAAATATGGGCATCACTTTCCAGGATGTGGTGATTGATATTGCCAAGCCAGGTTGTGATGCAGGACCCGTTGGATGTTTCAAAATTATACGCCAGTGGACGGTTTTAGATTGGTGTACCAGTGAAGTTGGAGGTATCAACCAAATCATAAAAGTTGCAGACACTGAAGGACCAGAAGTTTTGTATCCAGATACCGTAATTGTCAATATGGATGTATGGACATGTACCGGAACCTGGGAAGTGCCTAAACCATGGTTATTGGACAATTGTAGCAATGAAATTCACTATTCTTTAGAATCTGAGACGGGAGTCATTTTAGGTAATGATGTTGCTGGTTTTGTAATAACCAATATGGAACTCGGTATCTGGAATGTATATATCGTAGCTGAAGATTGCTGTGGAAGTATTACAAGAAAACGCATCGCTGTAAACGTTGCTGACAATGTTCCTCCGGTTGCTGTTTGTGATCAAAAAACAGTCGTTAGCATTACCGGAAACCAAAGCCCAGGGGAAAATTTTGCCAAAATTTTTGCCGAAGACTTTGACCAGGGAAGCTTTGACAATTGTGCTCCTCACATATTCTTTAAAGTTATCCGAATGGAACATCTGAGAGGAACCAATAATGGAAGCAATGCAAATCAAGCAGATAATGGAACCAATTGTTCAGGTGTCAACGGCGATGACAATGCAATATTAGATGGAAATCAAATTTATTTTGACGACCATGTCAAATTCTGCTGTTCAGATGTTGGTAAATCAATAATGGTGGTTGTGCGGGTATTTGACCGTGAACCTGGTACAGGACCTATAGCACCCTCCAGAATGAATCCCGGAGGCAATCTCTTCAATCGTTTCAGCGATTGTATGGTTGAGGTTGAAGTTCAGGATAAATCAGTTCCAACTGTAGTGGCACCTCCAAATATCGTGGTGAGCTGCTGGTTCTGGTTTGATGTGGATAATCTGGATGATCCAAATGATGCAACATTTGGTCGCGTAGTAAATGATTTAAGCTTACGTAAGAAAGTAGTCACCAAAGATTTAGTTTGTTATAACTACTGCGTGAGAAATGAGATTACGGGTTATCCTGGTTTTGTTCCAGGTGCACCTCCTTCTAATCCACCTGCATGGAACAGGGCATGTGAATATTACAACTTGTTGTTCGATACTTCTCATGCAGATAGAAAATATGAATTGACCTGGGGATTTGACGGTACGGTCTTAGGTTCATGTGGTACTAATTATAGTATCTCTGTAAATGACAACCGGGAATGTGGACAGGGCCAATTAACAAGAACTGTAGTCGCTAGAGGACCAAATGGTATCAGTGTCACTGCCACTCAAACCATCTGGGTAGTTGATTGCGATCCTTTCTACATCAACCGCGAAGACAATTGCGATCCTGATGATGACATTACATGGCCAGGCAATTGCACCGGACAGGCCACTACCATCGATGGTTGTGGGGCCGATATCAGTCCGGACAATCCACTGCTCGGAAGACCATCCATTGAGAATGGCTCAGATGATCTATGTGCGTTGATTTCTATAGAATACTTCGATGAAGTATTTACCATTGAACCTGATGCTTGTTTTAAAGTATTGCGTAAATGGGTGGTCATTGACTGGTGTCAATACGACCCAAGCATCGATCCAATCAACGGACGTTGGGAATACTTACAAATCATTAAAGTTCATGATACTGATAAACCTGTAATCTCCATCAGTGTTGGAGACTGTGAACCAGCAGTGAAGAGTGCAGCAGAGAATATCTGTTTTGGACATATTAATCTTACAGTAGATGCTACCGATAATTGCAGTCCTTTGGATTGGTTGTTTTATGATTATAAAATTGATCTGTATAACGATGGAAAAGGACAACATGCAGGATTTGATTATGCTGTAGGACCCTTGACCAAAAAAGAATATGCAGCAGGCCGTACACCACTTAAACACCACAATCCATTAGCGGATAATGAATTTAATCCATTTGAAGCCAGTGGAGATTATCCAATTGGAATCCATAAGATTTGTTGGTATGTTGAGGACGGATGTGGAAATCTTGCCGGAAATTGCCAATTATTTGAAATCAAAGATTGTAAAGCGCCTACTCCATATTGCCATGTTGGTGTAATTACTACGGTAATGCCAGTTAACGGTTGTATTACCGTTTGGGCAAAAGACTTGGATGCAGGCAGCTACGATAACTGTACTGATCAGGAAGATTTAAGAATTTATTTTGATGAATTTAACAGCGACAGTTTAACCATATGCTGTGAAGATTTTGTCAACAATCGGATCAACGATGAATTGATCATTCCAGTGACCATTTGTGTAGAAGACGAAGAAGGCAATAAAGATTGCTGTGAAACCACTGTGGTCATTCAGGATCCTCACAATGTTTGTCCGGATGTTGGTTCGTTTGGAAAGATTACCGGTGAACTTCGTACATTAAGTAATGAAGAAACACAGGATGCCGAAGTACAACTTCTGGAATCAGCGGTGATGAAGAAAATGATGATAACTTCAACCAATGGCCGTTATTTGTTTGGTGATTTGGATTATGGTGTTGCTAAAGAATACGTCATCAAACCAAGTCGAAATGATGATCATGCGAATGGTGTTACCACCGCTGATATCGTTAAGATTCAAAGGCATATCCTTGGTGTTGAAGATCTGAACAATCCTTATAAATTGATTGCCGCAGACGTCAATTTGAGTAATACTGTAACAGCATCGGATATCTCCGAAATCAGGAAACTGATCTTGGGAGTAACGAATGCATTTACTAAATGTCAAAGCTGGACCTTCGTGCCTTCAAATTATAGCTTTATCGATCCTAAAGCTCCTTGGAGCGCCCCACGTCAGGCCATAATTCCTGTTGAAACTCCGATTGAATACATTCAGGATTTCGTTGGTGTAAAAATGGGAGATGTTAACAATAGCGCAAGAGGTAGAAATCTTTCAGGAACAACAACGCGGAGCAACGGGGATCTTAAATTTGAAATTGAAGGACAAATTACCAAAGCCGGTGAAATCTGTACAATTGAATTTAAAGCGTCTAACTTTACAAATATTACAGGATATCAGTTTACTTTGAAATTTGATGCAGAGGCTCTTGAGTTTGGTCACTTTGAAGCTGGAGTTCTTAATTTGGATGAATCTAATTTTGGAACTAACCGTTTGGAAAATGGTATCATTACCACCAGTTGGAATAATAAATCTTCTCTGAGCTTTGATAAAGATGCAATTTTATTTACACTGGTGTTCAAAGCCAATAAGTCAGAGGATGTTTCAAAAATGCTTGATATAACTTCTGATGTGACAGCAGCTGAAGCTTATGATCAAAATTTACAGATTAAAGGAGTTGATTTAGCAGTTCGGACTCAAGATGGAATAGTGGATGCCGGAGTATTTGAGTTATATCAAAATAATCCAAACCCATTTGCTAAGGAAACAACGATTGAATATCGTTTGTCTGAAGCCGGAGCTGTAAAATTGACCATTTATGATGTGACTGGAAAAGTGTTGAGAGTATACGAATTATTGGGAAGTAAAGGTCTGAATCAAGTGGTTATTCAACGTGAGCATTTGAATGCCTCCGGAATTGTTTACTATCAACTAGATGCATCCAACCATACGGCAACAAAACGAATGGTGCTGATGAATTGAGCAATGTAACCCTTTAATGGGTATCATTTAATAACCAAATAAAAGGTGCTGATTTTTTCAGCACCTTTTTTTTATACCTAATCAATTCAATTGCTTGATATGGGTTTAGCCAACCTGTACGGGGCGTAAGATGACATAAAGATGTACCATAAGCGATCATTCTTCTTTTTGAAAATGCGTCTACTCATTGGACAAATCCATTCATGATCACCATGCGTCAAGGACATTACACCCATTTACACATACACAATAATGAATTCTTGATTTAGCCTATGAACAATAGACATTTGAATAGACTAGCGCAGAGTTTCAACAGACCATGGGTATTTCGCGAGGGTAGTCGTTTTCCAAAGAGGGTGGACATCTGAATCAAATTGGCCTAACATTTTGAGCAAATTGGGTACTGAAAATTCTCATGTACGCGATTTATATAAATTATTTTTACCCATTTAAACTAAACATTAAGTGTAAATTATTCATTATCAGTTATAATACGCTTAAAAGCTTCATTTAATGTTTTTATATGCAAATTATCGTTCAACTCTAAACGATTAAGTCACTTTTTTGGAATGTTACTTGCACCAATGCAGGTATGGAATTTATGAGTTGAATTCAACTCGTCAATTTCATTTATACTCCCCACCCAAACAATGCATGTACTATGTGCCATAAACGGCATTGGTCTGTATTGAAATGAATGTAAACGAATTTTATAAACAATAGATTATGAACAAACCATTACTTACAACGGGGTTCCTTACAAAAACATATGTTTTGTATTCCCAAGTGTTGTTGTGCATTCTGTTGAGTGCAATGGGGCTTAATGCTCAGACGGGATGTCCTGGTCCAACTGCATTGCAAGGTGTTCCGACCATTGCATGTTATGGTGAAATTGATACCCTGCGGATTAACCCGTTTAATAATGCAAACGCTTACCAATTACAGGTTTCGCCTGTAGTCGTTGGTGGTGTGAGCATTACCAATTTGTTGCCGGGTAATCCTGCATTTGTGGTAGATTATGGAAGTGTTGCCGGTGATTATCAATTGATTTTTACCATTGATGATGGGACACCTTGTTATGATACTTTTGACATAAGGGTATCCAATCGCTTTGCACCGCAAGTCGATTGCAACGATACCATTCATTTATCATTGGATGAAAGTTGTAATGGTTATGTTTATCCAAGTTTGATATTGGAAGGTATTTATGATTCTGCCGATTATGTCATCGTATTAAAGGATATTAATACCAATCTTCCAATTCCAACCAGCCCATACGTAAACGCCACACATCTAGGAAAATACTTTATTGTGGAAGTCATCCATGTGTGCTCTGGTAATTCATGTTGGGGTGTTATGTTGGTAGAAGATAAAAAGGATCCAATCCTTGAATGTGATACTTATATAGTGGCGTGCAATGCACCCTATGCTCCGGAGAATGTAGGTTTTCCTTTGCCGACTGGCGCACCTAATCCAGTGAAAACGGGAACAAGAAAGTATCGTTCAACGAGCGTATTGGTGGATAATTGTGGCCCGACCACTTTAACCTATACTGACCGCATTAGCCATGCTGATTGTCCGCCGCCTGTTCCCTATATAGATACAGTCTTTAGAGATTGGGTAGCAGTGGATTCATATGGCAATGATACCTACTGTACCGATACTATATTGATACGGGTGGGTGATATTACTGCAGTAACATGCCCTCCGAATTACGATGGATTTCAGGAGCCAGCGCTTTATTGTGGAGATAGTTTTAAGAAAGACAGTTTAGGACACCCGCATCCGGACCATACAGGATATCCAACGTTTGTAAGTTGTCGGAATCTGGATTTTACTTACCATGATATTCGTCTGAATGTTTGTCCTGGATCATACAAAATATTGCGTGAATGGATTGTCGCTGATTGGTGTACAGGTACACAATATACCTGCATTCAGGTAATCAAAGTTGAGGATGACAGAGGCCCTGTTTTTAGGTGTTCTGACAATATTACTGTTTCAACCTTGCCAAATACATGTGAAGGAGAAGCGATTATCAAGTTGCCTCTTGTATTTCAAGAGTGTTCTGCAGTCACCTGGGAAGTTAAAATCAAGCGTGGCGCTAATCCTAATACTCCTCCTTCGGCAATTGATGCAACGACTGCTGGAGTTACTAAATTTAATAATGATTCATACAAAATTGTCAATATCCCAGTGGGTTTATCCTGGGTATTGTTTATCGGTTCTGATGGATGCGGAAACACAGATACCTGTGCTACTGAAGTATTTGTCGAAGAAAAGACCCGCCCTATTGCCGTTTGTGATTTACATACTGTTGTAACGTTAACCGATGAAGGTTCTGCTAAAGTTTATGCAATTACATTTGATGATGGTTCGCATGATAATTGCGAAATGGGCTCATTTAAAGTGAGAAGAATGTTTCCTGGAAATTGTCCTGATCCAATTGTAGATGATACTTTATTCAGGGACTATGTCGAATTTTGTTGTAATGACATACCAGCAAATCCTGTAACTGTGGTGTTGCAGGTTATTGATAAAGCGGGCAATACTAACGAGTGTATGGTTTTGGTGACTGTACAAGATAAAAAACCGCCAGTAGTGACATGCTTGCCGGATATTACGGTTTCATGTGAATTTGATCGTAGTAATTTATCTGTTTTCGGATCCTATCGGACAGCTCAGGCCGACCGGAAGCCAATTAATTTGTATGATCCTACGGATACAAGCTTTAATCAACCTCACTTATGGGGCTATGATGGGCTTGTTATTGAAGATTGTCATTTAATTACAGATAGCTCTGTACAATATAACATCAATTCATGTGGAATAGGCACCATTGAAAGAAGATTTAGCTTCCGCGATGATTTCAATCCGGCAGTACGTTGCACCCAAAGAATCCGTGTCGTTGATTTTACTCCATTTAATGGAAAATTGTCAATCACTTGGCCATCGAATATTGAAATTGATGCATGCCATCCAAACATCAGTGCGGATATAACCGGTAAGCCTACCTGGCCAAACAACGTAACTTGCTCCAATATTTTAGCTACCTCTGATGATCAGGTGTTCAATATTGTAGAGAACGTTTGTTACAAAGTATTACGGACATGGACAGTTGTGGATTGGTGTATATACAACAGCCAAACGGGTGCTGGTAGATGGACTTATACACAAGTGATCAAAATTAGAAACTCTCAAAGTCCAACCTTCACTTCCAGTTGTGCTAATAGAAATTTCGAAAGCACCAACAGCGATTGTAATGGTTTTGCAACATTAATTGCAGAAGCAACAGATGATTGTTTACCCGCTCAATTGGTTTATTCATACCAAATAGATTTAGGGAATAACGGTAGCGTGGATTATTCTGCGAATGGAAATAATGCAAGTGGAACATATCCGGTTGGAACTCATAAAATTACATGGACAGTTTCTGACCAATGTGGAAACTCATCTACTTGTAACTATTTGTTTACCATATTGGACAGAAAACTTCCAACGCCTGTTTGTCAACCAGGCATTATAACTGTGATCATGCCTTCCAATGGTCAGGTGACGATTTGGGCTTCGGATTTCGATTTAGGAAGTCGTGATAATTGCACGGTTAGCAGTAGATTAAGATATGCATTTTCTGCCAATCCAAGCAATCAGTCACGCACGTTTACCTGCGCGCAAATACCGAATGGCGTATCCCAAACATTTGATATCAGGGTGTTTGTTTTCGATGAAGCTGGAAACTCCGATTACTGTGATACTAAAATTACAGTTCAAGATGGGCTTGGCAATGCTTGTCCTGATAACCTGGGTAATGGAACCACTGGAAATCTTGCAGGTGCAATTTTCAATGAAGCCAATAGCAAAGTCGAAAGTGCTATGGTTACATTGAGTGCAAACATGCCTAACATGCCAAAATATGATTTAACAAAAATCGATGGACATTATGCATTTGTTGGTCTTCCATTAAATGAGAATTACACCATAACTGCTCACAAGGACGATGATCCTTTAAATGGTGTAACTACACAGGACATAGTGCTGATCCAGCGACATATTTTGGGTCTTCAGTCATTGAATTCTCCATATAAAGTAATTGCTGCGGATATTAACAATTCTCAAAATATAACCGCGAAGGACGTTTCAGATCTTAGGAAATTGATTCTCGGTATTACCAATCAGTTTCCAGATAACAAATCCTGGAAATTCGTATCAGCAGCCCAACAATTCGCAAACGTAAACAATCCTTGGCCCTATGAGGAGAAGTCAGTTATAGAAAAACTGGCATCAGACAAAATGGATAATAACTTGATTGCTATCAAGATGGGAGATGTGAGTGGAAATGCAAGAACATCTAATTTGCAAAATGTCTCTCAAAGAAATGGAGCCGTTACAGGATTGATCATGCAGGAGATTGAATTTACAGAACAACAGATTTTGAAAGTTGCTGTAAGAATAGATAGAGAAATGCAATTATCAGGTATGCAATTTGGTTTGGATTATGAACCAAATGCTTTAGAACTACAATCAGTGGTTTCTGAAAGGGTTAGCCTGGATGAGTCCAATTATCTGGTTGATCCTGTTGCAGGAAAAGTTAAGATTAGCTTTAATCAGGAAGTATTTGCAAGTGAAAATGATATATTAATGTATCTCGTTTTCAAGAGCAGCCGTAAAGGAAGTCTGAGTAAAAACCTCATCATGGGCTCAGGTTTTAATGCAGAAGTTTACAATGATGCCATTGATGTATCGAATTTGGAGTTGAGATTTGATAATGGAAAATCTACATCCAAAGGATTTTATCTGTATCAAAACCAACCCAATCCATTCAATGCATCCACTACCATTCATTTCAACATACCGAATGATGGACGTGTGAACTTAAGTATAATGGATGTCAATGGAAAGATCATAAAGAAATTTGAAAATGATTTCAAAGCTGGCTTAAACTCGATCGAAATACAACGTGATGAATTGATTCGATCAGGTTTATTGTACTACCAATTGGAAATGGGTTCGTACAAAGCCATACGTAAAATGATACTTATTGAATAAAGTACCAGCAAACTGTATTTAGTAGCAGGTATACCCCCACTTTGTTCTTTTTTAATATTCCTAAAACTCAATCTTGACCCTCAGAAAGAACCGTTTGAGGATCTCAAAAATTGTCATATTAAAAGTGAAACATATTTAGAATGAATAAATTATCCAAAATGAACACGACATTTCGTTTCGGCTTTATTTTCAAGCAATTGAATAAAGGGCTCAGAAGTGCTACGCTGACTTTCTCAATGGGCTTTTATTTGATGTTCCTTTCGCAGCAAGTGGTTGCTCAGTGTTGGACCGTCGAAAAACAACTCATTGCAGTGGCACCACCAACCAGTGGAATCAGCGGACATTTTGATGCAATATTTCGTTTGCAGGTAAACAGTTGCGGGCCAATTTTGAACATTAACGTAAGTGACCAACTGAATGCTGCGGGCAATTTAGGAACTGCCTTTGTAGGTGTGGTTGGACTGCCTTCAATTGTCTACCTTTCACCTGGAGCTACCGGTGGTATTATCAACAATGCCTTTGATGGCGCTGGAGATCCGGACATATCGGATGGTGCCGCTATGACCGGAGGTAATGATACCATCATTTACCAGATCCGCGTAGAAGTAAATCCTACAGCTGCGGGGGCACCGGCAGTACTTGGCAACTCATTCAGTGCTACCAGTTTTGCTCCAGCAGGTTCAATTGTTTCAAATGTTGTCACGATTCCTGACTGCTGGTCTGATTGCCAGATGGCTTGTAACAATCAAGTTCAAGTATCTGTCAATAGCATTTGCGAGGCTGAGATTCTTGCAGATATGATTCTTGAAGGGGAATCAAGAGCTTGCGCCGACCTGGGGTTCTATGCGGTGACCCTATACGATGGAAACAAGGTCGTGAACATGCCTTTGGATAAAAGTTATATCAATAAAAAATTGCGCGTTAATGTACGCAACATAGTTTGTAACAACAATTGTTGGGGCTATCTGGTTTTGGAAGACAAAACCCCACCGGTTTTAAATTGCCGTTTGAGAGATACCATCAGTTGTGCGGCAAATGTAACTCCAGCGGCATTAGGATTCCCTGTGCCAACCATTAACGTGAACCAAAATGTTTACCCATATGTGGTTACCGGACTTGATGCTTGCGGCATAGTTTACTTGACATTTAAAGACAGTGTCGTGCGGTATGATTGCTCAAACAATGCATTGAGTGCAACCATTTATCGTAAATGGTGTGCTTCAGATCCAGGTGGATATCAAGCGTGTTGTTATGATACGATTGATTTAAGAAGAGGTACTTTGGCTGATATTACCTTGCCACCTCATTATGACGGACAACCTGGAAACAATCCATATCTTTTATGCAGTGGTTCTTTTGGAAAACTTCCCAATGGATTTCCAGATACAACCGCCGCGGGAACAGGTAAACCAAACGGTATTTATTGTGGTAACATTCAATATGACTTTACGGATGATACCATACAGGTTTGCAAAGGAACGTACAAACTTTTGCGTCGTTGGTTAATTCTTGATTGGTGCAATCCTGCATTTAGAATTGACTACATCCAACAAATTAAAGTGGTTGATGATCGTCCGCCGATAGTTACTTGTCCAAAAAATTACACAGTAAATACAAATCCTTGGAATTGTACAGGTACGTTGATTTTGCCCGTACCTCAAAATCTAACCCCACAGACCATAGTTGATGATAAGACTCCTTATGTTATAGAGAACTGTTCAGACTGGACATATTCAGTCACGCATTTGCCATCCATTCATCCGGATAGTTGCCGGCCGGTGCCAGGTGTGGGTACAACAGATAAAATTTTCCGTATGCCTGACGGTCGTTACCAGGTAAACAACATGCCTATTGGTTGTAACTGGATTTACTATACCATAACAGATGGTTGTGGAAACTCTACGGTTTGCCAATTTGATATTGAAGTAAAAGATCTTACACCTCCTGTAGCAGTTTGCCATGAGAAAACTGTAATTGGCTTAGGATCAACAGGCAGAGCAACTGTGCCTGCTGATGTTTTTGATGACCACAGCCATGATAATTGTAATGATGTTACCTTCCAGGTTAGAAGAATGAATCCTGGGGCTTGCGGAACCACCACTTTTAGAGCAACTCAAGAGTTTTGCTGTGCAGATGTAAATGCTCAAAATGGAGTCACCGTAGTATTAAGGGTAACTGACAAAGCAGGTAATACCAGTGAATGTATGGTTCAAGCCATAATCCAAGATAAATTGCCACCTGATGTTACATGTCCGACCAATGTTACAGTAAATTGCGGAACAGACCTGACCAATTTGAATGTGTTTGGTACAGCTACGGCAACCGACAATTGTAATGTCAGAATTGAAACCAGAGTATACAATTACTTAAATTCCTGTAATCTGGGTACTATTGTTCGTGAATTTATAGCAATCGATAATGGTGGATTAAGAGACTCATGTCAACAAGTAATTACAGTTATTGATCCAACGCCATTTAAACGTGAGGATATTGTTTGGCCGAGAGATACAACTTTGACAGGTTGCTCTGATCAAATTGATCCTTCACTTACCGGAAGACCAACTTATAAAAACAAAGATGCTTGCAATCAACCTATATCAACACATGAAGACCTTGTGTTTAATTACGTAGAAGGTGTTTGTTTTAAGATATTAAGAAAATGGACCGTGATAGATTGGTGTACCTATGACCCAGCAAATGCAAAGGGAATATGGTACTTCACTCAGGTGATCAAAGTCAACAATACTGAAGCACCAACATTTACCAGTTCCTGTGCAAATCAAGTATTCTGTATCACAGATGGTTGTTCACTTAACACAACATTGGAGGCCAGTGCAACGGATCTATGTACACCACAGGCTGATTTAAGATGGAGTTATAAACTTGACTTAAATAATAACGGCAGTGTGGATCTTTCTGGAACAAGAAACCGATTCAATACCACTTTACAAGGTGGGGTGCATCGCATAAGCTGGACGGTAGAAGATCAATGCGGAAATACAAATTCCTGTAGTTATTTGATAACAGTAAACGACTGTAAGCGACCAACGCCATTTTGCAAAACTGGAATTGTTACAGTGTTAATGCAAAATACAGGTAATGTTACCATATGGGCTAAGGACTTTGTTCAGTATGGCGAAGACAACTGTACACCTGCAAACCAGTTGAAATATTCATTCACTGTGAATGTTCGTGATTCATCAAAAGTATTTACTTGCGCAGATATCCCTAATGGAATAAGTGACACCATAGATGTCGAAATATACATTACCGACAATGCAGGAAATCAAGATGTATGTCGTACAAAATTAATTTTACAAGACAATTCAAATGCATGTCCGGATGTACCGACATTTGGTAACATTACCGGATTTATCAAAGGATATAACGATAATCCATCTCCAGAAGTTACCGTTTATGTTGCTGATATCAATGGTATCATGCGTCAAAGTATAACTGAAAAGAATGGTGATTATGTGTTTAATGACCTGGCCATGTATAAAGATTATAGTGTACAGGCATCCTATGACCAGGACCCATTGAATGGGATTACCACAAAAGATATTGTTAAAATTCAACGACACATTCTTGGATTAGAATTGATGGATTCTCCATATAAACTTATTGCAGCAGATGTTAATCGCTCTGGAACCATTACTGCACGCGATATTTCAGAGCTAAGGAAGATGATCCTAGGAATGCAAAACCAATTTGACAACAATAAGAGTTGGAATTTTGTAGATGCCAATGTGACATTAGGATTTGATAACTATATGAATTATCAATCCAGTATTACTGTCAATAACATGGACCATACAATGAGTAGTTTAAACTTCATTGCTATAAAAACAGGGGATGTGACAGGAGAAGCAAATACAGGATTTTCTGGCTTAGTGATTCGGAATAAGGCTATGCTGCCTTTAATTCTGGATGGAAAGACTTTCTTAGCTGGCGAGGAATTTAGCTTACCCGTTAGGTCAAATGAACTTACCGATCTCTATGGATTGCAGTTGGCATTAAAGATTACCACTGATCAGTTGGAATGGGTAGGTGTAAGATCTGCAAAATGTAAAGTTAGCAAGGATCAATATTTAATTGATCGCAATACATTGCGATTGAGTTGGAATGATGATCAAAAAGTAAGTCTTGTAGAAGGTGATGTACTTTTTGAAATGGTATTTAGAGCTAAGTCAGCAGGCACTCTTAAATCATCTGATTTGGTCATGAGTTCTAAGGACATGGTTCCTGAATCATATCATAAAAATAGTGACCGAGAAATTCAATTGATTGTGCGAGAGCATCAAAATGAAATCGTGTCAAAAGGATATGCTTTGTACCAGAACATTCCAAACCCATTCACAGATGAGACCACTATTTACTTTAGTTCATCTGAGCCGGGAGAAGCGACCATCAGTATACATGATCTATCCGGAAATCTGGTAAGTCAAAGGAGACTCAATGCAGTCCCTGGATTGAATAAGGTAATTATTACAGCCGATCAACTCAATGCTACTGGTGTACTGTATTACCGGTTAGAGTTGAATGGTTTTAATTCAATGCAAAAAATGGTGATTTTAAAATAAACGGTTCTTGGGTAATTAGGCTGATTCCGGGAGCAGAAATGTTCCCGGACATTAGCCAAAACCTGGAATTAATAAACTTGATAAGCTGATATAAAATGGAACATATGTCAAATCTCTTACATCTAAATCCGAAAATTATGAAGAGGATTCCTAACTTCGTTAAACACTTCCTTTTCACAACAGTCTTTAAGCTACAGTTGGTAAAAGTTTACTCACTGGTAGGTTTTTTGATGGTAGTGAGTTCTGTAAACGCACAATATGTGAGTGGGGATACGAGTGTTTGTCCAGGCGCAGTTGTAACCTATAATTTTAGTGGTGGCCCTTGGAACGTTACAATTTTGGGTGGCGGATCATTAACCCCAGTGCCCGGAGGAGCAGTAAACCAATTTACTGTTACCTGGGGGCAGGTACCTGGAACCTTTCAAATAAGATTGGTCAATGGAGGTACCACTGTATTTCAAAAGGTTTTTGTAGAAGGTGATATTGCACTTGCATGTGATGACCTGGTGAATGTGAGTCTGGATGGAAATTGTCAGGCAGTCATTACTCCTGGAGTTATTTTGGAAGGTGAAAATTACCCTGCCGATGCATTTCAGGTCACTGTTTACAATACCAATAATATTCCTTTACCTGGTAACACAGTAACTTATGCCAATCTTGGTCAAGTATTGAAAGTAAACATTCGTCATTTGTGTTCTGGAATCAGTTGTTGGGGTCGTATCTTGATTGAAGATAAGTACATTCCTGAGTTAGTATGCAACCCAGTCCCATACGAAGTTGCCTGTGACGAGGACTACTCTCCTGATTCCATTGGATTTCCAGTGCCTATGGGGGCAACAGTTACCAAGCATGCGACAAAGAGTCAATGCTATGTTGTCAAGGGATTTGATCTTTGTTGTGATGTGGAATTATGCTATTATGATATATATAAGAAGAATGGTTGCAATAAAGACCCTTATGCCCAGGTAGAGAGAAATTGGACTGCAACTGATTGTAAGGGAAATAAAACCACTTGTAAAGATTCCATTCATATTAATCAATCCAGTATTGGATTCATCACTTGGCCACCTCACTATGATGGTTTTGTGTTGCCAGCATTGAAATGTGACAGCGTAGAGCCTGCTATTGGGCCTTACCCAGCAGGATGGAATGCCCTGGATAATGGAAATCCTTCACCTTACGATGAACTATTTGCTAATGGTAGCTTAAAATGGAGAGGTACTGGAGTGCCTACCGGTGTTAATTGTGATCACATTGCAATTACCTTCCGTGATATTCGGATTCCTGTATGTGGTAATTCGTTTAAAGTGCTTCGTACCTGGAGAGTATTTGATTGGTGTACCGGTGAACTGGAGGAAAGAGTTCAATTCATCAAAGTAACGGATACAAAACCTCCGATCGTATCGTGTAGCCGAAACTACATTAAATTCCCAATGGATTATTATGCATGTACGGGTACGGCTACTATTCCACCTCCAGATCTCATTATAGATTGTTCAAAAACTACCTGGACAGTTGAATATAAATTGGCTGGCCCTGATGGAAAACCAGAGGCTGGTGATTACCGTACGGATAACGTGGATGTAGTAAATGGTAACACTATTATTAAAGGTTTACCTTTAGATACCACCTGGGTTCAATACGTAGTAACAGATGATTGCGGAAATGTTACCCGTTGTAGGGTAGAAGTATTAATTGAAGATAATTTACAGCCTGTTGCCATTTGTGATGAACATACAGTCGTTAGTATCAATGAACAGGGAATAGGTACACTTTTCGCAACCTCAGTGGATAATGGATCAATCGACAATTGTGAAATTGACTCCATGGCGGTACGTAGAATGCAAGATTGGTGTGGCGTTAGAGGAAATACATCATTTGGTCCAAGTGTAACATTCTGTTGCGAGGACTTGAGTCGAAATCCTCATATGGTTGTATTCCGAGTTTGGGATAAAGCTGGAAACTATAACGATTGTATGGTTTCTGTTACTGTTCAGGAGAAAATTGTGCCCACCATTGACTGTCCAAAGAACATTACCGTGGACTGTGGTACAGACATCAGTAATACAAATATCGTTGGAAAGGCTACAGCTTCTAGTACCTGTTCAAATGTACAGGTGACCTATAAAGATGATACTATAACTTGGAAATGCGGGGTTGGAATTATCCGAAGAGTCTGGACGGCGACCTCTCTTGGAGGTTTGAAAAGCAATTGCCAGCAGAGTATCACCGTTAGAGACAATGATCCTTTGACAGCTAATAAAATTTCTTGGCCTGCTGATATTACCATTAACGGATGTAAAGCTTCTGATGCTCATCCTGATGATGCTGGTAAGCCATCATTTCCAATCAGACCTTGTGGAAATGCAATTGCTGGTTATACAGATGAAAGATTTTATAATGTAGGTGGTTTTTGTATTAAAATCATTCGCCATTGGAAAGTTATTGATTGGTGTTTGTATGATGTTAACAATCCGACTTCACCAGGAATTTTCAGTAGAGATCAAATAATTTATATACGAAATTCTGAAGCACCAACGTTGGATGTCAAGACTTGCGAAACTAAAACAGTTTGTGCAAATGACTTGACTTGTAGTGCAAATCTCGATTTATTGGGAATTGCTACGGATGATTGTACAGATGATAATAAATTGATTTGGTCTTACCGTGTGGATTTAAACAGTACAGGAACTTTTGGAACTGTTGTATCTGGAAATAATGCCAGCGGTAGTTATTCAGTAGGAAATCACCGTATCGAATGGACAGTTGCTGATTCATGTGGTAATTCACGGACTTGTATTCAACAAATTCGGGTCAACGACTGTAAAGCACCGACACCATTCTGTAAACCTGGCTTAGTCACTGTGGTAATGCCTAGCAATAAGCAAATTGATGTTCCTGCCAGATATTTTGATGATAAGAGCGATGATAATTGTACTCCTAGAAAGGATTTGAAATTTTCGTACACGTCAAATATCAAGGACTCAGTCAGAGTGTTTACCTGTGCTGATATTGATAACGGGGTAGTGGATACCATTGAAGTAACGGTTTATGTAACTGACCTTTGGGGAAATCAAAGCAATTGCAGAACTAAATTGATCTTGCAGGATAACGGTGATGTTTGTCCCAATCGATTCTCTAATGGTGGTATAATCAGCGGATTGATCTCAACCAACAACCAATCCGTTTTGCAAAATGCACACCTGGAATTGTTAAAAAATGGTACTCTATTCGGTTCGATAAACTCTGAACGCTCTGGGAATTACCTGTTTGTTGATTTAGTGGAAGGAGAAGATTATAAAGTAAGACCCCAGAAGGATGACGATGTTAACAATGGTGTCACCACTGCAGATATCGTAATCATTCAAAAGCACATTTTGGGCATTCAGAAATTTAACAACCCTTACCAATACATTGCAGCAGATGTCAATGCTTCGCAGAATGTCACCGCTGCAGATATTTCTGAAATCAGAAAATTGATCTTGGGCATTACCGATAGATTTAAGGAGGGTGTACCATCCTGGAATTTTATTACCAAGAATACAGTTTTTGACAATATTGAAAATCCATGGTTAAATGCTCCATGGAATACCGAATATGAATTGAAAGCTCTTATTGGTGAGACAAAAGATTTGGACTTTATGGCGGTTAAATCGGGTGATGTTAACCTAAGTGCAAAGACGACTGAATTTTCTAATGCCATTGAGCAGAGATCCTCAGAGAAAATGTTTTTTGAAATAGAAACGAATAATATCGTTGAAGCTGGTATATATAAAATGCCAGTATATGGAAATTGGAGTGGCATGTTGAGCGGATTTCAGTTGAGTTTGAATTATCCTTCAGAATCAGTAGACTTTAGGGGCATTGAGCCTGGTGCTATGGAAATTGGAAATCAGCATATAGCATTATCCAGGACTGTAAATGGTGTGATTAATGTGAGTTGGAATGGAAAGGATGCTGGTGTGTCAGCCGAAGTGCCCATGTTTTATCTTGTCTTTGAGGTAGCTAAGAAAATGTCTGCGGATAAATTGGTTCAAATTTATGACGGTGGTCTGCAAGCTGAAGCGTATAATTCCGATATGCAGATTATGGAGATTGCCATGCGCGAACGTGATAGCAAGAAAGAAATTGATGCTACAATACTTTATCAAAACCAACCAAACCCATTTAGTGGTTACACTAACATTGAGTTTCAAATTCCTGTTTCTCAGAAAGTTGTAATTACTTTCTTTGATGTAAGAGGTTTGAAAATTAGGAGTATTGAAGTGGATGGTGTTAAAGGAAGAAATACTGTTAAAGTAAGCAGAACGGATTTGAATGGTGCAGGAATGTATTATTATCAAATGGAAACAGGTGGATATTCATTTGTTAAAAAGTTAATTCTCAACAATTAATATTTATATCGGTTTATGAAGGGAAGTGTCCTTATTCGTAAGGGCACTTTTTTTTATTTAGGGAATTTCGAAATGTAAAGAAGCAAATGAATGTAAGTAAATAAAAAGTGTATTATTATTTATTATGAGAGCTATACGAATAGTAGGAACAGGCAATCCCTTGGTGATTCAAGATATCGAAAAGTGCTCCGAAAGACCAGGTTTGAAAATAATGGAAGTATCTGCTGCATCTATAAATCATCGGGATATTTGGATTTGGAAAGGTCAATATGCAGGAATAAAATACCCAATAACCCCCGGATCGGATGCTTGTGGATTCATTAATGGCCGCCGGTTTATAGTGAACCCAGGGATCCATTGGGGCGAAAATGAACGTTTCCAAAGTAAGGCGTTTTATATTATTGGGCTTCCTGAAGATGGTACTCTTGCGGAATATGTTAGCGTTCCAGAGGACAACCTGTTTGAAGCACCAGCCCATCTTAGCAATATAGAAGCAGCTTCTCTTGGTATAGCATCCGTAACCGCTTACAGATCTTTACAAATACGTTGTAAACCCCAAAAAGGAGAACGACTGTTAGTTTGTGGGATAGGTGGAGGTGTAGCGTTGTTTTTAGTTCAATTCGGATTATTGATGGGATGTGAAGTTTGGGTTACGACTTCTTTAAATGAAAAATTGCAACAGGCGATAAATATCGGCGCAAAAGGAGGTGTGTTGTACACCAAAGAAAATTGGGATATACAACTAGCTGAACTAGTTCCAAAGGGATTTGATATTATCATTGATGGTTATGCAGGCTCGGCGGTCAGTAAATATTTTAAATTAGCTAGTCCCGGCGGGAGAATTTGTTTTTATGGAGGTACCGGCGGTAAAATGAATGACCTGTCACCTCAAATATTGTTTTGGAAGCAACTTCAGATTATGGGAAGCACAATGGGTTCTCCCAAGGATTTTGCGGAAATGTTAGAATTTATTAATTTTCATAAGATGAAACCCATCATCGATAAAGTCTTTTCAATGGAGCAAGCCAATCAGGCATTTGAGCGTATGGAGCATCCGGAAAGATTTGGCAAAGTAATATTTCAGATAAACTAAAATGTATATAGGAGTTATTTCCGATACACATGGGCATCTAGATAATAAGGTGTTTAATTACTTTGAACAGGTAGATGAAATTTGGCATGCCGGTGATATTGGATCTTTGACAGTATTGGAAGAGTTGCAAAAATTTAAACCACTACGGGCAGTCTATGGCAATATTGACGGAGGCAATATCCGTCAAAGGATTCGGGAATACGAAATATTTCAATTGGAGTCTATGTCCATATTGTTAATTCACATTGCTGGCAAGTTTGGTTCATACTCACCACAAATACGGGAGTTAATTGCTCTGTATAAGCCTACCATTTTAGTTTGTGGACATTCACATATACTGAAAATAGCCTTTGATAATAAGCATCAATTATTGTATATGAATCCAGGAGCTGCAGGAAATCAGGGTTTTCACCAGGTCAAAACTTTAGTTCGATTTGAACTCCTTCAAGCTGATATTCGTAAACTTGAAGTCATTGAATTAGGTCAACATTCTTAGAGAAATTATCGCGCTGCCTGTAAAATATCATCCAGTATATCTTCGGGACTTTCTAAACCTACGGATAAACGTACCAGATTATCCGTTATGCCGTAATATAATCTAACATCCTTAGGAACTTTGACATGGGACATACTGGCTGGATGCAGCACCATGGTATCAGTTTCTCCCAAAGATGGCGCTATACTGCAAAGATTTAATTTATTGCAAAAGGCAATGGCATCTTCTTGGTTTCTACCCACTTCAAAACTGATCATGGCTCCAAATAATTCCATTTGTGTTGAGGCAATGGCGTGATCCGGACTGTCCGGCAAACCGGGATAATTTACCATGCTAAAAGCAGCTTCACCGTTCAAGGCTTCCGCTAAGCGTTGAGCCGTATGTGATTGTTGCCTGATGCGTAAGGCCAATGTTTTAAGTCCCAAGTTGATTAACCAGGCATCAAAGGGATTTGAATTACACCCAGTCAACTTCATGACTTCCCACACCTTCTGATGATGTAATGATGGGTTTTTGATAACGACAACGCCTCCTGTCGACAATCCATGCCCATGTAGATACTTAGTTGTAGAATGGATGACCATATCTGCACCCAGTAGAATAGGTTTTTGTAGAATCGGTGTTGCAAAAGTGTTGTCTACTATAGTGAAAGCATGATAATTTTTTGACAATCCGACCAATGATTTCAAATCAAGACAGCTTAAGGTAGGATTGGAGGGTGTTTCCAGAAACAAACACTTTTTACGTCCATGATATTCTTGTAGGACTTTTTCTACTCGTTCAACATTTCTTAGATCAATGATCTCCAATTGGATGCCAGATTTTTTAACAACTTTTTCAAATAGCTCAGTTGTTCCACCATAAAGATTTCCTTGCGTAATGAGTACATCACCAGGGTCCAATAAGCTTTGGATGGCCACATGTATTGCCGCCATTCCACTGCTGGTTAAAATACCACTTGCTGTGCCAGGATAGGGAAATGTTTCCAAATCTGCAATTTTTTGTGCGACGGCTTCAAGACCCGGATTGCCATATCGAGTATACACATGGTGTCCTGGCTGGTGCTGGAAAATATCAATTCCCTGTTCTACGCTTTCAAATTGAAATGTTGAACTTAGGTATAACGGACTTTTATGCGACTGGGTAAAAACCTGTAATTTTGGCTCCGATGCGCAAACGGAGTCTATATGTTTGAACTTATTCATCATTAATTAAGTTAGTAGCAGATGACCGACAAAATTATTCAAGAAATACCGGATTTCTTAGAATCAGAAGAAGAGTTGCTGGAATTGGTACATATAAAAGTGGATCCAGGGCAATCTGCGCTACGCATAGATCAATTTTTAAGCAACCGCCTGGCTAAGGTATCCAGAAGTCGTATCCAAGCAGCCATTCAGGCGGGTATGGTTAAGGTTAATGATCAATTGATTAAGTCTAGTTACAAGCTATCAGGAGGAGAGTTCATTGAATTAAAAATACCGACATCCCCCGATACATCCGGAGTCCTACCAGAAAATATTCCATTGGAAATTGTGTATGAAGATGCTGATGTAATGGTGATCAATAAAACTGCAGGAATGGTCGTACATCCCGCGGCCGGACTCAATTCCGGGACTTTAGTCAACGCATTGGCACATTATTTTCAATTATCACCAACACCTGTCGCACCAATAAGCAAAACGCGATATGGCCTGGTGCACAGAATTGATAAAGAAACCAGTGGATTATTGGTCATTGCAAAAAATGATTTTGCGCATGTTCATCTGGCTAAACAGTTCTTTGATCATTCCATAGAGCGAGAATATTTGGCTTTGGTTTGGGGCGAACCCGATCCTCCTGAAGGGAGAATAGAAGTGAATATTGGACGAGATCCGCGATTCCGGCAGCGCCAGTTTGCATTTAAAGATGGATTGGAAGGAAAGCCGGCAGTTACTCATTTTCAGTTGGTGGAAAGTTTTTACTATACCAGTCTGGTCAGATGTAAACTTGAAACCGGCAGAACTCACCAAATTAGGGTGCATATGAAATATATTGGACACACTCTTTTTAATGACGAAAAATACGGAGGAGATAAAATATTAAAAGGAACTGTATTTAATAAATACAAGCAATTTATCGATAACTGTTTTAGTCTCATGCCCCGGTTTGGCCTTCATGCCCGTTCTTTGGGTTTTGTACATCCTGTGACGAATAAGAAGTTGTATTTTGAAGTTGAGCTTCCTGATGATTTCAAACAACTTATTGTAAAGTGGAGAAATTATACAGAATCGAGGAGGGAAATATTGGAATGAAGTATTTATGGTAAATGATAATTCGAAAATAGAGCTAATGCAGCAATGGAAAGTATTGCTGGCAACGCGCGAGGAGTCTTATAAAAATATGGCAAAAGAGGCCGTAGCCATGAATCCTTGGTTCATTGAAAGTGAAATCGACCGAAGTTTGAATGCTATAGCTCAGGATTATTTGGATGACCACGCCCTTCATCAGTGGATACTAAAATATCAACCGAAGGAGGTTGATTACCATAAATCAGTGGGTATCGTTGCAGCGGGCAACATACCTTTTGTTGTATTTCACGATTTAATATGTGCAATATTTACAGGCCGCAAGGTATATTTGAAGTTAGCAGAGAAGGACACTGTAATTCCGACGCATTACTTGAGAGGCCTCAAAAAAATTTCTGAAAACTTGCTTGATGTTGAAATTACTCAAAAACTTCCAGAAGTTGATGCTTATATTATTACTGGATCAAGCCTTGCATTAAACCATTACAAAAACTACCTTAAAGGTAAACCTGCCATCATGAGAGGTCATCGGAATAGTATTGCAATCCTTGATGGAAATGAGAACGATGATGAGCTAACTAATTTAGGATTTGATGTATTTTCATATTTTGGTTTGGGCTGCAGAAATGTGAGTAAATTATTTCTTCCGGTTGGTTATGATTTAAGCCGACTCTTTAAAGTTTGGGATACCGTATTTAATTACCTCATTGATGTAAATGTTTATTATCGAAACTATGATTACCAAAAGGCATTGAAGCTGGTAAATAGGGTTGATTTTCTAGATACGGGATATGTCATGTTTGAAGAATCAAAGTCCATTTCACCTCCATTGGCAACTGTATTTTATGAATACTACCGGGACAATGATGAATTGAAGCGTTGGATAAATGAAAATGAAGAACGATTGCAATGTGTTGTAGCAAACTCGTCATTAGATTTTCAAGGTTCAGTGACCTTTGGTCGAGGTCAACATCCTGGATTGTGGGATTATCAGGATAATTTGGATACCATGGAATTTTTAATTAAGTCATGACCAAGAAGGAGAGGATTCAATTCATTATCGATACCTTGGATGACTTGTTTCCAGAAGTTGAAGTACCATTGCATCACAAGGATCCGTACACGCTATTAATTGCCGTCTTGCTTTCTGCTCAATGTACAGATGAAAGGGTCAATCAAGTGACACCTGAACTGTTTAAATTGGCATCGACACCTCAAGATATGCTTAAATTAAGCCTGGATAGAATCCAGGGAATCATTAGACCTTGCGGTTTGTCTAATCGTAAGGCAATGTCCATTAGTCTTCTTTCAAAAATTCTGGTGAATGAATATGGTGGACACGTTCCAGGCACCTTGGACGAATTGGAAACATTACCAGGTGTTGGGCATAAAACGGCATCCGTTGTTATTTGTCAGGCCTTTAATACTCCAGCATTTCCAGTGGATACCCACATTCATCGTTTGGCACACAGGTGGAAACTTTCTGAAGGATCAAAGGTAGAAAATACGGAAAAAGATTTAAAAAAGTTAATTTCAAAGGAACGATGGACAGATTTACATTTAAAGATGATTTTATATGGTAGAAAGTATTGTCCGGCAAGAGGACATTCACTGGAACGTTGCAGTATTTGCAGAACACTTAATGCAAAATAAAAACTTAGAATGGGTAATCTAATGCCAAGTGAATGGTTGAGTTTTCAAACAAATTGGATAAACTCACAGTTTTATTTTTATTGTAAATCCAATAACTACCATTTGTATCAGGATAGGCGTTTTTGAGTTGAAAACCAACATCGACTCTGAATAAAAAATACGTTAAGTCAAGGCGCACGCCTAGTCCGGTGCCAATTGCAATTTCTTTTAGAAAGTTTGCGCTTAAAAAGCCCGGTTCCTCACTATTGGTGGTTTTTCCAGGAATGTACCAAATATTTCCGGCATCCATAAAGATTGCACCTTTAAGTCTCCAGAACATATCGAAACGGTATTCAATATTGCCTTCTAGTTTGAAATCACCAGCAGAAAAATAGGTTGGATTGTTAGCATCCACTGAATCCGCCAGATTTAAAGAACCCGGCCCAATTTCCCGTAAATTCCACGCCCGAACACTTTGAGGGCCACCTACATAAAATTGTTTTATATAGGGAACGCTCGAACTATTGCCAAAAGGTCTAATGATACCTGTCGCAATTCGACAGGCTAATTTGCTTTTATCTGAATAACTAAAATATACCCTGTAGTCTATATCTGTTTTAATGAATTTTGAAAATTCAAATTCTCCTATGGCAAATTTACTGGTATTTCCGGTCAGTGAATTGTACAGGCTATTGATTGCATTGACTTCTAAGCCCGATAGATTAAGGGAGGCTATTAAAGAATGTTGGACAGATCCCTTCTGTTTGCTTTGTAAATACATGGTAATGTTGTCCATAAAAACCGAGCTGAATAATCTGCTGTTGGTAAAACTCTCTCTTAAAAACTTATTGTAAATCAATAAAGAGTCAAAAGATGACGTCGTTTGTGGTATGTATATAGAGAAACCTAAAGTTCTGAGTGAAAATCGTTGCCTTCTTTTAAATTGCCAATCATATAATATTCCGGAATTCACCGCGGTATAATTGTATAAATTCACCAGATTTTCATAATCAATCCCAATCTCAATGTTGGTTCTTGAATCTGGGGCAGGAACATTTTTTTTCAATAATCTTGCAGCAAAATTGAATATACTCCAGCTTTTGGTAAAGTCGTAAAATGAAGGAAGGGAGAGCTCATTGCTATAACGAATATTCAAGGAGTTAAAATTCTTGAATTGAAGTAGATCTAATTCTGTTCCAACTTCAAGCTTTGTAGAAAGGCTAGCCGCTCTGTGAAAAAGATTACGGTTTTTTAAATGTATAAAACCAGAAAGACCAAACAATGTTTTTCTGGCCTGTTTGATCGATGTATAATTGAGGTCAGCACCAAAATCGAAAACCCACTGTTTGTTGGGGCTTAAAAGTATGTTATACTGAATTTGATCGAGGGAATTTGAATCTACCTTACCTTCAATACTAATAAATCGGTAGGTTCCAAGTTTGAATAAACTTGAATAGGTTTCATCAATAAGGCTTTTATTGGCAATTTGACCAGGTCTAATTTTAATTTTTCTTGCCAATAATTTGTCAATTACAAATGGCTTGGTGTCATCTGTAGTAAACTGAAGGGAATCCTGTAGGACAGTCGTTTTTACAGCAGACCGCTCGGTAGGGAGGTAATTTTGATTGACCCGAACTTGCTGTATGGTAAATTTAGAGTGGTAAGGTTTATGATTGGGATTTCTGATATTCAACCTGAGATTGGCCTTATGATGAATGGTATCCGCCAAAAAAGGATCAATGTATATCGGACTAAAGTCAATATAGCCATGATTGTAAAGGAGATCACTAAGTCTGGCTTTTTCATTTTGAAATAGATTGTAATCCAGAGGTGATCCTGGAATAAGCAGCGAATTTTCCTTTTCAGCCTCAATGAGTTTTTGGATTGCAGTATCTTCAGCACTGTATTCAATATCATTTATCACATACCTTGGACCCGGTTTACAGATATAAATTACTTTTGCTTTTTGTTTATTAAGCTGGATAATGTATTCGGTCTCTACTTTAAAATAACCTAAATTATAAAGATAATTGTTAAAGTTTTTACGTGTAATTTCACAAGAATTGGAATCCAGTAATGCAGGAGGCTCACTTTGTTTTTGAAGTGTTTTAGTGTACCATGCATCTTTGTTTTTGCGTTTTTGGGCTTGAAAATAAATCCATTCCCGGGGAAATATCAGAAGAAAATTTCTATTGGGTTTTTGTTTTTGGAGCGGGATTAATTGATCCTTTAATCTAAAATTGGCTTCTTCCGAACTATGGTTTATTATTTTTATCTTATTTTGTTTTAATATGATTTCATGGGGTTGTAAATACTTTACCGAATTGCATGAAAACAGTATGGATATTAGGAAAATAAATAAAGTAATTTTACGAATCAACATAACTCAGCAAAGATGCTAACAAAATCAGAGAAAAATTGGATAAAATCCCTTAACGATAGAACGAAAAGGGAGCAAGATTCAGTCTTTGTTGCAGAAGGTAAAAAGTTGGTGATGGAAATGGTTAGCCAATTTCCAGAAGCTTGTCAGTTGCTGATTTTGGATGAATCTTTTCGAGAGTCAGCAACAATCAAAAAGCTTCCTGTAAATAGGGTAGAATGGATTGAAAAAAGCCATTTCTCAACCATAAGTACATTAAGAAACAACCACTCTGCTTTAGCAGTAATGAAAAAACCAGTATTTGATAATACTGAGTTGGGGTTTAACGAAGAATTTATTTTATACCTCGATGGATTGCAAGATCCTGGCAATATGGGTACCATTTTGCGTTCGGCTGATTGGTTTGGTTTAAAGCGTATCTATTGTTCTGACGACAGTGTAGATATTTTTAATAACAAAGCCGTTCAAGCCAGTATGTCTAGCGTTATGCGCGTACAGGTGCTCTATACGGCGTGGGATTCAATAAAAACCAGAATGCCGACAACAAAGGTATTTTTGGCCGATGCAGCAGGTTTGTCTTACAATCATTTGAAAAGCAACGAAGTTCAATGCATCTGTATTGGCAGTGAAGGTAATGGAGCAAGAGAGCAAATCATCAAAGATGCCGACCAACTGATTTCCATCCCACGTGCAACTCATTCGAAGGCAGAATCACTAAACGCAGCGATTGCTGCTTCTATTCTGCTGGCATGGAAGTTTGCTTAAATTCGGATTCGTGACTTTTTAATGAATTTCAAATAGGTTCATACAGATAATCACCACAGGGCTTATTCAAGCAAAATAACTTCCAGTAAGTCTAAAAGAAAAAACTTGAAAGCTATGTCAATGGAAGTATAAAAATCTTCACTTTGACAATGGCGGCCTGACAGTTTTAGTCATTATGATTTTGACAGAGTTGCTAATTATAGAGCCTTTTTAATTTCTTCTTCGAGATTATCCCGCGGGTTAACAGCAGCTATTTTTCCATCCTTAGCAATCAGAAATGTTTTAGGAATGGCTTGAACTCCATATAATTTTGCTGGGGCACTATCCCATTTTTTTAGGTCACTCACATGTGTCTCCCAGGCTAATTTGTCCTTTTCAATGGCTGCAGTCCAGGCATCTTTGCTCTTATTGATGAATTCCTGTAACTGTGCTTCATTACTTAATTGGGCTTTAGTGCGGCTATCGACCCCATCAAGCGAAACACTGAATACGGTAAAGCCTTTTGATTTGTATTTATGATACATTTCAACTACATGTGGATTAGCCCTGCGGCAGGGTCCACACCAGCTGGCCCAAAAATCCAATAATACCACTTTACCACGCAGTGAGGCTAAAGAAAATGACTTTCCATCAGGAGAAGGCAGATTGATTTCAGGAGCCTCCATTCCAACTTTAATGGATTCTGCAGCTTCTTGAGCTGCTGCCATTTCCTCCAACTGAACGAGGAATGATTCATAGGATTTCGTAAATTCAGAAGTTGGGTAACTTTCTTTTAACTTGGCAACGGTTTCTTTGTGAATAGCACTGAATTCTGGTCGAAGGCCAAGAAACTGAACTGCCAATAAGCCTGCTGACAATGGATTTTTAGCTTTTCCCACGGCTTCCTTAACATTATCTAAGCTGGGTTGTGATGCGGTAAGGTCTTTTATCGTATTAAACACTTCCTCTGAAGCTGCTGACCCTTTTACACTCACTTGTCCGTTAGCCAATTGACCGTAATCACCAGAAAATTCGACACCACTTTCTGTACCATCTAACACAAAAATTAGACTCTGCTGCCCCATCTTAATTCGGTAAAGACCAGGTAAAAGTTCTTCTTTCAATGAAATGGTAAATTTACCTCCCTTCATTTCAGATTTATCCAATGCAATTGCAGTGTTGTCCAAACCAATTCGTTCAAGATAAACGGCTATGTCTGGAGCGTTCTCAAAATTAACCGAAATTTTCTTGCTTTTTGAACATGACAAAAAGCTCAATACTAAAAAAGATAGAATAAATAAATTGAATTTCATACGTACGAAGTAAAGTTAATTTAAATAAGTTTCTATGGCTTGCGAATAGAGGTCAAAATAGTCCTTGTTATTTCCATAAGAATCACCATCTATTCTGATTTCACTATCGGTTACGGTTCCAATGTTTCGGAATTTTTGGTTGCGATTGATTAAAAAATTCTCGAAGTTTAGTTGTTGATCAGGGGATATACTTACGATTGCCCTTCCCTGATCTTCGCCAAAAAGGTAATGATCTTTTCTATATGCCAAAGGTATTTTAATTTCAAATCCTTTACCCCCTCCGGCAAACCCGCATTCAACCAAAGCGACGAAGAGTCCACCTTCACTAAGATCATGAGCACTTTTTATAAATCGATTTCGAATGGATTGCTGTAAGGTTATATGCAAACAGTGCTCTTCATCTAAATTAAAATGAGGTGCTGGTGCATAATTTATTCCGTGAATTAAATTCAAATACGTGGAATACCCAATTTCATTGTATTCAGCTCCCAATAAATAGATCAAGTCACCTGCGTTTTTAAATGCGGAAGTAGTCATAAAATCCGTGTGCTCCATAATGCCCAACATACCAATTACCGGAGTCGGATAGACAGGTATGTTTCCATCTTTGGTTACACTTTGGTTGTAAAAACTGACATTTCCTCCAGTTACCGGTGTATCAAATTTTTCACATGCTAAACCCATTCCCTTTAGTGCATAGACAAATTGGTAGTAGACCTCAGGATTGTAAGGATTTCCAAAATTTAAACAATTGGTTATCGCCACCGGGATACCACCGCTGCAGCTGATGTTACGGGCGGCCTCTGAGACGGCCATCATACCTCCTTTTTCAGGATCGAGAAAGACATAATTAGAATTACAGTCGACCGTAAGGCATAAGACCTTTTCTGAATTTTTTAATCTAATCAGAGCCGCATCACTTTGGTCCACTGATGTCAGAGTACCTGTGCGAACCATTTTATCATATTGTTCGAATATCCATTTTTTATTGGCAATATCCGGATGCCGTAATACTTCTCTTGCGACTTTTTTCAAATCTGTAGGCAATGGAATGCTGAGAGGATCAAACTTTTTAATCTCATCGAAATAAGCAGGAGTCGAATATTCTCTTTGATATACTGGTGCTCCTCCGCCTAATACCAATGATTCAGCAGGTACATCAGCAACCAGTTCGCCATCAAAATAATAATGAAGGCGACCTGTATCGGTTACCTTTCCGATGTGAACACATTCCAAATCCCATTTTTTAAAAACTTTAAGCAGTTCTTCTTCGCCACCTTTTTTACAGATAACCAACATCCTTTCCTGAGATTCAGAAAGGAGGATTTCGAACGCTTGCATATTTTTTTGACGGGTAGGAACTTTATCCAGCCATATTTCCATTCCAGTCCCTGACTTTGCAGACATTTCAGCAGTTGAACAGGTGATGCCTGCTGCACCCATATCTTGCATACCAATGACCTGTCCGGTGGTTATGGCTTCCAGACTTGCTTCCAGGAGTAATTTTTCCTGGAATGGGTCACCCACTTGAACAGCTGGTAAGTCTTCTGCACTGTCCTCCGTCAAGTCGGCGCTGGCAAAAGTGGCGCCATGAATACCATCTTTTCCTGTAGCGGAACCCACAATAAAAACAGGATTTCCTGGGCCTTCTGCAATGGCAGATACGGTTTTACCTATTTCAACGATGCCAACACTCATTGCATTGACGAGAATATTCTGATTGTAACAGGAGTTAAAATACACTTCACCTCCAACGGTGGGAACGCCGAAAGCGTTTCCGTAATTACCAATACCTTTTACCACACCTCTCATCAACCGCTGGGTATGGCCCAGATTGATTTCTCCAAAACGGAGTGAATTGAGCGCTGCAATGGGCCTTGCCCCCATGGTAAAAATATCCCGGTGTATTCCTCCCACTCCAGTCGCAGCCCCCTGATAAGGTTCAATGGCAGATGGGTGATTATGCGATTCAATTTTAAATGCACAGGCGAGGCCATCACCTATATCAACCAAACCAGCATTTTCCTGACCAGCCTCTACCAGCAGTTTTGATCCTTTACGAGGCAATTTTTTAATGTAAACAATTGAATTCTTATAAGAACAGTGTTCCGACCACATCACAGAAAAGATACTCAGTTCTGTAAAATTGGGAGTTCTTCCCAGAATTTGTTGAATCTGGTGAAATTCATTTTCGTTTAAGCCAAGCTTTTGAGCCGTTTCAAGATTTGTCAAAGACACTCTGCTATATTTTATAAGGCAAAGATATTTAATGATTTACATATTTAAAAATGCGAACTCCATTTAGCTATGCATTAACAGTTATCCAAACAAATGAAAATATTCTCCAGAGGTCGAAATAGCTTATTTAGGATTTTTTCTTAATCGAACAACCCACTGCCTTGGTAACTTGAGGATCCGGATTCCGTCCGTCAAGTACAGCCGCTAATGCATTTTCAAGGTATTTAACTTTAACAAGCGATGCATCCTTTGCAGAATCATCTATAGCCCCTGAATACTTTAATATTTTTTGGTTATCCAGCAAATAAACTTGAGGTGTACGACTGGCACCGAACTTAGGAAAAATTTCCTGTTTTTCATCCACCAGGTAGGGAAAACTATAAGATTTCATCTTTGCTCTTGCAACCATCTGGCTATAATCATCTTCAGGTACCAATTCAGGATCGTTTGGATTAATGGCAATCAATACCACACCTTGTTGGCGAAAGTCATTGGCCATTTGAATAATTCTGTCTTCATAAAATTTTGCATAAGGACAATGGTTACAGGTAAATACAATGACGTAAGCCTTGGCATCAGAATAGTCTGACAGAGAAACCATTTTTCCATCAACATTTTTCAGTTTAAAATTTTCAACAACTGACCCTATTGTATAAGCTTGTGCGTTTAAACCAATTGAAGTCAAAAGAAACAGAATAAAACTAAAATTTAAGGATTTCATATTTTATGATTGTTTTTACATTCTAAAACATACTTTTTAAGAGAATTTAAATCTTTGAAGTTCCCTTCAAAAAAGCATCTTTGTTCTTGATAAACCAATAAGCTGGCAGGGATGGTGCCAGACCATTCCGGGTGGATGCTATCAATCCATTGATTTGGATCTCCACCATCAAATAACAGAACAGTTGAGCGTAGTTTGTTTTTTTCAATAAAACTGACTAGGCGTTTATTTTGACCTTCATTGAAATCAAGACTGATCAGGTATTGCCTGAATTTTCCTTGGGACATTTCCTGATTCATTTGTTCAAAATAAGGCAGTTCTTGAACACAAGGCTTGCACCACGTAGCCCAAAAGTTAAACAAGCGCAGGGTATCGTCTTTGATTTTGATTAACCGGTACATTTCGTTTCGATCAATAACGGTCACATCAAATGGCTGAACAGCCTGAGATTGAGCCATTAGTGCCCCTTGCGTCAGTAAAAAGATTAATGTCGTTTTTATCTTAATCATGTGTAATTTAACAAAGGTTTACAGCCTTAGTTTAGAAGAACTCTCCTAAAATGAAGTTAAAACCTCACGATAACTTCATGCTGGAGTAAAAACGTTTTCTAAGGTTTTCCAAGGTATTGCAAAATTAAATTTTACTAAATACCCCTAAAATGGATCGGTGAAAGACCGTAAAAATCTGCTAAACTCGGGATTGAATCAGTAGCTTTGTTCGTTTTAATGTGGAGAACAGTTTAGTCATTATATGAAGGAAATTTTTACTTTTTTATTATTTGTTCAGATATGCTGGGGCCAATCCGTACAATGGTTAGATGTGCCGATAATTGATCAGAATCAGAAAAAGTTGGTCAACGGCACTTTGGGCGGTTTTGACAATGTTCAATGTGGGGAAATGGATATCAACTTGGATGGCAAAATGGACATGGTCATGTTCGATCGAGCAGGAGATGTATTCTTGCCATTTCTTTTTGACCCACTAACTGGACAGTATGTATATAGTCATTCGCATAAGACGCTCTTTCCCAAGATGAGGGACTGGGTTGTTTTTAAAGACTTCAACCACGATGGTTTGATGGATATTTTTGGTAGTAGTTTCAATACAGAAGGTATTCCAGGAATTGAAGTCTATAGAGCCAGCATGGGTAGCGCAGGCTTGGAATTCCGTAAGTTCGACATGAAGAAGTTTTTTAAAGTACTCTACTTTTCTTTAAACGGAGGTGAGGCACAAATCCCCATAGATTTTATCGATTTACCTGCGATTGAAGATTTTGATGGTGATGGAGATTATGATATGGTACTATTTGAACCGGGTAATAATCGTACTTCGTATTTTCGTAATGTAGTCAAAGAACGATTTTATTCCATCGATACCCTCGCGTATGTATTGGAAGATCGGTGTTTCGGGAAATTTGTCGAGAGTGGGTTTAGTGCAGAAATTAGTTTAAGTGGAACTGCGGATACTTGTGCTGATTTTCGAAATCCAATACCCACCACACGACATTCGGGATCAACAGTTACCGCTGCTCATCTCAATGGAGACAACCTGCTGGATTTACTCATTGGTGACTTGACCAGCAATGGTTTAATTGCACTTTACAATAGCGGCACTCCAGGAAATGCTTTTATGAGCCAACAAGAAACGAATTGGCCTGGTGTGGTGGATTCCGTAAACCTGGCCACTTTTATTGGATCTTACGTGGTTGACGTCGACCAGGATGGATTAAAGGATATATTGGTAGCACCTAACCAACGTGCTATTTCAGAAAATGTGCGAAATATTTGGTATTACAGAAATACAGGAAGCAAAGAAAGTCCAGTGTTTCGGCTGATGACAAAATCATTTATGGCGGATCAGGTATTTGATATGGGTTCGGGTAGCGATCCTTGTTTTTTAGATTATAATCAGGACGGGAAAATGGATGTGTTGGTAGGGACAGAAGGAATTTTTATCAAGAGTACTAACTTACGTGATGCCCGTTTGGTGTTATTGGAAAATGTTGGCACAGTAAGTGAACCAGCATTTCAGGTAGTGGATAGCAATTACCTCAACTTTAGAGAGTTCTCCTTAGCTTCTGACGCTCATTTTTCTTTTAGTCCTTCCGTTGGAGATTTGGATGGAGATGGGGATATGGATTTGTTGATTGGAGAAAATCAAGGGCAGTTTTTTTATTGCGAAAACACGGCAGGAAAGGGGTTGCCTTTTAAATTCAAATCGCCCATATATCCTTATAAAGACCTTAGTGTGAGGTCTTATAGCTCTCCTGCAATCATTGACATCAATCAGGATGGTCGAATGGATATTGTAAGCGGAACTCGGCTGAATACCAATGACCAAAATGGAATAGCGTGCGGGAGTTTCTACTATTTTCAAAATAAAGGGATAACGGGATTTCCAGATTTTGATCCGGATTTTTTTAATCCACCAAATACAAATTGTCTTGGAAATATTATTGTCAACGCTGTATCATCAAAATCTTATACTTGTCCTGAATTTTTTAGTGTGGATGGCAAAACGCTTATGATGACAGGCAATACATTAGGAGAGGCTAAATTGATTGGTAATATTTCAACAGACCCAAGCGCATCTTACCAATATATTCAAGCTAATTACGGTAATATGAGAGAAGGTGAGCGACTGACCTTAAGTATTTCAGATATAAATCAGGATGGTAAATACGATTTGGTGTGTGGAAACAGCAGGGGAGGAATTTCTTTTTTTACAACGGACCTTAAATTGATTACGCATAATGTGGATCAAAAACCCAATGCATCAGGTATTCAGGTATTTCCTAATCCAGGGAAGCATCAATTGAATATTCGTCTCGCGATGAACGGAGAGGCCAGAATTGTTGTAAGCAATGGCCAAGATTTGAAACTGTTTGATTCGGCATTTTCAGATCAATCAGAAACGCATATCAATACCAGAGATTGGGCGGATGGTATTTATGTCGTAATACTGTATTCCTCTAAGGGTGTCCAGGTTTTCAAATGGATTAAATGTTAGCATGAAATCAAAATTAAGTCTTCTTTTATGTTTCCTATGGCTATACCATGAACTTTCGGCTCAGTCTTATTTTGTATGGTCTCCATTGGATTCAAATTTGGTGTTTACAGGTGTGGCAGCCCACTGTATTCGGGGTGGATTAAATGAACGCGCCAACAAGCTTGTCGCCATTAATTATATTGATAATAAAAATGACAAACAGGGATTCTGTTTAATGAATTTCTCCGAAATCGATGATATCTCTTCTGGTTTAAAATGTCAATTGACGGCTGAGTCCCCGATCATTACAAAAATACTCAGTGGGAATGGCGCCTATTTTTTTTTATTGGGTACTGTAAAAACAGATAATTGGGGAAGTTACCCGTTTTTAGCAACGTACGATGCCAGACTAAAGCGTATTGTTGCTGCAAAACTTTTTACACCGTCACAAGGTAACAATCAAAATTTTGAATTGGTTGATGCAGTATTTTCTAACGATAAGTATTACTTGTTACTGAAAACCCAAGTGGAATATCTGGGAAATATGAATGATAAAATAATGGTTATATGTTACGATGGCAATGTCATCGAATGGTCTTATATATACAATACAACGGCTCCAATCCATTCTGAGTCGGCCATGAACATCGCCATTGATCCCAATGACCATGTGGCAGTAGCTGGTACAATAAAGGCCGCTGGGGATCCCTACGAGCGTATGATGCTCGGAGAAATATCCAAAAGTGGAGAGGCAATTCAACTTAAGCGAATTGAACTTTTTGCTCCGAATCAGGCCTATAGCCATCGTTACGGTAAAACTTTTCTTCACTCGCAATTGACAAATCTCCATTTATTTGCTCAATCAATCATCGGCCGCTCAGAGCCGGGACCTTTATTGGTGACCATGTTTGATATTAATTATACATTGAGAACCTGGCGTGATTATACAATGCCGATTCGCGTGGAGAATAGCCTTGTATCCCGTGAATTCTTTCTCTTCGGAGGACAGGCACCGGTTGAAGCGGGGCTTAAGGCTTATACTTTATCAAGGGTAAACTCCACGAACGCCATTGTTGAAGCAGTTCGGTCATTTGATAAAGGGGTTGATAATTTTAGTCCTGCTACGACCTCCGCGAATTGTTACGATGACCAATTTGACAAAGTGTGGACTTTTATCAAAGACAATGATTCTATTGTAAACGATTTACTGGTTATTGAAAATGATGGCAATCTGGACCATGTCTGTTCAACGAAATTGGAAAGTTCTGTGGCTAAGGATACCATTAAAATTCATGAGATAGCTTTTTCTGCGAAACCTTATGAGTTCATGCTTTCTGACTTGAGATTTGAAGTTGAGGTAATACCTAGTCAACTGAATAAAATTTGCGGAACTACACATATTTCTGCATTGGATAAGCAAAAGCGGATCAAAGCAACATATGACCCATACACCCATTGTATTGTATTTGAGAATGATATTTTATTTGAAAGAATGGTCATCCATGACATCATGGGCCATCAGATTATTTCTTCCTATATGACCTTTGGTCAGTTGAACTGTACTTTGGTGCCGGGAGTTTATACCTTGTTTGGCATGTCCACCCACGGAATACCATATCTTGGAAAAATAACTGTAGCTTATTGAGTAAATAACATTGAACCTATGCGGACCAATGTGGACCCCTGAGCAATGGCAATTGAATAATCACCAGACATACCCATTGAAAGTACACTTATCTCCTTACAGGAGGGATAGGTCGCTTTGAGGTGTCGAAAGAAAGTGGATAAAGAGGCAAATTCATTCGCAATTTGGTTACTGTCCTCAATGTAACTTGCCATACCCATCAAGCCAGTGAACTTTACATTTGTCAATTCTGTCCAAAAATTGTTTCGTATACTCGATTCTAGTGCATTCATGGTAAATCCATGTTTGGTTTGTTCTTTTGCTATTTTTACTTCAGCTAGGATTTGAATAACGCGACCTTCTTTTTTTGCCCATGTGTCTATCGCAACGGCCAACTCCAAGGAATCTACGGATTGTATGCAGTGTATCCATGACGCAATGTATTTAATTTTATTTTTTTGCAATGGGCCTATGAGGTGCCATTCGATGTCTTTAGGCAATTTTTCCTTTTTTTCCAATAGTTGCTGAACTTTGTTTTCGCCAAATGAACGATGACCTAATTGGTAATAGGCCAAGATATCTTCAATAGACTGATTTTTTGATACGATCAATAATTGGGTACCATGGAGCCCTAATTTTTTCTTTAGTTCAAGATATAATTCTGGTTTAATCATCTTAATTGCCGCCTTTAATGTGATGGGTGGAGTACAATCTTGCTTCATCGAAATTATACAAAGCATTAATGCACTTAAAATAGGGATATAGATGCAAGTCTTCCCGAGTGATGTATCCTTCAAGAATATTGCCCGAAGATATAAGGCTCTGTCGCATAGTTCCCTTTAACAAGGGGTGCTTAGGAGTAATCCAGTAGCCATTATTATAAAATACCAAATTGCTGTAGGTAGTATCAGTGATGTAATTATTCACCATTAATATGGGTTCAGTTGTGGAAGGCAAATGATTCTTTAGTTGTTCAAACAAATGGCGATCAGAATATTTAAAAGGATATTCAAATTCTATAGGCGTCAGGACAAACGATTTAGGATAAACAGGTTGAAATAGGTTTAATTGGTGACTGTAATGGTCCTCTTTATAGAGAAACCTCCATCTTTGCCTTATCCCTTGTTCAGTTTCAATTTCATGCAACATTTTATCCAATTTGTAAGGGCATGGTCGCTTATAGTGAAAGTGATAAGTAGAGTCCAATCGATTTTGATGAAAGGGTAGGTTTCTTGGAATTCCATTCAAAAGAGCAATTGTTTCAAAAAATGGGTACATAGATTTTTCGTAAAAGTTCTTGATATTCTGAATGTGGATTTGACAAGGATGTTATTCCACCTCCACTTTTGTAAAAAAAATTTCCGTCAATGTTCTCAATGAAACGAATCATTACCGCGCTTTCAAGACGATGACCATCGAAATAGCCAAAGATGCCTGTATAAAAATTTCGAGGGTAAGATTCAACGGACTCAATAATTTCCAGGGTTTTAAGTTTTGGTGCACCGCAAATAGATCCAGCAGGAAGCATTTGTTCAAATATCTGACCTACCTGATGAATGTATGCATTTTTTATTTTCCCTGATATTTCAGAACTCATTTGCCATAAGGGTCCTCGGTCCGTTTGTATCTGTTGTATGTATTTCAATTTTTTAACTTGGACATGTTGAGCTACTATGCTTAAGTCGTTACGCAATAAATCCACTATGGTATTGTGCTCAGCATTTTCTTTTGGATCCGTCATCAATTTATCTAAATTGGATGCCTCTGAAGCATCTGCAGTACCTTTCATGGGAAAAGTTGAAATATGTCCATTTTCTATAATTACAAATGTTTCTGGAGAGAAGACCAGAAACTCATTTTGGACCCATAATTTGTAAGGCGCACGACTGATTTTAAACAATCCCTTCAGGTCTAATCTACTATCAATTGGGGTAGGCTGTGTTAGGTTACATAAATATGTATCACCCTGTTGAATATGTTGCTGAACGATCTGGAATTTATTCAAGTAAGATTCAAAAGTGGGTGGAGTAAAAGATAATATTGAATTGGCTTGAGGCTTTTGAATGTGATGTGGTCTGGAGAATTCAAACAAGACAGTTTCTGGATTTATTTCATCGATTTTTATACAAAATCCTTTGGTTTTCTTGAAGTCTAAAGCAAATAAAAAGGGAATTCTTCTTTGATGAAGAATTGAAATCTGATCAATGACCGATGTAAAATCAGAATAACAGAATGACACCGTTTTATTAATTCCTATTTTCGCGAAAATAACGGCTTTTTTAATAATGATCCAACGAAATATCTTGCTGGTTGATAATGAAGATTCCTTTACATTCAATCTGGTCCAGTTGCTGGAAGATCTTGGTGCTACTGTGCATCTGGTCTCTGGAAAACAATCCACCTTTGGTCCTGTGATGGCTTATCATGGGGTAGTGTTTTCTCCAGGACCCGGATTACCTCAGGAATTTCCTTTGATGGATTATCTGTTATCGCTTGAAAAAGTACCCAATATTCTTGGAATTTGCCTTGGTATGCAGGCCATTGCACTTCACTATGGTGCAGCTTTGTTCCGCCAGGAATTTGTTCAACACGGTCAGGTAAAATGGATCGATTCGGTTGAACCACAGGGTGATCTTTTCCATGATCTGCCCAAACCATTTGCAGCAGGATTGTACCACAGTTGGGCAGTACGTGAAGATAGTTTGCCTAATGACCTGGTGATTACTTGTAAATCTCAGGATGGGGTGATTATGGGTCTACGGCATAAGACTCTGCCCGTAGAGGGCGTGCAATTCCATCCAGAGTCATTTCTTACGCCTTATGGTAATACCATGGTACAACACTGGCTTAATCGGCAGAAGTGAGTTATTTGGGCAATTTATAATGACGATTAAAATTTGATCACTAAAGGCCTAAAATAGAGGATAACTTAATGAGATCCTGGTCTGGTTGGTTGACCTTTAAAACGGCTTGCTCAAAGGGCGTGAAAGTAATTTTGTCATCCATCAAGCCAACCATACAATCGTGTTTGCCTTTTAGAAGACCCTCGACCGCTGCTTGTCCGAGACGACTTGCCAGGATCCGATCTGCGGCAGAAGGGGCACCGCCACGTTGCATATGGCCTAAGGTGGTAATTCTAACTTCATATTCCGGAAGTCGTGTTTTGAGCAATGAGGCAATTTGTTGAGCAGAACCAATTTTATTTCCTTCTGCAAGAATCACCAGACCAAATAGTTTTTTTCTTCTTAATGAAGCTTGCAATTCAATGATTAAATCATCAATGGTATGATCCATTTCTGGGATCAACATTGCCGATGCACCCGAAGCGATTGCCGTATAAAGTGCTATAAATCCGGAATGCCTTCCCATGACCTCGATTAAAAACAGCCGATTGTGCGCTTCAGCAGTATCTCTGATCTTATCTACAGCCTGAACCGCAGTGTTGACAGCTGTATCAAAACCAATCGTAAAGTCAGTGCCATACAAGTCATTGTCAATGGTTCCCGGCAGTCCTATGATGGGGATTCCAAATTCCTTAAAAAAAATATTGGCACCCGTAAATGTTCCATTTCCTCCAATGGCAATTATGGCATCTATGTCATTAGCCGACAAATTTTTAAAGGCCAATTCACGGCCTTCAAATTGCATGAATCGTTCACTTCTTGCAGTCTTGAGAATCGTGCCTCCTCTGTGCACAATGTTAGCCACATCGCTGGTTTCCAATCTAATGATGTCACCATCAATCAGGCCTTCATAACCGCGCATGATTCCATAAATGTGTAAATCATGATAACTACCGTTTCGGGTGATGGCCCGGATTGCTGCATTCATCCCAGGTGCATCACCACCGGATGTAAAAATTCCAACTCGCTTAATGGATTTCATAATTTAAATGAAACGTTATCAGTCCTTCTAATGGGTTTTTTAATATGTTACCTGCCAATAAGTTTGATTCACTTAGACATTCCAAAAACTGGTCTTTTAGCAAAAACCCAACGGAACCAACCACATGAACAGGATACTCTTGTGAATGCTTTCTGTTTGTAAACTGTATTTGAATAAATTCTTTAAAACACTGTTTGACAATGAGTCTGAAAGCAGGCAAATCACGGTGGGTTATGACAAAATGTGCAACCGATGACAATATTTTTTGTTGATCGGTACTTTGATAAAAATGAAAAATAAAATTGCCATCCAGAATTTGAAGTTTGGAATGAATTAGCTGCACTATGTCAGCGTCAAAACCATTTGAATAATATTGTTGAAGAAACCGCTTCGCTATATGCGTCGCGCTTCCTAAATCTCCAAGGATATATCCTAGTGAAGGATAAGCATGTAGAATTTGAAATCCGTCAGAAAAGGCCGCATGGGATCCTGTGCCCAGGATACAAACAAAACCAGCTTTACCATTGCAGCTAGCACGGGCAGCCGCAAGTAAGTCTGTTTCAATCATAACCTCAGGCTTTGAAAAGATCCTTTGGTAAATTTCTTTTAGTTTTTGCTTTGCTGGATCAGCAGCACAACCTGCTCCATAATGGTAAATTTTGTCGGGTGACTTCGCTATAGTCTCTTTTAACTTTTCAATCCTTTGGGCTATCGTATTTTCTGATAATGTACTTGGATTTAATCCTTCTCCTGAGAAATAACTTATTTGGTGATTGGAAACCAAGGCCCAATCAGTTTTAGATGATCCGGATTCAGCAAGGAGAATCATGTTCGAAAGACAATGATAGTTATTTTTTCAAACAATCTATTCCTTGGGATTTCCACTCCAGCTGTTACCTTTGCGCGCTGATTAAAAAAATGTCATCATGAAAAATATAACGGTTATAGGGGCAGGCACCATGGGAAATGGGATAGCACATGTTTTTGCACAAAATGGATTTCAGGTTGTACTGGCCGATATTTCTGAGAATGCCTTGCAAAAGGCACTTCAAACCATTTCAAAAAACCTCGATAGGATCATTCAAAAAGGGGCTCTGGACGAATCCTCTAAAGCTGACATTTTGGGACGGATTACCACTGAAACTCAAATTGCCAAAGCGGTGTCACTAGCAGATCTGGTGATTGAAGCAGCTACCGAAAATGCTGATCTCAAGTTGAAGATTTTTACAGAGATCTCAAATGCCGCTCCTGCCCATGCTATTTTAGCCTCAAATACTTCTTCGATTTCCATCACAAAGATCGCTTCAGCGACCAACAGACCACAACAAGTCATCGGGATGCATTTTATGAATCCCGTACCGATCATGAAACTGGTGGAAATTATTAAGGGCTACAGTACTTCTGATGAAGTGCTCAAGACCATTGTTGAAACCACGAAATCATTGCAAAAAATTCCTGTTGAAGTGAATGATTATCCTGGATTTGTATCCAATCGGATATTGATGACCATGCTCAATGAAGCGTTTGGTAGTTTGCATGAAGGTGTAGCCGGTGTCGCAGAAATTGATTCGGTGATGAAACTGGGAATGGCACATCCGATGGGCCCACTTCAATTGGCTGATTTTATTGGCCTCGATGTTTGTTTGGCCATATTACGGGTACTCCACGATGGTTTTGGCAATCCCAAATATGCCCCCTGTCCTTTATTGGTGAATATGGTAATGGCCGGAAAACTAGGGGTTAAATCCGGAGAAGGTTTTTATAAGTATGAAGCAGGCTCTAAAGAAGCTGTGGTTTCTTCACAGTTCCACAAAGCGTAAAATTAAGCCAGGACAATGTTGATCATTCGACCTGGTACTACGATGATGGTTTTTATAGAGGAGCTGCCAATCCATTTTGCTAGTTCAGGTAATTGAATTACGTTTTGTTGAATTTCTACTTCAGTGAGGGTCTTCGAAATTTCCCATTCCATTCGCCTTTTTCCATTTATACTGATGGGATAATTGACCATTTCCTTTTGGAGAAAGCCATCATTATGTTTAGGATAGGCTGATGCGTGAATGGTACCCAGTTCACCTGCCAGTGACCAAATTTCTTCTGTAATAAATGGCGCAAAAGGAGCCATCAATTGGGCTAAAGGGATAAGTATAGCCCGCTTATTGCATAGCATTTTTCTCAACTCATTTACGCAAATCATAAAAGCACTGATGCTGGTGTTTAAATTGAGCTGATCAATATCTGAATTTACTTTCTTAATGCAGGTATGTAAGATGGTCAATTCTTCTTTGGTTGCAGGCTCTTCGGATAAAAAAAACTGACCGGCTTCATTGTAGTATAAAGTGTAATAGCGTTTAAGAAATTTGAACACACCATCAATACCTTTTGTATCCCACGGCTTTGATTGTTCAACGGGACCCAGGAACATCTCATACATCCTGAAGCAATCTGCTCCATATTCGGCAATAACATCATCCGGATTAACTACATTGTGATATCGTTTGGACATTTTGCCGGTTTCTGAAAACGTTTTAAGGCGAAAATTATCCGTCAACTCCTCAAGCGTTCCTTTCTCAGTTTCATTTTGAAATATTGCATTTTTAAACTCCGGTTTCCAATGTATGAAGGCAGTTAAACCGGATTTTTTTAAATGGACCTGTGGAGTATTGTATTCGCTAACAAAACTGATATGGATGGGAATTTTAGCCAAAGCTTCCTCTGGATACTGACCTGCCAAACTAGCCGAAATAAATAAGGGTCGATCGGTTCGGCCATCTTCAGAAATTTTGACCAAAAATATGGATTCTACTATACCCTGTATCATCCCTTGGTTGACTAGTTTTTTGAAAGGTTCAAGGGTTGGAACGTAGGCTAAATCATATAAGAATTTATGCCAGAATCTGGAGTACATTAAATGCCCTACGGCATGTTCTGTTCCGCCAATATAAAAATCTACGTCCTTCCAATAATCGATCGCTTCCTTTGAAGCAAAACAATCTGTGTTTTGAGGATCCATATACCTTAAAAAGTACCAGGATGATCCGGCATATCCGGGCATCGTATCGGATTCGCGGGTCCTGGAGCCCAGGTTCATCCAGTCTGTGGCACGCGATAGAGGTGATTTGCCACCTTCCCCAGGTTCAATCGTGGTCAAGTTAGGTAATGTTAAAGGAAGTTCGGATTCCTGCAAGGCAATTGTGCAACCTTCCTGATCGTATATTATTGGAATGGGTTCTCCCCAATAGCGTTGCCGGCTGAAGTTTGCATCACGCATCTTGTATTGAACTTTTCCTATGCCGAGCTTCTTTTCCTCAAGCTGTTCAATGACTTTTTCAATTGCAGCGTGAACTGGTAATCCATTTAAAAAATCAGAATTAATCAAATGGCCCGATTTGGATTCAATGTCTGTTGAATTTAGATCATCAGGTTGAATGACGGGCTTGAATTCCATCTGAAATTGTTTTGCAAATGCTAAATCTCTTTTGTCATGCGCGGGAACACCCATAATGGCTCCAGTTCCATATTCAATTAAAACATATTCAGAAATCCATATGGCTAATTTGTCTCCCGTGAAAGGATGTACGGCAAAATGTCCGGTATTAAATCCAGTCACGGTTTTTTGCTCTTGTGCTCTTTCTTTTTCAGATTTTCCCGCACAATATTTTCGATAGGCGATTAGACTCTCCTGATCCAGAATATTGAGTTGGTCAACTAACGGATGTTCAGGGGCTAAAACGATAAAGCTTGCACCGAAAATTGTATCAGGGCGTGTACTGAATACTTCGATTATATGGTTAGTTTCTTTTACCCGGAATTGGAGTTGGGCTCCTACAGATTTACCAATCCAATTGCGCTGCATGGTTTTCAATGCTTCAGACCAGTCTAATGAATCAAGATCACTGAGTAATCGCTCAGCATATGCGGTTATTCGTAGAGCCCATTGCATCATAGGTTTCTTTTCAACCGGGTGACCCCCTCGTTCGGAAACCCCATCTTTTATTTCATCATTCGCCAAAACGGTTCCCAAGGCTTCACACCAATTGACATAGGCGGTTTTTCGATATGCCAACCTATAGTTCATTAACAATTCGTCTTTTTGTTTCGGTGTCTTACCCATCCATTCATCTGAGGAAAACGGTTCATGTTCCGAACAAACCGCCTCTAGATTTTGGCTTCCATAATGCGAAAAATGTTCAATCAATTTTGAAATGGGCATTGCCTTGTTGGCTTCTAAATCATAATAGTGATTGAACAATTTTAAGAAGATCCATTGGGTCCAACGATAATAGGAAGGATCGCAAGTAATGACTTCCCGACTCCAATCAAAAGACAGTCCTATATTGTGCAACTGTTGTCGATATCGTTCAATATTTTCATAGGTTGATTTCGATGGATGGACTCCGGTTTGTATAGCAAACTGTTCGGCAGGTAAGCCAAAAGCATCAAATCCCATCGGATGCAAGACTTGAAAACCTTCCATCCTTTTTTTTCTGGCCAGGATATCAGAGGCAATATACCCTAAAGGGTGACCTACATGTAAACCAGATCCTGAAGGATAGGGGAACATATCCAATACATAATATTTCGGTTTATTCAGGTCAATTTCTACCCGGTAGATTTGATTTGATTTCCAGATCGATTTCCACTTTGATTCGATACTCGATGGTTGATATTCCATTCAATTAGTTTACGCAAAGTTAGTGAGGCACTTCTTAATCTGTTTGTGTTTACACAAGCTGAAACGCATGGAAACCGGAATTTCGATTGAACATTGTATATAAACAAATGTATAACAGTGATTTACAACATGAATGGGTTCCCAACTTCCAATTTCTTAGTCAGCTTATCCTTGGACAAAACACAACGCTCGAAAATGATGATTGAGCTATTATTTATTCTTCTTCCTTAATTTTATTTGGAGAACCTGAAAGCCTTAAAACTCTTTCCTGAAGATTCTTTTCTTCTATCGGATGATGCATTTGTTGTAATAGCAACATCAAATTTGAATCGTGATCAACCGATTTTTTAATCGTCAAATCGATGTGAAAAAATTGAGTCCACATAATAGCCTTCAGTCGGGTACAGGAAGAATCCCACATTTTGTATTCCACGGTTAATTTACGGGAATCAAATTCCAACAGGTCTGAATCGAGATTGATGTGCTCATTGACCAAGGCTTCTTTTAAATAGAGGATTTCATGCTTTATGATGACCCAGGCTTTTTGATGATTTTGCAGGTAATCAAATAAATCAAATTGGTATTGCTCATAGAGCTGCTGTTCTCTCGCCTCTAACAAATAGTCTATGTATCGTGAATTGTATAAATGCCCCATAGGGTCACAATCTTTAAAGCGCACTCGCTGATGAATTGGTATTTTGTTAATCATAGGTTAACAGTTCGCAATGAACTTACTGACATTATTTAGCGTTAAGATACGTGATCTGTTGGTTTATAAAGAAAAAGCTTAGGAGTAGGCTTTCTTACTGGTGTTCTTAAGTCCGTTAATCATATCAAATTTAGTTTGTGGGAATTTTTATTGGATTTTGTATTCTTTTAGCGTTGGATTTATACGCATTTGCAGGAATAAAAATAATTGTTTCACAATACCCGAACTTGGTCCGAAATGCAATTCATGTGGGGTATTGGGTGCTTTCACTCAGTCTTCCATTACTTTTTATCTTAAATCCAGAAGATTTTAGAAGACCTAGTTCCGGAATCAATGTAATGGTTATCCTGGCAAACTTTTGGATGATCTTTGGCATTTCTAAACTCATTTTTATCGTCAGCTTGTTTGGTGAAGATATATTTCGTGTTGTTTATGCATTGTTTCAAAAAATTAACGGCACCGATGGGTTAGCTGAAAGTTTCCTCCCATCAAGACGCAAATTTGTGGGTCAGACGGCATTGGTCCTTGCCAGTCTGCCATTCTTATCCCTGACCTATGGATTAGTCAAAGGTCGATACCAATTTAAGATACATCGCAAAAAGTTATTCTTTAAGGATCTGCCTGAAGCTTTTGATGGGTTTACCATAACGCAGTTGTCGGATGTACATGCCGGAAGTCTGGATAGCCAGGAAGAAGTCTCAAAAGCCATGGAAATGGTCAAATCCCTAAACAGTGATGTCATTGTTTTTACAGGTGACCTGGTCAATACTTTTGCCGGGGAATTCGATCCCTGGGCGCATCATTTTAAAGGATTATCTGCAGCTCATGGGAAATTTTCTGTGTTGGGGAACCATGATTACGGGCATTATCATCGTTGGGAAAATGAATTCGATAAGCATAAGAATTTTCAAAATTTATTGGCCCACCATGATCAAACGGGCTTTAAATTGTTGAGAGACGAATGTCATGTTATCCGTAAAGAAGGCCAAGAAATCCATCTTTTGGGAGTAGAGAATTGGGGTTTGGGATTTGGCAGGATTGGGAATTTGGATAAGGCTTTAGAACAATCAGTTCCAGGGGCATTTCGGGTTTTACTCTCTCATGATCCCACACATTGGGAATATGTGGTTAAAGATCATAAAGAAAAGGTTCATTTAACCATGAGTGGCCACACCCATGGCATGCAAATGGGAATTGAACTTCCTGGGTTTAAATGGAGTCCCATTCAATATAAATATCCCAGATGGTCTGATCTGCACCAGGTGAGTGATCGGTTCCTGTACATCAATCGAGGATTTGGTGTTTTGGGCTACCGTGGGCGTGTGGGTATTTGGCCGGAAATTACCCAAATCACGCTCCATAGAGGCGATCCAACACAGAATGCATAACGGATAAAAACGCCTCCCTGCAAAACTTGTATTCCTGATTATCTTTGGCAATAAATCGGATTTTTGCACGAGTTTTGGTACAATGTAAGGCATGTAATCAGGTTGTCTCTTCCTATGATGATTGGGAGTGCGGCTCAGAATATCATTGCATTAACCGATAGTCTTTTTCTCTATTATTATGACATCAATGATTTTGCGGCCGCAGGTTTTGTTTCCGTTTTCTATCTGATAGTTGCAGCTATTGCGTTTGGTTTTAGCAAGGGAGGGCAAATCCTAATTGCCCGAAAATTTGGAGAGAAAAATTTTGAATTTGTCAAAAAGTACTTTTATGCCATACTGTTTTATGAATTGGTATTGGGATTAATCGTTTTTTTTATTCTCAAATTTGGAGCTGAACCCATTTTGCGGGTATTCTTGCAATCCGAAGTCATCCTGCAAAAATCGTTGGAGTTTCTTGAGTATCGCATTATAGGTCTCGTTTTTGCCTATGTTGGTTTGGCTCTTGTTTCATTATACATTGGGATAAAACGCCCTCGTTTTATTTTAGTCGATACGCTGATTCTGTGCGTAGTCAACATTGCATTGGGATATGGATTGGTGTTTGGAAAGTTTGGTTTACCTGAAATGGGCATTGCCGGTGCAGGTCTGGCCAGCGGAATTTCAGAAATCGTTGCCTTTATTGTTTTTGTGATCTATATGCTGCTGGATAAGAAACTTGGACCCCTTCAGCTCTCAAAAATTCCCAAAATTGAATTTTCCTGGATCAAAAACATCAATGGTATTTCCTTTACCATATTATTACAATCCTTACTCGCCATTCTAGCATGGTTTCTCTTTTTTTCGTTTATTGAGAAAATGGGAGAACGGGCCTTGGCCATTTCCAACTTGCTTAGAATCACCTATCTGGTGTTGGCCATTCCTTGTTGGGGATATTCTACCGCTATCAATACATTGGTCAGCAGTACCATCGGCAAAAGGAGAAACAAAAGGGTTTTGAAACTGGTGGCTCATTCATCCTTGATTGCTTTTGTCACTACTGCAATCATTTCTATACCCTTTTTATTGTTTCCAACGGTTTTTCTCGAACCACTTTTAGGGCATCACGAAACCGGATTGATTGAAGAAAGCATTCCCTATTTTAGAATTATGCTCTGTATTCTCCTGGTATATTCCATAACGACCATGTACTTTAATGGAGTAAGTGGCACGGGTGAGACTTTTAAAGGCCTCCAAATACAATTCATTGGCTGTCTGATTTATTTGATGATAGCCTACTATGCGACAAAAGATCCTGTAAATGGACTGGCGATGGCGTGGGCGTCTGAAATTGTTTACTGGCTGGTCCAGGGAATTTTGTCCTATCGGGTGCTTCGATCCGGCGATTGGAAATTTTTAAAACTCTGATGCAGGGATTTTTTTTTATTTTTTGTAAGCATTTGATTCTCCTAATTTAAAATAGTAAAAATATTTATATGTAATTGTTATTCAGTGTTTTATATGCTGATGATATCTATATATAGAAAATTATTATATTAAAGAAACCACTAATTTTGTGGCATGAGATTAAAAAACCTAAGCATTAAAGGGTTTAAGAGTTTTGCTGACGAAACGGTCATTCACTTCAATGAATCCATTACTGGAATTGTAGGTCCAAACGGTTCGGGAAAATCTAATATCGTAGATGCCATACGATGGGTATTGGGGGAACAAAAAGGTCGTGAACTTCGCTTGGAGCAAATGTCAGATGTCATATTTAATGGGACGAAGCGCAGAAAAGAAGCTCCTTTGGCGCAAGTTGTATTAAATTTTGAAAATACAAAAAACTTACTGCCTACCGAATACCATTCAATTGAAATCGCGAGAATGCTGTACCGCAGTGGGGATAGTGAATATAGGCTAAATGGGGTTACCTGCAGGTTAAAGGACATTACTAGCTTGTTTTTGGACACCGGAGTAGGATCTGATTCATATGCCATCATCGCATTGAATATGGTGGAAGATCTGCTATCCAATAAGGAGAGTGCCAGACGCAAAATGTTCGAGCAGGCGGCTGGGATCAGTAAATACAAAGCACGGAAAAGGGAATCGCTCAATAAATTAAAAGCAACTAAGGAAGACCTTGCACGAATTGAAGACCTGCTTTTTGAAATCAGTACCAATCTTCAGGAACTTGAAAAGCAAGCCAAACGAACCAAGCGGTTTAATGAACTTAAGGATCGTTATAAGTCTTTTGGTCTTCATGTTCAGTATTTGACGGCGCGTTCTTTGAACACCAAATTGGAAGAGATTGAATCTTCAATAAAAGATGAATTGATTCGAATTACAGAGGTGGAAGCTTCTATCCATCAAACTGAAGCTACCATCGAAGCCAATAAAAAAGATCATTTGGACCAGGAAAAATCCTTGTCCGAGTTTCAAAAGAAAGTGAACGAGGTGTTGGATGAGATCCGTTCTTTGGAAAGTTCAATTCAGATTTCTGAGCAAAAACAAGCCATGCAGCAGCAACAACGCGATATGTTGCAACAAAGCATTGCCCAAACCAGTACAAAACTAATGGAGCTGGCGGCTGATGCCGTGAAACTTGAAGAGGAATTGGTTACCGGAAAAGCAGATTTAGACAGGGCTGAACAACAGGTTAAACTGGCGGAATCGCAATATGTGGAAAAGCAAACCGAATATAACCTGGTGAAAAGTGGAGTCGATCAGTACCAGCAATCCAAACAACAATTTGAGGCAGTTCTTTTTGATCATGAAAAGTCGCAAGCCATCTGCAACAATCAGATTGAGAACCTGCATGCCGATAATGTCAGAAGTATTCAAGAAATCGAATCGAGGTCTGAAGAACTATCCCGCGTGTCGGGTCAGGAAACTGATTTAGGGGGTAAATTATCGGCTCTGGACACCGAAATCAATCAACTTCAACAAGAAGAAACCCAACGCGTCAATCAATATAGGACCCTGCAACAAGAAGTCGAAAAGTTAAACGATGCCTATGCTTCTATCAACCGGGCAAAGGACGCCAAGACCAATGAATTTGAATTATTGAAAAGTATGATTGACAAGATGGAAGGATTTCCGGAGTCGATCAAGTTTTTGCATCAAAACTGGCGGAAAGACATACCCATCTTGTCTGATTTGATTTATACAGATGAGAAATACCGTGCTGCGATTGAACTTTATTTGGAAAACTACTTGAATTTTTACATAGTTCATTCAGAAGACGATGCCATCAAAGCCATCCGTTTGCTGTTCAATCATTCAAAGGGGAAAGCTAACTTTTTTATCCTGGACAAATTCAGAAATTCAACTTCAGTCCAAAAAGAGGTTGCAGGATGTAAACCCGCTTTGCATTTGATCGAAGTCAATGAAAAATATGCACCTCTGTTTAATGAATTATTACAGAACGTATATGTCCTAGAGAATGAGCAACACCTGGAAGACATTAATCGTTTTCCAGATGAAATCAGTGTCATTAGCTTAACAGGTTCGGTCCTTAAAGCCCACAAAATGCTTAGTGGGGGTTCTGTAGGGCTGTTTGAAGGTAAGAAACTTGGTCGTAAGAAGAATCTGGAAAAATTGGAAGTTGAAATCAATAAACTTGATCACGACTCTATTGAGCTCAGCAGGCAATTAGCTTCTTTAAAAGACCAATTGAAGAGCCTTGAACTAAACGATCAATCAGCACAGCTTGAGGTACTCAGGACACGGCAAACAGAATTGATCCAACAGTTGACTCATTGCAAAGCCAGAAAACAACATCTCATTGATATTGAGACTGAATTGAAGTCACGAATTGAAGCCAATGAACATAAAAAGCTGGAGCTTGAAGAAAAATTGGTTACCGGTCTTGAGGAAATTGGCAAAATCCGAGAACAGCTATTGCAATTGTCTGGAAACCTAACCAGTTCTGACGATGAGTTTGATAGGGTAGCCCAGGAACTTTCCGAAGTTTCAAATGCATTTAACCTGGCAAAAATTGACATGCTGAAATGGGAAAACAAGTACAATAACCTCCTCAAAGATGTACAGGCAAAAACAGATCAAAGAGCTGAATCGGAAAAATATTTAGCGGCTGAAAAAGTGAAAGTTGAGGAACTGGAGACATCCATCGCTCAGCTCAAATTGGATCGGTCGGCCCATCAAGATCAATTGGCCACTAAGCTTGAATTTCGGACAACTATGGGCAGTAACCTATCTGAACTGGAAACGAATTACTATGAAACCCGAAATGCCATTGCAGCCCTTGAGACAGAAGTCAAGAATCAAAATCGAGCTTTGAGTGAATTGCAATCAAAAGTGAACGGAATAAGAGATCAAAAAGCGGAATGGAGATTTCGATTGCAGTCAGCTTATGAAAAAGCCCGTATTGAGTTTCATGCAGACCTGGATACTTATCAACCAGAAACGGAAGAAGAGTCGGCTGACTTAGAGCAACTTCAGGAAAAGGCACAGTATTATAAAACGCGAATTGAAAACTATGGAGAAGTCAATCCTTTAGCCTTAGAGGCCTATGAAGAAATGAAAGGCCGAATGGATAAAATCATTGCTCAAAAGGAAGATGTCATTAAAGCGCAGGACAGCTTGCTGGAAACCATAAAAGAAATTGAAACGACTGCGACAGCAGGCTTTATGCAAGCATTTAATCAGGTAAGGGTTCACTTTCAAGCGGTTTTCCGCAGTTTGTTTACCGATGACGATGACTGTGATTTAATACTGGAAGACGAAAATGACCCACTGGAATGTGATATCGATATCGTAGCGAAACCAAAAGGAAAAAGACCAAAATCCATTTCGCAATTATCAGGAGGAGAGAAAACACTTACGGCCATCGCCTTATTGTTTTCCTTGTATTTATTAAAGCCCGCTCCATTTTGCATTTTTGATGAAGTGGATGCACCATTGGACGACATCAATATTGAAAAATTCAACCATATCATACGTAAATTTTCTGCAGATTCCCAATTCATATTGATTACTCACAATAAACTGACCATGGCCGATGTGGACGTTTTATACGGTGTATATATGGAGGAACCTGGTATTTCTTCGGTTACAGCGGTGGATTTTCGGAAATACAATCATGAAATAGAATTGGAGGAGATGGCCAATTAAGGGGTGTTACGGTTAATGTTTTAAATACAACTCCTTTCTTCAAGGCAGTTAACACATATTTAAAATAAAAATATTATTGGAAATCTATTTTGAGTTGGCCTTTCGGTCGATTATGTAGATATTGTGGCCGAAATCAAGCTAACGTTAAACCAAGCCAATCCATGGTTATCCTTTGTGTAGTCACGGTTGTGCTAAGCTTTAGTGCAGCCATAATGTTGTGGCAGAATAGAAATTCTGGTTTTAGGAGAATTTAATTTTGCCTTTTAACCAAAACTCATCTCAACATTCTCCCAAGAACCGTTGTTTTGAGTTTGGGAATAACTTAATTGTGTTGATGGATTCAACAGTATCTGCTTTTTTACCTACCCAATACGGGGAGTTTAGAATCTTTAGCTTTCCTTCGGTGGAACATCCAAATTATCCTGATATAGCGCTGGTATCTGGGGAACTTAATGCTCAACAGGCAATTTTGTTGCGAATGCATTCTGAGTGTTTGACAGGGGATGTATTTGCTTCAAAGCGTTGTGATTGTGGCCAACAGTTGACTGCGTCTCTGGATTTTATCGCTAAACATGGGGGTATTTTTATTTACCTTCGACAAGAGGGAAGAGGGATTGGTCTACACTCAAAGATTAAGGCTTATCACAAACAAGAGTTGGGGATGGATACAGTGGAAGCCAATACAGAACTCGGCTTTCTTCCAGATCAACGCGATTACAGTGCTGCGGTTAATATTTTAAATTACTTTGGCATCCGTCAGGTGCAATTGCTCACCAACAACCCCGATAAGATCCATGCGTTGGAATTGGCAGGTATTCAAATCATGGACCGGATTCCATTGGTCATTGCCAGCAATCCATATAACGACCATTACCTGAAAACAAAACGCGATAAAATGGGCCATCTATTGCCTCATCAAGACTTATGAATAGGGATTCACAAGCATTTTTAAAGTTATTGGGAATTATGAATGACCTCAGGGAAAAATGTCCTTGGGATCGCAAACAAACATTGCAAAGCTTGAGACCCCTTACATTGGAAGAATCGTATGAACTGGTCGATGAGATTATTCTTGAAAATGCGGAGGGAATCAAAGAAGAATTGGGAGATCTGTTGCTGCACATTGTATTCTATTCAAAAATAATGGAAGAGAGCAACCGTTTTGGAATCGCGGAAGTCATTGAATCCCTTTGCGATAAATTGATCAGAAGGCATCCACATATTTATGGAGATCTGAAAATCAGTGATGCTGAAGAAGTTAAGCAAAATTGGGAAAAGCTCAAACTAAAAGAAGGAAAAAAAGGACTGTTAGAAGGAGTTCCAAATTCTTTGCCCTCATTGCTTAAGGCTTATCGAATGCAGGATAAAGCACGTCAGGTTGGATTTGAATGGCCTTCGACAGAAGGGGTAATGGAAAAGATGAAAGAGGAACTGGAAGAACTTAACACGGCCATAACGAGTAAAAAACTTGAAGATATCGAAGAAGAATACGGTGATGTACTGTTTTCGTGGATTAACTTTGGTAGGTATCTGGGTCTGGACCCGGATTTAGCATTGGAAAAAGTCAATCGCAAATTCAAAAGCAGATTTGAATACATGGAAGCCCAAGCAAATGTGCCATTAAGTCAAATGAGTCTAAATGAAATGGAAGAGTTATGGGTTTTGGCTAAACAAGCATTGGGTAAAGCCGATAAATGAATCCTATGGACCATTGTGTGGTCGATGAATTGAAATATTTCCACATAAATCCATGATTTGCAACCATTTTTAGGTCTTTCTCCAAAAGGATTTGAAAATATTGATTATATTTGCCGCGCTAATAAAAAATCCCAGTGATTTTATTTGGTAACTATTGATTATTAATTATTTATGAGCGTATTACTTTCAAAAGACAAAAAAGAAGAACTTTTTAAACAGTATGGAGGCTCTGAAAAGAACTCCGGAAATGTCGAATCCCAAATTGCCTTGTTTACAACCCGCATTAAATTGCTTTCAGACCATCTTCAGACCAACCGTAAGGATCATTCCTGCAGAAGGACTCTGCTTCATTTAGTTGGTAAAAGAAAACAATTGCTAAATTATCTGCACCGCAAAGATCTTGCTCGTTACAAGAAGATCTTGGAACAATTGGGTCTGAGAAAATAAGTACGGCACTTACCGCTTATTCTTTTTTTTCTGGCTACTGCTACAAGGAGTGCAAAGGTGCATCTCACATGATTGATTAACATATTAAGAAATATAATTATGGGTTTAAAAACGCCATTTTCCACCTCGTTTAATCTTCCTGATGGACGAGAAGTCATCCTGGAAACCGGAAAATTAGGCACACAGGCACATGGTTCCGCAGTTGTAAAATTGGGAAATACCATGTTATTTGCTGCAGTTGTCTCCAACAAAGAAGCCAAGGAAGGTCAAGAGTTTTTTCCTCTTTCGGTAGATTATCAAGAAAGATTTGCTTCATTGGGTCGTATTCCTGGTAATTTCTTTCGCAGGGAAGCAAAATTATCCGATTATGAAGTATTGATTTCTAGATTGGTGGATAGGGCTATACGTCCATTATTTGATGACAATTATTTCTGTGAAACTCAAATCATTCTTAACTTGATATCCGGTGACGCAGAAACTATGCCTGATGCTTTAGCCGGACTCGCAGCCTCTACGGCACTGAGTTGTTCTGACATTCAATGGCAAGGCCCTATTTCTGAAGTACGGGTTGCTAAAATTAATGGTTCTTTTGTGGTTAATCCAAACCGGTCAGATTTAAAACAAGCTGAACTGGACATCATCGTAGCAGCTACAATGGAGAATCTGATGATGGTGGAAGGAGAAGGAAATGAATGTGATGAATCTGATCTTATTGAAGCCATTCGCGTTGGCCATGAAGCCATAAAAGTGCAATGTCAAGCGCAACTAACACTGGCAAAAATGTTGGGGGATGATGTCGCTGTAAAACGTGAACTACCTCAGGCTGAAAACAATACTGAGTTGGAAGAATTGATCGCCACTCAATGCAGTTCCCGAATCCTTGAAATTGCTTCCGGTGCATTTTCTAAAAAGCTTCGGAAAAATGGATTTGACCAGGTCCTTCAAAATCTTATCGATTTCGTTCGCGAACAAAAAGGTGAGGAATTTCTGGATGAAAACAAATCTAAGATTAAAAACCTCTATGATAAATTAAAGAAAAAACTCGTCCGGAACTTCATGCTGAACTCGGGTTCGAGATTGGATGGACGTGCGAGTACGGAGATCAGACCCATTTGGACCGAGGTTGAATATTTACCTTCAGCTCATGGCTCAGCCATTTTTAACCGGGGTGAGACGCAATCGCTTACTTCCGTCACATTGGGGACAAAAGACGATGAATTGTTGATTGATAACGCCCTGGAATATTATAATGAGAAATTCATTTTACATTATAATTTCCCTGGGTATTCTGTAGGGGAAGCTAAACCTCAACGAGGACCCGGAAGAAGGGAAGTAGGACATGCAAACCTCGCAGCTCGTTCTATCCGAAAAGTTATGCCTAAGGATTTTCCATATACCGTGCGAATCGTTTCAGACATTTTGGAATCGAATGGTTCATCTTCAATGGCAACGGTATGTGCGGGTTCGCTGGCATTGATGGATGCAGGTGTTCCCGTTAAAGCAGCTGTAGCAGGTATTGCTATGGGGCTGATTTCAGAAAATGGGAAAACCATCATCCTTTCAGACATCCTTGGAGATGAAGATGCATTAGGCGATATGGATTTCAAAGTCACAGGAACCTATAAAGGAATTTGTGGTACCCAGATGGATATGAAAATTGACGGGTTATCTTATGAACTTCTTGAAAAAGCCCTCCTTCAAGCCAAAGAAGGAAGAATTCATATTTTGAATAAAATGGCTGAATCGATTGCAGAAGCAAATCCAGACCTTAAACCTCATGCACCTCGTATTGTGGAAATGGTCATCGAGAAAAGTTTTATTGGCGCCGTGATTGGTCCAGGTGGTAAGATTATTCAAGAAATGCAAGCTAAAACAGGTACCAAAATCAATATAGAAGAAGTTGGAGATAAAGGAATTATCAACATCTTTGGCCCGAACAAAGATGGCCTAGATGAAGCGGTAAAAATAATTGAAGCCATTACGTTCGTTCCACAAGTTGGGGATGTATACGATGGAAAAGTGGTCTCTATTTTCCCCTTTGGCGTATTTGTTGATTTCAAAAACAAATCAGGTCTGTTGCATGTAAGTGAAATGTCCCACTCAAGAATTGACAAAGTTGAAGATGTATTTAAAGTTGGTGACCCTGTTAAAATTAAATTGATTGGAGTTGATCCCAAAACAGGTAAATTACGCTTATCTCGAAAAGCCCTGATGCCCCGACGTGAAGGAAATCCTGAATAGAACCAACCTGTAAAGGATAGTTTTATCAAGAAATAGTCGATTTTTTAAAATATTGAAACTTTTTTATTCTGCCGGACATTTATAATGGAAGAAGTCCGGAATGCGCCAACTAAAAATCACTCAGAAAATTACGAGCCGGGAAAGTCAGGCCTTAGAAAAATACCTGACGGAAATTGCCCGAATTGATACCATCTCAGCAGATGAAGAAGTAGAGTTGGCAAGACGTATTAAGCTAAATGATTCAGATGCTCTAGAAAAATTGGTCAAAGCCAATTTACGCTTTGTGGTATCCGTTGCAAAACAATACGTCAACAATGGCCTTTCTTTAAATGACTTGATCAATGAAGGTAATGTAGGTTTATTAAAAGCCGCTAAACGATTTGATGAAACAAGAGGATTCAAGTTTATCACCTTCGCGGTATGGTGGATTCGCCAGTCCATATTATCGGCAATTATTGAAAACAGTCGGATGATACGTCTTCCATACAATAAGTTTCATTCACAAAAACAAATCGTAGATCATTATCAAAATTTCCTGCAGAAGTACGAAAGAGAACCCAGTCCTGAAGAACTTTCTGAAACTTTTGGGTTAAAAACAGAAGACATCAGTTTATTGCTCCAATCCAATTCGAGGCATGTTTCATTGGACGCTCCCCTAGATAGTGATGAAGGAGCCATGAGTTTGATGAGTTCGCTGGGAGACTATTCTTCACCGGCTCCCGATATGGGATTAATGCAATCCTCTCTTCAAGACGAAATCAAATTTGGCATTCGTCATTTAGCGCCTCGGGAGCGTGAAGTGCTCGGTAAATTATATGGTTTGGATGGCCAACCTTCAAGATCCATTGAGGATCTTGCCAGTGAAATGGAAATATCCATAGAGCGAATTCGCCAGATTCGGGATATGGCAGTCAGAAGGCTTCGGCGTTATTTTTCACGCCATGGCATCAATCAACGTCTTTTGGATTAGTGGTAGCACTTGATGTCCTGCAATTGAATAACCTGTTGATCTCCAATCTTTCAGTGAAAGAAACTTTTGATTTCCAGCCGGGCAGGTTCTATAGGCAGATCTTTTTTCATCTTACATTGAGCAAATGAGCCATCTTGTTTGTTGAAATTAAGCTTAACTTCGCGACATGACAGTCAGAAACCAAATCAGGTTTATTGTTTACCGTATCCATGAAAAGGGCTTGGAAGTCTTATTGAACAAACCTTCCGACCGGGATGACTATTGGGCATTTTATCAAGCCCAACTTACCGAAGATCTATCTGATAAGACCAAAGTTTCGGAGTTCATTGAACTAGACACTTCATCCGAAACAGGGTCAATTTCCATCGCGATTGAAGCAGATTGGCATGATTTACCTCGTGTACGAAACCTGCTGAAAAACGATATTAATTATATGACGGAGGCGATCACTTCAAAGCTTCCGGAATTTGAAAATGGGGCCTATGTAGCGATTAAAGAGGCCATCAAGAAAATTATGCCTCAGGAGTATGAGGTTTTGAAAGAACTAAAGGAAATTCTCTTGGATCGTAATTCGGTTAAGAATATCTGAGCACTACCGAAATGGGTTTTACACGATGAATACTTTTTTACCAGAGCAGTTTAGTTTAGCACATACCGATTTTAATTTTAAGAATCAAAAAAAAATCTACCAGGGCAAAGTAAGGGATGTTTACGATTTGGGCGAGCACTTGTTAGTCATTACAACAGACCGCATTTCCGCTTTTGACCATATATTACCTAGGCCTATTCCATACAAAGGCCAGGTGCTGAATCAAATTGCCGCTTATTTTTTACAAGACGTAAAGGATATTCTGGATACATGGTTAATTGAAATTCCTGATCCCAATGTAAGCTACGGTTTTAAGTGCAATCCGATTAAAATTGAAATGGTCGTTCGCGGATACTTGTCAGGTCATGCTTGGAGAGTTTATAAAGAAGGAAAAAGAATATTGTGCGGTGAAACACTACCAGAAGGATTGAGGCAAGATGACCGCTTTACCCAACCGATCATTACCCCAACGACAAAGGCGGACAGTGGACACGATGAAGATATTTCTTTACAGGAAATCAAAAACCGCAATTTGGTGGATTCCGGAATGTTGGATCAAATGGTGGATGCATCGTTAAAGCTGTTTGAAAGAGGGACACAAAGGGCTTTGGAGCGTGGCTTGATTCTGGTTGACACGAAATACGAATTTGGATTGCTGAATGGGAAATTGATGCTCATGGATGAAATCCATACGCCAGACAGTTCAAGGTATTTTGAAGAAAATTCTTATGAGTCTAACAGGTTAAATAACCTGGCTCAAAAACAATTGTCAAAAGAATTTGTAAGAGAATGGCTCATTGCTCATGGTTTTCAGGGCCTGGAAGGACAATTGATGCCTGAAATGTCAGATAGTTTGGTATGGTTAATTTCCGATCGTTACATTGAATTGTATGAGCGATTAACGGGAATTCAATTTACAAAAAGAGAACAACCAGAAGACCTCCACGAGCGATTAATCAAAAATCTTACTAAATATTTACCCTAAACGGGAACAAACATTCTTCGATTTACGTTTAGCTAATCACCTGAAAGCAGGAATTTGCAATCGGTTATATAAAATTTACCTGATTAAATTTCAATCAGAACATTATGGGGTTGAATGGAATCGACAGGAAATGTAAAGGGCCGGTAAGCATGCCGTAGGATGATAGTCTGCTACGTTAAAAACAATTATCGAATTGTAAATGGCAATACATCTTTTGCCGTTGCAGCCTAATTCAGAGAATTAGTATGCATCTGTGCCAGTCATTTTTTTTCCTGTAGGAATGGCAATGGTACATCAAAACAACAGGATAGTCTTTTAGAAATCCCGGCTAAAAGGTGAAATTTAGGGATTACGCTATCTGTAGCTCGTTTCATAAGCTCATAGTTAGCCGACAATTGAATATGAAACTAAGCATGTAGAAAGCTTGTTTTTTCTTTCTCTGGACGCGGGTTCGACTCCCGCCAGCTCCACCATCATTTCACCGTTATTCAGAAACTTACTTAACGGAATGCTGATAATGGGCGTTCATCTGGTCAAAAATGGATATAACATTATCCATAAATTGATCGGTGACTAACTTCCTTATCGAATCAAAGGAATCAATTGTGACAGATTCCAAGAACTTATAGCTTTGTTCAAAGGGTCCAATCTCAAATTTCAAAATGAATTTATTATTGGACTTAAATACGTTAATCACCAATTGTGGATGTTGAATTTGACCCAGGTGTCGCATGTTTGAATTCTTGTTGTATGATTTGTGAATACTTTTTATACAGTGATCGAAATTCAGGAAACTCACTGACTAACAATCGTACATGTTTTTCTATCGTACTGGTGTCACACCTTTTCGCAGGTCCCGTTTGAGTATTTTCTGGCATTAAACGAAAGGCTTTAGCGATGGTTTCTGACATCAAGGGTTCAAGTACATCAAACGGTATTTCTGATTTTGCTAAAATTTTACGAGCTATGACCAGGTTGAAATTTGTGAAATTGTTCGCGAATACGGAAGCTAGATGCAAATGGGTCCGCAGAGCCTCATCCATTTTTAAGACTCTCTGCGAAATTCCATGAGCAAGCGTTTCTAGAAATACCAAGGTTTCATCATCACCCTCAACAAAAATCGGTAGATGTTGCCAATCAGGTTTGCTGTTTGTACTGAAACTCTGTAGAGGGTAGAATAGGCCACGATGCAAAAAGTAGGAGTCCAAAATCGACGGACTGTTGACACCGCTGGTATGCGCTAAGACTGATTTAATGGGCAAATAAGCAGTAAGTTCCGCACTTAGAGAACCGATAGCATCGTCTTTTATACAGAATAAATACAAACTTGCTTTAGGCTCAATTGAACTTAATGAATTTATCGCTATGGCGTCCAACTGGTTAGCCAGGAATTGTGCATGTTGTAAATTACGTGAATAAACTTGTAAAATATCATGCCCGTTGAGGTGTAATATTTTTCCCAGATGTTGGGCTACATTTCCAGAACCGATCATCACAATGCGTTCTTTCATTTTACAAAAATTTTTTATTACACCATACAGAAAGTGATAATCCTATCATCATCATCATACTTCCCAACCATACCAGGTTGATCCAGGGAAACTCAATGATTTGAATGACTATATAATTTGTTTTAGGGCCATTCTCAGCTATGTCAAGAAATACTTTTTGTTGCTCTGCACCAGGCAGAACCCCATATTCAAAATGCATGGTTTCAGATTGGGGGTCAATTCCAGTGAACCTGATGCTAAGACCTGCCTGCATCGAAGTTTCAGGGTAAGAAATGATTTGATTTTCTTTAATCAGAAAATAAACATTTAGACTGTAGTGAATGCTGCCTTTAATAATTTTAAGGATTGCTGTAACCCCAATTTCAGCATCACTTGTTTCAATGACCTCCTCCGGTACTGAGCGATCAATTCCAGACAAGAGGACTTCTAAACCATTATCCAATATTCGGTTTTCACCTATCTTTAAACTGAATTTCTGAAGTTTTAAAGAGTTGTATTCGGGTACAAACGAACTGTAGCTGGTATCTGGAAGAGTAATTCTAATGCCACACTCTTCAATGTGATAAGGAAATTTATAAATAAGATTTTTGCGAAACAAAATTGCAGGTGTCGCTGTATAATGAATTCGCTCTTGCTTGTTATAAACATCAACGGTTAGTTGAAGCATTTGATCATGCTCCAGGATGTCAAAATTATTTGGCTTAAAGTCATATTGAAAGTTTGTTATTGAATAAGAGAATTTTTCAGTATTCAACGTATCACCATGGCCAAGTAAATGCCTATTGAATATCAGGCTGTCCTCAGCTGCTTTGGAAGCTTTGGCATCAACTTGAGAAGGCGGAATTTGAGCGATTAAAGTAAAAATGTCTTTATGGACGAAGCGTTTGATACTCGGGTTTGAAGCCGCCACTTTAGTCAATTTGTTATCGTATTGAATTTGAGGGGTAAGCATAAAAACATTGGTGTCACCTGCGTGGTTTATCTCCTTAAATTGTAATGCATAATGTCTGATGCTCTTGATCATCGTATCACTTTGAAAAACCACTTGATAATCACCTGAAAGAAGAGGTATATTGCGTATAAGATTCAAGTGTTTAGACGGTGACGGTTGGGTATTAGACAATCCACTGGTATCACTCATGGATGAAAGTATTCTCTTGTTTATACCCGTAAATAGAATACCCAGTAGCAAGATTCCAAACCCACCGTGAGCGATTGCAGATGCATAGGTCTTGGGATACATATAAAATCCCAAAACTAAATAGGTGAGCGAACTAACAATCGTAAACCAACTGGAGATCAAGAGAATAGTGTGACTCCAATGCAATTGATTAAAACACCACATGGCGACAGCACTCCCCATTGCCAATGATATTGGTGGTACAAGGATCAATGCCCTTCGATGCAATGTAGGCAGTTTTGACCATTCCGTTTTCTTATATCGCAACAACATCGCAAATCCAGAGATCAGTGCAATCAGGATAGCGATCCAGATTTGAAATTGATTGTGATGTGCTACGGGATCCAAGGGCATGCTTCTATGCAAATGCTGGAATGAATTACCCGTTATTTGCCCAATGAAGTCCAATAATTTATTATAAACCGGAATAGATGTTGTAAAACTGATGAGTACCGCACTGAACAATAAAATCAAGCTGCCAATAAACATCCAAAATTCCTTAGAATCCATTCGTTCCTCCTGTGATGGTGTTGGAAAAGGTACTCGGTTTTTTGCAACCAGGACGATGGGTACAATTGAAACAACAACGCAAAGAAAGACCAACTGCCATTCAAGTCCCATCTGAGTGAATGCATGTGCAGAACTATCTCCCAATATTCCGCTTCTCGTCAGAAAAGAGGAATAACAGACCACAATAAAGCTTAAGAAATACAAGAGTAAGGTTGGACGAATGGAGTGGCCTGTTGCATTTGCAATAAGATTGGTATGTATTCCGGCAACCAGTATTAGCCACGGTGCTAAGGACATGTTTTCAACAGGATCCCAGGCCCAATAACCTCCGAAACTCAGGGCTTCATATGCCCATGCTCCACCCATAACAATTCCGGTTCCTAAGACAGCCGCTGAAAAACAAGCCCAGACCAATGCTTTGCGAAAATGTGATTCATGGTAACCGTTTAATAGTATGGCAAAAGCGTAAGCAAATGGAATTAGAGTGGATGCGAAACCAAGGAATAAGGTAGGAGGATGAATGAGCATCCAATAATTCTGTAGCAGTGGATTGAGGCCATTCCCTTTAATTAAACTGGTGTAATCGGCGTTGTTGAAGAGAGGAATGTCCATCGTATGCCGTAACAATTGGAATGGACTACTGCCAAGTTTTACATCTCCAAAATAAATCCCCAACAGCATTGAACACAGTATGAGGTTAATGCCTAAAATAACCGCAATAATGGTCTGAGAAAATGGATCTCTTTTTACAATAAAGTAAATGCCAAGGACTATGTTCCAAAATAACCAAAGTAAAAAACTACCTTCCTGACCTTCCCAAAAAGCTGAGAGTATATACTTTACAGGAAGGTCATCTGAAACGTGGGCCCATACATACTCAAATTCATAGTAACGTTGGGACATCATAAACAGAATCAGTCCAATCATGGCAATGATCGATAGAAAATGTACCCAAAATGACCATGCAATGGATTTTCCCCAATTATACCGGTGCAGACGAAAACTAAGTGTAAAAGCTATTAGGTTATACAACGCGCTAAATACTGCCAGGAATACAAGAAAATGTCCTGCAAAATGAATCCACACATGCTCATTGACGTATGTAATGGTGTTCATCGTTCAGCAGTGGACTTTATGAGTATTTCTTCATCTTTATATTTTGAAGGGCATTTTAATAACATGCTTTTGGCTTCAAAATAGTCTGTACCCATTTTGCCTGTGAGTACTATTTGTTCTGATAATTCAAAGTCCTGAGGTTTTGGTGCTAAAAGAACGACTTTTTGAGTTTCCGCTTTTTTATCGGTCAGGTAAAAACTAAAGTAATTGGCATCTTTCACTGGATCATATACGATTTCTTTAGATTTATCAAGTAAGCCTACAACTTTTACCAAATCCCCTGACTTTCTGGCTTCTTCGAAACCTGAATACGTTGAAAAATCCCTCGACGCCAAAAGCAACAATGCCATAGCGACGATGATTAAGGCAATTGAGATGTAGTAGATTCTTTTCATTCATGCAAATTTACAAATTATTGATGCTGTAAGTAATGTGCTCTTACACAGTAAACTGAGAATACTTCATGCTGAATTTACGGTAAATCAGAGAGCGATGTTTTATGTTCCCATATGACCTTGGATTTCATACAATAAGGTTTGAAAGGTGTTTTTTGTTTAATGAGCAGTAGGTACTTATAAGCGTTCGAACAGATAATTTTCTACTTTTACTCTGATAAAAAAAATGTGGTTAATCATGCCATCGTTGCCAAGCTGGAAATCTATTTTTGATCTTGAATGACAGCTATTTCAATTCCTATAATTCTCTTCAAACAATTTGAAGTCACCTCTGGCGGTCATATCCTTTTGGAGGCCTGTGACCATGATTGGATGCCTGGGATTTGGTATGAAATCATTGGGCCCGCCAGTAGTGGGAAGACCACTTTGTTAAATACAATCGCCGGATTTCATGATTCATGGACTGGACAACTCAATGTATTGGGTTGTGATATGGCACCGAAAAATCATGATCGTCGGCGGTCGGTCCGGCGTAAAATGGGATTTGCAACACAGATTGTTTCGGTGTTAATGGATAAAACAATGAGATTGAATGTGAGTATGGCTTTGCAGTCGGTAGACATCGAATCAAAGAGTGATATCGATAAAAGAGTCTCACAAATTTTAGAACATTTCTATTTATCTGAGAAAAAACTAATCCCAGCCAAGCATCTGTCTTGGACAGAATTAGCTTTTTTACAACTGATTCAAGCCACTGTACATAACCCACAATTATTATTGATTGATCATGTATTGCAATACCTGGACTTGCCAGATCGTGAAATTTGGATTGGCTTTTTGAAAGAATATTACATTAAGCAAAATGCATGCATCATTTCAACAGGAAACCACCCTTTATTGAGTCCTGGTGCAGCTGTGTGCCAGCTTCACTTGAATAACAAAAAACTGGAGCCATTGAAGCTTGTTTAAAATCGGTGACTTAACTACGGATAACCCTTCAGTTACTCTATCTTTGCAAAAATTATTAAAAACATGTTTGAAAGCCTCAATGAACGGTTAGAACTAGCCCTTAAATCACTTAAAGGGAATAATAGATTAACAGAGCTTAATATCGCTGAATCTGTGAAAGATATTCGCAGGGCATTGGTCGAGGCAGACGTAAATTACAAGATTGCTAAAGAGTTTACGGATAAAGTTAAAGACAAAGCTTTAGGGTCACAAAATATTCTGAAAGCTGTCAAGCCTGGGGAACTGATGGTTAAAATCGTCATGGACGAACTCGTCGAGCTCATGGGCAGTCAGGCAGAAGGCCTGAATCTGACAGGGAATCCTTGCGTTATCTTGATTGCTGGTTTGCAAGGGTCAGGAAAGACGACATTTTCAGGTAAGCTAGCGCTATTTTTAAAAACCAAGAAGAACAAAAAGGTATTGCTGACAGCCTGTGATGTTTATCGTCCAGCAGCTATTGATCAATTAACGGTATTGGGCGAAAGCATAGAAGTGGAAGTTTTTAAAAATCTTGAAATAAAAGATCCCGTTCAAATAGCCAAAGAGGCGATCCAACATGCCAGGGATAATAAATTGGATGTTGTGATCATTGATACTGCAGGTCGGACATCGGTTGACGAAGACATGATGAAGGAAATAGAGCGGCTGAAAATTGCCCTGGTGCCTTCTGAGACATTGTTTGTGGTGGATTCGATGACCGGACAAGATGCGGTCAATACGGCAGTTGCTTTTCATCAAAGAATCCAATTTGATGGGGTGGTTCTCACTAAGCTTGACGGTGACACCCGTGGAGGGGCAGCACTTTCCGTGAAATACACAGTAGGTAAGCCTATTAAATTTGTTTCAACTGGTGAAAAGTTGGATGCCTTAGATGTGTTTTATCCTGATCGGATGGCACAGCGTATTCTGGGGATGGGTGACATCGTGAGTTTAGTAGAAAAGGCTCAGGAGCAATTTGATGAGGCGGAAGCTCGTAAAATTGAAAAGAAAATTAAACAAAACAAATTCGATTTTAACGACTTTTTGGCTCAGGTACAGCAAATTAAGAAAATGGGGGATATCAATCAACTCATGGGAATGATACCTGGAATGGGAAAATTGACGAAAGATGTCCAAATTGATGACAATGCCTTTGGCAAAGTTGAAGCAATCATTCAGTCAATGACACCCCAGGAGAGGACCCAACCTGATCTATTGAATATGTCTCGAAAAACTCGAATTGCTAAAGGTTGTGGTCGGAATATCAATGAAGTCAATGCATTTATTAAGCAATTTGAAGAAATGCGCAAAATGATGTTCATGTTGTCAAAGGGACAAGGAATGGGACAAATGATGCAACAAATGAGAAATTTCAGAAGATAAGTCTGAAATACGGTAAAATAAACAAATATTAATTAGTTTTGAGGAATCTAAAGCTTTCAGTAAAGAGGCTTGTGGAGTTAATTTTAAATTTATCAGGCATGAAAAAAATCTACTTTCTGTTATTCTTTGTAGGGAGTTTCTTGGGAATGGGAAATGCACAATTGGCTGATGGAGCTACGGCTCCAGATTTTACCGTTCAGGATATCAATGGAAACTCTTACACACTTTATGACATGATGGGCAGTAACAAAGCTGCATGCCTGGATTTTATGGCAACCTGGTGTGGGCCTTGCTGGAGTTTTAAAAACAGTGGTGTATTAGAACAGGTGTATAACAATCTGGGAGCACAAACCACGGTCATTATGATAGAAGCAGATTATAGCACCAACACCAACTGTTTATATGGATCCACAGGATGCAATAGCACAACACAAGGAAATTGGGTAACCGGTACACCTTATCCCATTACAGATTTGTCCACCACCAATGGTCCTTCGGTGAAGAGTGATTATAGCATTGCCTTTTATCCAACTTTATACGTTATTTCTCCGGATAAAAGAGCCTGGTCAATTAAATCCCGGACTTACTTTGAATATGAAAATTGGATTACCAAGAGTTTTAAATTGAATGCAACGGCATCGTTAACCCATTCAAGCTGTGGGGATAATGGAAAAATAGTACTCGCCATTACGGGAGGTTTTGGAGTGATAACATACGAATGGAGTAATGGAGCTACCACAAAGGATATTAGTAATTTACCTGGAGGATCTTATAGCGTGCGGGTGAAGGACCAATATGGATATTTTGAAGATTATGGACCGTTTGTAGTCCAAGGACCATCCAAAAGAGTAGCAGTAACCGCTGCTAATTTGACCAACATCAATTGTTATGGAGAATCCACCGGTAGTATTGAAATCCAAGTGGATTATGGTACTTCTCCCTATAAATTTAACTGGTCGAACGGAAAGAAAACGCAAGACATTACGGATTTACCCTATGGTAATTATGGGGTAACAGTGACAGATAATAACAACTGTACGACCACTAAATCTTATGTATTGACCCAGTCTGCCGAAATGAAATTGACTACCACTGGCAAAGCAGAAACTTGTGACCAGGGAAACGGAAGTATTTTAGCAAAGGCAACCGGAGGAGTACCACCTTTTGAATTTGACTTGGGCAATGGGAAGCAAACCAATCCATTTTTTGATAATCTTAAAGGCGGCACCAGCTACTCTGTTACAGCTACAGATAGTAAAGGCTGTTTTGAAGTATCTACGGCATTTGTTGATATTACTCATAAACCAGCTGCTAGCGCAGGTGGAGATATGGACATCACCTGTAAAAGTCCGGAAATAACTTTAGACGGTTCCTTATCTGAAGATGGCACCCAAATTCTTTATGAATGGACGACGCTCAAGGGTCGTATTCTTAAAGGAGCAGATGAAAAATTTCCTTTGGTGGATTTGCCGGGGACTTATCGCCTTAAAGTGAAAAATATCATCAATTCCTGTGAGGCTTTTGATTCAGTGATCGTTTTCGATCCTCGGGTTTATCCAGAAATTAAAACACAAGGTGATACCAATATTAATTGTGTGAATAAAGAAGTTGTGGTTAATGGATCAAGTAAGGACGCGGATATTAAGTTATTTTGGAAGAAATTGGGAGACACAAGTTTCTATAATCCGAATCCTAAACTGATATCTTCTGATAGTGGTATATTCGTATTCCATGTTCTCGATACGATTACCTTGTGTATATCAAAAGATACAGTCGTTTTGATAAAAGACATTGAGGAGCCAGTTGCCGCGGCAACCCCTGAACATGATTTGAGTTGCACAAAAAAACAAGTGATCATCGATGGCAGCAATTCATCTCAAGGCCAAAAGTACAGTTACCAATGGACAACAAAAGATGGACACCTTGTTTCTGGTGAACAAACTTTGTTTGCCGTGGTCGATCAAAAAGGAACTTATCATCTTGAAGTGAAAAACACACAGAATCATTGTAAGCAATATGCTGAAGTTATCGTTTACCAAAAACTTCCTCCAGAATCTTCATTTTCTGAACAAGTGAATCTCCGATTGGTACAATTTAATGACTTGAGTACCGGATTGCCAGATAAATGGCAATGGACCTTTGGAGATGGCGATTCCAGTAGTCAGCAAAATCCAACACATCAATATTTAACTGATGGAGAATTTACCGTTTGCCTTGAAACGCAAAATGATTGTGGGACCCAAAGTGTTTGCCATAATATCCTGGTAGGTATTGGAGCAGCCTTGTCCCTAAGCAATTGGGAAGTTCATCATGTCAGTTGTTTTGGAGGAAATGATGGATCGATTAATATTCAAGTCGTGGGTGGAGTCCCTCCGTATGAGTATTCCTGGAATCATGGACCTACTTCGCAAAATGTAATTGATTTGAATGCTGAAACTTATCAGGTTACCGTTAAGGATCAGCAAGGGACAACCATAAAACAAACTTTTACCATAAAAGAACCTTCGGAAATAAAACTTCAGTCGGCAACTATTATACCTGCTAATCCCGGCAAAAATGATGGTCAGATAGAAGTAACGGTAAATGGCGGTATTCCTCCTTATATCTATAAATGGAGTAATGGTACACAACAAAATCCAGTCGTTCAATTAACTCCGGGATCATACTATTGTACCGTGTTGGATGCCAATCAATGTGAAAAAGTTTTAGGACCATTTGAAGTAAAAGAGCTTGTTTCAAACGATCAGGTTGACGACTGGCTGTTTAGCCAAATTCTTCCAAACCCCGGCGCACAGTCAACACTTAATTATCAGGTGGGTAAAGTCAACTTTTTGAGAATTAGAATAATGGATGCTTTAGGACAAAATATGGCCATCCTTTCCAATTTACCAAAAAATGGATCTTTGTCATTGAATGAGTATGTTCATCATGATGGTTATTATTGGATTTCAATAGAATCCAATAAAGGTCATCGTATAATGCAATGGATCAGAAAATAGGTGAGCGGAAGGCTAATTTGAATTCAGTTGCTTTTTAAACTCTTGAGCACCTTAAAATTGGGGTGTAAAATTTTTTAAAAAAAGTAAGGGTATTCAGATTAGATAAGTCTTCGAGAACGAAGTTGAAAATCTAAAAGCTTCATTAAACATTCGACGGGTGACAAAGAATTAATATCCAATTGCCGGATTTCCTCCAGGAGTTGTTCTGATTCAACAGAAGTATGGTTATCCATAATAGCTTGTGGTTGTGGTCGTGGAAAATCATTTGATTTCTCAGATGACCTATTTTGTTCTAAATGTAGTAGCAACTGATTTGCTCTCCGAATAACAGAGTATGGCATTCCTGCCATTTGTGCAACATGTATACCGAAGGAGTGCTCACTTCCTCCGGGTACCAGTTTTCTTAAAAAGATTACACGATCATTCAATTCCTGAGTGGCTACATGAAAATTTTTTATCCGGTCAAGATTCGTCGCTAACTCATTAAGTTCATGATAATGGGTAGCAAACAAGGTTTTTGCTCTTTTATCCTGGACATTGTGTAAATACTCTGCAATGGACCACGCTATTGAAATACCATCATAAGTGCTTGTTCCTCTTCCTATTTCATCCAGTAATATCAGTGATCGATCGGAGAGATTGTTTAAGATGGAAGCTGTCTCATTCATTTCAACCATAAAAGTGGATTCACCGGAAGCTAGATTATCGCTTGCCCCAACTCTGGTAAATATTCGGTCAATGATGCCCAACCTGGCTTCTTTGGCTGGTACAAAAGATCCAATTTGAGCCATTAATACGATCAAAGCTGTTTGCCGAAGAATAGCTGATTTACCAGACATATTAGGACCAGTAATCATTAAAATTTGTTGAGTATCAGAATCGAGATATATGTCATTTGGAATATAAGGTTCACCATCCGGAAGCTGGTGTTCGATAACAGGATGTTTGCCTTCTTTGATATCAAGAACTCTACTTTCGTCTATAAGCGGTTTTGTAAAATTTTTTAAACGAGCCGCAACTGCAAATGAGTGAATGACATCAATGGTAGCGACATTTTTAGCATTCTGTTGGAGTGGAATTAGAAAATCCTGAATTTGATCCAGAAGTTTTTCATAGAGTTCTTCCTCTAATTGCATGATTCTTTCTTCCGCACCTAAAATTTTTACTTCCAACAATTTCAATTCCTCTGTGACATAGCGTTCTCCCGTGGACATGGTTTGTTTTCGAAGCCAATGATCAGGTACCATTCCTTGATTTTTGAATTTATTGGTCACCTCTAAGTAATAGCCGAAAACGGAATTGTAACCAATCTTTAAATTGTTGATACCTGTAGCTAACGCCTCCTTGGTTTGTATTTCGACCAATAGATCTTTAGAATGTGTAAGTGTATATTTTAATTCATCCAACTCAACAGAAAAGCCGGACTTGAATATTCCACCTTTATTGCTTTGGTTAGGAGCATTCTCGTCCAATTGATGGGCTATTAAATCCCGGAGTAAAGCACAATCGTGAAATGAATGGCCTAATTGCTGAAGATCAGAATTTTGTTGATTTTGTAATGTAGCTTTCAATGGCAACAGTAACTCCAAGCACTTGCGAATATGATTGAGCTCACGTGGCGAAATTCTTCGCAGAGGTATTTTGGAAATCAACCGCTCTAAATCACCGAACTGTTGTAACAAATGGTCTAATTGTTCCGAAAGCTCAGAATCCTTCAGCATGGCTTCTACCATTTGCAGGCGATGTTCAATCTTAACTGGATCCAATAGCGGTAGAACCATCCATTTTCTTAACATACGAGAACCCATTGGGGTCTGAGTATGATCAATGATGGATAAAAGTGTTTTTCCTTCAGGATGCAGTGGTTCAATAATTTCAAGATTTCGAATGGTAAATCGGTCCATCCAAACAAACTCATCGTTTGCCAGGCGGCTGATTTGAGAAAGATGTTTAGGGTTTTTGGTTTCGATGGATTCCAGGTAATGGAGAATCACACCTGCAGCAATTTGTCCTAAAGTGTATTCTTCAATTCCAAATCCTTTTAAGTTGGATACATGAAAATGTTGTAACAACTTATTTCTGCAAAACTCGTGTTGATAAACCCATTCTTCTAAAGCATAGATGTAAAACTGGTCACCAAATAATTTATCAAACTCAAGTGTCTTGCTGCGTGCTAAAATAATTTCCGATGGATTAAAACTTTGTAATAACTTATTGATGTATGAGGGTTCTCCTTCAGATAAATAAAATTCGCCGGTTGAAACATCTGCAAAGGCTATACCCATACGGTCACCTGCAAATTGTACGGACGCTAAGAAGTTATTTTTACGAACATCCAACAATTTATCATCTGTAGTAACACCTGGTGTAATGACATCTGTAATGCCTCTTTTGACTACCTTCTTGCCTTTTGATGGTTTTTCCAGTTGTTCGCAAATGGCAACTCTAAATCCCGCTCTGACCAATTTGGGTAAATATACATCCAATGAATGGTGGGGAAAACCCGCAAGTTCAATATCAGATCCACCATTGTTTCTTTTGGTGAGTACAATTCCCAATACCTTGGATGTAGTGATGGCGTCTTCTCCAAAGGTCTCATAGAAATCACCTACCCGATACAGTAACAAAGCATCTGGATGTTTAGCCTTCATGGCATAATATTGCTCCATGAGGGGTGTCATGGTGCTCAGTTCAAACAATACCTGTTGTCCTTTTAAGGAATCTGTCATCAGTCACAAATATAGGAATGGCTTCAGGGTTTGCTATACATATTCCAAATTAAAAGAATCTGTATTTAATGAAAAAAATACTTAATATGAGGATAGTCGTTTTTGAAGTTAGCCAACATTGTCCTCAAAAGTAAACTGTAACAAAAAAACCAATTAAGTATTAGAACTTAGAAAATAATCATATTAAATTTGTTAGCTAATTTATCCTTAAAACCAGATGTATGAATACATTATTCAGAGATTTGTCCTCCGGTGAATATCAAACACTCATCGATGCTGTCCCTTTGATTGCCATACTGATTGCCGGTGCTGACAATGAAATTGATGTCAAAGAAAGAACCTGGGCAGAAAAGATTGTAAAAATTAGAAGTTACCACAACCATTTTGATTTAAAGTCATATTACAAAGATGTTGATGTTCAGTTTAATGAGCTTTTTCAGAAGTTTTTGAATGAACTCCCTGAAGATGCAAAACCCCGATGTACAGAAATTAGCCGTCGACTAAATGTATTGAATGCGATATTGAAAAAGTTATCCTTGAGGACCGCCAGTCAGCTTTATAGCTCCTATTTGGCCTATGCAGAGCAAATTGCACGTTCAAGCGGTGGAATCTTGCGCATGATGGCGGTCAGCCGAGAAGAAACCATGTGGGTTGGATTGCCAATGCTTGATCCTATTTTCTATGATGATCTTGATGAAGAAGAATAATTCAAGCAAGATTTAACGGGAATTGGCGATAATAATTTTTTGATGAAATATGTGTTTACGCTCCGTCCAATGGATAATATACATGCCATCCGGTAGGTGTTCTAAAATAATGGATTGTCCTCCAAATTTTGGCAATTCAAGAACGGGAATATGTTGACTATTAAATAAGCGGACTGATTCAACTTGACCTTGTGTATAAAGTACTTGATCAACGATCGGGTTTGGATACCAAAATGAAGGTTCAATGGAGATGTTTTGGTTATTTGACGCACAATTATTTTCATCTAGCACAGTGAGTATATACTCTCCTGGAAAAGCAGGCCCGGGATATTCTGTAGAATAATCAAATGGAACCCCCACATTAACCGTCAGCTTAAGTTTGATGACCGGTTTAAAGTCTCCAGGAAGGTTGTCAGACGTTGGAGTGCCGTGTAGCAGCAAACAACCAAACTCATTTTTCTTAAATACACAATTAGGGGGATTGCAACTATAGCCTATACCTTTTGGAAGATTGGCAATGGCATTGAGGGTATCAATTGCAACCTTTTCCAATGGAAGAGGGGCTGGTAAAATGGGAATTTGAACAGTATCAGGCACTACCACGGTAAATGTAAATTCATATGGTTTATTGATGCAGGCTTTTTTGTTGATTCCACCATTCGGATTGGTAGGCGTTATGGGTTTAGGATAAACGCCGGCTGAAGAATCACGCAAAGTACTATCGGGTCGACAAAATTGTGCAATGGAACTCTGTGACACCAGGGATAAACAAAAAAGGAAAATTGTAAATTGCTTCATATTTTGCGATCTAAATTATTGCCCGAATATAGATTTAATGAAACAGATTGTCAAATTAATTATTTTGATTTTTTTTGGCTACCAAATCCAGGCACAATCCACAGACAGTACATTGTTGGGAATAGTCTATGACCTGAATTCAAAAAGTATTCTTCAAGGGGTTATAGTTGAGCATGGTAAATCATCGGTACAAACTGATCAGGACGGGGCCTTCAAAATTAAACATTCAAGCGGGGATTCTTTGATCCGGTTCAAGATGATTGGATACAAAGATTTAGCATTGCCCATGAATGCTTTAGCTGGAGGGGTGGTTTATATGGAAGAGAATGCATATTTACTTTCGACGACGATTATCAGTGCGTCAAAATATGAACAACCCATTGCAGAAGCAACTGTATCCACCAGTGTTATCAATAGAAGTCTACCTGAGCGATTGAATACCATCAGTGGCGAAAAAGTTTTGGATAGGATTCCTGGTGTACAGATCATCGATGGGCAAGCAAACATTCGGGGAGGTTCAGGTTATAGCTATGGGGCGGGAAGTCGTGTTTTGTTATTAATGGATGATATGCCTATGATGCAGGTCGATGCTGCTAACCCTTATTGGAATGATTTACCGGTTGAGAATCTTGGTCAAATTGAAGTGCTAAAAGGAGCTGCTTCAACTTTGTATGGTAGCTCTGCCATGAACGGAGTGGTACATTTTCGCTCAGCCACGCCTAACAGTCAGCCGGTTACGCAGTTTACCATCGCTCCTACGATATTTATGCAACCTGAACTGGGAAATCACTGGTGGGGTAGGCCTGGAACCACTGCTTTTCCAACAGAAACTTATTTTTCCGTCAACCACAGAAGCAGAAAAGGTAAAAATGACCTGATTCTTGTATCCTCATTTAACAAGGAAATCAGTTATAACCGGGACAGTGATGCTGACGCATTTAGGTTTCAAGGAAATCTAAGGCATCGAATATCTGACAGTTTGCTTTTAAGCTTTGGGGCAAATCTGAATGCGGGTAAAAGCAGCGATTTCTTTTATTGGAAGGACGCTGGCAGTTATGAAGGTGCCTCAGGTGCGAATTCTACCAATGAAAAATTTCGTCTGATGTTGGATCCCGCATTGCGTTATACCAGTCCGGGTGCTTATTCACACAAAATTTTAAGCCGTTATTATTATATATTCAATGGGGCCGACAATCAACAAGAAAACAAGAGCCATAGTGTATATGTTGAATACCAACTCAGGAAGCTTATACCTAAAATTTTATTGGATGTTCAGCTAGGTGGAGCCCTAAATTCTAATTGGACTAAAGCACAATTGTATAGCGATACTAGTTTTCAGTTATTCAGTCAGGCAGCGTATTTTCAACTCGAGAAAAAATTTTGGAACAGAGTGATCATCAATGGAGGTGTTCGCTTTGAGTCATATCAAACGGAAGGGCCAGGAAAATTAAACAATGAGGACATTGCCACAAAAGTCCATGATCAGCGCACCATTTTTCGTGCCGGGATGAATGCGCAAATTTTTAATTATACTTATTTGAGGGCTTCTGTTGGAGAAGGCTTCAGGTTTCCATCCATTGCGGAGAAATATATATCAACCACTGCCGGTGGTTTGCGAATTGTCCCTAACCCATTGTTAAAATCAGAACACGGATGGAGTGCTGAACTCGGAATTCGACAAGGCTGGGCTCTATGGGGTATTCATGGAATGACTGATATTTCATTCTTTCAATCGCGATATTTTGATATGATGGAATTTGTATTGAACAATCAGTTGCAATTTCAGTCCAAAAACATCGGTAATACCCAGATTAAAGGATTTGAATTGGAAACCGCATTGAGTGGGTACATCGGCAGTTGGAAACTCCAAACAACCATGGGATACACTTACATTGATCCAGTTTACCGGGAATTTGATCTGAGGGGAAAACAACTTGCTATTAATGAAAGGGAATTTGCGCCAATTGGGCAACAGAATGCTGCCAATTCAAGTTCTTACATCAACATTTTGAAGTATCGCTCAAAACATTTGTTTCGATGTGATATTACAACCCGATATAAGAATTTCTCTTTCGGTTATGCCTTTCAATATGTTTCACATGTTGAAGCCATCGATTGGCTTTTTCAAGTTACCCTATTTATCCAGGGAATTAATCAATTTAGGTCAGAGCATGACCACGGTTACCGTATTCATGATTTACATATGGGTTTTGAATTTGGGCATTGGGCTCTTCAACTTAACCTCAATAATGCATTGAACGAAGCCTATACAGTGAGGCCTGGATTGATGGAAGCTCCTCGAAATTTAGGCTTAAAATGGACTTTCAACTTCTAAATATACGTAAAGCATTAAAAGACAAATAATTATACATAGCAGTATAAGTATATAATGAATGCTTTATTTTATGTTAGTCTGCAATTTCTTCCTTGGATCTGCTATATTTGCGGAGTTTTTTAATAAAGTAAGATTTACGATATATGTTTGGAAAAGGATTTGTAAAATGGGTATTGTTTGCCCTATTGGTTGTTTGTGCTCTTCAATTGGTATATTACCTACCTACTTCAAAAGTAGAGAGGAAGGCAGCGGAATATGCACAAAATGCTTCATCTCAGGTGACTGATGAAACTGAGCGCTATGCAGTTCAGAAAATAGCAAAGACTAAATATCTGGATTCTATTTCCAGTGAGAAAATATTCAGAATTCCATTAATCAAAGAATTCACTTACCATGAATTAAAGCAACAACAACTTGCATTGGGATTGGATTTGAAAGGTGGAATGAGCTCAATATTGCAAATTGATCTTTCTGATTTGTTGGTGTCTTTGTCAGGAAATTCTTCGGATCCTGCATTTCGCAAAGCGTTGGAGAATGCCAACATTCGTCTACAAAATAGCCAGCAAGACTTTGTGACCCTATTTGTGGAGGAATTCAAAAAAGAATCAAATGGCAAATCTTTAGCTTCTTTGTTTTCTCGTGGAGCTTCACTGAAAGATCGTATCAATTTTGAAACTTCTGACCTTGACGTCGCCAGGATTCTTAGAGAAGTGGCCAATGAAACTGTAGATCTTACATTTAAAAGGTTGAAAGATCGTATTGATAAATTGGGCGTTACCCAGCCAAACGTTTCCTTGGATAAGGCTAGGGATATGATCGTCGTGGAACTACCGGGGATAGACAACCCCGAGCGAGCCCGTAAGTACTTACAAGCGAGTGCAAAACTGGAGTTTTGGGAAGTCTATCGAAACGTTGACCCAGGTGTGTTTGACGGGATTGTCAATGCAGACAAAAAGCTGGCTGCCTTGGACAAGGGAGATACTTCCAATGTTGATTTGGATTACACTTTGGTGGATCGTTATGACTATACCACAGATTCTTTAGGCAATAAATTAGATTCTGTTAAAGCGGGAGTCGATACCATTCGTAAAGATCCAATGGCTGAGAAGGGACCACTGTTATCCATCTTTTCTCCGACAAGTCCAGCAGCAGGATATACGGCAATAATAGGTTCAGTTGAAAAATCTAACCGTTCGCGATTTTTAAAATTAGTGAATGATCCAGCAGTAAAATCCACGTTCCCTTCGGATCTGGAATTTAGGGTAGAAGCCAAGCCTTATAAAGCTCAGGGAGAAAGTAAGCCTTCCAATAACTACAATGTGTATGCCATTAAGAAAAAGCCGGGTTCACCAAATGCATTGTTGGATGGTGAACGCATAGCCAGAGCTTCTGCAAATCCAGATAATCTGACCGGTGAAGTAGTAGTTTCTTTGGCGATGGATACCAAAGGATCAAAAATATGGGGCGAAATGACCACAAGAGCCGCCAATGACAATAAAAGAGAAATTGCCATAGTATTGGATGATGAAGTGGTTTCATGTCCAAGTGTACGTGAACCTATTCTTGGGGGTAATTCGCAGATTAGCGGAAACTTTACCATAGAAGAGGCAAAAGACCTGGCGAATATTTTGCAAGTCGGGAAATTACCTGCGAAAGCGAAAATTGTTCAGGAATCATTGGTAGGACCTTCCTTAGGGCAAGAAAATATCATTAAATCCATGTGGTCCATTTTGGGAGGATTTCTTCTTGTCGTCTTATTCATGGTGATTTATTATACCGGAGGGGGATTCGTTTCCATTATTGCAATGTTTCTGAACATCATTTTGATTTTGTCTACCCTGGCTTCATTCGGAACGGTATTGACATTACCGGGTATTGCGGGTTTGGTATTGACCATGGGCATTGCAGTTGATGCCAATATCGTTATCTATGAACGTATCAAGGAAGAGTTTTTAGCAGGCCGATCATACCTGGATGCAATCAAACAAGGATTCCTTCATTCCTATTCAGCAATTATTGATTCGCACGTAACTAACTTATTGACCTGTATTGTATTATTTATTTATGGTCTTGGGCCGATTAAGGGATTTGCGATAGTGTTGATCATTGGTATTTTGTTTTCCTTATTTACGTCTGTATTGGTTGCGCGGATGATCATTGACTGGTGGTCCAGTAAGGGTAAACAAATGAGTTTTGCAAGCGAATACACAAAGCGTTTTTTCAAAGATATCCAATTTGACTGGGTTGGCAATAGAAAGTATGCTTATATGATATCTGCTGTTCTGATCACCATCAGTTTTGTATCTTTCTTTACACGTGGTTTTGAATTGGGTGTAGAATTTAAAGGAGGTTATTCTTATAACGTGACATTTGACCGCGATGTCAATGTCGAAGCATTAAGAACTTCATTGTCTAAGTCATTTGAAGGAAATCCTATCGTAAAGAGTGTAGATACTCGAAATACTTATAACATCACAACATCCTATCTGATCAATGAATCAGGTACAGAAGTTGTTCAAAAAGTAAATCAGAAACTTTTTGATGGAGTGAATGAGGCTCTGGGAGGCGGTTTAGATTATAATGCATTTATGAACCACGATGCTAAAACCACTCACGTATCGTCATTTAGCCAGGTAGGTCCCATTATTGCTGATGACATTAAGGCGAGTGCATTCAAATCCATTGTCATTGCATTGGTGGTTATCTTCATCTATATCCTGTTCCGTTTCTATAGATGGCAATACAGCCTTGGAACGATTGTTTCATTGTTTCACGACACCATCGTTGTATTGGGAGCTTTTTCATTGTTTCATGGGATATTGAATTTTAGTATGGAGGTGGATCAGACTTTGATCGCAGCTGTATTGACGGTTATTGGTTATTCTATGAACGACACTGTAATTGTCTTCGATAGAATTAAGGAGTACCTCAACTTTGATAGCACCAAATCTGACAAGCAGTTAGTAAATGATGCCATTAACAGCACACTATCACGGACGCTAAATACGTCCTTTGTGACCATTCTGACGATCATCATTCTCTTCTTGTTTGGAGGAGCATCCACCAAAGGATTTTGTTTTGCAATCATTATAGGAATTGTCGTTGGAACGTTCAGTTCTGTTTGTGTTGCAATGCCGGTGGTTATTGATTTTTCAAAAAACCTTAGGTACAATACCAAAAAGGAGTCGACAAAGACTACCAAACAATTATCTAAAGTATAAATCTGAAAACCCCTTGCCAAGCGAGGGGTTTTTTATTTTTAGTCATACACTATGCGTTATCTGATTCGTTATGTAAACAGATACTTAGGTATGAAGTTAGGTTATTTAATACCAGTCTTATGTTCTTATTGCCTGTTGCTTTCTTGTAACTATACCTATAAAATACGCAAGGGGGATCAGGCATTTGAGGTTAAACAATACGCCAAAGCGGCATCTTTATATTTAAATGAATTTAAGAATGCTGGTACGGATAGGGAAAAAGCTGAAAAAGCTTTCAAACTTGCATTGTGTACCAAATATTTTGGAGACTATTCGCAAACACTAAAGTGGTCCAGATTAGCCTATGATTTAAACTATGGTTCACCTGCTTTGTATGAGTATGCAGGGGCATTGAAAATGAATGGAGAGTATGAAGCTGCTGCCGACGCTTTTAAATTATATGGTGAGGAATCAGGCCGGTTGCAGGACGCCCGTAAAGAAATCAATGTCTGCAAACTTATGGCTGAGTGGCAGAACACGCCTTCAGATTATATTTGGAAAGTTCAGGAAATCGATCATCTTAAAGCTGATGGTAGTGTTTATGGGTATCAGAAAATCGATTCATCTGCCTTTTTATATGTGGCTGAACGATTTAATTCAGAGAATAAGACTGAATCTAAGTTTGAATGGAGTGGCCGCCCGTATTCAAAAATTATCTATGGCTTAACGGGTGAGAGCTTAACCAAATCCCTTGGAAACGAAAGCGCTTATTCATTTGAAAAAAAATCGGGACAGCTATATTTTACACGTTGTGATGAAATTGTAGAAAATAAACAATTATGCAAGATTTATCAAACCTCCCTGCAAAATGGTGAACTGAACAAAATTAACCTGGTTAGATTACCTTCATTTGAAGAAAATTGTATACATCCTGCGATTCACCACAGTGATTCCTTGCTGGTTTTTAGTTCTGATAAACCAGGTGGATCTGGTGGATGGGATTTATATTTTACAACAAAAACAGATGGTGCATGGAATACGCCGCAAAATTTGGGAAGCCGCATTAATTCTTCGCGGGATGAAGTATTCCCGATTTGGAATGGCGACAGTTTGTATTATAGTAGCAATGGTTTGGTAGGCATGGGTGGTTTGGACTTGTTTAAGACCTGGAAGGATAGTTTGATGCAATGGCAACCTCCTCAAAATTTGCGAAATCCAGTCAACAGTGAAGCAGATGATTTTTTATACTTTATTGATACTTATCATGATCATCGGGAAGGGGAGTTGATGGTTGCTTATTTTTCGTCAAACCGGGATCATGGATTGGATAGGGTATATTCCGCAACTAAGCACTTGCGGAATATTCAAGTCGCTGAACCATCGAGGCCTAAGTTTAAATTTGAGGTTCAGGTCAACATAAAGTTTACGGAAGCCATTTCGTTTTCTGATCAGGAAAAAAAATTACTGGACAGTGTAATGTTTATCGATAAAGTTACAAAACATAGTTTTTCTTCAGAATACAGGACGAGCATTCCGTTGAAACTGACTCCAGGCCTTAGTTATCGTTTCTTAATTACCCGAAGAGGTTACCTAAATCGCGATATCGAATTTTCTGCGCCTTTGGCACCAATGCTGGAACACGACAGTACATTTTACATGAATTTGCAGTACGAACTTATACCGGCCGTCATGCATCAGGAATTTTTACTGGGTGAACTGTATTACGATTTTGACAAATGGGAAATTCGGCCAGATGCTGTTCCAGCGCTTGAAACCCTGAAAACCATACTGATTACGAACCCAAAAATCAAAGTACTCATCGGTTCGCATACCGATTGCAGAGGTTCTCAGGATTACAATAGGCGATTATCTACCCTTCGGGCACAATCTGCGGCCAATTGGCTAATCCAATCAGGAATCCCCGAAACACGCATTAAATACCAAGGGTTCGGCGCTTCAAAGCCTGCGATAGTGTGCCAATGTGATCAATGCACTGATCAACAACATCAAAACAATAGGCGTTCAACATTTCAATTGATTCCTTGAATAAATCAAGGAACTATTCTATTATTGTATTTGATATTTGAAAATGATTTTTATAAAATTTTTGCTGAAGATAGTATTGCTGGCGGCCCTTGTAGCCATTCGTGAAGGACTTGGTAGCGATATTTTGAAAACATGGATTGATCATTCTCCATTAACGAGATCCTTCTTAACTTTTTCAATATTTTGGTTGAGTCTCAATATTATCATCAGATTAACACAATACATTTACCGCAAACGAAAAAGACTGGGTCATAAATTTTCTGATAACGTAATCACGGGATTAAAGAATATTTACTATTTGCTTACGGTTTCCGGTGTGATTTTTATGCTACTCGGTTTCTTTGGATTGCAACCCAAAGAATTGTTAACAGCTCTTAGTATCGTTGCTGCAGCCGTTGCGATTATCAGTAAAGAGCTCGTAATGGATGTTATTTGTGGGATCAACTTTAGCTTCTCAAGAGACATAGCTATTGGTGATTACGTAAAGATTGGTGATTGTGAAGGCAGGGTTTTGGATTTAAACATTCACAAGATTGTTTTGCAATACAGAAATCAAATCATCAATATACCTAATTCTAAGGCATACTTCAGTGACATCGTCAATTATAGTAACCGGGAGTTTCATTTCTTCCAACTCGAATTTGAACTTAAATTGGAACATTGTACCCGAATTCTAAAAATGAAAGATGTCTTGTTGGAGAAATTGAAACTATTAATGCCTGTTGATTGTGTCAAAGATTTTCATTTATACATAATTCATATCAAAGACGACATCGGAACATTACAGGCCGAGTTAGTCTTGTTTCAATTGGATAAGAGTTTCTCGGTAAACAAAATCAAACATATAGTTTTAACCGCCATGTTGGAGATTCGCTAAACGGTAGTAACAATTTATTTCTTTTCTTATTCTCCGGCCAATTCGCAAACCAGTCCATTTAAACCTTCTGAAATAGTTAATTGACAGGCAAGGCGTGAAGATGGATTAGAATTGGGTAGCGTGTCCAGTAATAACTCTTCTGCTTCTTTCAACGGTGGCAAGTCATGATTTGAATGAATATAAATGTGACACGAAGCGCAAAGTGCGAGGCCGCCACAAGTGCCAAGAACAGGAAGTTCAGAGGCTCGCAACATTTCCATCAAAGAATAAGCTGGATCATTTGGAAGTTCTAATTCAAGGATATTCTTATGCTTATCCAACACTTGAATATGAATGGTATCCATGTAAGCAGTTTAGTAGATTAGGTAAGCCAACATTATAGGCTATTTATACCTGTTACGGTGGTGTATTTAAAACTTGGTTTTTGCCCTTTATGAATGATTTTAAAGGCGGATTGCACTGCAAGAGTCGCTTCGTGAAACCCACATAAAATTAATTTAAGTTTTCCATCATAAGTATTGATGTCACCTATAGCAAAAATACCTGGGATGTTGGTGGAATAATCTTTGGTGTCTACCACGATAGCTGATTTATCAATTCCAAGTCCCCAATCGGCAATGGGACCTAATTTAGGACTCAGCCCATACAGCGGTAGAAAATAATCACAAGCAATGGAAAATTTTCGATCATCCGACTGGATAGATACACCTGAAAGATGGTGGTCGCCATGAAGCTCAGCCACTTCTGAATTAAGAAATAGCTGAAGCTTTTCTTGGGCCACTAACTCATGCATTTTCGATACGGACTCCGGTGCAGCTCTAAATTCTTTTCTGCGGTGGACCAAAGTTAACCTAGAACATATATTCGATAAGTATAGACACCAATCCAGTGCTGAATCTCCTCCTCCGGAAATGACTACTTCCTTGTTGCGGAATTTTTCCGGATCACGAATGATATAATCAACTCCATGTTTTTCATATTGGATTAGATTTGATATCTCAGGTTTTCTCGGCTCGAAGCATCCTAGACCAGCGGCTATCATGATCACAGGAGCCTGTAAGCAAGTACCATGATCAGTGCTCAATTGAAAGTACCCGTTCGGCAAAATTTCAAGCGTTTCAACACGTTCACCTAAGGTAAAGTCAGGTTTAAAAGGTTCTATCTGTTTTAATAAATTATCGACGAGATCTTTCGCAAGAATTTCAGGATGACCTGGTATATCGTATATCGGTTTTTTAGGATAAATTTCAGCAAGCTGTCCGCCGGGAACAGGTAGATAATCTACGAGATGGCATTTTAGTTTGAGTAAGCCTGCTTCAAATACACAGAATAAACCACAGGGACCTGCGCCAATAATAACAATGTCGGTTTGGATCATAATTTGAACATGCAAAAATAGCTAAAGTACAAGGTTGTAAAGTCTCATATTTTAACAAATTAGAGGGGGATCCTGATTTTTTTAACTTTACATTTAGCTTTTATTAAACTTTTATCAAATTCATAAGTCTACCCTAAAGTCACTAAAATTTTAAATTATGAACAGAAGAGCCACTTTAAAAAAGTTCCTGGGAGTTGACCAGGCTTCTGCAGTAGGAAGAACACTGCAGGATGATGCTTTGCCGCTCGGTGGTGGTCTGAGTCCTTTTTCAGGAACATGGAATTATTCAACTGCTGCTCACTTGCTGCGAAGAGCCATGTTTGGACCATCACATGCGCAGATTCAACAAGCCGTCCAGGATGGGCTGGACAAAACACTTGACAAGTTGATGACACCTTCGCCTAAACCTGCGGACCCGGTATTGTATTCAAATACTCCGGATGACCCGGATTTGAATCTTGGAGATTCATGGGTTAAAGGGAAGTTACATCCTTCAGTTCAGGGTTTAGTAAATCTGAAGGAGAATTCCTTGTATTCTTGGTTGATGCAACAAATTTATTCAGAAGGAGTTTCATTAACTGAAAAGATGATCCTCTTTTGGCATAATCACTTTGTAGTGTCTGATGTTTTTGATCCACGGTATAACTATGATTACATCAGTTTGCTAAGGGAATATGCCCTTGGTAATTTTAAGGAATTGACCAAAAAGCTGACCATTGATAAAGCCATGTTGCTCTATTTGAATGGTGCTCAAAATAACCGCCGTGCTCCTAATGAAAATTATGCTCGTGAGCTGATGGAGCTTTTCGTTTTGGGAAAAGGTGAGCTTGCCGGACCAGGTGATTATACAACCTTTACTGAGCAGGATGTATTGGCTTTAGCCAAAGCGCTTACGGGTTGGGTGATCAGAACAGATAGAGCGAATGAGTCCTTTTATCCATACTCAGAATTTGCTGCAGCCTTGCACGATACCAGTGATAAACAATTGTCACACCGTTTTAACAACGCAATTATTTCAAACCAGGGTGCAAATGAATATCAAGCCGTGGTGGATATCCTTTTTAATAAAAGAGAAGCCGCAACTTTTGTCTGTAAAAAATTGTACAGGTATTTTGTTTATTACAAGGTAAGTCAGGAAATTCAGGATCAAATCATCGAAGGAATGGCTGATCTGTTGATCGCAAATAACTTTAATATAGCTCCAGTCATAAGGACATTATTGGCCAGTGATCATTTCTATACCGATGAAGCTTTGGGATGTTTAATCAGGATGCCTTATGAATTCATGTTCAACACAATTAAAGTTATGAAGGTGAATGTCCCTACCGACCTTGCCCAGAAATACCTTTTATTTCTTGATTTATACCGCAGTTCTATCGGTATGGAGCAAGTTTATTTTGCTTTGCCCAGTGTTGCGGGTTGGACCCCTTATTATCAAGAGCCAGGTTATCACGAGATTTGGGTAAATTCAGTGACTTTCCCAGTGCGATATAATTTTACTACTGCATTGGCGAATAAAACGCGTAGGGTGAGAAACGTAACAGGTCTTGTTGGACTTGATTTAGTTGATTATGTAAGTGGATTTGACCATCCAGAAAAGGCAACTGACCTGATCAATAGCGTAGTCGCGCATTTATTGCCAAAACCCATTGAGTCAAGCCAATTAACCTTCCTGAAAACCAAGTTGTTGGGCAATGTGACTGAGGCCCAGTGGAGCACTATTTGGAATACATATAAAGCAGATCCAAATAATACGCAAGCACGAACGGTAGTTGAAACCAGGCTAAAACCGCTATTCGTGTCATTATTATCCATGCCTGAATATTCATTAAGTTAAATCGAATAATACTATGAAAAGGAGAACTTTTCTTCAAATAGGATCAGCAGCTTCCGTTCCTCTATTGATTAATGGGATTCCGGTAAGCGCTGTAGCACGTCATTCTTTTCTTGATTTCGTCAATCCGGATAATGACAAAATTCTGGTTCTGATTCAATTAGTCGGAGGAAATGATGGACTCAATACGGTATTGCCTTTGGATCAGTATGCAAATCTGGATATTGCCAGAAATAAAATTCTGATCAAGGAAAGTCTTGGTCTTAAACTCAGGACAGATCTCGCTTTGCATCCAGTAATGACAGGGATGAAGTCACTGTATGATGATGGGAAATTAGGACTGATTCAATCCGTTGGTTATCCGAATCAAAATAGAAGCCATTTTCGTTCGACGGATATCTGGACATCTGGATCCAGCGCTGAAACTATGGAGCCACGCGGATGGTTAGGTCGTTATTTTTACAATGATCACCAATCCTTTCCAACTGGATATCCCAATAGTGATTACCCGGATCCTTTAGCCATTACCATAGGTTCATTGGTGAGTCAGACCTGTCAGGGACCTGTAGCTAATTTTAGTTTAGCCATCAACGATCCGGCAAACATGGCCTTAATAGAGGAGCCGGCATTCGCAAGCAATATTCCATTGACCAATTATGGTGTAGAATTGAAATATCTAGTCAATACTTTTAAGCAAACCAATGATTACACTGACGTAATTAAGGATGCCTATACTTCTGCCGGTGGACCCATTGCAAGTACAGGAAACAAGCTATTGGATCAATTGAACATCGTGGCTCAATTGATTAAAGGAGGTATGAAAACCAAGGTTTATGTGGTGAGTCTGGGTGGATTTGATACCCATTCGGCACAATGCGATCCAGATAATCACGAAATTGGAACACATGCGGATCTTTGGCAATCGGTATCCGATGCGATTGCTGGATTTCAAACAGCAATTGAGCAATCCGGTAACGGAAAAAGGGTATTGGGCATGACATTTTCAGAATTCGGACGACGCATTAAAGCCAATGATTCAACCGGTACTGATCATGGATCAGCCGCTCCATTGTTTTTATTTGGCAACTGTGTAAAACCTGGAATCTTGGGCAACAATCCAACCATTAGTGCCAATGTTGGCAATGATGAAGGCGTTGCCATGCAATATGATTTCCGGTCCATTTATGCTACTATCCTGACAGACTGGTTTGAATTATCTACTTCATTGGTAAAGGACCTCCTTGTAGAAGACTTTCAAAAATTGCCCATTATTGAAGGCTGTACCGTAACAGGAACTGAACTGAATGGCAATGATTTTGAATTTAGTTTTGAAACTTATCCGAATCCTGCCGACCAAAACCTGAATATCCGTTTTTATAGCACAGGCGAGTACATTAGAATCAGCATGTTTGATCAGTTGGGTTCTGAAGTGAGACTAATTCACAATGGTCAAGTAGGCGAAGGAAACCATCAAATGAAATTTGGAATCAACGATCTTAAACCTGGTAACTATTTTATAAGAATAGCCTCTGATAAATCACAAAACACCAAACTCATGGTGAAGATGTAGTCTGTTTTGATTTTCATTTTTCTTTAGATATTTGTTCGTACGAACATTCGCAAGAATGCCGGTCTTATACCGGTATTCTTGCATTTGTCGAATCATGAATTTAAAAAAGATGAAAATTGTAAATCCTTCATTATTGATATTGGCTGCGGGAATGGGTAGTCGTTATGGTGGTCTAAAACAAATGGATGCTTTTGGCCCCAACGGAGAAACCATCATGGACTATAGTATTTACGATGCGTGGAAGGCTGGTTTTAAAGATATCGTATTTGTCGTTCGTGATTCCTTCGCCGGGGAATTTGAACTACACATGAATCAAAGATGGGGAAAACACATCAATCTGCATTACGTACTTCAAGAACTGGAGGACCTGCCCATACCACCTGAAAAAACCTTGAACCGAGAAAAACCCTGGGGGACTGCACATGCTGTATGGGTAGCCCGAAATTGCATTGCTGGACCATTTGGGGTCATTAATGCGGATGACTTCTATGGCCGGGAAGCCATGATTTCACTTTACCAAACGCTTACCGGTTATCGGGAAATAACATTGATTGGATACCCCATTAAAGATACGTTAAGCGACCATGGAACTGTCAATCGCGGGGTTTGCATGATCGATGCTGAGGGATATTTACTCAAAATTAAGGAATGTAAAAACATACATTCCGGCGAAGTGATCCATTTTAAAGAGCATGAAAAAGAAACCGTTATAGATCCCAATACCCTAGTTTCAATGAATATGTGGGCATTCGGGCCCGAAACTTTTACGTGTTTCGAAAACCATTTAAAGGATTTTATAGCTCATTTACAAGAAGGATCATCTCAAGAATGCTATATCCCGGACGTCATTCAGGAATTAATTGAAAATCAACATTATAAGATCCTGGTAAAACCAACTCGCTCAAAATGGTATGGGGTTACTTATCGTGAAGATAAACCTCAAGTAGCCCAAGCTTTTGCCAAAATGGTGGCAGCGGGTATTTATCCTAAGGAGTTGACATGTTAAATATTTTGGGACATTAAAAAAAAATAGGTAAAAATTTGTTTTTTATTGTGGAGTAAGATACATTTGATTGTCTTTAGTTCTAAACTCCATAAAACATGAAATCTTTAGCGTCTCAACTAAAGAGGCCCTCATTTTGGGCTCTACTGAGTATTTTTATTATACTCACGAAATCTTACTCACAAGTGGATCAGCAACCGGAATTCGTGGGTGCCGAAGGCTGTCTAAATGATTATTTCAGTCAGGAGCTTACGGAATATCGAAATAAGGTCATTCAGCGATCAGCATCAAGGATTCTTTACAGGAGTAGTACACCTGATTATGACTTGAATATCTATATTGATACCAGCTATGAACGTCGCCGTACAGGGGGTTATAATAATAATGGTGCAATCATTTCTTATCTGTCAGGTATCATCAGCAATGTGCGAACTGATTTTAACTCAGCAGCCCCAAATTGGGATTTGAATATTTCAGTGAGTTTTAATTTTTTTGATGGCGAAACCCCGTTTCCTTATGGGGGTACTATATCTGAAACCTTTTTCAATTTTTACGATTGGGTCGAAGGACAAGGCTTTCCCGGGTCTGATGATAATTATGTATTCTATACCGGCAATTATACCAATCAGGGGATATCGTTTGTGGGTGCGTTGTGCGTTCCTGGAGGTTCATTGGTAGGATTTGTTGCCAACGAAGATCCCAATGAAGATTTATCAGCCCATGAATGGATGGGTCATACCAGTGGGTCGCCTCATTTTTCAGGGACTACAAATATCATGAATCCAGTAGCGAAAAGGCCTTGGCTTGCAGCCAGCCTGGATACCATCGAAAGTTTTTTAGATAATTCTCAAACATGTGTGGACAATGTTCAAATTCCGCTAGCCAATGAATTTGACCTTTTTGATATTACTCGAGTTGAAGATAAGGTACACATTGAATGCCGACTCAACCAGTTTTCAAAAGAGGTTAAACTACAGCGGCAATTTATACAAGGTATTTGGGAAACCATTGGAGTAAAGCATCAGATTCAAGCTAACGAGAATCTTATATGGGTGGATCAACCTTTAAATAGTGGGACTTATTATTACCAAGTGCTAGCCAAGGATGAGTCAGGTTACGAAACCGCATCAATGATAAAATCCATTGAATGGAAACAACAAAACTGGAGCCTTCAATACCCCTATATCACCAACCCCCAAAAAGAACGATTGGAATTTTATAGTGTGATTGGAGATTTACTCTTTACATCTAATGAAGCATTCATCCATGTCTCTAGGATGGGAAATCCTGGAATTTATTTAGTCAGAAGTAAAAGTCAATCCACAAAAATTGTGTTACCTCATTAATCCAGTTCAGAAAAAAGGTGTTCATAAAATTCCCAGGATTCAATGCTGGGTAATGGGTAGATGTTTTTTCAATGATTGGAAGACTTATTACTTGTTTATAGAAAAGTAAAACCACAGATCAAGGTTCAAGTATCTAATAATGCTCAATCATGAGCTTAATAAGCCGGTGAAGAAATCATTGGTTGTGAATGATTGAGGATTGGGATTAAAATGGTTAACCAATTACCAATTCGGGCCATGATCGTCCTGATCTGATGGATTTGCTGATTTACTATTTTGCCACTCTTCTTCACGTTTTGCAAAAGCATCGTAATCATAATCAGGAAGATATTTGGTTTTTATTTGTTGGATAACTTCTTCCATGTTTTCAAGAAATCGATTAAAATCTTCTTTATAAATAAAGATCTTATGCCGTTCATATCCGTCTCCGTTAAACTTCTTAGTACTTTCAGTTACGGATATGAAGTAATCGTTAGACTTGGTTCTTCGTATATCAAAGAAATACGTTCTACGTTTTCCGGCTTTCAGTTTTTTGGAATAAATATTATCAATATGTTTTTCGCTTTCCACAGGTAAAAAGTTTATTCTATTGTAAAAATAGCCATTTTCCTAAACTATTCAAGGTATTTATTCTGGTTTTCAATATTGTATAAGGTTTGGAATAGACCAGGAAGTGCCAACAACTCATTAAAGGTCCCTTCCTGTATAATATTGCCCTCTCCCATGACATAGATATAATCCATGTACTGTACTTGTCGAATGCGTTGGGTGATTAGGAGTAATGACCGACCTTCCAAGCCTTCCTTTAGATGCTCAAGGACGTTAAGTTCTGTTTTGGCATCCACGGCAGAAAGGCAATCATCTAAAAGCAAAATCCGGCTTTTTTTTGCCAGGGCTCTGGCCAGACACAAACGCTGTTTTTGGCCTCCTGACAGGTTAACGCCTCGTTCCCCCAGTAGGGTTTCATAACCATGTGGGAAGTTGATAATGTCCTCATGTATTTGGGCTATTTGACAGTACTTTTCAATTTCATCTTGACTCAAATCAGGGTTACCAAAACGCAGGTTTTCCAATATGGTGTCTGAGAACAAAAAGGAATCCTGCGGTACATAACTGAATAATTTTCTAATGTCTTCTAGTTGGATGGTTTGTACCGCTCTTTGGTCAATGGTTATTGTGCCTTCTGTCGAATCATACATGCGTAACAGCAGTTCGGTCAGACTGCTTTTACCAGAAGCGGTGCGTCCGATAATTCCAATCGACTGACCGCAATCAATTTTAAGATTAATATTTTGCAATGCCTGGATTCCGGATTCAGGGTACCTGAAACTTACTTGGTGGAACTCAACCCGTGGGGTGTGATTTAGTCTAAGTGGATGTGTTCCACCTTTTATAGAGGGTGAAGTCTGTAAAAAAGCATTGATACGTTTTTGTGAAGCTTCGGCTTGTTGGATGATGGAAGCACACCATCCTATTGCTGAAACCGGCCAAGTCAACATAGTGACATAGATAACAAACTCGGCTATATTTCCTGTGGTTACCCGACCTTCAAAAACATTTAATCCACCCACATAAATAGTAATTAAGGTAGAAGCCCCTATTAGCAATAGCATGGATGGAAAAAACATGGCATCGATTTTAGCCAAATTCATCATATGACTTTTATATTGACCAGCAGAGTCATTGAAATCCTTAGACCAATAGGATTCAATGCCATATGATTTCAAAATTCGTACACCGCTAAAAGACTCCTGAGATTGCGAAGTTAGTCCAGCCAACTGAGCCTGAATGAGTTCACTTTGTTTATTGATTTTATTGCTAACCAAATAAATAATATAAGATAATACAGGAAGCGGAAGGAGAGTGTAGCATGAAAGCATTGGATTTACCTGAAACATCGTGATGATGACGATTAAAACAATACTGAGCAAATTGATTCCGTATAACATTGCCGGTCCGAGGTACATGCGAACTTTGTTGACGTCTTCTACAATTCTTGACATCAAGTCTCCGGTTTTATTGCTTTTATAAAAGGACGTATCTAGGGTAATGTAATGGTTGAAAATCACTTTGCGCAAATCGTATTCAATCAGTCTGGAAACCACAATGATGGTCTGCCGCATCATAAACATAAACAGCCCCATGAGTACAGCGAAAATAAAAATCGAAAGACCAAATTTCGTCAACGATTGACTCAATACTTCAGGTTGGCGCAATTCAACTGGAGTTTGAATGTAACCAAGAATTTGGTCAAGTGCTTTGCGTATCACTTGTGGTTGCAATACCCTGAAAACATTCGACAGCACTACAAACACTATTCCTAATATAAACCTGTAACGGTATTTGTAGAAATATTTATTTAGTCCGAAAAGGTGTTTCAAATTTTGTGCTTGAAATTTAAGATTCAAAGTTAACGGACAGCTCCATCTTTATGTAAAATATTTTTTAATGATGATGTCCTTAGTTCTATTTTATTATTTGAAAGATGAGATGCACGAAGGAATTTTTAGCCACGCAGTTATGCTTCCGTAGAATTGTACGTACCTTTATTCCAAATTTAGATTATGTCGCGAAGGATTACGATCGATGAATTTATTATTGAAAATCAGGCAAATGCAATAGATGCAGCAGGAGAGTTGAGCGACTTACTCAGGCATATTGGTATTGCCGGGAAGATCATAAACCGAATCGTGAACAAGGCAGGATTGATGGATATAATAGGTCAGGATGGGCAAATCAATGCAACGGGTGATACCGTTCAAAAACTGGATACATATAGCAATGACCTATTGATCGAGTACCTCAGGAATTCTGGTGTATGCGCTGGGGTTGCCTCTGAGGAACTCGACGACTTTGTATCTTTTAATCAACACATCAATCGCACTCACAAATATGTGGTCGTAACCGATCCTCTAGACGGTTCCAGCAATATTGATGTCAACATTAGTGTAGGTACAATTTTTGGTATATACAAACGAATTTCATCTCCAGGGGATACACCAATTATTCAAGACTTTTTGCAAAAAGGCACTCAATTGGTCGCTGCCGGTTACATATTATATGGCAGTTCCACTTTATTTGTATATTCTACAGGAACTGGAGTAAATGGATTCACCTATGATCGAGGAATTGGGGAATTTTGTCTAAGTCATCCCAACATGCTTGTGCCTGATACGGGTAAAATTTATTCCATTAATCAAGGTTACTACCGGCAGTTTTCTGAAAAAATGAGGCGTTACCTGGATTCTTGTGCAGATGAGGGAATGAATTTACGCTATGTTGGATCAATGGTTGCTGATGTACATCGAACTTTATGCAAAGGGGGTATTTTTCTTTATCCTGCTACCATAAAAAATCCTGAAGGAAAATTGCGTTTATTGTATGAGTGCAATCCTATGAGTTTTGTGTTTGAACAAGCGGGTGGGGTTTGTGTCAATGAACAAGGAGAACGGATACTTTCTCAAGAAGTCAATCACCTACACCAAAAATCCACTTTCTTAATTGGCTCTTCTCAATTAGTCGAACAGGCATTAAAATTATTGGGGAACTAAACTATCGGATCTGATCTCCAGGTAATATGGTAAAAGTCTGTAGTGAAGGGTATCCTTGCGATAACTCGATTTTAGAAAGTCAAAATTCTCGCAGCTTCGATGTTGAGATAAATAGGATATGATTAACTTGGCCCGACTTGACTTAATATAGGGGTGTTTACTCAATTCTGAAAATGTGCTTGCATTGAGATTTATTCGACGGATTTTTCCTTCTGGCAATAACTTCTGTGAAAGTACTGAATAAAGACTGTCGTTTACTCCAAATACTTCTTTCAGTTGTTCTAATTCAACAAAACCACCCAGGCTGTTTCTGTATTTAATGATTCTAAATGCCAAAACCGTGTCCATTCCAGTACCTCTGATCAATCCCCAAGCGTTGACTTCATTTAAGTTGATCCGTTTATCTGAGGGCTGTTCATTCCAATCATTAAAGGACTGCCGATGTACTACGGGTGGAATTTCCATGAAGGGCTCTAGTCTAGAGTATATTTCGTTGGATAAACCATATATTTTAAGTAAGTCAGTTTTGGTTCTAAAGTGGCCACCTTTTAAGAGATATTTATTGATGTTGTGATATGTTTTTTTTGGTATTTGAAAATCTTTAGCCATTTCTTCGTTCAGGTGATTTGGATTAAATTTATACATGTTGAAATGAGTAGGGGTATCCGCACGATTCCTATTTACATCCTGGCTTTTATTGTTGTATCTGCTATTAAACGTAGTTGAATTTTCTATTTGTGATGAAACCGAAGTCATCTGGATAGAGCTTTTTTCTTTCTTAAAAATTGCAGGCGCAATGGTCCAGATCAGCATGTGAATAATTAATATAACAAGGCCTTTTTTCTCAGAATTGGTGATTATAGGTGAAGTTGCATTCATTGTAAATATTATAGAGTTCTAGAAAGGTGAAGTTTTCATTTTATTTTAACAGAGTCACTGATCAGTTTGAAAATATGAATGAATGACATTTTGCATCCTCAGACTGTCTAAGAGGAGCACCTTGTTCACGCCATGACGTAACCTGATTCGCTGCATATTTTTATCAAAATCGTGGGTAGTATAACAAATTCCCTGATGGTAAACTTCTACCTGGAGATGGAATTCAGTGCGATATCCGGCTAGGCATCTGCGTTGGGTAATTTCTTTTTCTCGATGAAAATAATAGGACAAGGTTGCAATTTCTATGAAGATCCAAATGCAGGTATATTTCAAATTCCCTTTTCGAATGATAAGCAATAAAGCGAAAAGTATTCCGTAGTAAAAAATGCAATCTTGTACTTCAATGTGCAAATTCTCCAGTGTTGAACCAGGTAACTTATTAAGGAATTGTAAATATGAAATTCCAGCTTCGCTCAATGATCCAGTTGCATCAGCAATTAAGCGTGCTACACTGGGAGAAAGCTGGTGCATACAAACCAATAATATTCCCAGTGCCATGAGGGCAGAACTCAAAGGAATCCATAAAAGATTAGACAATAAAAAGTATACTGGGAAAGCTTCAAAGTGGTAGATGCATATTGGTGATAAAACCATTTGAACACAAAAACAAGTGCTAAGCAAATCCCATAAATACTTTACAATTGGGTTCACCGTGTTTACGACCCTTTGAATCATTGGATTTACCCAAAAAAGAGCTGCCAATGAGGCCATGGTCAGTTGAAAGCCTGCATCAAAGGGTATCATGGGGTTTAACATAGTAAGCAAAAGTGCGATTCCACTGAGTACATTAGTTGGATCCGATCTTCTTCCTATTAAACAGGCTACTTTATAGATAGTCAACATCAATGCTGCCCTTAAAACAGCTACTCCAAGACCTGTTATCATTGCATAGCACCAGATGAGTGTCAAGGATATGACGATTTCATTTGAAGTGGATAAATGCAGTCCTATTCTTCCGCCCCATTTTATGCACCATTGTACTAAGTAGAAGAAAAACACCAGATGCATCCCAGATACTGCAAGAATATGGGAAAGTCCATTTTCGGTAAACAGTTCTTTGCTGGATTTATCCAGAAGACTTTTATCACCCAGCAATAAGCCTGTTAACAGTGCAATGTTTTGCGGATTTTCTTGCTCTTGATATTTGTTGAGAACATTTTTTATCCAATCGGCTGATTTTTGGACTATTGATTTAAAGTGTACCCGGTTATTTTTATGTATTCTGAAATTTCCACATTTTGAAGACCCTTTGTAATAGATTTCCTGATGTAGGAGATAGCGGTCAAATGATGAAATTTGCCGATGAGTTGACGGATAAATTCTTTCCATATTAAACGCTCCCATTAAGGTGTCTCCGTAATATAATTTTTCAATTGGGCATGTATTCCATTGAGTCAATTGAATCAGGAATGGTTTTGGAGTACTAATACATTCAGCCAAAATTGACAGATGTTTGGTATGTTGATGAGAATGATGAACCACGATAACGGAATGGTTTTGATGTTGTTCTGAGTCAATATGCTTATGGGTAATTTGAACATAATGATTTGCAAAATATGCATAGGATACAAGGAAGAAACAGATCATCAGTCCTGGCGTGATGATGTTGTATTGCCTGATCAAAACACAGTAAATTAGTATAAGAATTGAAATAGCAAGGAGTGTGTAAATTACACATATTGGGATAGGTGAGACATAGTAGGTATGTATATCAGCAGCCAACAATAAGATATACAAATATGCAAATGGCCTGGAAAACAAGTGTTCCAGCATAGGGAGTGTTATTTAGTAAATCTAATTTACGAACTCCCTTAGTCCAGGATCAATTTGTTGGTGTAAATTGTTTCATTTAGCTCTACTGTTTATTGAACACGCTAGCTGAATGATTCGATTAGCCATATAATACATGATTTCAAAGACAAATCAATGGCGGGTGCTTTTCTGCACATGGGATAAACCTCATGTTCTACAACAAGAGGCTTGGACGTTAAGATAAATATCCCTCAAGAGAAATACAATGATTAAAGAAGTAGAATTTGAGTAAAAGAAATAAAAGCTTTGCCTGGTAGTAAAACGAGAAAGTTTTAGGCATATTCATTAATGCGCATTAATAAGCTCCCCAATAGCGTCTGAAAAACCACTCTGTTGCAAACAGAAGTGCTATGAAAAAAAGCATCCAACGAAGATCAATCATGGGTTGAAAAATAGTATTAGAGTGAATTGTTGGCTTGAAAAGCTGATTATTCATTAATTCTTCCTGCAATTGTTCCAATTGATCTGGATAGAACATTTTTCCTCCTGAATACAAGCATAAACTACGAAGCAAAGAATGATCAGCGACTGTATTCTCCATTTCAATATTAAAAGAAGAAATGCTTAAACGGCCATCCGTTAAAAATTGTTGTTTATTCCATTGCGTAGAAGCTTTGAAACGGTAGGTACCTGATTGAAGAGTCCCCGCGTTTAAATTATAAAAATCCTCTGTTTTGGAGAAGGTATAAGGGTATTCATTGTTTTGTTCGTCAGTGAGTGCGAGATGGACGTCTGGATCATTAACTCGTGTGTTGTTATCATTATAAAATTCGGCGGTAAAAAGGATATTCTCACCTGGGCCAAAAACTTGTTTTGCTGGATACACACGCAGTCGTCTGTCATCCAGCTTGGTACTTACAAATTGTATGGTGTTTAACAGTAGTTCGTCGAATATGGTGGTGTTTCCAGATAAACTAAATTCATTTAATCTCCATTTCCATAAACCATCTCCAGATATATAAGCATTGCGATTTCCACTCTGATCTGAAATTGCCCAGAGTGGATAGGTGGTCTCTACTTTTCCAATTCGTTGTGATAATATCGTATACACCGCCGGATGGGTTATATAAGTACCAAAAGGTGTATTGAGTGGAGCCACCTTTTGAAGAAATAGATTTAATTTTTCGGGAAGTGAAAAACTTGAAAACTCATTATTGATAATGGGTAAAGCTTCACTGATGCTTCGTTTGTTGCCCTGTATTTGCAGTTGATCCTGCATTTGTTGAAATCCGGCAACATCCGTACTTTCTCCAAGAATATATACAATGGGAATTTTACTTCCTGCAAGAAGACTTTTAAGTCTGGCTACATTCACTTGAAAACTGGGGAGATGATGTAGAATTAAAACTTTGTGTCCTGCTAAAGTGGCAGGAATTTCATTAGCAAATTTAATGTCTATGGTATATTTAGCGTTGGTCAATACGGCATTGCGAATGGCTGCCAGATCTGGGTGTGGGGCATTGGCTAATAACAATATTTGAACTTTAGATTCCTGTACGTTGACGAAAAATTCACGTTGGTTGTTGTTTTTATTCTTTTCACCATCTACGGTTGGGCAAATTACCCGATAACGGTACGTCCCAGGGGCACCTGCCACTAGGTTAAAGTCAAATGTTGAAAAGTAATTGTTTTGGTTAATATTGAATGTTATGGTTTCAAGGTCTAACCATTGTTGATTTTTATATTCCTGGAGTTTGAGTTTGCATTCTGAAAGTAGCGTGTGGTAAGATTTGATATCCACCTGAACATAGAAATGGTCATTTGCATGTACCATTTCGCTATGGTATAAATTGTAAATCGCCAAATCTTTTGTTTGAGTGGAATCTCCGAGTGCAATGGTATATACTGGAATTTGTTTTAAAAGTGAATGATAGATGGGATTCTTGCCTTGATTGTAAATTCCATCGCTTGCCAAAATAATGCCCTTAATGTACCTCAGGTCAAGTTTTTCAGAACAATAATCAAACAGAGAATTAAGATCCGTGTAGTGACCTGAAAAACTGTCCTGTATGGAAGCACGTGTTTGAACATCAACTTCGAGTGCATTGAGATCGAATTTCTGTGAAAGCTGATTGCGCAAATCATTTCTTTTGGCGATATATGCGTCAAGAGCAGTCTTATTCATGGTACTTATGGATTGACTGTTGTCTTGAGCAAATACGAGTGCAGGTCGATTTACGTGTTCACTAAATTTACGTAGTATTGGATTCAGCAATAACAGCAGAAGGAAGAAAATTCCCAAGGCTCGCAGTGCTGCCAAGAAGAGTATCTGCCACTTAGGTTGCTCTGAAAATGATTTTCTTTTCCAGTAAACCAAAATGGACAAGCCTATAGCGATCAGTGCAATAATCGGCAAAAACCAGTAAGAGACATTAAAACTAATTGAACCCATTTTACGTTTTAATCAGGGCAAATATCCGTAAATAGATATTGGCACGTGGTAAATAACCAAAAATTAACTTAGTTTGTTGTAACAAATTGATTTTGATATAGTTCTAGAATAATCTGAGGATTTAATTCATTCAACTACGACAAAAACAATTATTGAATCATGTTTTCAAGTATGGTAACTATGAAAGATAAACCGTGGATCTTGTTGTTTTTTATGCTGATGTTCATGGGACCTTTGCGGTCTTCTTTTCTTCTGGTTCCAATGGATTTGAAACAAACCAATCATTTGAAGGCGTATGGGATTACTTATTGGGTGATTGACCAGGGTATTGAAGCGTATTGGTTATTGAATTACCGAGGAGGGAGTTTCGTGTTTCCCAATACCCAGGCCTTTGAAAGGGAATGTAAAATCAGAGGGGTAAGTTATCAAGTCATTTCAGCTGCTGAATTTGTTCAAATCAAAAGTGAAATTGCTAATCCCGAAGTAAATCAAGAGGTTATCAAACTTGAAAAAGCACCAAAAATCGCCGTTTATACCCCTGAATTTAATGAAAAAGGCGAACGCATCCAGCCTTGGGATGATGCTGTGACATTAGCTCTGACCTATGCAGAAATTCCGTTTGAAAAGATCTATGACCGTGAGATTGTGTCTGGACTGTTACCAAAATATGATTGGCTTCATTTGCATCATGAGGATTTTACTGGGCAGTATGGTAAATTTTACCGAGGCCAAAGTCATCAACCATGGTATATCGAAAATCAAAAAAGGGCGGAGCGACTGAGCCGTGAATTGGGTTTTGAAAAGGTCAGTCAGTGTAAATTAGCTGTTGCCAAAAAGATACGGGATTACGTCATTGGAGGCGGATTTATGTTTGCAATGTGCAGTGCAACTGATTCATACGACATAGCACTGGCAGCTGAAGGATTAGACATTTGTGCAGTTTATTTTGATGGAGATGGTGCGGATCCACAAGCCAGTGATAAACTCAACTTTACCAAGACATTTGCTTTTAAGAACTTTAAATTGGTGGAAGACCCTATGGAATATGAATATTCCAGTATTGATAACACTTACCCGAGGCAGAATTTGGTTACACCGGAAAACGATTATTTCAGTTTGTTTGATTTTTCAGCAAAATGGGATCCGATACCGACTATGCTTACCCAAAATCATACGCGAACGGTCAAAGGATTTATGGGGCAAACCACAGCATTTAAGAAGGACCTCATAAAGTCAGACGTTTTAGTGCTTGGAGAGAATTCAGCAGTGGATGAAGTGAAATATATGCATGGTAAAAACGGTTATGGAACCTGGACTTTTTTTGCCGGCCATGATCCGGAAGATTATCAACATTTGGTTGGCGATCCCCCAACAGACCTGAATTTACATCCAAATTCTCCTGGTTACCGTTTAATTTTAAATAACATACTTTTCCCAGCCGCAAAGAAAAAAGAAAGAAAAACTTAACGAAATGCTTGCCAGCCACGTAACTTATCTTTACCTAAGTAAATGCATCGTATGAGATCGACTATTGCTGGAATTGGGTATTATGTACCAGAACGCATCGTTACCAATCAGGAACTGGAAAAATGGATGGATACTTCGGATGAGTGGATACAGGAGCGAACAGGAATACAAGAAAGAAGATATGGTAAACCACATATAGAAACCACAACGACATTGGGTGCGCTGGCTGCACAAAAAGCCATAGACCATGCAGGCATCCAAGCAGAGGACATAGATTTTATCATATTTGCTACCTTAAGTCCTGACTATTATTTTCCTGGTTGTGCGGTGTTGTTGCAACGTGAACTTAAGATCACCCATAAAGAAGTTGGAGCCCTTGACATAAGAAACCAATGCAGCGGTTTTATTTATGGACTCTCAATTGCTGACCAATTTATCCGGACAGGCCATTATAAAAACATTTTGTTGGTAGGAGCGGAAATGCATTCCATGGGGCTAGACTTCAGTACGACCGGACGAAATGTTACCGTGATTTTTGGAGATGGTGCTGGGGCGGCCGTGATTCAACCAGCTCAAGAAGTAGGCCTGGGATTGCTCAATACCGTATTGCATGCGGATGGGTCTTTTGCTGAAGAACTGGCTTTCATCAATCCCGGATGCCATGGCGGTTATCATTTAAAAAACCAGGATTTCGGTTATCCTGACACTCCATTCGGCGGCTTGTTTTTGACAGAGAAAATGTGGCAGGATAAAATGTACTTTCCCAATATGAACGGTCCACTGGTATTTAAGATGGCTGTCCAAAAATTTCCTGAAGTCATATTAGAAAGCTTGGCCAAGGAGCAAAAGACCTCCAATGACATTGATATGCTCATTCCTCATCAGGCCAACTTGCGGATCAATCAGTTTGTCCAAAAGAAACTAGGCCTTGCAGATCACCAAGTGTGGAATAATATTCAACGGTACGGAAATACGACTGCCGCTACAATACCTATTGCTCTTGCAGAAGCCAGTCAAGCTAAAGCAATCAAAAAAGGCGACCTGGTTTGTATGGCTGCTTTTGGAAGTGGCTTTACCTGGGGCGCTGCTTTAATGAATTGGTCCATTGATCATTGACACAACCTATGGAAGTAATCTATCAACAACTGAAGACAGTCGATATTCTAGCGATTGGGGTCCATCCGGATGACATCGAACTTTCCTGTGCGGGAACCCTGTTAAGCCATTTAGAGATGGGGTACTCTGTCGGTTTGCTTGATCTGACACGTGGGGAGTTGGGAACTCGGGGAAATGCGATAATCCGTAAGAATGAAGCCACCCAAGCAGCTCTAAAAATGGGTGCAGATTTTAGAATCCAATTGGATTTAAAAGATGGCTTTTTCGGTAATACTGAACAAGAACTCATTAACATCATCAAAGTTATTAGAAGGGCTAAACCTCGCTTGGTTTTGGCCAATGCCCTCAGTGACAGACATCCAGATCATGGGCGAGCAGCAAAACTAAGTTCAGATGCATGTTTCTATGCTGGACTCTCTAAAATCATAACGACCGACGAGAATGGACAAAAACAAGAACGCTGGAGACCACAAATGTTACTTCACTATGTTCAAGATCATCATTTAACTCCGGATTTTGTAGTCGATATATCCCATTACTTGGAGAAAAAGATTGAACTGATTCAATGTTTCGATTCCCAATTTTTTAAAGAATCTTCAACTGAGCCAACGACTCCAATATCAGGAGAGGATTTTTTTGAATTTATACGGGCGAAAGCCAAAGTTTATGGTCGACCTTGTGGCTATGAATATGCGGAAGCTTTTCAAATTAATCAATATCCCGGAGTCAAGGATATCATTACCAGTTTTCATTTGTAATCTACAGTAAAATAGTGGACTCTCGATGAATACTCCAGAGAATTGGCATAATCCAAAGAACCCAGTCTAAAAACTAACAAACGTTTGTTAGTGGGATTCCAATGTTGTTCCAGTCGGCAAAAAAAAGCAGTGGGTTTACCCTCCGGCAAAGCCAATAAAGGACGTTTCTGAAAGTGCCAATATGAATTGTTCAAAAATTTATTGAATGAATCCTGTGCATTAAGGGTAGAACCTAAGCTTAACTTCTGAGCCAAAGCCATACTACATGACAGCTTGAAGAAACAACATATCAAAATTGTAGAAGTGGATAAACCTTTTACCATATCCCAATGCTTATGTTTGGATAACACCTGGGTTAAAACGGGCGATGGGTGCAAATTGCGAAGCTTCGATACCCATGATCAGCCAATTTCTGGTTTCCCGAGGATCAATAATTGCATCAACCCATAATCTGGCTGCGGCATAGTAAGGGCTGGTTTGTTTTTGATAGCGATCGCTGATGGTTTGAAATAAGTCCTTTTCCTCTTGTTCATTGGGTGGGTGACCTTTTGCCTTTAAGGTGCTTACTTGAATCTGTGTCAATACTTTGGCGGCTTGTGCGCCTCCCATAACGGCAATTTTTGCACAAGGCCAGGCCAGGATTAACCTTGGGTCATAAGCTTTTCCGCACATGGCATAATTCCCAGCGCCATAAGAATTGCCTATAATGACACTAAACTTTGGAACAGTACTATTCGCCACGGCGTTGACCATTTTTGCACCATCTTTGATGATTCCTCCATGTTCGGATCGCGTACCTACCATAAATCCAGTAACATCATGCAGAAAAATGAGCGGTATTTTTTTTTGATTGCAGTTTAAAATGAAACGAGTGGCTTTGTCAGCTGAATCTGAATAAATAACGCCACCCATTTGCAATTCGCCTTTAGCGGATTTGACAATTCTCCGGTCGTTGGCAACAAAACCTACCGAAAATCCTCCAATGCTCCCATAAGCGCAAATTATGGTTTTACCATAGTGATTTTTATAATAAACCAAGGAGTCTTTGTCCGCAATGCATTCGAGAATCTCCTTCATTTCATAAGGTTTGAGACCGTCTGATGGAATGATCTTTAGGATATCTTCTGCATCACGGGAAGGTGGACAACTAGCCCTTTGATTGAATTGTGTTTGTGGACTTCGGTTGATGTTTTTGACCAATGCTTTGATGGTATCAAGACATTCGGCATCATCTTTCATTTTATAGTCCGTTACTCCTGAAATTTCGCAATGCGTTGAAGCTCCTCCAAGAGTTTCCTGATCTGCATCTTCTCCAATGGCGGCCTTAACCAGATATGGCCCTGCAAGAAAAATGGAACCTGTTCTTTCTACGATCAAGGCTTCATCTGACATAATGGGAAGATATGCACCTCCAGCAACACAACTTCCCATTATGGCTGCTATTTGCGGAATGCCCTTGGAGGACATTATTGCGTTGTTTCTGAAGATCCGGCCAAAATTTTCTTTATCAGGAAAAATTTCATCTTGTAAAGGCAAGAAAACTCCTGCACTGTCTACGAGATAGATGATTGGAATTTCATTTTCCATTGCAATTTCCTGTGCCCTCAAATTTTTCTTTCCAGTGATTGGAAACCAGGCACCTGCCTTGACAGATGGATCATTTGCGACGACTATGCTCAGTACACTGCTGATGTAGCCCAATACGACGATGACACCCCCTGCAGGGCATCCACCGTAGTTTTCATACATTTCATAACCCGCCAATTCACCTATTTCAAACCACTGTTTGTCTTTATCCATCAAATACTCCACGCGTTCTCTTGCGGTCATTTTGCCTTCCTTGCGTTGAGCTTCTAATTTGGCTAAACCACCTCCCTCATGGATTTTCTCAATCACTCGATCTAGGCGATTCAAAGCAAGTTTATAAGCATCCGAATTTTGGTTTTGAAAGATATTCTCCATTGATCAACGCTTTTTGGCACAAGATAGGATCAGTATTGGTTGAAGCGATAAGGATATTTTCCTTTGTACTTCTCATAAAAGCCATTTAGTAAAACATTTTGGCCTGCATTCTTTAGATTAGCAAGTAATTCATCGACGGAACCAATGCGTTCTCCATTCACTGAGGTGATGATATAACCTGGAACCATATTGGTGGATTCCATAATGCTGTTTGAATATATGCTAAGAACTTTGACACCTTCAGTCTTCAATTGATTCTGTTCTTCTTTGGTTAAGTCCCTGACTTCCATCCCCAATTTAATCAATTCTGGGTCTCTTCGCGTACTTACCAATGATGTACTATTGACCTGATTTTTTAAGATGGCTTCAGCGGTCTGTGTCTTGCGGTTTCTCCAAAATTCAATTTGTACTTTTGTTCCGGGTCTCATTCTTCCAATGATCTCCTGAAGTTCAGGTACTGACTTCACAGACCTGCCATTGATGCTGAGTATAATGTCTTCAGGGATGAGTCCGGCAACATCCGCAGCACCGTCTTTCGTGGTACTACTGATAAAGATTCCGCCAACATTTTGCAAACCATACAGTTTAGCACGTTCGCTGTTGACTTCTTCAATGACCACTCCAAGAAGGCCTCTCTGAACGGTACCAAAGTCCTTAAGATCCCAGACTACTTTTTGTACAAGGTTTGATGGAATGGAAAATGAATACCCTTCATACCGTCCAGTTTGACTTAAAATTGCCGTGTTGATGCCAATTAGCTTTCCATATGAATTGACCAAGGCACCGCCACTGTTTCCCGGGTTAACCGCTGCATCTGTTTGTATAAAAGACTCAATACGGTATTGTTGATTGTTTAAGATATTAATATTTCTTGCTTTTGCAGAAATGATCCCAGCAGTTACGGTGGATTGGAGTCGCAAAGGGTTTCCCACAGCGAGTACCCATTCGCCAACAAAACTTGAATCTGAATTTCCAAAAGTTAGATAAGGTAAATTTGCATCCTCTATTTTAAGCAGAGCAATGTCTGTCGTTGGATCAGTTCCTATCAATTCTGCTACATATTCGCGATTATCGTTAAGTAATACATTTATCTGACGGGCATTTTCCACAACGTGATAGTTGGTGACGATGTAACCATCTGGACTGATGATCACCCCTGAGCCAGTTGCCTGACCTCTCCTTGGGGTGAAAAAGAATTCCTCTTCACCCTCCACGGTAGACTCTATGTATACCACGGCAGGAGTTGATAAAGAAGCAGCCGAGACAAAATTCGGTAACTGCTGAATCAAAGAGGGATTTGATATCAAATGGGCTTGGTTTTCAGAATAGGAGGTTTCTTTTGAAAGGGCAGGAGCACTAAACGGTGCTTGGTTCAATTCAGGATGATTTGCGAAATGGAGGTATGCCCAGCTTCCCAGAATGCCAAATGTAATGGATAAAATTGCTGTTAGAATACTGCTGTTAAATGACATATATATGCAAATAATAATTAATATATATTTACCTAACAAAAACTGTGCCTTGAACACAGGAATGAGTAAACTTGTCCTATGGAACGCATGATACCTTTTGAAAAATATGAAGCCAGTGGTAACGATTTTATCATTTTTGATTTCTTTAACACGAATTGGTTTGCATTGAATGATGAATCATTGATTTGTCGTCTTTGTGATCGACATTTTGGGATAGGAGCAGATGGTGTCATTGTATTAAAGAGCTCTGATGACTTTGATTTTAAGATGATTTATTACAATTCGGATGGCAAACCCTCCAGCTTTTGTGGAAATGGTAGCCGCTCCGCTTTACATTATATGAGTGGTAAACAAAGTTTAAATGACTTTAGTTTCGAAGCCAAAGATGGGGCTCATGAGGGTTCTGTAAATGGAAGCAAAGTTCGGGTAAAGATGAAGGATATTGCCGGCTTGACTCAACTGGATCATGGACCTTTTGTCGATAGCGGTTCGCCCCATTTAATCCTAGAAGTGAATGACCCTTTGCACTATCCAGTGAATGAGGAAGGGCGTAAATGGAGAAACTTATTCAACCCTGAGGGAGTCAATGTCAATTTCGTTCATGAAGAGTCACTTCGTACAGTAGTAGCTACTTATGAACGTGGGGTAGAGGCTGAGACTTTGGCCTGTGGTACCGGCGTTACTGCGGTAGCCTATTATTTTAACGTAAAACATCATCTTCAGGGAAGGATACAACGAGATCTTGTGACCAAGGGGGGACATTTGTCCGTTGAGATGTTTTTATCAGGAGAACAAGCTACCCATGTTTGGTTGACAGGACCTGCCAGAAAAGTTTTCAGTGGCTTTTATTTCATTTAAAGGGAAAGCTCAAGCTCCATTAAGGCAGATTTTAGTTCAGAAAGACTATGTAAATCATTGAATTTCTGAGCTTTAACAATTCCCATTTGATATTGAGTTTTGGCCCGGTCAAAATCTTCCAATTTTTCACAGAGCTTTCCAAAATGGTAATATGTAGCCAGATAATCAGGGTCTTTTGACAATAAAAATTCGTATTGTAATGCAGCCTCCTTCAATTGGTCTTGATTCTCATATGCTTTTGCAAGAGCATATAATATGAAAGAATTGTCCGGGTCTTCCCCCAATAAGTTAGTCAGTTGTTCTATTCTGTCCATGGGTTTAACCCAACAAAGGTATTGATGTTAAATATATATCTTTGCCGAAAATTGGAATAGAATGAAATGTCTGGTATGTATCAGTAAAACAGCCGATACCACTTCAAAGATTGCTTTTGATGCGTCCGGAAAAAACTTTCTGGAGGACGGTGTCCAATTTATTTTAAATCCCTACGATGAGTGGTATGGTTTAGTCAAAGCAATTGAATTGAGAGATGCCATGGGAGGTCAGGTGGATGTAGTCCATGTGGGTCCTGTTGGCTCAGAAATCTTGATTCGCAAAGCATTGGCTATTGGTGCAGATTCAGCCTTTCGAATTGATGATCAGCCCATCGATGCTTATCAGGTGGCTTGTCAGATTTCTTCTTTTGCTAAAGATAAGTCATACGATATTGTATTTACCGGTAAAGAGACAATCGATTACAATGGAGCAGAGGTAGGACCTCTCTTGGCTGCTTTTCTCAATTGGCCTTTTGTACCCCAATGCAGCAAATTGGATATTGAAGAAAACAAGGCCATATGTCTGACTGCGATGGATGGAGGTTTTCAAAAAGTTGAAGTTCAACTTCCTTTCGTAGTTGCAGCAGCTAAAGGAATGGCAGAACAGAAGATTCCAAATATGAAAGGCATTATTGATGCCAAAAAAAAGCCATTGGAAACTCTTGTGCCAACACCAGCAAAATCAAAAGTGGAATTAATTCAATTTGAAATCCCTGAGGCAAAGAAAGGTGTTCAAATGGTAGATGCTGCAAACATCGAGCAGTTAACTGATATATTACAACACGAGTTGAAGTTAATTTAATACGATTATGAGTAAAATTTTAGTTGTCGGAGAACTGGCAGGAAATAATCTTTCGAAGAATACGCGTGAAGTTTTAACGATGGCCTCAGAGTTGGCTGGTAAAATTTCGGGTTCCATTGATTTATGTATTCAAGCCGGATGGGCAGAAGGAGAAATACAACAATATCCAATTGAGAGAGTTTTCGCTTTATCTGCTGAGGGAAGTTTAGATTCCGAACAGATTGGCAGGGCATTACAAAATATTATTCAAGACACTGAACCCAATTTCATTTTAATGAGTGGAAATTCATTGGGTAAAACTCTGGCAGGACTTCTCTCCATTAAATTGGATTCCGGACTCATTGGAAACGTGGTTGATTTTTCTGTCAAAGATGGAAAGGTTTTATTTAAGAAAAGTGTTTTCTCAGGAAAAGCATTTGGTTGGTATTGCAGCCATTCAAACCACACCATAATATCGTTGTTACCACACGGTTACGGCATAAAAGTATTTAATGGATATCCATCGACTTCAGTGATAAGTGTACCCATAGATACAACTGACCAACGCATTAAGTTGCTGGAAAAATTTCATTCTGATGGAAAAATGCCTTTGACTGAAGCGGATGTGGTCATTTCTGGAGGGCGGGGTTTGAAAGATGCCAACAACTGGCATTTGATTGAAGATCTTGCATTGCTGCTAAAAGCAGGAACCGCATGTTCGCGTCCGGTAGCGGATGCAGGTTGGAGACCTCATCATGAGCATGTTGGGCAAACGGGAACGGCCATTCGACCAAATGTATACATTGCGATCGGAATTTCTGGTGCGATTCAACATTTAGCTGGAGTGAACAATTCTAAAAAAATAATCGTTATCAATAAAGATGCAGAAGCTCCTTTTTTTAAATCTGCAGATTATGGTGTTTGTGGAGATTTGTTTGAGGTGGTTCCTAAACTCATCGAGTCCATCCGTTTGAGAAAAGAAAAATAACCATGTCAGAACAGGATAACAAATTGATTGAATTGGAAATTATTGCGCTTTCGCATAGCGTTACGCAATCGCAAAATTATGCAATTGTTTTAGGTGAACTTGAAGGTAACCGACGATTACCCATTGTGATTGGCGCATACGAAGCACAGGCGATTGCTGTGGTGTTGGAACGAATGACTCCTAATCGTCCACTGACGCACGATTTATTTAAGAACACCTTGTCCAGTTTTGGGATTGAAATAAAGGAAATCATTATCAGCAATTTGGTAGATGGGATTTTTTACTCCCAACTAGTTTGTGAAAAGGAAGGAGAGAGTTTGAAAATTGACAGCCGTACTTCAGATGCTTTGGCTTTAGCCGTAAGGTTTGAATGTCCTGTCTATACCTATGAGTTTATCATGGAGGCTGCGGGAGTGGTGTTGGAAGAATCAGAAGAAGAAATCATTAAGAAGCCTGCAGTAAAACAATCCGAACCGGTGAAATCGTTTAGCAATTACAGTACGCAGGAATTGGAAGCAATGTTAAAAAAAGTACTGGATGAAGAAAATTATGAAAAAGCCGCTCACATCCGAGATGAACTGAATCGACGAAAATAGTTTCAAGGGAACTTAATTTCATCCTTTAGGACATGACATGTTTCTGCTATCATTTCATCGGATATGTCCAAATGGGTCACCATGCGTACAGAATGTGAGCCAAAAGCTGAAGCTCTTATTCCTTTTGCCGTTAATAGCCCAATAAAATCTTTAGCAGGGAAAGTTTCAATCAAATTGAAAATAATAATATTGGTATACACTTTTTTAACTTCAGCTACATAAGCACAGTTCAATAGCGTGGACTCGATTTCTTTAGCCCTGCGGTGATCTTCTTTCAATCGTTGCACATTGTGTTCTAATGCAAACAGACCAGCGGCAGCAAGTAAACCCGATTGACGCATACCACCCCCCATCACTTTGCGAATCTTACGGGCACGCTGGATAAGCTCTTTTGAACCGACGAGGACAGAGCCAACAGGAGCACCTAATCCTTTGGATAGACAAATTGATAGGGTATCAAACAAAGGACCAACTTCTCCCGGTGCGTATCCGGCCTCGACCATTGCATTAAATATTCGGGCGCCGTCAAGGTGTAGCGAAAGTCCATTTTGTTTACAAATCTGATGAATGGATTGCATTTCTAACAGATCGTAATAATTCCCTCCTGTGCGATTACCCGTATTTTCAAGCACAACCAGTCGGGAATTCGGAAACCAGTCATTGGATGGCCTGATATGATTTACAATTAGTTCAGGATTAAGTTTTCCTGTCTGACTTACAATTGGTTGGATGGCAATTTGACTATGAAAGGAATAACCACCAACTTCAAATTGAAAAACGTGGCTATTGATTTCACAAATTAATTCATCAAGAGGTTGTGTTAGTGCTTTTATGGCGATTTGGTTTGCCATGGTTCCCGATGGGCAAAACAATCCGTCTTCTTTTCCAAAAGAGCTAGAAAGTTGTTTTTCAAGTTTAATTACCGTTGGGTCTTCCTGAAAGACATCATCACCCGTTTCTGCCTCTATCATGAACTTCAACATTTCTTTACTGGGCTGAGTGACGGTATCGCTGATGAGATTGATCATCATCTTCTTTAGTTTGGAGCTAAAGATAAAGCGATTACAAAAGACAAACGTTTAATTTGAAAGATATTGAAAGCCGCAACCCGAACTGACTTTAAAGCCAACCAAATTCGAATATTTTGACGAAAGACCTTGAAAAAAATCTTCCATTTGCTTTTGAGACCATTTGTGGATGTAATAGAAATTCTTAAAGTTTCCAGCAAATCCTGGATTGTCGGTTAGAATGACTTGATTGTTTGCTTTAATCTGAAAGTTTGAATAATAACCTTCAGGTAACCAGTTGGTATAACAATCAAACTCAATTTCTTTAATGAAATTTTGAAGCATGATTTGACTGGTCATATCGGATCCGAAAGGATATGCATAGCCCCAAACCAAAGTCTTCGGAATTTTATAAGTAAAGGGATATTTTAACTGAAGCCCTGTACCACTCAAAATAGAAAGGTTATAGGATAAGTCATTTTTAGTTAAAACAGCTGAAATAACTGATGCTTTACCCAATGCAATCTCCACAAACAAACTATCGGAAAATGCAGGTAGTGGGATAGTACTTTTTAGCGGATAGATTTTTTGAATACAATCATTGGCTTTGTATGAATCCAGAATTTCAATATTGGCCTGATGACCCACAATAGTAGTGTTATACACGAGGGAATCCGACTGGCAATACACTGGGTGTATAGATGAAATTTCAAGGTATATCAATCTAGTAGCATCCGGCAAGATGCGTTCTTGTATAGTTGCATAAAACTCGGAAGGAATTTTAATAAAATTCTCTTCTGGCTTACTACAGGAAAATGCCAGTATACTTAACCCTATGAATATCCTATAAAACATAATGTTGTCTAATTGAATAACGAATGGTGTGTATAATTGCTGCTTGGTTGCCTATCATATTAATTAACAATGTGTTAAAAATGAAGAAAAACACCATCATAAGTCTTTGAATTGGTTTATCTGACCACTTTTTACGGAAGAAGCTGTTTAACGAACAAATAAACAGGTAATTTCGCGAAGTTTTACAGCTTATGGAGAATATCCGGAATTTTTGTGTAATCGCTCACATTGACCATGGTAAAAGCACTCTTTCCGACCGGTTGTTGGAATATACCAAAACCATATCGGCAAGGGATATGCAAAATCAGGCGCTGGACGATATGGATCTTGAAAGAGAAAGGGGAATTACGATTAAGGCTCATGCCATTCAATTGGATTACGAGCACAAGGATGGTAAACGCTATACACTGAATTTGATCGACACTCCCGGGCATGTTGACTTCTCTTATGAAGTGTCAAGATCTATTGCAGCCTGTGAAGGTGCATTGCTTTTGGTGGATGCTACACAAGGTATTCAGGCCCAAACAATTAGTAACCTATACATGGCCATCGACCAAAACCTGGAGATCATACCCATACTGAATAAGATTGATATGGAAAGTGCCATGGTCGACCAGGTCAGTGAGCAAATTATTGACCTCATCGGTTGCAGTAAGGAGGATATTGTTTTAGCCAGTGGCAAAACGGGTCAGGGAGTTGAGAATCTTCTGAGTGCTATAGTGGAAAGAATCCCGCCTCCAAAAGGTAATCCTGATGGCCCGCTTCAAGCATTGATCTTTGATTCAGTCTTTAATTCATTCCGGGGAATAATCGTATACTACAGGATCCTAAATGGCTCTCTGGCCAAAGGGGATAAGGTTAGATTTTTTAATACAGGAAATGATTATGAAGCGGAAGAAATTGGCATATTAAAAATGAATTTGGTCGCCAAGCCTAAAATGGGGTGTGGAGATGTAGGGTACATCATCACCGGGATAAAAGATGCTAAAGAAGTAAAAGTTGGCGATACGATCACTAAGGTGGATAATCCAAGTAAAGAAGCCATTAAAGGGTTTGAGGAAGTTAAACCCATGGTATTTGCTGGGATTTATCCAGTAGAAAACGAGTACTTCGAAGATTTACGCGACAGTCTCGAAAAATTAAAATTAAACGATTCTTCGCTTATTTACGAACCCGAAACCTCTGTGGCACTCGGATTCGGATTCCGTTGCGGGTTTTTGGGAATGTTACATCTTGAAATCATTCAGGAAAGGCTCTCCCGAGAGTTTAATCAAGAGGTAATTACAACAGTACCAAACGTGTCATATCATGCCATGACCACCAAAGGTGAGTTTCTTACCATCAATACGCCAAACGATCTTCCTGAACCCAATTTTTTAGAGTATGTTGAAGAACCTTATATCTCTGCACAGATCATTACCAAACCGGATTACATCGGGGCGATAATAAAACTGTGTATGGATAAAAGAGGTATTCTCACTAAACAGCACTATCTGACCACCGATCGGGTCGAATTGCAATTTGAAATGCCGTTGGCTGAAATAGTATTTGACTTTTATGATCGACTTAAATCTAACACCAGGGGATATGCATCATTTGATTATCATCCTTTAAATTACCGAAAGTCGGATCTGGTAAAATTGGACATCAAACTCAATGGGGATAATGTCGACGCTTTGACAGCATTGGTCCATCGGTCAAAAGCAGAAAGTGTAGGAAGAAGGATGTGCACTAAGCTCAAAGAAATTCTGCCAAAACATCAATTTGTCATTGCCATTCAGGCAGCCATTGGGGGTAAAATTATTGCCAGGGAAACCATCAGCGCTTTAAGAAAGGATGTCACTGCGAAATGCTATGGAGGTGACATCTCTCGAAAAAGAAAGTTGCTCGAAAAGCAAAAAGAAGGCAAAAAGAAAATGCGACAAATTGGAACGATAGATGTTCCTCAAAAAGCATTCCTCGATGTGCTCAAACTCGACGAATAAATTATTGTTTGACTAGCTTAAAGGCTTGTATTTCGCTTTCATTTTGCAATAACAAAATGTAATAACCTGAAGCTAAGTGGCTTAAATCGAGTGCAGTAGTTCCACTGTAAACGGACTCTTGTAATTGAAGATTTCCTTGCGAATTCAAAAGTTTTACATTGAACAAGCGTCCATCATACTTCGACACAATATTCAACTTATCCTGAAATGGGTTTGGATAAATATCATAAACTCTTTGTCTATTTTCTTGTCCATTGGCAATGACCAATTGAATGGTGTATGGACCAAACACATATGTACAAGTATTGACGAACACATGCAAATAATACTGCCCCGCTGTAAGGTCAATTCCTGTATTGTTGACAAATAGAGTATCTGAAAAAATATGGAGTGAATCATACGTTAAAGGAAATAATTGAATGCTTCCTTTATTTGGACTCATTTCATGTTGTACTACCACTGAGTCGATAGCATAGGTACTGTCTGGATAAGTATAATGATGGGACAAGTTCTGCTGACATAAATTCGAATCCAAAACGCTCACTTCAAATGTATCTGGTCTCACTGTAGAAATCATCCAGGTACTGTCTGTATTTAGCCATATGCTGTCATTTTCATGAATAAACCGGTAATATGCCTTCCTTGAATGCGCAGTTTTCAATTTCACGTAAGCAGAATCTCCATAGCAAGGTTCAAAGAAAAGAGTATCTAATGTAATGGTTAAAGGATTGATGACGTTCGCAGAAAACGAGGCTTGGTGTTTGTTTCCGCTTTGGTCCAGTGCTATGTAACCAAAAATGTTTTGACCTGTTGGAATATAGGGTACATCTTTGGGTCCGCTCAATTGAGTCAATTCTGTCAGCTGGCAATTGTCAGTGGCTTTGATAATGGGCAATGGAACATTGCATGCAAATAGAGTGGTGTCTTGCCATGAATCTATTTGGGGTGAAAGGCTGTCTTTGACTTCTAATGCAATAGTATCCTTTGAAACGTTACCATATTTATCTTTTGCGGTAATGACCAAGGGGTTGGATCCTATTTGTAAACAATAGACGGTATCCATATTTAAACTCACCGATGGTTGGTTATCGCAGGCGTCTGAGATGGTTTCAATGAAGTCTATAGAATTAAGCACATTGAACCCTGAAATATTAAGAAATACAACACCTGATTTGCCAATGATAACCGGTGGAAGCGAATCAACACTGACCAAGTCATATGATTTCAACGTATTGCAATTCTTGTTATCTGTAATGGTTAATTTGTAGTTTCCAATACCTTTATTGGTTATTAGGTTAATGGTTTCATTGCTACTCCATTTGTATTTATAGGGGGCTGTAGCCCCAGTTACATATACCTGAATTTGCCCATCCATTGCGTTGGGGCAACTTGGATGATCAAAAATCAATTCTTGAACCTGAAAAGCTTCTGGTTGTGTGATTTCAAAACTCGAACTGCTCTGGCATCCTTTTGAATCACTTACGGTCACACTGTATATTCCTGCACTTAGGTTGTTAGCCGATCCTGAAGAATAATTATAAGTGTAAGGTGGTGTGCCTCCAAACCCAATGGTATTTACTGCACCATCTTTTCCTCCTGGGCAGGTTACATTGCGAGTAATTTGGGTAGTGTGTTGTAGGAGGCTGGGTTGGGAAATGCTTACAGTCGCTGTTGCCGTGGAATTTGAATTATCTGTAGCTGTAACGGTATAGGAACCCATGCTCAACCCGGTGACTGGGTTATCCATGCTTCCCGTGGACCATTCAAAGGCATAAGGGGGATTTCCTCCGGTTGCAGCGGCTGTCGCCATTCCATCCATTCCACCAAAACAACTTACATTGGTTTTTGAACTGATGGAAGCTACCAGTGGGTTACCACCTCCTACCATTGTGGTAGTAAAAGATGAGCTTTCGACTGCGTCACCAGAGGAAGAATTGTTACCATTGGTGAAATTGCCTGCAAAATAAAAAGTAAACATTCCGTTGTTCGGACCATTTGGCGATAACCAGTCAAAATTCCATGAAACGGACCCTCCAGAAAAGGCTTTCCCGCCGCGTTGATCAATGTATTCACGGCCACCCGAAAAAGAAGTCCCCGTCTGACCGCTGGTATTGATCAGATCGCCAGAATTTTGATTTGAGCTATTGACAGCCACCAGTTGAAATCCACCAAAAGACGGTGAACCATTGGTTGCTGTAAGGGTCAAGGTTACATTGTAAGTGGTATTTGGAGCAATGGTCGCCGGAATTCCACTAATGCTTACATCTCCCTGAAAGCTTCCCCCACCATGACAGTCTGAGCACAATCCATCAAAAGGCGCACCTGTTCTACCATCGGGTGGATTAGAAGAATTGGACAAAAACAATACGGAGCTTATTATAATGCTACCAATGGCATATAGGCGAATGTTGTGAACTTTCATTTTTGTCATTTTACAAAGCAAGAATAATGAAAAGCTTGAAATCAATTATAAGTTTAACATTTCAAGCCGAAATATTAAACAAGCTAATTGATCCTTCTTACTTTGAAAAAAGCGAATCAACAAATGCTTTTTTATTGAATACCTGCATTTGATGTATACCTTCTCCAACGCCTATGTATTTGATGGGAATTTTAAATTGGTCGGAAATACCGATCGCCACACCACCTTTTGCAGTACCGTCCAATTTAGTCAATATCAAACCAGTGATGTCAGCGACTTTGGAAAAATGTTTGCATTGCTCTATGGCATTTTGACCTGTGGTGGCATCCAATACCAAAAGCACTTCATGAGGAGCTCCTGGAATGGATTTATCCAAACTTCGATTGATTTTAGCCAATTCAGCCATTAGATTAACTTTATTGTGAAGTCGTCCAGCTGTGTCAATGATGGCGATTTCAACATTATTTTTAAGTGCATACTGAGCGGCTTCATAGGCCACCGCAGATGGATCAGCACCCATTCCTTTGGTATAAAACTCGCAACCCACGCGTTCTGACCATATCTTGAGTTGATCTTCGGCTGCTGCCCTAAAAGTGTCACCGGCAGCGATCAACACTTTCTTACCCATTCGGGTATATTGATAAGCCAGCTTACCTATAGAAGTTGTTTTTCCCACGCCATTCACTCCAATGACCAGTATGACATGTGGCTTTGTGGTGCCGCAATCATAATCTTCAAGATCACTGGTGTCATTTTCTGTGAGTAACTGTGCTATTTCTTGTTTTAATAAATCCAACACTTCGGATTCTTCCGTATACTTTATTTCTTCAACTTTCTTTTCTAACCGGTGGATAATTTTAATGGTAGTCTCCAAGCCAACGTCTGAACTGATAAGAATGGATTCCAATTCATCGAGAAACTCCTCATCAATTTTTTTCTTTCCTGTTAGGGCCTTTGCAATTTTTTGAAAAAGTCCTTCTTTGGTCTTAGCCAAGCCTTTTTGTAAATCCTCTTCGCGGTCTTTGTTAAAAAAGCGGTCAAAAAATCCCATGATTCGCAATCTATTAAAATAAAAAAGAAGCCCCCATACTGAAAGCTTCTCTTTGGAAATATGATTTTAGAAATATCTTATTTGGACTGTTCAAAGAAATCTTTGACTTTGTCCTTATGAACAATCATTTCTTTGTAAGTGTATTTACCGGTTACAGGATCTTTAATGGATTTAATCACTTTTACGTGATCCCTGCCTGATCCGGCATTTGCAGCTCTTTGTGCAACGCGTGCGTTCTTGGATACCTTTGCCATAATTATTTAATTTCTTTGTGAACGGTATATTTTTTCAGAATGGGATTGTATTTTTTTAACTCAATCCGGTCTGGGGTGTTCTTTTTATTCTTTTCGGTCACATATCTGGAGGTTCCGGGCATTCCACTTGCCTTGTGTTCTGTACACTCCAAAATGATTTGTTGCCTGTTTCCTTTTGCTTTTTTGGCCATGACTTACTGAATTAAGCTTTTTTATTTAATTTTTTCAAATAAGCATACAAACCATGTTTATCAATGGTTCTTAACGCTTTAGCGGTTACTTTAAGTTCCACCCACTCATTGGTTTCTGGTACGAACAAAGTCTTTTTCTGCAGGTTTGGGTTAAATCTCCTGCGGGTTTTCCGGTTTGAATGTGAAACATTGTTTCCATACATGGGTCTTGTACCGGTCAAATCACAAACTTTTGACATATATATTGCTTTATGCTCTTCAATGGTGACTCCGTAAGGATTCAAACCTTAAACCTCCTGATCCGTAGTCAGGTGCTCTATTCAGTTGAGCTACGGAGCCCTGATTAAAAATAGAGGGCAAAGATAGTACTTTTAGATGATTCAAACCATATGGTTAAGCTGACTTTTTTATTTCCCGATGTTCAATAAGCGTAAGATCCTAGAAATGTGTATTCCGGAATATGAAGCAGAATAAAGCACCCATAAGTTATCTTAAATAATTGATAAACAATGCATTATATTGATAATCTTCTCTCTATTGTACTTGACATAAGGGTATCCATAAACGTGCTACCACTTTACAAAACTTTCTGCAAATTCAAAGGAATTTCCTTTGATAAATAAATGATAAATGCCAGAGGACCAATTTGTAAAATCGTAGTCTCGTTGTAATGGAGCATCGGGTTTGTAAATTAATGTTTCTGTATGTAGGATTTGACCTAAAGAGTTGCACAATTGCAGTTCATAGGATCCAAATGTCCCTGGTCTAAAATTAAGGGTAAATAATCCTGCTCCAATATTGGGTCTAAGCCCAATTTCAGGATGGAGTACAGAATCCTGTGAACAATAATTATTTAACGATTCAAGGCTACGGAGAACGTTCAATCTTTTTCCAGAGACCGTGATACCTTTCAACTCACCCACCGGATCACCCTGGTTTAAGATAAAGCTTTTCAGTAAAAGGCTTGCATCGGCTGGTTTGCTTTTTGCCAACTGGGTCAACTTGGGACAAAACTGTGACAGCAATGGAATAGCACCTGCCACATGAGGACTGGAGAAAGAACACCCTGATTCTTCACGTAAGATCCCGTCCCGGTCAATCATGAGTATTTCTTGCCCACTGGCCCCTAAATCTACATTTAGGGCACTGTATCCGGCTTCCGGTACCTTCTGGTCAAAACGATTGGTATTGGTAACCGTAATCAGGTATTCACTGGGACATAGCCCGGGTATATCACCGAAAGTATCAATATTTTCATTTAAATTGACTGTTGCCACAGAATTCAAAATTCCGACTTTACCCAAACTATCATATACCTGACAAATCAAAGGAAGATCTTCAGGAAATTGGCGATCAAATCCAGCTGAGAGGTTACTGCCTACCAGGTATAGACCTTTTTGTCCATTCGAGTTCAGATAGGTTCGTTTCATTTTAACGAAATAGTAATAACAGACTAACAACTGATCGGATCTTACCGCCGAACACAAAAGGATCTTGATATTTTGATTGGTCCCAGAGATACCTTTCCGGTTATTGCCTTTTGCGCCAATGACGGAAATAACTTGGGTTCCGTGAGTTTCGGAAGAATGATTGTCACCCGGAGGACTCACACGGGCATTAAACCCATAATAATCATCTGTGTATCCATTTTGATCATCGTCAAGACTATTATCAGGAGTTTCGCCTGGATTAAAATAAATATTGGGCAATAGATCTTCTTGCGAAAAGGCAAAACCAAAATCAATAACACCAATGGCCAAAGTGTCACCTTCTGGACTTAGTCCAGTTGTACCATAACACCAGGTCTCATCAAATTGCATGAGGTCTAGACTGTATTGCGAACTGTAGGCACTATCATTTGGATCGCAAGAACGTGGGGTCATCGGTACAACCTTTTGAAAACCAGATACTTCCTTTTGACTGATTAACCAGGTCCTGATATCAATGTTTGTAACATTTTGGTCAAAATGAAAATTAAAAATTCGTGCATTTGGAACCAGCGAGGTATACTGGATAAGTGAAATGTGGTCTTCAATCGCCCTTTCTGCTAATATTTGTGGATTTGTTCCAGGCTTCAATTGTACACTGAAAACAATTTCGCTGGCATGTGATTGAGAAAAAACATTGAAAAGTATGCATGCCAATAGACTGGTGAGACAAAACTTTTTATGCATTGTGTTGGGTAGTTTTGTATTTCAAGGCTTCAAGGTACGAAAAAGTATTTTGCATAAAACTACCATACCATGAAAACATACGCCCATCGACTAGATAGGATGGAATTTTAGCAAATTCGGCCAAGTGTTTCTCTTGAAATGGAAAAGGTTCTGAGGACAAGAAAAGATTTATAGCTTTACTCTTATAGATTTCCTGTTCGGATATGACAGGATAACGCTTTAGATGTGAGAAGGCGTTTTGAAAACCTGCACTTTCAAGCATAAAGTGGATAAATGTATCCTGACCTACAGTCATCAAGGGATTTTTCCAAATGAGGTAACAAACAGGGATGAGGGGTGTTAGGGAAAGTTCTTGTTTGAATGACATGAATTGCTGTTGCAATGACTGGGTCCATTGATGAGCTTCTTGAATCCTATGACAAATGATCCCGATTTCCTTCATCATCTCCAACATTTGATCAAAATTTGCAACCTCAGTTAAATAGACCGTAGAATATTTTGAAAGCAGTTCAATGTCTTCTTTTCTATTTTCTTCTTTATTGGCTACAATCAAATCGGGTTGAAGCCTTAGTATCTCTTGGATATTTGGATTCTTGGTACCCCCAATGGATGAAATGTTTCCCATCAAATTGTTCCGTAGTATGCAGAATTTCGTTATACCGGTGACTTGCGTTAGCAATCCTAAGTCTTCCAGGTACCAACTTATGGAAGGCACCAATGAAACGATGGAAAAATCTCTAGAAAGGCTAAAGTTGATGGGTAATTGTCCTTGTTGAATAATCATCAATTAAAATCAAAGTTTCCCTTGCCAAAATAACCCTGACTATCCTTTATGGGTAGGATATTTTAACCGATAGGTTTTTCATTAAACGATTCTGGCTTAAAGGATTATTCATCCATTTTATTGGTTGATCGGAATATTCTATCCCAATTAATGCCATAGCTTAAAGAGCCATTTTTCAAGCTAAACCAAATAAATAAAGGTTTGCCGACAACGTGGTCGAAAGGTACAAAACCCCAGGCTCTTGAGTCTTCAGAATTGTGTCGATTATCGCCCATTGCCCAGTAATAATCTTGCTTAAAAGTATAACTGGATGACAATTGACCATTGATGTAAACCGCATTGTCTTTTATTTCAAGGGCATTGTTTTCATAGACGGAGATGATCCGTGAATATAAAGCAATATTCTCCATCGAGAGGGTTACTGTGGCTCCTTTCGCGGGTATCCACAGAGGCCCGTAATGATCAAAGCTCCAATCTTGAAAATGCTGAGGATCATGTGGAAAAACACGTTTATCTAAATTTGTATAAGGACTGATTTCCACATCAGGCCCTAAAGATTTTATCCTGGCAAGTTGCTTGTTATCCAAAAAGAAATATCCTTGTTTTGCATAATCATCGTATATGTTTATTCCCCATTCAGCTAATTTCTTAGGATTTAAGCTGGTTTGAGTTGTTTTAACATGATAAAGAAATTGCAAGTAAGCAGGATTTTCTGCTGCTTTCCCATTGACAAACAATTGCCTATCCTTAATTTGAATTGTATCTCCGGGAATTCCAACGCAGCGCTTAATGTAATGATCCTTTTTGTCCAAGGGTCTTACAATAAGAGGCAGTCCTCTGCATTCTTTTGCTGCATCGGTCTGTGTCAATGTTTGAAAGTGAGTCCAGGACCGGGTAGGTGTAACGTAAACACTGTCACCCACTGGCCAGTTAAAGACAAATGGATCATTTCTTTTTACCTTAGTGATAGCAGGTAATCTGTAGTAGGGCAAAGAGGGTTTTGAAATATATGACTCACAGTCAATTTTGGGTATCCTGTTGTGTAACAAAGGCAACATTAAATAGGTCATGGGAGTTCGGATCCCGTAATGAGCTTTACTTACAAATAAAAAATCACCTACTTTAAGGGTTCCTTCCATAGATGGAGTAGGGATTACATAAGCTTCAATGAGAAACATACGGATAAATGTGGCTGCAAAAACAGCAAAAATGATGGATTCAGCCCATTCCCTAATGGTTCCCCTGGCGTACTTGTTGTTTGTTCTTAAACGCGTTTGAGTAGCCAGGTCTTTTCTTTTTATGGCATCGTGAAGTTGTTGGTGGTATTCCTGTTCTTTCAGATACGCAGGTTCAATATAAGTTGATTTGGGATTTTTACCAATTTGCCAAAAGGCTAAGGGTGGGTATATTACGGCGATTGCTGAATCCATAAAACTCATCTTGCCAAATGATTTGACCAGATCAATGCACATTGCAGCAAAAATGAAAATATTGACAATGGGAAACAGTAACCACCAGGCGTGATTTTTATTGCGACCAATGATTTCACACCATATGCCAAAATTAACTCCGGGAATGTAGGCTTTCGATGCTTCTTTTCCTGCTTTGGGGAAAACCAAGGTCAGGGTATAGGATAAGAGTAAATAACTGATGAAAATAAAAAGTATTAATCCCACGATGTAATATTTATTGGATGGCAAATATAGGCAATCTCCATTTGTAAAGGATTGTTAATAGACCCTCACTTGTTTTGGATCGGTGGTTTTGTTTAAAGGATCGACTAAACTAATTTGACTCAATGTTTAAGTCGTTTAACATACTCGCAAGCTGATCTTTAAAAACAATGCGGTTGTCCAACCAATCTTTTTGTATGGATTGTGTGGCGGCTATATGATGCAATATGCATTCTACATGGAAAGCTTGATCTGAATCGCTGAAATCTTTTATCAAATTTTTTGAGACAGGGACTTTTTTTAGTTCTTTTTGATAAAGCGATTGAGTATCATCTGAATTGAGGATCAATTCATTTCCTTTATTAAACCAGTTACAGATGCTTTGAAAGTCAGGATTCAATTTATGACGACTGTCTTGCACTTTTGGAAATCGCTTATTCAGTTGAATTTGAATAGCATCATTAATCAAAGTCAATGCTACATCATATGGGCCGAGTTGTTCTCCTTCAAATACCAATTCCATTTTGCCAGTCAATGCAGGCACGATGGATAAAAGATCAGTCAATCGGGCAGTACCGTTTTTTTCTTTGTTTAAAAGCATACGACGTTCAACGGCACCATGTAAAAGTTCCCTTGCAGCAATACTCATTCTTGCAGAAACACCACTTTTGTCATCTATGTACTCGCTCTCTCTTGCGGAAAATCCGATTTGTTCAATGATGTATTCGAGTAATTCAGGAATGACTATTTCTGTTTTCTGATGCGGACTCAAGCGTGCTTCATGTCTTGATATGAGGAGAGATGTTTCGACATTTTCAGGATAATGTGTAAGAATCTGACTTTCGATACGATCCTTTAATGGCGTAATGATATTTCCTCTTTGGGTGTAATCTTCTGGATTTGCGGTAAAAATAAAAAATACATCCAGAGGTAATTTTAATTTAAAACCTCGAATCTGAAGATCATTTTCCTCCAGGATATTTAGCAGTGAAACTTGAATCCTCGCTTGAAGATCAGGGAGTTCATTAATGGTAAAAATGGATCGGTTTGAACGAGGAATCAGGCCATAATGGATAGCCGCTTCATGATCAAAGCCTACTTTATGGTTTACGGCTTTAATCGGATCTAAATCACCGATTAAATCAGAAACAGAAACATCAGGTGTGGCTAGTTTCTCAATGTATCGTTCATCCCGATGGACCCATTGAATGGATGTATTGTCGCCTTGCTCGTCCAGTAAGGCTTTTGCATATCCACTGATGGGTTTAAAGGGATTGTCGTTGATTTCGCTGCCGGCTACTATAGGAATATATTCATCCAAAAGTTGCGCGGTACTTCTGGCCAATCTGGTTTTTGCTTGTCCACGAAGACCAAGAAAAAGAATATTATGTCCGCACAAAAGAGCACGTTCAATATCTGGAATCACCGTTTGGTCGTATCCAAAAATTCCATCAAACAAGGATTGTCCGGTGGATAATTTAGAAATCAAATTGGATCTGATTTCATCGCGTACACTTTTATTGATATACCCGGATGCTTTGAGTTGTCCAAATGTTTGAGGTAGGTGCATTATGATTTCTTTTTATGGTTGTTTTTATATTGTAAAAAGATCTGGTCTCCAAGGTGGTTCAAATGCGTGTAAAATGCTTTTCCCTGAGCTTCTTTGGAAAACTGCTCGACAAATTCGATCAGAGATGGATCATCACTGAGCATAAAGGTGCTGATTTGTATGTTGCGCTTCCTGCATTTTCTTGCTTGTGCAAGAGTCCGTTGTATAATATAAGGATCAAGCCCATAAGGGTTTTTATAATATTCTTTGCCACGTTTGATACAACTTGGTTTGCCATCGGTTAGCATCATGATGTTTTTATTACTGGATCTTGACTTTTCCAGCAATTGTATTGATAATTGAAGTGCTGCTACCGTGTTGGTATGATAAGGACCCACCTCTATATAAGGAATTTCATTCAACGGAATTTCACACGCATCATCACCAAAAACCACAACATGCAATTGATCTTTAGGATAGTATTGCCTGATCATTTGTGTTAAAGCGAGAGCTACTTTTTTTGCAGGTGTAATGCGATCTTCTCCGTACAATATCATGGAATGTGAAATATCCACCAATAATACAGTACAGCAATTGGACTGCTGATGGGTATCAAACAGTAAGAGATCATTTTCTTCGATTCCATCCAGAAGAGAACCTGACCTGACCATGGCATTGTAAATGGTTTCTGCCGGTGCAATCAGGGAAGTCGAATCTCCAAATTCGTAAGGTTTCAAACCAAGATTCAGGTCGTCACCTTTGCCTTGAATGGAGGTTGAATGTTTTCCAGACTTAGAACGGCTCATTTTGCCAAAGAGGGAATGAAATGCGTTGATGCGTATCGCTTTCTCAAGCTTACCTGTTTTGATATGGGAATTTTGCTTGTGTTTTTCCTCTTTTATGTAACCTTTTTCAATCAATTCTCGGATGAAATCAGGTAAGCGGTAATTTTCAGGAAAAATCCGAAATCGCCTGTCCAATTCAGTTAACCAACTAAAACTTGCTGACAAATCACCCGAAGTTGCCAAAAACATGTCCTGGAATAAGTTTAACAGCCTGTTAAATATGCGATCATTGTGCAATATGGGCTTTCTCGAAGTAAAACGTATACCGTGGTTAATGTTCATGGATTTTAGTGTTTTACATTAACATATGGTATTCTGTTTCGTTTATGTATGTACCAGGTTTTTGTTAATTACTAATTTTCTTGCCTTACTTTTGCTCAGCTTATCCAAACAAAGATGAAGAACTTTTTACTGGCCTGTGCTATCTTCGGGATAAATGCCATATCCTTTGCACAAAATGCATCCATTCGGGGGAATGTCTATAATAAAGTGACGGGTGAACCTCTTTCATTTGCTACGGTTTTTCTGGAAGGGACCAAATTGGGTGATGTTTCTGATGATCGTGGATTTTTTAATATCGCTGGTATTTCAGCAGGTGAATATCAATTATTGGTTTCTTATCTTGGTTTTGATACTCTTCGAATTCCTATGACCATTCGGGGCAATCAAATCATCAATAAACAACTCTATTTGACTGAATCTGCAACTTTATTAGGAGAAGTAAGTGTTTCTGGTAAAAAGCAACAAGCACGCACCGAAGTAAAAATTTCAACACTGACCGTAACGCCTAAAGAAATTAAAGCTTTGCCCTCCACAGGGGGAGAAGCAGATATTGCACAATATCTGCAAATCATCCCCGGTGTTGTGAGTACCGGTGATCAGGGTGGTCAAATTTATATCCGAGGAGGATCACCCGTGCAAAACAGAATATTATTGGATGGTATGACCATTTTCAATCCATTTCATAGTATTGGTTTGTTCAGCGTTTTTGAAACAGAAGCCATCCGTTCTGTTGAAGTATTAACGGGTGGATTTCCTGCAGAATATGGGGGTAGAATTTCAGCCATTGTAGATATTAAAACCAGAGAAGGGAATAAAACGAGAACCTCAGGGCTGGTATCGGCAAGTCCATTTATGGGGAAGCTATTGATTGAAGGCCCTATCAGTAAATTTAGTGAGGAGAGCAAAGGGAGTATTTCTTATTTGGTAACGGCTAAAAAGTCGATTATTCACGAAACTTCAAAATCCCTGTATCAATATGCATTGGATCAGAATGCTGAAAACTTACCTTTTGAATTTTCTGATTTTTATGGAAAATTGAGTTCCATCTCAAGCAATGGAAGTTTTATCAATTTATTTGGATTTAATTTCAATGACAAAGTAAATTTTGAAGGTTTAGCCAGATTGAACTGGGATAATCTGGGAATTGGAACAAATTTTAAAATCATTCCCAATAATTCGAGCTTGATTGTATCCGGAAATATTGCTTATTCAAAATACGCGATCGAGTTGGACGAAAATTCAGAAGATCCACGAACCAGCGAACTGAAAGGTCTTCAGGCTAATTTTGATTTTACTTATTTTGGGAGAAGCTCTGAGATCCGCTATGGAATTGAATTCAATGCCAACACGACTGATTTCAATTTTACTAACTTCCGTAAGATTGATATTGATATTCAGGAAAACAATACTGAGCTGGCTGGATATTTAAAATTTCGTAAAGTATTCAACAAGTTTGTCATGGATCCAAGTATCCGACTTCAGTATTATGCATCTCTGCATAAATCAGTACTTGAACCTCGTTTAGGGCTGAAATACAATGTGACGGATGATTTTCGTATTAAAGCTGCCGGAGGAGTATATACCCAAAGTTTGATGAGTTCAGTTAGTGAGCGCGATATTGTCAATTTGTTTGTAGGTTTTATCACCAGCGAAGATTTGATTAAAGCGAACCATGGTGTATTTGGATTTGAATATGATTTCAATGAAAATGTAGATTTAAATATTGAAACGTATTACAAAGACTTTAATGCCCTTTATACCTTAAATCGTAATAAAAGAACTATTGCCGAATCCAATTATACCAAAGAGACCGGTGAAGCTTATGGTTTGGATGTATTTGTTAAGGCCAATTGGGTGAACTGGAGCGTTTGGTTAGGATACAGTTTAGGTTATGTAAACCGCAATGACGGAAATCAAAAGTTTCCAGCTTTATTTGACCGACGTCACAATGTAAATTTTGTTTTGGATTACAAATTTGGAAATCGTAAATTATGGCAAGCCGGATTGCGTTGGAATCTTGGAAGTGGATTTGCCTTTACCAAGATTCAAGGTTTCTTTGAAGATAATAAATTTCCTAAAGGCCTTGAAACCATTATTGGTCTCGAGAACGCTCCAATTGGCGTAATTTATTCTGATCAAATCAATTCTGGAAGATTACCTTACTATCATCGGTTAGATCTATCCTTGAAACGCCAGTTTAACCTCAGCAAGAATGTGCATCTGGACATAACGGCTGCAGTGACCAATGCCTATGATCGAAAAAACATTTTTTACTATAATGTAATTGAAAATAGAAGGATTAATCAATTGCGAATTCTTCCATCATTGGTAGCTGCTTTTCATTTTTGAAGCATCCAGACAGTCCTTTAATTGACGTTCAATATCTTTTAATTGAAATTCATGACCCTTCCAGGAATAGTGATTTAAATAATTCAGAAGGTTGGTTATTTCTACCGCGTCAAGGTGTCTAAAAGAAGGCATAATATTTTGAATCAGGTTTTTGTTGGAAGAATCAAGGGAGTTTAGTCTGCCATATTGAATCAAGCATGGCATATCTTTTCGAAGCGTTTTTAATTTTAATTCATCTGTAAGCGACGGATAAAGTTGACCCAAACCTTGAAGCCGTTCACCATGGCAGGATAAGCAATTATTTCGGTACAATTGCTCGCCTTCTTTAAAGGGCTCTGGGGATAATTGACAAGAGAGGAGAAAGATGAAACAGTACAATATCGCAAAGCGATTAATGCAATTCATTTTTTAAGTTTTGAATGTCCTTTTTAAATCGTTCAACATCTTTTGAGTCGGTTCCAAGACAATATGAACGAATATGGAGATCCGGATCGACCAACAACAACCAGCCACTGTGGTCAAAACCTCCAGCTGCACTGGAATCTTCGGAAGCAATGCTAAGATATTTTTGGGGGACACGTTTTAATTCATCTTTATTTGGCATCATCAAAAGGTGAAAATTCGGTTGTTGAATTTGAAGTTTGCTAAAATATTCTTTAAGCCGAGGTACACTGTCCTTTCTGTAATCAATGCTAAAGCAAATAAACTGAAGTGAGGTATCTGGACCGAAAGTTTCAGCTAGATCCTTCATGCTTCTCATCGTCTTTGGACATATGGTTGGGCAAGAGGTAAAGAAAAAATTAGCAATGTGCATTTTACCCTTTAAAAAACTTGTGGAAATACTGTCTCCATTTTGGTTTTGATAAATAAAATCAGGAATCTTGGCAAAGGATGTTTTTCCATCGATAATTTCTTGATACCCAATAACGGGTAATTTTGAGTTTTCCTGACAACTGATGCAAACCACTAAGGTGAGCATGGCAAAAATCTTTGAATGAACGCTAATCATGTTGAATAATTTTTCCATCCTGCATTCGGATCCGGAGGTCTGCAAGTTGAGCTACCGAATGATCGTGAGTGATTAATAGAGTCGTCATGCCGCTTTCTTTTCTCAATTCTAGAATTAATTCTAAGACTTGTTGGGCATTTGTTTGATCAAGATTTCCTGTTGGTTCGTCCGCCAGAAGTAATTTTGGTTGATTCACCAGGGCTCTGGCCAATGCAACGCGTTGTTGCTCTCCTCCAGACAATTCTCCTGGTTTATGATGCATGCGAGCACTTAACCCTAAACGATCGAGTAATGTTTTCGCTCGTTGATTTGCCTCAGTGAAGGGCAGATTAGCAATGTAAGCAGGCATTGCGGTGTTTTCTAAAGCGGTAAATTCTGGGAGCAAGTGGTGAAATTGAAAAATAAAACCAATTTTATCATTTCGAATTTGACAGAGATCCTTTCGGCTCATCCTATTGACTGGAATGCCAAATAATTCCAGATCTCCCGAATCTGCCTGATCTAAAGTTCCAATAATGTTGAGTAAAGTGCTTTTACCCGCTCCGGAAGCACCCAGAATGCTTATAAATTGTCCATCGCGAACTTGCAAGTCAACCCCCCTTAAAACGGTTAAGTTTCCGTACTTCTTTGTAATGTTATGACAATTAACTATATACATATTAGAAAAGGGGCCGAAAATCCGTTCATTGAAAGTACAAATGTAATCTATCCTGTACATAATAAAAATGTATGAATGGCAGTTATGATTAACAGTAAGTCATATGATGGCATTCGCGTAGTTGATTCTATTTTCTGTATAAAGTGACGTAGCGGAAAGGAACTTAAAGAAGGACCGAATAATGATGACTCCCCAATCGATAAATTTTGAAGTGACAGATCACCAAACCTGGTTATTCTAAAAAGTGGGCAAGTCTTGAGATGTTGTATTATATGTTTTACAGTTTCTTTACACAGAAAAAACTAGATTATTCCTTAATTTTGGCCCTTCTTATGGCTGCTGCCAGTAGCAAAGCATGAAAATCCTCCAAATTTGTAAAAAATTTCCATTTCCTACTAAAGATGGGGAGTCCATAGCCATCTTGCAAATGAGTAAATCGCTTCATAATGCAGGTTGTGAAGTGAGTTTATTGGCCATGAATACCACCCGGCATTACGTAGAATTGGGGACTGATAAACCAGAAGCCTTATCTTATTATAAGAGCATCGATTGTGTTACAGTTGATAATCGAATTAAATGGATAGATGCATTTAAGAACCTCTTTAGCAGTGAGTCTTATCACATCAGCAGATTTGTCAGCGAGCATTTTCGGGAAAAATTGATTCTTTTGCTTCGCCAAAATGAATTTGACATCATCCAACTCGAGACCTTATACTTAGCGCCGTTTTTAAAAGATATCAAGAAACACAGCAATGCTCTTGTGGTTTTGAGAGCACATAACATTGAGCACGAAATTTGGATGCGGATTGCTGATCAGGTTTCATTTTTACCCAAAAAGTTATACCTCAACCATCTGAGTAAGAAACTCAAAAAATATGAGTTAGAGATACTCAATGACTATGATTTTCTCGTAGCGATCACCCAAAGAGATTTAGTTCAATTTAGATCATTGGGTTATAAAAACGGTTGTTTTGCTAGCCCTGTGGGTGTTGAAGTCTCCACCAATAAATTGCTCCCCCTAACGGATAATAAGCCTTTAAGCTTATCTTTTATAGGATCATTGGACTGGTTACCCAATGCAGAAGCGGTAAGGTGGTTTTTGAAAAATGTCTGGCCCCAAGCTCAACAAAAGTTTCCCACCTTACGATTTCATTTCGCTGGTCGAAATGCACCCCATGACTTAAAACTTTATCCTTCAGAATCCGTCATGTATCATGGCGATGTCGCAGATGCAGCAAAGTTTATGCTAGACTATCCGGTAATGGTAGTGCCCATTTTTGCAGGGTCCGGAATCCGGATCAAAATTTTGGAAGCAATGTCTTTGGGTAGAGTAGTCATTACCACTTCAATAGGGATGGAAGGAATTCCTGCAAAGCATATGCAAGAAGTTATCATTGCCAATTCTGTGGAAGATTTTATGCAAAGTATACAATACTGTACGGAAAACCCTCATCAATTGCCTAAAATTGGTGACCGTGCCCAAAAATTTGTACAAAATCATTTTGATAGCCAAAAACTTGGTTTAAAATTGCACAATACGTACAAGAAAGTATTGCTTTCTCATAAACATTAGAAGATCATTGCAGCAATGGAGGTAATGGTTAGCCTGGTGTTAATGAATGTAATACTCATTCTCTATCCTTACCTAATTTACCCATCTCTTGTCGGGTTGATTTATTATTTGCGAAAACCTAAAGTTTGTGCAAGTCAAAATGACCAGCTTCAACCATTTCTGTCATGCATCATTGCTGTTTACAATGAAGAAGCAGTGATCCATGAAAAAATAGTGACTTTGCTGAAGAGTCATTTTCCCAAAAACCAAATGAAAATTTATATTGGAAGTGATGGTTCTACCGATCGCTCAAATGAGATATTGCATAAGATTGCACAAACAGATCATCGGATAGTATTGAAAATTTTTCCTGAGAGGGCGGGCAAGGCTAGTGTTATTAATGCGTTGACAAGCCTAGCATTGACTGAACATGTTTCACCGTCGGATCACATACTGGTGTATACCGATGCAAATATTTACCTAAAACCTACGACACTTGAAGAATTGGTAAAAGGATTTTCTGATGCAAGGATAGCAGTGATTGATTCGAGGATATTGCAGCGGTCTTCAAATGTTTATGGGGTAGCGGGTACAGAAAAGAACTACATTCAATTGGAAAGCAGGTTAAAATTTATGGAAGGTTACTTATGGGGTGTTTCCATGGGTGCATTTGGAGGTTGTTATGCAGTGCGTGCCAGTTATGCCTGCCAACTTCCACCGGGTTTATTGGTGGATGATTTTTACATTACTATGCAAGCCATGATTAAAGGTGGCCTTAGCATTACACAACCCATGGCGATCTGTTATGAAGACATACCCGATAACATTCTTGAGGAATTTAAACGGAAAAAGAGAATAGCTGCCGGTAATTTTCAAAATATGAGAATGTTTCTACCGAAAATTTTTGAAATGAATTTTCATTTGGCTTTTGCTTTCATATCTCACAAGGTGATGCGATGGCTGGTACCTTTTTGGGGACTCATCTTATTAATGTTAATTGCAATTGGTGTGATCAAGCAGATGGCCGTTTTTGAATGGGTCGCTTGTGTAATGACGATTATGATATTGATATTCCCTGGGGTGGATTGGTTGTTGGGTTTGATCAATATTAAAGTTCAGTGTTTAAGATCCTGGAGGTATTTTCTTTTGATGAATCTTGCGGTTTTGATGGGCTTATTAAGATATTTGCAGGGTATACAAAAAGGCACATGGCAACCACCGAAAAGAATACAAACCCATTGATTAGGTTTAATACCATTGAAGAAGCCATTCAGGATTATCGCGAAGGCAAACTACTGATAGTGGTGGATAACGAAGACCGAGAAAATGAAGGCGATTTTATATGTGCCGCTGAAACCATTACCCCTGAATTAGTGAACTTTATGGCTTTTCATGGACGTGGTTTATTGTGTGCACCTCTAGAAGAAAGCAGAGCGGATGATTTGAATTTACCCTTGATGGTAAGAAACAATACCTCCTTGCACGAAACGGCATTTACTGTTTCCGTTGATTTAAATGGACATGGATGTACAACGGGGATTTCAGCACATGACCGTTGCCTGACACTTAAAGCTTTAGCCAACTCTAAGTTTGAAAAAAACGATTTTGCAAGACCGGGTCACATTTTTCCTTTAAGGGCAAATCCCGGGGGGGTTTTGCAAAGGGCCGGACATACTGAAGCTGCAATTGATCTTGCTAAGCTGTCGGGTATGTCGCCAGCTGGAGCATTGATTGAAATCCTGAACGATGATGGATCAATGGCCAGATTACCCCAATTATATGATAAAGCTCAAGCGCTGGGAATCAAAATGATTTCAATTCACGACCTGATTGAATACCGACTCAGAAGTGAAAGATTAATTAAGGTTGAAAGAACTCTTGATTGTCGATTAGGAAATCAATCTTACAAATTGGTACAATATCAACAAACCAATACTGCAGATGTCCATATGGCTTTTTTTAAAGGCAATATTGATCCAAAGAAAGAATGCCTGGTCAGAGTACAATACACCGACGCATTTGTTGAATTGCTGGATTTACTTTTGCATTCAGGCCAAAGTCAAATTCATAAGGCTATACAAGCTATGGAAACGTATGATCAGGCAGTACTTTTACTGATAACCAACCGGTCGAGAATTAACGAACCCAATTTTCGGTTTTCTGGATTAGTTTATTCTCAAGAAGCTCAACTTACTGAGCACGAGCAGCGTGAAATCGGAATTGGATCACAAATCTTAAAAGACCTTAATGTTGGCAAAATGGCCATACTTACCAATCATCCAAGAAAGGCCGTCAGCTTAGATGCATTTGGTCTTGAAATCACACGATTTCAAGCCTTCTGACACAATAATGACATTGCTTACAATTAAAATTTAGGTGCAAACTGAAACTCATTGTCATAAGCTCCCATAAGCCTTAGACTGATTTCAAATGAATGGGAAGTCGAAGAATAACGGCTGGCGTCCCGAATGCCAACATCGTATTGAATTCCCAATAAAAAATTCTGCCATTCAAAACCGGTTTGCAATCCAATGTCTGAAAATGAAAATGATTGATTACTTCTGACCATACGGGTGGATAAGCCAAAATGAACTGCCGATTGATTATTTTGCAAAAACGCCTTCCTGTAAGAAATGCCCGGTAATATTATTCCGTGAGGTCCTTGAAATTGTATTAAAACGCGAGGTGAAATTTCATTAAAGGCATCATAACGATGTACCATTTGGCCGATAAAGCTTATGCTTTTAAAAGCCGTATTTTGCCTGATGCCAATGTAATCGGGATTATCAAGATTGTTGTAGAAACTATATTCTGTATTGAACAAATGTTTGCCAGATAGACCAAGTTGAATAAAAGTAAATTTAGATAAATTGGTGTTGAACTGAATTCCAACCTGGATGATCGGGGCCGCATGGATATTTTGTGGAAGTAACTCGCGGGTTAATCGATCGTAAGCATCCAAACCATTGTATTGATCTTCAAAATATAACCGGTCATAATTTACTGAACGTTGCCTCAAACCAAAGCCAAAACCGCCAGCGATAAAACTTCTTTTGGTTTTATCCAGTATTTTATGATAGGCAAATTGAAGTCCCATTTCATTGTTATTCCAGTCAAACACTAATGCACGGTCAGTATGAAAGTATAATCCCGCACCGATAAAATCCTTGTAGGAACTTTCATAGCCCAGATGGAACTTGATTTCGCCAGATACAATAAATTGTGTTAATGGTTGATCTTGCAAACCAATCCATTGATTGCGATAAATGGCACTAATTTTATAGTTACCTGGAAAAGAACCGGTTAAGGATGGATTGTAAAATAAATTGACAGAATTGAATTGAGTAAATACAACATCCTGGGCATCAACGTGCAAACTGAACACATAACAAAACAACAAACTGTAAAGTATCGATTTGGACATGGTGAATGTTGTAACTTCGCTGCAAAGATAATCATTTGACAATTCCCGCTGAAAGTCTTCAACTGCCACTGGGGGTTCCTATTCTTGCAGTGCGTAAAATTCCTGATCACCGATCGGAAATGGTGAATCAATTAATTTTCGGAGAAACCATTACCATCGTCGATCAAAGAGATCATTGGCTCTATATCCAATCTTTGCATGACCAATATTTCGGTTGGATTGAGAACCATGCACATTATTTTTTCCCTGCAAATGATTTGGAGAAACAAAAGGTAGTCTGTAGTTCATTGGCGTATGTACAAAAAGCAAATCTTCGTATATACATTCCATTTGGAGCTTTTTGGCAACCGTCGTGGGGTGAATTGCTGGAAGGAGAAATGTTGGATGAACGCATGTCTCAAGCCGAGGTATTGAAGACTTTGTACAAGGTCTTTTTAGGAGCACCTTATTTATGGGGAGGTCGTTCCATTTGGGGTATCGATTGTTCTGGACTTTCACAATTATATGCACGTCTTCTGGGAATTTCATTGCCACGTGATGCAAAAGATCAGGCACTTATGGGTGAAGAGGTATTATTTGGTCAATGGCAACAAGGTGATTTAGTATTTTTTAGCAATAATCAACAATCTAAAGTGAATCACGTGGGCATTGCATGGAAAGATGGTTATATTTTACATGCCAGTGGAACGGTACGCTTAGATGCTATTGACGTACACGGAATTTATCATCTGGAGAATAAAATGTATACGCATCGATATCTCCTGGCCAAACGGATTAAATTGCCCGGATAATGTCATATTTGGTGATGACATTATAATGCTCATTTTCATCTTTGGTAATGACACCCGGACACTTTTCAGAAAAGTAACGATTGAGTGTATTGAGTGAAGTTTCCTTTTTCAAGAAAGGCATGGGTTCGGTCATAATTAGAGCCACTTCTTTATCAGGATGGTTTAGCGGATTTTCCAAAATAAAACTTAATACAGCGTTCTCGGACACAGTACCGATGATTTCATCATTTCTTAAAACGGGCAACTGAGATATGTCATGGCGCTTCATGATGCTTAATACATTTCTCACGGTTTCACTTGGAGGTATCGAATAAAAAGTTTTATCAGCCTTGGAGCGGAGTAAATCCATAATTGTTTTTTCCTTTTGGAGAAATCCACGTTCCATCATCCAATCATCGTTGTAAATCTTACCGATGTAGCGGCTTCCATGATCATGAAAAATTAACACCACAACATCTGATTCAGTGAGACGATCTTTTAGCTGGTGCAATCCAGCTAATGCTGAACCGGCTGAATAACCTAGCAACAGCCCTTCTTCTCTGGCCAATCTTCGCGCAGCCAATGCTCCGTCTTTGTCAGAAACTTTTTCAAATAAATCAATCAGATCAAAATTGACATTTTTAGGAAGGATATCTTCACCAATACCTTCTGTGATGTATGGGTAAATTTCCTTTTCATCAAAAATGCCGGTTTCTTTGTATTTTTTAAATACCGAACCATAAGTATCAATTCCCCAAACCTTTAATGATGGATTCTGTTCCTTTAAAAATTTTGACGTTCCGCTAATGGTCCCACCAGTTCCAACCCCCACGACTAAATGGGTGATTTTTCCATCGGTTTGGTCCCAGATTTCAGGTCCGGTCGTTTCGTAATGTGCCGTTGTATTTGAAATATTGTCGTATTGGTTGCACCAAAATGAATTGGGTATTTCCTCGCTTAATTTTCGTGCTACAGAATAATAAGACCTGGGATCCTCTGGAGCCACGTTTGTAGGGCAGACGATCACTTCAGCACCCATGGCTTTTAGCATATCGATTTTTTCCTTGGATTGCTTGTCAGAGGTGGTGAAAATGCATTTGTATCCTCGGACGCAACTCACCAAAGCAAGACCCATGCCGGTGTTTCCACTGGTGCACTCAATAATGGTACCACCCGGTTTTAGTTTACCAGAAGTTTCAGCATCATTGACCATTTTGACCGCCATACGGTCTTTTATCGAATGTCCTGGGTTAAACGTCTCAACCTTAGCAAATACCTTAGCAGGTATACCTTGTATTGATTTATTTAACTTTACCAAGGGCGTATGCCCAATAGTCTCCAGTAGATTGTTAAAATATTTCATCTTATGAAAGTCAAAAATTATCTATCCAAAATTGGGAATGACGCAATGCTTTCAAAGAAGTTGGCCAGTTCATGCAAGGATGGACCTAGGGACTCCGGCATAAGCATTAGTCAAAGGCAAAGATAGCGTAAAATCGGTCATCTGGGACCCCGAGTTGTGCAGCTACACTGGTCGAAACCACCAGCTGAACACTGGATGGATAAATGGGAGGAATCCGTCCGATGACTTTTGCCAATAGCTTTCTTCCATTTACCGGATTTTTGATCTCCATCCAAGAATCCATTTTTGCTGTAGCATGCAATACAAAATAACGGCCAATACCCAGGTTACCCCGTTCTACAAAGACCAAGCCTCGGCCCGACTTCGTGTAATTGCTTTCAGCCTCCTCAATTGCTTGTGGGTCATTGGCTGGCGAAATGTTTAAATGAGGATCTCCTTTCTCTTTATAGGGCGATACAAAATGGATAAATCCCAATTTTAATGCTGCGCCGGAGATGAGTCCATTTTTAAGTGTTGGATTAAATCGCAGTAAATGAGTTTTGGATACCTTTAGTTTCCGATTGATTAAAGCAAATAGGTTATCTTTTGGTTGAACGATATAATATACCGGAAGTGAAAACGGTACGGAGTCTTCGCGCAATAAATTTGCCCGATAGTAAATGGATATAACATCACCCTCCAACAACTTGGTAACAGGGGCTTGAGAATTATGCAGGTACAAATCTGAAGGTAGGCATTGAAAAGTTTTGGTAAGATTAAAAAGCGACTCTGATTTACGAACTTTGTACCGAAAAGCCATTTGGCCAGGATTTGAAGAGCTGCCCGTAAGATCAATGGACTGAGCAGCAAGTGGCATATAGGATACCAGGTTCAAACTAAGGAGTATTGACAGGAGACAGGGGCTAATATGGCTGATAAGCTTCATAGTATCTTATTTTGAGATACAAATATATTAAATAATTTTATAATATGATTAATCCCCCCATTAAGGTTTGTGCTTTGATTCCTGCACGTTTACAGGCAAGTCGTTTTCCGGGTAAATTGTTAATGCCCTTAGGAAATCGTAGCATACTTCAGACCGTGTATGATCAGGTAAAAAAATGTAATACCATCCATCGCGTGGCAGTCGTTGCTGATCATGACGATATTATCCAACATGTCCATTCCTGGGGTGGTGAAGCTTTCTTGAGTCAAAAAGAACACAATAGCGGAACAGATAGAATTGCCGAAACAGCAGGTCAATTGGAGGGATATGATTTTTTGGTGAACGTCCAAGGCGATGAACCTTTTATTCAGCCAGGTGACATCGATGAATTGGTAAAAACTTGTTGTGAAAGGTCTGCAAACATTGGTACATTGGTTACTCCTGTAACAGATCAAAAGACTTATTCCAATATTAATGCGGTTAAAGTGGTATTGGATAGTAATGGTCACGCATTATGCTTCAGCAGGGCCATGATACCCATTTGGCGTGACCACCCCGGGCAGATTCCTCACCATTCCGTATTTAGACATATCGGATTGTATGTTTTTAAACGCGAGTGTTTAATGAGAATCACTCAATGGCCGGAATCACCTTTGGAATCGCTGGAGAAACTAGAACAACTCCGCTGGTTGCAAGGAGGTGAAAAAATTATCACCTGCAAAATCGCTGAAAGTGCAATTGGAATTGATACCCCTGAAGATTATGAAATGGCTTTGCGCAAGCTTAGTTTGGAATAAGCTAACGAACGTTCAATAACTGTGATGGACTAAACCAATGTGGTAAAAGGGCTTGGCAACTTTCAAAGATCAAAATTACGCTACCTTCCTGGGCAAGAATGACTTCTATAGGACCTTCATTTCTGGTTTCAAATTCAGCCATTACCTGTCTGCAAAGTCCACAAGGTGCAGCGGGTAAAGCACCACTTTTGGACCCCTGGGCGACTACTACCGCAATTTTTTGGATGGGGATACGAGACGTTAACGAACCGTAGTGAAATAAAGCATTTCTTTCTGCACAGATACCACAAGGATAAGAAGCATTTTCTTGGTTGGACCCATGAATTAACGTTCCATCTTGTAGCAAAAGGGCAGATCCTACCGGAAACTGAGAATAAGGAGAATAAGCAGTAGCACAAGCTTCTGCTGCACTTTGTACCACTTTTTTTTGTTGAATGCTTAACTCATCCCGATCATGGTATTCTTTATAACAAAGTGTAATAAATCTATCTATCATAAATTACTGACCTATGGTAAAATTCGATTTCAAAGTAATGGTCTTAGTAACGATCGTTAGTTGATGAAGCCCGCTTTTCAAGCCATATGTACTCACCGTATATTTATTATTTCCTGCTTGGGCATTTAGGGAATATGTCCTTAAGATTTTACCATAAGTATCTGAAATGCGAACCGTAATTTTTTCATTTGGACCGGAATGATTGTATTCAAAATTTAGCCGACCAGAGGTGACTGGGTTGGGGTATAAGTAGATGGTCTGATCCACCGGTAAAGTAACCACCGTTACGGAGAAATTTTGAGAATACTGTTGTTGACCTTGATTGGAAACGGCACGGACTCTGAAGATATCTTCGGCACTGAAGGCTTTAGCATATTGCACTGGGTAAAGTGAAGCTATATTACCATTAGCTGTTACTTGAGTTATGGAATCATAGGTATTACTTGCGTTTAACTTTTCTATAATGAGGCGTTTGCAGCCTGACTCATGACTGGTTTCAAGGATAAACTGAGTTAGTTGATTTTCACTTTGTCCTTTTACACTTTTAAAGTTTACAAAGGAGGATTGCGATTTTAATAGGCCAAAACCCATTGAAGCAAGTTGTGATGTCTTAAGTTCTATTAAGTAATTTTCATTAGAAAATTTTGTAAAGCTGTACTGGTTTTGAGTTGGAAAATTACCTTTTGTGAAGAATGTCGTATTGGATGCATCGGCATTTTGCCATTGAGTACGTGGGTCAATGTTGGATTTATTTGTCATTTGTACCCATTGTATGGTTGAGGTATCTATCTGATTGGCTGTGCCCTTTAAATCTGAAATGTCTTTTGCTGTGATCAGGTACTGGATGTTGAGAGGAGATACCGGTTTGAATTTTGAATTAATTACCCAAAACTTATTTCCAGAAGAAAACGAAGTTCCATTAGGCAATGCAGTTGAATTTACATCGGTTGGGTATCCGGTGGCATATTGCAATGTCGTGATTTGCTTTATGGTTAAACTGGAATCCATGATTGAACCAATTTTTTGAGTGTCTTTCATGATGCTAAGCAGTAAAACATCATCCGCACCATCAATGGTGTTGTTGTCAAAATAGTAATGTGTGTAAATGCCATCAAAACATTCAACATTAGCCGTTAAAACGGTATTGTTCTGATTTAACGCTTTTCCTTCTGGAGAGTATGACTTTAGGCAAGATGAATTTTGAAGAGTTGCACGAATCAAGTCTCCTGGTTCCTTTCCGAAGCCCAAATTTAAGTCTATGCCTGGCTTACCGGTTTGATAACAATAACTCATCATGGTACCTTTCAAAGGCAAACCCGGGGAAGGACATGAACCTTCTAGGGTTTGACAATGATCAATGGCTTGATTTTTTTTGGGTCCCCAAACGCAAGCATGCGTATGTCGGCTTCCAAATATGTGGCCTAATTCATGCGTAACTACAAATACATCCCAACTGTATGAAGGGATTTGCTCAAATGTACCATTTACGTTAGCATATGCATAGGAGTAGGAGGACAAACATACTGTATTGATATAAGCGATTCCTCCCAACGGTGCTGTACCGTTTTTTGAATATCCGCTTAACAGCAAGCGAACCGTCTTATTGGTATTTGGATTTTTCTTCCGGAATGTTTCCAGATCTGCACTGGCGTTGATGTGAGTAAGTTGATCTTCTGAGCTATGAATATTGAGTTGTGCAATGGAAATGTTGATCCCTTCGCGTTTATATAAACTATGCACATTATTGAATAATCCTGTAACGTAATTACTGATCGATTGCACATTTTTATTAAATTTGATATAAAGATCATAGTCTACGTTAATGGAAATTTCAACAATTTTGCAATTATCTCCCAGTCTTCCAGCAATAGTGATTTCATTGCCTATATAATCACGAAAATCATCAGTGCTGCAAGCTTCTTTGCCTTGAAAAACTTTTAAAGGATCTTCTTCAGTAACTATACACTTTATGGCTCCTGAGGATTCACCATCTAAAGGAAGGATACTTTTCCAGCCTCCATTAGGAGAGGATATGTTGCCGTATATAGCCGTTTCAAATAGACTCATTGTAGCCATACCATGGCCATCAAGAGTGCTACCTTTTAAATAAGTTCCTTTCTTTGGAAAAACGCGTACCACTTCATCATGACCAATTAAATTCACCTGATAATCGGGTGAAAAAAAATCGAACTCCGTGAAGTAGTATGTTTCATTCTTAGGTTGAAAGGGTAGAGGTATTTCAACTAAGGTATTGAAATGTTGGAGAAGACTTCTTTGAATTTTGGAATTGATTAAAACCGTATCAGTTTGCGTTAAAGCAACAGTATTATTCCCTTCTAATTTTGAAAACAATTTTTTGTTGACAGGCGATTCCATTTTAGCCATTTCTATGATTTGAAATGGGTCAGTTTGTTGAGCCATTGCAGAAATGCTGAAACCTACGCATAAACAAATGGTAAATTTGCCGAATGACGCGAAGGAGAAATGCTGAGTTTGGAATAAGGCCATCATATTAAATATTTTTATAATATATAAATGCTTAAACAAGAACTGTGCCAATTGCTGGAGAGCAAGTTGAACAACTTATACAACCCCCAGGAAATCAATAATATAGTTAACTATTTTCTACGCCATGCACAACATTCCACTGTTCCCCTTCGACAGGATTTGGCCAGTATTCAGACAACCAGCTGGTGGGAGGACTGGATAGAGCAACTGTTGGTTAAGAAGCCAATTCAATACATCAGTGGGTCGGCGCCATTTGTGCATTTGGATCTTTTACTTAATCATAAGGTCTTGATCCCAAGGCCTGAAACCGAAGAATTGGCCGTCATGATAGATCGCGATTGTCGTCACGAAAATAATCTGAGCGTATTGGATCTTGGAGCTGGTTCTGGTTGCATTGGTTTCTATTTAAAATCAAGGCATAAGGATTGGAGGGTGGTTGCGATAGATAATGATCATGCATCCATTGCTTGCATGCTGGATAACATGGACCATTTACAACTCAATTTGGAGATTATTGAAATGGATTTTTTAAAGGACTCCTGGGATACACTTGATAAGTTTAATGTGGTGGTAAGCAATCCTCCTTACATCAGCAAAAAGGAAATACCCCTTATGGATGAATCTGTGTTGCGCTATGAACCACATGCGGCATTGTTTGTTCCAGGAGACGATCCTTTGATTTTTTATAAAAAATTAATGGAGTTTGGAAAAGAGCATTTACACGCGGGTGGCCGAATGTACTTTGAAATCAATGAGTACCATTCGCAAGAGCTTTACGAACTATGTAAACAAGAAACAATCTACGACTGCGAGATTGTAAAAGACATTCAAAGTAAAGAGCGCTTTATGGTTTTGATTAAACATTACAACAAGACAAACTTGTGAACAGGTTTGGATAGCATTTCCTGTACCAGTATCAAACCGGGGTTGTTGTGTAAAATGTGAATGGAATAGTTTTCAATTCTAGTTTTTATTTCTTGTCCATTGAGATTGAAGATCCGTAAATGTTTGGGATTTCCAATGCAAAGATGCCCAATAATTCTGTTTTGATGTACCAGGCGGTATGGACAATCCTCTTTGACTCTGGAGTGATCAGTTGTAATGTTTTGTTCAACACGTTTTATTTCAAAACAACCGTGACCATGAGTGAATGCAATGATTCTGTCGGTGGAAGGATTGTACTTTAAATCGTATACAGCAACAACATCGAAAGGATGTAAATTATAAGCTTCCCAATTCGAACCCCCGTCAAAACTTATGTATAATCCGAGATCACAGCCAAGATAAATGGTCCCAGACTTGCTAGGATCTATCCATATACAATGACAAGGCACAGGAGGTAGTGATTGATTATTCGGATATTCCCAAGTGATTCCATAATCCTTACTGACTGCAAAACCAGTTTGTTGATTAGAGGAAATGGCGGCATAATAACTGCCTTCAATCAAAGGATGTTCCACTAACTGTCGAATGAACTGATGTTCAAAATTGCTACCACTGCTTAGCTTTTGGTTTCCAAAATTTGTCATAGGCAGGATGGTGCCTGTTCTTGTCGTTGGATTGTAAATGCCAGCTACGACATAATCCTTTTTAAATCGACTGGTTGCCAGGCAAGTGATAAAACTACTTTCATGATGTATAGGTATTTGCCTCCAGGTTCTACCGCTTTGATCACTGTGCCACAGTTTGTCACCCCCTGAGTACATCAAATTGGGATCTAAAGGATGAATGCAAAAGGGAGATACAAATGCGGCTTTTTCATTGGGTGGAATTTGCTGAGTCCAACTTTGTCCTAAATCCTGGCTAATGTATAAATTTTGAAATTGACTGCTGACGATTAAGGTACTGTCTTCCAGCGGGTGAAATGCATTGTAGGTTCCATCTCCAAAATGAATTAAACTCCAGTTGTTATCCGAAAAGTAGGCAGTTTTATTGTCTTGCAGACCACCCATCATAACATTTTGATTTGGTGAAAGAGATCCGGTATAAAACTGTGTACTGAGGTATCCTCCATTGCAACTTGCAAAACTGTTTGCAAAATCATTGCTCCGGAACACGCCCCCATCTGTTGCCATATAAATTTTGTTAGGGTCTTTTGGATTAGAAATTACGTCGTGAAAATCTGCATGAATTTTAATCTTTCGGTAAACCAAATTGAGGAGTTTGTTACCTGTACCGGTGGAGTCATAATATAGATCCACTCCTCCCATCAAGAGTTTTTGCGGATCGTCAGATTTTAAATGAAGAGATTTTGAATACCAACCCTGGTGTGCACAAACATCTTTTGTTGGAACAAAATATTTGTAGTTTTCAAATTTATCAATGGTCCATAAAATTCCTTTCGTTTGAAAGTCATCGCTGAATGCTGCAACGACTTTGTTGGGGTTAGCAGGTGAAAGAGCCAACATGATTCGACCCTGTAGTTTATCTCCAGTTGGGCTTTCTATTTTCCGCCAGGTTCTTCCACCGTTTTGAGTTTTAAAAAGTGCAGTGAGTTGTGATCCATAACCACCGACTCCGGTATATAAAGTTTCTGGATCTTCAGGATCCATCAGCAAATCCATTGCCAGGCAGGTATCCATAACGGCATCCCATGAGTTACCTCCATCTGTAGATTTTAATATCCCCATATTGCCTGAAACATATAAAGTGTCAGGATGCCAAGGGTGTACAATAATTTTCCAAATGCAAAGCCCGGGATGTTCCAAATAATCCAACATGGGCATCCAGGTGCGACCCTTATCTTCACTTTTCAACATCCCGATTCCACGACTGCCTCGTAGGGTTCTTGTATGAATGCCAGATCCCGTAATTTCGGTAGTGTAATTTTCACCCGTTCCGATATACAATACGCGAGGATTGAAAGGGTGGCCTGCAATCGAAGCAACAGATTGCACAGGAAATCCAGTTGGAACGTTTATCCAAGCTTCTGAGCCTACTCCGCCTGTTTTTGAAAACCATAAACCAGATCCGGCCGATCCCATCCAAATTTCCTGTGTGTCCAAAGGATGAATAAAAAGACTCAGACTTCTTCCACCAATATCATGTGGACCTAATGATTTCCAATGAGGTAAATCACCAAATCCCTGAAGGGTTTCAACTATTTTTTTAGATTGCTGAAATGAAGACAAAAACTGATGATGATATTCCGGGGAAGCGCTTGGTGTTTGCAAATATGAAAGGTAAACGAAAGCATTAAAGATTCCTTTTTCAGGATCTTTTTGGGTAATAATAAACCTTTTAAAGACCACAATGGTCATTAGTACTACCACAATGCTCGTTAAAATATAATTGAAATTTCGTGTGATGTTCATATGAAGAAACTGCTTTTCAACCACCACTACGTTTCGTATTGGTATAGCCCAATTGAATTAAAAAAGCTATTACCTTATTGACTTGATCACCTTGAAGGATGATTTCAGAATTTTTAGCAGAACCCCCGACACCACATTTCTGTTTTAATTGTTTACAAATGTCATCAAGAATACCCTCAGGTTCTTCCAGACCTTTGATTTGAGTGGCCAACTTTCCTCCTTTTAAGCGCTGAAGTTGAATCCTTACCACCTGAGATTTCTTTATGCTTGAAGATGCTTCTTCTGGTGTCCTGGAACTATTGGCTTCAGGGTGAGTGGAATAAACCATGGCTAAATCTTCCAAAGAATGTAGCTTGGTTTTTTTCATGGCGCTAAGATAGCCTTTCAATCGAAGATCCTGATAGAGATTTCTGAATTTGCAAGTCCATTATTCTTTGTGCAAGTGGAGTCGTCGCATGATTAAATGATTCAATAGCTGTGGCAAGCAATTCAGCTTCAATGGTAGTAGATAAACAATTTTGTAGCGATTGAATCTCTGTCAGCAATACGTCATGCTCATTCGCTGTAAGCAAATTGATATTTTGGGTTAAAAATTTATGAGCATTGTTGAGGATATAGTGGGCTTCATTTCGCGCTTCAATCAGCTTTTTTTCTTCCATATCCTGTCCTGCCAGTGTAACAGAATCTTTTAACCTTTTGATCACTTCATCCTGGTCAATTTTAAATGGGGTTTTAATTTCGATATATTGTACTTTGTTGCTTCTCAATTCTTTAGCGGTCACCGATAAAATTCCGTCAACATCTATCGAAAAGTTTACTTCCAACCGAGGTAATCCGGCCGGCATGGCAACAATTCCGGATAAAATAAACTCACCCAATAAAATATTATCCTTTACCAATTCGCGTTCACCCTGGTAAATGCTGATGCGTATGTTTTGTTGCCCGTCTTTTGATGTGGTGTAGTTTTTTGCCAGTTGCAAAGGGATCTTAGAATTTCTTGGAATGATCGTATCCATCAGTCCACCCAGGGTCTCAATGCCCATACTCAGGGGAGTAACATCTAAAAGAAGGTAATCTTTTCGGTTTCCAGCCAGAATATCAGCCTGGACTGCGGCTCCAAGAGCAACCACCTCATCGGGATTCAAAAAGTCATTGACCGGAAGTTTAAATGCATGGATTAATTGAGATTTCACCAGGTTTAGCCTGGAAGAACCTCCCACTAAAACGATTTCATCCAATTCAGTGATGGAAAGTTTACTGTCCTTGAGTGCCTGACGACAAGCCTGCAAGGTCTTCTGGACAAATGGCATCGCCAGTTGATTCAGGATTTCCGTGCTTAGCGAAAAATTAATTCCTTCATATTGGGCATTAAAATCAGATTCATTGCATAAATGGATTTTCGCCCGTTCTGCAAGTGGAATAAGAGCTTGAAATGAGACATGGGAGGAATCTACACCGAACAATTCTTGCCAATATTTTGCAATGGCAACATCTATATCGTCTCCCCCTAAAAGATTATCACCATGAGTTGCTAAGACTTCAAAAATCCCATTTTCAATGTGTAAAACGGATACATCAAAAGTTCCGCCACCAAGATCATATACCATGATGTTTTTAGGATCATCCTTTTGCTGTCCAAGTCCGTAGGCCATGCTGGCTGCGGTTGGTTCGTTGATGATCCGAAGTACTTCAAAACCAGCCAACTCGCCGGCTACACGGGTAGCCTGACGTTGTGCATCGTTAAAATATGCCGGCACTGTGATAACAGCCTTAAGGATGGGTTGCTTCAGAATAAACTCGGCTTCTGCTTTGATCTCTTTTAAGATGAGTGATGATAACTCAACAGGGGAGTAAACTTTATCATTTACCATGACATTGATCAATCCAGATCCAGGATGTTCAAACACCTGGTAAGGAATATGGATGCCTTTTTCTGCGAGATCACTGAATTTTCTACCCATCAACCTTTTTACCGAATAGATGCTATGACTGGGATGTGTATTGCGTTTCGCTTTACCTTGCTGCCCAATGATTACTTCTCCGGTTTCGTTAAAAAAAATTGCAGATGGCAATATCCCATTACCCGATTCTCCGATGGGTATGACAACGGGTTTCTCATCATGCACATAAGCAATCAGACTGTTGGTAGTTCCCAAATCTATTCCAACGATAATTTCCCTGGTGGTGGTTAATTTTCCGGTTCGTAAGTCGATTCCAAACTTGGCCATCCTATACAATAACCCAAACTAAACTTAATAGCGGCCTATTTGTTTAAAGCAGATGGAAAAAACCTTAAAAAACAAAGCAAATTTGCTTTTTGTTGTTCTTTCTGCAGTTTTTATCACCAATGCCATTGTTGCTGAATTCATTGGAGTTAAAATATTTAGTTTAGAAAAGACATTGGGGATAACCCCTTTTTCCTTTAACCTATTTGGACAATCAGGTCTGAGTTTTCAATTAACCGCTGGAGTTTTATTGTGGCCTGTAATATTTATTTTAACAGATGTAATCAATGAATATTACGGTAAGAAAGGGGTCATCCGATTATCCTACTTGGCGGTTGGCATGATCGCCTATGCTTTCTTAATGATTTATGTGGCTATCCATCTCGTACCTGCAGATTTTTGGATACAGGCTCACCTTGAGTATGCAAAGGACTCTGCAGAACGAGCAGCTTTGGGAGCTGAAGTTAGCAATTACAATACGGCGTATGCTTTGGTGTTTGGACAAGGTCTCCGAATCATCATTGCTTCTCTTGTAGCGTTCCTGGTCGCTCAGGTATTGGATGCTACACTGTTTAAGTATATTCGGTCATGGACAGGCGACAAAAGAATTTGGTTGAGAGCTACAGGGTCTACGGTTGTTTCGCAATTGTTTGATAGCTACATCGTTTTGTTTATTGCATTTTATTTTGGTGCCAATTGGCCTTTAAAAACAGTACTGGCGATAGGAACCGTGAATTACATTTACAAGTTATTTATGGCTATAGTACTGACCCCACTCTTATATTTGTTGCACTTTTTTATTAGAAATTATTTGGGGGATGAGTTAAGCCATAAATTAAAAACTGAAGCCCTTTCACACAAATAAAATACACATAATCTTTAACAGATGAAGGCTTTGACGCAAACTGTTTTAATGATCAGACCTGCACATTTTGGATTCAATCCTGAGACAGCGTCAAGCAATAAATTTCAGCAGCTTCCCGATGAGGTTGATGCACAGGAATTTGCGTTGAAAGAATTTGATAACATGGTGACGTTGCTGCGGGCACAAGGTATTGATGTATATGTTGTGAATGACACAAAAGAATTGATTCTACCCGATGCAATTTTTCCAAATAATTGGTTTTCAACCCATGAGGGTGGATATGTTTTTACTTACCCCATGTTTGCTCCTAACCGCAGACTTGAACGCAGAGAGGATGTTTTGAATCAACTGGAACGTGACTTTGAAGTCAACAAAAGGTACAGTCTGGAAGTACTCGAAAGTGATCGAAAATACCTGGAAGGCACGGGTTCCATGGTGTTTGATCGAGAACATATGTTAGCTTTTGCTTGCATCAGTCCACGAACAGATGTTAGGGCATTGGATACTTTTGGAATGCTCAGTGGATTCAAGATTCATTATTTTCATGCTTCTGACAGAAACGGATTTCCAATCTACCATACCAATGTCATGATGGCTATGGGAAAAGATTTTGTTGTCATTTGCATGGAATCTGTAAATCCATCCGAAAGGGATGCACTTACCCAAGCTTGTATAAAGTACGGTAAAACCATTATCGAAATTGACTTTCATCAAATGGAGCATTTTGCCGGCAATATGTTGTCATTGATTTCGTCTGAGGGCCAGCCGGTTTTAATTATGTCGGAACAAGCCTATTCGTCATTAAAACCAGAGCAAATAAGCAAACTTAAATCTTTTACTGAATGCATTGTGGTCCCAATTCCAACCATCGAAAAAGTGGGTGGAGGAAGTGTGCGATGTATGATGGCCGAAGTATTTTTACAGAAAAGAGTGGTGTAACTCATACACAATCAATCAGATATATAAAAATTAATAATTTATAATTATTTAATATATCTAAAATACATTGTTCATAACTTTGTTTTCCTAAGACCCAAATTAAAAACAACGTTATGAATCTAAAAGTCAAATTGAATTTTTTACTGGTGTTGATGGGTTTCCTAGCCTTTCAAACCTTAAGCTTTGCACAGGGCGTAACCACTGCGCAGTTGCAAGGGAACGTAAGCGACAATAAAAATGAGATGCTGATTGCTGCATCCATTTACGCTGTTCACAATCCTTCCGGAACTGCCTATGCAGTGACCAGTCGGGAAGATGGCAGGTACAACATTCCCAATATGCGTGTTGGAGGACCTTATACGATAAAAGTAACGTATGTGGGTTTTGCAACAAAAACAATTGAAAATGTGTATTTCGAATTAGGAGAAAACAAGCGTTTAAATTTTGTATTGGAAGAATCTGCCACTGAATTAAGTGCGGTGGAAGTCACTGCAAAAGTGGGTAATGTCGGTGAAATTTCAGGAACCGGAACACAGATTTCAACTGAAAACATTGAAAGAATGCCTACCATCCGCAGAGACATTGATGATTACATCAAACTGACCCCTCAGGCATCCTTTTATTCAGAGGGAATCACCTTTGCAGGAATGAACAATCGCTACAATGCCATATACATTGATGGAGCTGTCAATAATGATGTATATGGTCTTGCATCTTCTGGTACCAACGGGGGATTAACGGGTATCAGTCCTTTTTCCATTGACATCATTGACCAATTGCAAATAGTTCTTTCTCCTTATGATGTATCCTATGGTGGTTTTGCCGGAGGGGGTATCAATGCAGTAACTAAATCGGGTACCAACACATGGAAAGGTACTGCTTATTATTTTACCCAAAACGAAAGCCTTGCTGGGAAATCAAACAAGACTTACACTGACCGTTTTAAATTGGCCAGCACTGAACTAAAACCATATACAGAATCTACTTTCGGCGCGTCCATTGGTGGTCCTTTGCAAAAAGATAAATTATTTTTCTTCGCGAACGTTGAGGTGCAAGATGATGAGACTCCATCACCTTTTGATGTGGCCATTTATGGTGGCAATACTAAACAGGCTGGATTGGAAAATTTGCGAAATGTCTTGATCAGTAAATACAATTATGATCCGGGAGGTTTTGCCAGTACTTCCGATAAATTGGAAGGCTTAAAATTGTTTGGAAAATTGGATTATAATCTAAACGAAAACAATCGCCTGACGTTGCGTCATAGTTATACCAAAGCTGAACAAACGGACCGAACAGCCGGATCTACCACCCGAATCAACTTCGAAAATACTGGATTTTATTTTCCTTCTGTAACGAATAGTACGGCACTTGAACTCAACAGTAGATTTAAAAACAAATATTCGAATAATTTGATTCTGGGTTATACCACCGTCAGGGATGATCGCGATCCTATTGGAGGTGATTTACCTTATGTAATTATCAACGACGGCGGAAACAATTCTATCCGTTTTGGGTCGGAGGAATTTTCCAATGCAAACAAATTGGATCAGGACATCATTACCCTAACTGATAATTTCAAAATTTATCAAGGAGCTCATACATTTACCATCGGTACACACAACGAGTTTTATGATATGTACAATTTGTTTATCGGACAAAATTTTGGTACCTATACTTATGATTCTCTCAATGCCTTTTTAAATGATTTACCTGCTCGTTCTTATGTCAGGAGCTATTCCCTGGTTGATGATTTAACCGGAGATGGCTCACAGGCTGCAGGCGTTTTTAAAGCTATGCAATTGGGGCTATACGTTCAGGATGAGTGGGAAATCAATAAGAAGTTTAACCTGACCGCAGGATTGCGTGTGGATATGCCCATAATGACAACCGATCCAGCGGTTGATACTTTTTTTAATAATACTGCATTGCCAAAGATCGCAGCTAAATATGCCTTGGGGAGCGAAGTGGAAAGTGGATCAGCACCAGATGGTCAATTGATGTTTTCCCCACGTCTTGGTTTTACATATGATGTAAAAGAAAATCGCAAAACGGTTATTCGCGGTGGTATTGGTTTGTTTACCAGCCGTATTCCTTTTGTTTGGCCAGGTTCCATTTATACCAATAATGGTTTGACACTGGGACGTGTTACGCAATCCGATATTCCAGGAGGTGCGAAATTCAATGACGATGTCCATACGCAATACGAAAATCCAAATTTCAAAATTCCTTCCGGACAATATGATTTGTTTGTAAAGGATTTTAAATATCCTCAAGTGCTTAAAGGAAATTTAGGGGTTGACTTTAAATTGCCCATGGGGTATAATTTATCCCTAGAAGGTGTTTATACCAAGATTATCAACAATGTGGTATATACCCAAATCAACAGTGATACAGCAGGTGCATTCCGTTGGACAGGGGCGGGTGATAATCGATTGTACTTTCCAAGAAAATCTATCGAGTCAACCTATAGCGCTGTGTATGTAGCTTCAAATACGGACGAGGGAGATGCCTTAAGCCTTACGGCCTCGCTGGCCAAGAATTTTAGTTTTGGATTAAATGCAATGATTGCATATACCTATGGCGATGCCAATTCATTGATGGATGCCACTTCTTCTCAAAACTCATCTCAATGGAGAGGACAAATTAGTGTGGACGGAAGAAATAATCCAAGCTTTGGCCGTTCTGATTTTGCTACCGGACAAAGGCTGATTTCAAGTTTGAGCTACCGGTTTAATTGGTTTGGCTCAAAGAATTTTGCTACCACCATCAGCTTGTTTTACGAAGGTGTTACCGGAAGTCCATACTCTTTTGTGATTGGAGGTACCAATGGGCAAAATGTCAACAACGAAGTGGGAAGCACTGGAAGAAATCGAAGTCTGATATACATTCCGAAAGATGCAGGCGACATTAGCCTGGTGGATTACACATCCAATAATGTTACCGTTACTGCTGCAGAGCAATGGACAAAACTAAATGCGTTTATTGAATCAGATGATTATTTAAGCAAAAATAGAGGCAAGTATGCTGAAAAGAATAGCAACTGGATGCCTTATACTTCTTACCTTGATTTGTCCATTAAACAGGATTTTAGTCTTCAACTGGGAGGCAAAAGCCACACTTTTCAGATTTCAGCAGACATCATCAACCTGGCCAATTTGCTCAATGCTGAGTGGGGCGTAAGGTATACGGTTCCTGGAAATGATTTTAATAATTACCAGCTTTACACTTTTGAAAAACTAGTGGCAGATCCTAATAATGCCAATAAAGTGAGCAAACCCACTTTTACCTATCGCGGAGGATCTGAAAGTGGAAAAGCGAGTTTAGATATATTGGACGCTAGTTCGCGTTGGAAATGCCGTCTTGGCATACGCTATATTTTTTAATCTAACCAATTGAAAATAAAAGCCATGCTCTGGAAGGGGCATGGCTTTTTGTTTATCTGTGAGTTTTTTATCTTTGAAAAAAATATTTATGAGACATTCATCTTTGACAGTGTTTATTGCATGCTTGATGACCTTTAACTTAAAAGCTCAAATCATCATCAATGAAATCATGTACAACCCACCTGAATCGGGTACGGATTATTTGGAATATATTGAATTTTATAATTCCGGAAATACCGCCATCAATTTATTGAATTATTCAATTCCTGATGCAGTGGTTTACACGTTTCCGGATACACTAATTCAACCAGGTAGTTTTATTGTGCTTTCGGTAGACAGTCTTAAAATGGATTCGGTTTTTGGTGTCAAAGCACTGAAATGGATCAGCGGTGGATTGCGAAATACGGATGAGGTAATTAGTTTATTAAATGCTCAGGGATCGCTGGTAGATAGTGTGCATTATTACAGTGCGTGGAACGCATTGGCCAGTGGAAATGGAGCTAGTCTGGAACTGTGCCGACCTACAGCCGACAATTCACTTCAAGCCTATTGGAGATCATCAAATTCTTCAACAAACACCGAAATCAATGGGAAGATTGTATTCGCTTCTCCGGGTAAACAAAATCAGGTAATGTGCGCAGAACATACAATTCAGGTAACTGATTTCATGTTTAATCCAAATCATCTGGAAATATACGTTGGCGATCAAATCGAATGGCTCAATATGAAGGGAACTCATAATGTCAACGGTTCACAAGTGACTTTTCCGGCAAACCCAGAATCATTTTTGAGTGGTTCACCATTACCCGCTAACTGGTCTTTCATACATCAATTCAAAAAAGAAGGTAATTATACTTACCAATGCGATCCTCATGCCAGTAGCGGTATGTCAGGAACAATCCGGGTAAAAGTACGCGATGTAAATTATCCAGATGCCAGTATAGGCGCTCTACGAAGCTATAACCAAAATGGCATTTTGGATTCAATTGACAAACGATTTTCTGTTGAAGGTACCGTGTATGGCGTCAATTTGCGACCTGCGGGCTTACAATTTACCATCATTGACCCTTCAGGTGAAGGACTTGGGGTTTTTGTGAGCACGGGCAATAAAGCTTATACAGTTAATGAATCGGATGTCATTAGTGTTAAGGGTTTGTTGACGCAATTCAATGGATTGGCCCAAATCAATGCGGATACCATTTTATTGCTTTCGACAGGGGCAACTTTACTGAACCCTCAAACAGTTACTGCCTTAGGCGAAGAAACAGAGTCTTCATTGATCCGCATAATGGCTGTGAGCCTGGTGGACCCAGTGACCTGGACCAATAACCCATTGGGCTTTACCACTAAAATTACCGATGGTTTGCAAACGTTTGACCTGAGGATAGATAATGATGTAAATGTACATGGAACCATGGCTCCTGGTGGCCTGTTCAACGTAACGGGACTAGGATCACAATTTGATGCCAACAGTCCTTATTTGGAGGGTTACCAAATTTTGCCTCGTTACCTTAAAGACATCGAATTGATAAGTGCAGTAAACGAAGACATTGAAGATAGAACGTACATCTATCCAACACTGGTCAATGAGGAATTATTTATTTCGTCAAGCAAGCCTATTGAGGAGATTGAAATTCTTGACGCCAAAGGAAATCATTTGTTCTCGACGGCTTACACAAATCGATTAAGGGTATCTCTTGCACCAGGGATTTATTTTATTCATTTGAAAGGGCATCAAAATACCTTCCATAAATTTATTAAACTGTAGACGGTGTTTGATGTTGGAATCTGTCTCTCAGGGGGTGGTGCAAGAGGCATTTTTCATATCGGTGTTTTGCAGGCACTGGAGGAATTTGGTGTTCAACCTCAAATAATTTCAGGTACCAGCGCTGGGGCTTTGATTGGAGTGCTTTATGCCAGCGGACTAAATCCCAATCAAATACGGGAAATTGCATCTTCCACAAAATGGTTTAAATTTATTAAAGCTGAGCTTCCGAATGGTGGTTTGATGGGAATGCAGTATCTCGAAGAAATTTTGCGATCGAATATTCAAATCGATGATTTTGCCAATCTAAAAATGCCCGTTCGGATTACAGCATGTAACATATCCAAAGGGAATCTTGAAGTGTTTCTCAAAGGTCCCGTCATTCAAGCTGTACTGGCCTCTTGCTCGGTACCCATGTTGTTTAAACCGGTTTCCATGCATGAACAATTATATCTTGATGGAGGAATTTTGTGCAACCTTCCTGCTTCATTGATTAGAAACGAATGTAGGAAATTGATTGGTGTAAGCCTAACACCCATTGTTCCAATCGCGGTGAATAATCTTAATTCGGGGTTTAAAATATTAACCAGGGTTCTGGAATTATCAGTCAACAACAATACAGAACAAGACCGTAAAATTTGTGATTTGATCATTGAATCCCCCAAAATTTCGAGCATTCCGAAATACCAACTAAACGAAGTCAACACACTTTATGAGATGGGGTACGAATCAGCAATGGTTGCTTTAAAAGATTGGATTGAAAACCCGTCCTGATGTAGATCGGTGATGTGTTATTTTAATTCAACTGACCAATCATTGGTTCCATTGAATACAACATAAATGTGGTCTTTATGAGTAGTCGCTAATTGAATTCCACAATAACTTACTTCCACCGGAAATCGTTTGTGAAATCGTTCAACCAGGACCACCGTCTCAATGGATTTTGGATGTGCTTGTGCTATTGCTGATAATGCATAAAATAGCGTTTTACCACTGTGCAATACATCATCAACCAAAACGAGATGTTTGTTTTTTAATGCGGAAGCCGTAATATCCATTTGAATGGAGGATCCAGAGGGATTTAATTTGTCAATTTCTATGTGGCCACAAGTGACTTTCAGCGGACTGATTTGACCCAATTCTGATGCAATTTGGCGAGTAAATAGTGCACCCTGATCTTTGATCCCTATGAGAATCAACTCTTTGTCATCCACATGCCTTTCGTAAATTTCACGGGCGATACGTTTGATTTTTTGGTTGATTTGCTCTTTATGAAGAATTATCATACTTTTAAGCCCTTATGCAGCACAAAAGTCCTATTTTTTTCTGATTTCATTTTGTCTTTATGCTACAATCCCTGGTTTTCAGTCTGGTCATCCTCTTTACCATCTGGTTTTCTGGGAAAAAGTATGTCCAGATATTACGGGCCATTCAATTGGGCCAAGCGGAACCTTTGAGTGGAACCTTCGCTTCGCGTTGGAAAAACATGTTGCTGTTTGCTCTGGGACAAAAGAAAATGTTTTCCAAACCGGTGGCTGGTTTTTTTCACTTCTTCATTTATCTGGCTTTTGTGTTGACTCAGTTAGAAGCCATCGAAATCCTCATTGATGGTTTTAGCGGCTCTCATCGGTTTTTTGCAGATAAACTCGGTTTGTTTTACAATGGATTAATCAATTCGATTGAAATACTTTCATTGTTAGCGTTTTTTGCAACGTTGGTATTTTTATATCGAAGAAATATTTTAAAGCTTCGTCGTTTCCAATTGGCCGAATTGAAAGGTTGGCCTTTCAAAGATGCGAATCTGATATTATTGGGTGAAATTATTTTGATCATTAGCATTTTGATGATGAATGGGGCCTATCAACACTTGCAACAAATTCAACCAGAAGCGTATCCAAATGGCGGACGGTATTGGCTTTCTTCTACATTGACCATGCCTTTGTTTGATAACAGCTTAAGTCCATTCATCGTAGCAGCAGAGCGAATTTTCTGGTGGTTGCATGTGCTCGTAATACTGGCTTTCATTATTTACCTTCCTTACTCCAAACATTTGCACATTTTTTTGAGTTTTCCGGGAAGTTATTTTGCTGACCAAGGGCCTAGAGGTAAAATGTCAAATATCCCAGAAATTCAACAGGAAGTGCGCAGCATGTTTGAATTACCTGTACAACAGCAGGTAGACAGTCAGGGACATTTTGGAGCAGCTGATGTACACCAGTTGAGTTGGCAAACTTTGTTACAAGCTTATTCATGTACTGAATGCGGGCGCTGTACTGCGTCCTGTCCGGCTAACCTCACAGGTAAGAAATTGAGTCCAAGAAAAATCATGATGGACATTCGTGACCGCTGTGAGGAGTTGACCTTGAATAAAACTTATCAAAAGACTCCTGAGGGTCAAATTACCATTACTGATGGGAAGAGCTTGTTTGACAGGATTTCCAAAGAAGAATTGTATGCCTGTACCACCTGTAATGCTTGCGTGGAAGCTTGTCCGGTGCTCATCAATCCGCTCAAACCCATTACTGAAATGCGGAGATATGACATCCTAATGAACAGCGGCGGACCACAAGAGTGGTTACCGGTATTTAACAGCCTTGAAAACAATCAGTCCGTCTGGGCAATGACCACCTCACGCGTTGCCTGGGCACAAAATGAATGATATGAACATTCCATTATGGAGCGAAGCCGTTGCACAGGGAAAAACCCCTGATGTTTTATTTTGGGTCGGTTGTGCCGGAAGTTTTGATGCACGGGCACAAAAGGTCACACGCGCCTTTTGTGAAATACTCAACACCATTGGATGCGATTATGCTATATTGGGAGAAGAAGAAAAATGCACGGGTGATCCTGCAAGAAGAGCGGGAAATGAATTTCTGTTTCAAATGTTAGCGGTTCAGAATATTGAAACAATGAATGCCTACGGAGTCAAGAAGATCGTATGTACCTGTCCACATTGCTTTAATACCCTCAAAAATGAATATCCTGAGCTTGGTGGAGATTATGATGTCCTGCATTACACTCAATTTTTAAATGAATTGATTCAACAGGGGAAAATAATACCTGCAGAGTCTGTAGAGACTGCAACATTAACTTACCATGACTCTTGTTATTTGGGTCGAATCAACGGAATTTACGAAGCCCCGCGAAGAGTCCTGGAAGCTTTAAAATATGATATCAGAGAACTCAAAAGATCCCGGCAAAACGGCTTGTGTTGTGGAGCTGGCGGCGGACAGATGTTTAAAGAAGAAGAATCAGGAGATCAACGCATTAATATTGCACGCGTAGAAGAGATTATCAAATCCGGGGAGGCAACGGTGGGCAGTAATTGTCCTTTTTGTCTTACTATGCTTTCGGATGGTTTAAAAACTAAAGAACAACAAGATAAAGTTATGGCTTATGATCTGGCCGAACTGGTTTTGCAAAACATGAAGAAATGAACGATTTAATGAGTTTTCCGGATCAAACGCGGGTTTGGATTTATGCAGCCAATAAAATCATTCCTCCGACACAAGCTGAAAAGATCCACGAAGCCGTCTATGACTTTGCCAAGCACTGGAGCAGCCACCATCAAGCTGTGGAGGCCACCGGTGGATTTATGCATGGTGTTTTCATCGTTCTCATGGTCAACGAACAGATCAATAAACCGGGTGGTTGTAGCATCGATGGTTCTGTACAATTCATCCGTAAACTTGGTCAACAATTTGACGTGGATTTCCTGGATCGTCAGATCTTGTATTATATCATGGATAACCAGGTTCATGTACTGCCTCTGTCTCAACTCAACGAGGCCTATCAATCAGGAAAAATCAATTCAGAGACCTTGTTTTTTGATACGCTTGTTCAGGATAAAGCTAGCTTTCAAAAAGCATGGCTAAAGCCTCTTAAGGATGCCTGGCAAAGGAGGTTACTGGAGGGGGAGGTAGGTATTTAGGTATTTTGGAATGCAGGAATTTAGGAATATGAGAATCTGTTGTGTATACCTAACGTACGTTAGTAAGTAGAAATTTGATTTATCCTCCAAGTCTCCAATCCTAAACAACTAACATCTAACCCCTAACCTCTAACA
>CAZMSE010000001.1:225347-228250 GCA_964568865.1 uncultured Saprospiraceae bacterium
CTAACAACTAACAACCATCACCCAACAACCATCTTCTATTGTTGATTTTTTTTCTGAATTTCTTCAAGAATCTGCTCCTCGGTTTTTCCTAAATTTTGGATCAAAATCTGAGCATCATCAGCGAATTCACTTTTGGGATATTTTGCAATAAATTCACCATAAAACTTACGCGCCACAGCGGTATCTTTTAAATCACTGTCAAATAAAAATCCCTTCATGAAGGCCGAATTTTCAGCTTTAGGATGATTGGGATACTTTTCAATGATCCAGTCGTACAGACTGATGCATTTATCGTAAGTCTGTAAAAGCTTAGCGGTCTGAGCAGCACTGAACAAATATTCAGCGGATTTGTCCGAATGGGGGAGGACCAACGCATAGGCTTCACACGCATCGACAAATTGAAAGGCTACGTCTTTGTTGTATGAGTTTCCGGTATCCGGAAACATGGAAGTGGCTAAGTTGGCCAGGTATTGCACGGCTGGAAGTTGGTTGGGAAGTCCGGACATTAACTCAACTTTTTTTGGATGATTGGGAAAGGCTTCTCCAAAACAAATGGATAAGATATCAGCGGCATAGTTCTTTTCGGACTGCCGAAGACAGTTGATCATCTCCAAAATGTGATCAGGAGTATCTTGTCGTTCATAATGATTTTTGATCAGGTTGTTGAGAAAAATCACCATTTGGCGGCAATTGTTCATCTTTTTACTGGCCGTAGCGGCTTTGAACAACATGTCCTCGACAATTTTTTTATCGGCCTTGTTTTCTTGCATGATCTCCAGATACCGGGTAATGAGCGGGTCATAGGTTGAATCTGCAGGAGTGGCCTCAAATGCCTGTTCCAGTGCTGCCAGGGCTTTAGCATCGTAGCCTTCACTTTTTTTACATCCCAGGCCTATAAGGATTAAAAGTGAGAATAGGTGTAGATTTTTCATTGTTTGAATTTATGACAAATGTAAATGATTGTTACAGCTCTTTTGTGAACCAAATTTAAACACTTGGCAAATGGAATTGTTAGGGCTAAATGCAGATAGCACTGGTGTGGTTTCGAAGGGACCTGCGATTGGAGGATCATACAGCCTTGTATCATGCACTCATCAGCGGTCGGAAGGTTGTGCCTCTGTTTATTTTTGACCGTAACATTCTGGACAAACTTGCAGACCGACGTGATGCGCGGGTACATTTTATTTTCGAACAAGTCCTTCTCCTGAAGCAACAGCTCAATGCATTGGGTTCGGATTTCTTGATACGGGTCGGGACACCGGAAATGGTTTTTGAAGAACTCTTACAGAAATTTCAAATCAAAGCGCTTTATTACAACCGGGATTATGAATCCTATACACTTCAGCGTGATACCATAATTGCAAAACGTTGCATAGACCTTGGGATTGAGGTACATCATTTTAAAGACCATGTGCTGTTTGAAAAAAATGAAATCGTCAAGTCAGATCAATCCGTGTATACGGTCTTTACGCCTTATAAAAATAAAGTGTATGAAACGCTGGGATTTTTAGAAGGTGTTCACCATCCTGCCCTAAAATCCTGGAACTGTTTACCCCATTATGGTCAGTTTTTTACCATGTCTCCGGAACGCAGTCCAACACTACATGAAGTAGGCTTTGAAGTCAGTCGGCAGATGTGGCCTGAAAGGAAGATTTCATTTACCAAAGTCAGAGATTATCATTTGAAGCGGGATATTCCTTTGCTGGACGCGACTACCCATTTAGGGATTCACCTTCGGTTTGGTACATTGAGTATTCGTCATTTAGCCCGGAACGTATTTGGCGTAAATTCAATTTATTTCAATGAATTACTATGGCGTGATTTTTACAGCATGATCCTGCAGGCGTTTCCCCATGTTGAACACTTATGTTTTAAAAAGGAATATAATCGTTTGCAGTGGCTTGATGACGAACAGTCGTTCGTCAAATGGTGCGAAGGGAAAACAGGTTATCCAATGGTGGATGCTGGGATGCGGCAATTGAATGAAACCGGTTTCATGCATAACCGGTTGCGCATGATAACGGCCAGCTTTTTGGTAAAACATCTGCTGATCGACTGGAGATGGGGAGAAGCGTACTTCGCTGAAAAATTATTGGACTTTGACCTGGCCAGCAACAACGGGGGGTGGCAATGGGCAGCAGGTTGCGGAACAGATGCAGCGCCCTATTTTCGAATTTTTTCTCCTGATGCGCAACAAAAAAAATTTGACCCCGATAAACAGTTTATCCAGCGGTGGATCCCAGAATTGGACACACCAGATTATCCACAACCCATTGTTGAACACACAATGGCTCGACAGCGGTGCATCGCCATGTATAAAAATGGTCTGATCAGCTCAAAATGGTAAAATCGATTTCTTAGTATGCGTTGTGTTTTTTGCATTACTCCGTGAAAACCCTTAAGGGTAAGCACTGAATTTTAATCGCATGTGTGATTTTTAGCACTTTTAATGAACTTGAATAAATGTACTTCCGTTAAAGTTATTACAAAGAATACATGAGCTACACATAAACAATCAACAAAATAAAATCAAGCGACTCACTACGTAAATTATTTAACCAACATGATATAAAAATTGATTTTTTCACTTAATTTTTTATATTATGAAAGCACTATTTTTTTGTGGACTCGTAGCGACGTTGGTGGCCATGACTCCCGCAAGACATCAGGAAGACGTATTGGAACAACTCCGTACCTGCATTGCAGAACACTATGGTGTCAACTCAGGACAAGTGCTGCTGGCTTCTCCCAATGTGGTGTATGTTAGCACGCTGGGCGGTACCTTACAAGGAACTGCAGGCTTCGTCGACTGCGGAGCACTGTGTACAGAGGTGTATCTTCAGTTTGTCGGGGATCAGTTCTTGTGCATTGTTGAAGATGACATAAATGGTTTCTGAGGTCAC
>CAZMSE010000002.1:0-41000 GCA_964568865.1 uncultured Saprospiraceae bacterium
CCCCCGACCAGCTGATTACAAGTCAGCTGCTCTACCAACTGAGCTACACTGGCTTCTACTTTCGTCAGGGCATACGATTATACCCTCCAAAAAAGAGACTGCAAAGATATAACTATTTGATAGAAAGCCTCAAAAAAAAATCCAAGTAATTGTTAATCCCCACTCTTGATCCTATCTTGTTGATTTGCAACCAATAAGATAAATTTAAGGGCAACTTCCAGTCATTGATGTTTAGCTTGGATTTTCTCTTTGTATCTGGTCCACTGGGATTTTAAGGTGTCCAAAGCATCCCGGGTGGCTTCTTCGAAGGATTTTTTTGAGCTCTTGGCGATCAAGGGGTGTCCCGGTAATTGAATGATCATTTCCACTATTTTATCTTGTACCTGACCATTTTTCTCCAATTTCAATACGACATTGGCTTCTGCGGCTGTCGTTCCCATGGTTTTCCCAAATTTTGCCAGACGTTCTTCAATGAATTGAATTAATTTGGAATCTGCATCAAAGTGCACGGACTGAATACGTGTCATCATCTCTTAATTTTAAAGTTTAACAATATTCATTCAAACCAGCCTCTTTCACTCCGCTTTCGGGTGACTTTTTCTGTAGGCCTGCTTCAATTGCTCTATGGTGTTGTGCATGTAGATTTGTGTAGCAGATAGATTGGCATGTCCCAATAAACTCTTAATGGCATTGATGTCCGCTCCGAAATCTGCTAAATGTGTAGCAAATGAATGTCTCAGCACGTGCGGACTTTTTTGAGTGATACTGGTTCTCGAATTAAGCCAATTTCTGACCATCAAATACACTGCTTTTGGATACAAGGGCTTTCCATTTTCCATAATAAAAAATGGCAATCCCGTATGTACCGGAAGATTATTCCTATACAATTTATAACGCAATAACAATTGCTTTAGTTCGCTACCAAAAGGAAGAATGCGTTGTTTATTTCCTTTCCCAACAACCTTTACTTGCATTAAAGAATAATCTATGCTTCCTTCTTCCAGATTGATTAATTCCGAACGACGTAAACCCAATTCATAGAGGCACCGAAGTATGGTGTACTGTAAGACGTCATTGTATGCTGAGTTTTCCGGATGGGGGTCCCTCAATTCACTCAATTCCTGACTTCTTAACACCTGAGGTAATCGTTTCTTAACCTTTGGACTGACAACTTTAGAAACAGGATTCAATTTCAAACCGTGACGAAGTTTCAGGTATTTATAATATCCATTCAAACTGGAAATTTTCCTACGTAGCGATCTTGGATCTTGACCTTCTGAGTTCAAATGTGCGATCCACGAGCGAATGTGTTTGTGCTGGGCTTCAACAAGGCTTTTCCCCAAATCCATTTGCTTTAAATGTTGATCAAATTGCATCAAATCATGCAAATAAGCTTCACAGGTGTGTGTAGAATATCTCTTTTCAGATTCTAGAAAAGTCCGGTAGGCTTGCAGCGACATGATGTCCTTCATTCAGATAAAGGACAAATATACTGTACTTTAAATATTACTAAAAAGTATTATGCGTTTCGGCTTATGTACTCCTGACGGTATACTGCCTTTAAAATATCAGATCTTCTTTCTACAGATGGCTTTGTAAAGTGTTTGCGCTTGCGTAACTGGCGCAACGTTTGCGATTGCTCAAATTTTTTCTTGTACTTTTTGAGCGCACGGTCGATGGATTCCATCTCTTTTACATCAATAATAAGCATGTCAAATGTTAATTTGGACGGCAAAGGTAAAAGAATTCATCCATTTATACAAAAAAAATAGGCGGGGTTATTTCCCCGCCTATTGGCATCAATAAATGACAATGCTTTTATTGCTTTTCAAACGTTCTTACGGCTAAGCCCCACTGGCACAATGCAGCCCCTGTATGAGCTGAATTTGGCGTAGCAGCAGGAAATTCAAATACTTTCCACTTAAGCGTAAATGGACTCGTAGCGGCTATTTCCGGTGGATAACTGGCTGAATATTCCTTGCTGGTCAGGTTTGTGGGTGCTGCCGGAGCCACCAATTGCAAACCTCCACCACAAGGATTTCCCTGATTAGGGAAGGACAAACTGTCAGCTCCACTTACATTGGAATAATTATATAGAAGATATGGAAATGCAGGTACTCCGGCACCTCCTGGATTATCAATTACATAAACTCCATTAAACACCTTCTTGATTTCAATAAGATAACCATTTGAGGTTCTCTTATAAGTACCCTCTAAAGCGGTAGGGCCAGGATTAGGAATCATACCCGCAATCACCACATTGGTGCCAACCACAGCCTTGTAGGCAGCATTGTTGTACTTCTGGAAATTGATGCTATAACCGCCGATGTCAACCGTATCTGGCCAGGAAACCACATCAGATTTTTTTACCTGCACTGAATCAGATCCTGTTTTTCCGCCATAACCTCCTGAAAATCCAACCACTGAATCAACTGCAATAGCGACTACATCGGGAATGTCATTGTAAACATTGGTAGCGCCAAAACCATATACATACGCTGGATTAACAAATACCTCTGCAATAAAAGGTAATGCAGTCGGCTTGGGCACAGAGGCGATTTCCTCCGATTCATCACAGGAACTGATGACAAACGAAGCGACAAACAGATATAGAATAAATTTAATGTTCATTGTTTTCATAAATATTGGTTTTTATTTATCCCAAAATACTTTTGAAGTGATTGAATGCTGACCCGGAAAACTCTTATTCAAGCTTTCTTCAGATTCAGGATAAGGTAAAATAGATGGAAATGTATTGCCTCCTAAACCATTCTTTGTAGGAGTAATAAAAATCCCTCCCTGAGAGCTAAAAATTGGACTGCCAGAATTATCAAAACGCCGGGTCTCAATCCATGATTCAACCGATTGAAGTCCGGTCATACAAACCCATTTTTGAAGGGCAATGGATTTAATGGCATTTGCCTGGTCCAAAGCACCTTTACCTGCTAAGTATGTATCTGCATCCAAAGCTGGAACTCCAAGGTAGGAAAAATTCTCTTTTACCCCAGCATCATATAAGGCTTTGGCATCCCCGGAAATCCAAGCTCTTGATACCGCTTCGGCCAATAACAAATTCACCTCCCAAGCAGACATCAAAATAACTGGAGCAGTAGGGCTGAAGATAATACCACCATCTGGCAACTTGGCTCCATGTGGTTTTGAAAAATCAGCTGTGGGTGGCTGGTTTTCAATATCGCCGTATTTTAAACCGACATGTAAACCATTGCCTGCTTTGTTGTAGAAATAATCAATCCGGGGATCTTGTGTTCCGGCAAGGTAATCAATGCTGGTTGTCGTTGCCACCAGGTAATTGCCAAGGGCTGAACTTTTAGCTTCAGTCCAAAATGGATTATTAGCAGTGGAACCTCCGGGGAAAGCAACGGCAGCCATTTCTGAATTGGTCAAAATGAATTGATCATTGCCGCTGAAAAAAGTTGCCAATTTGTCTTTTCCAGAGTCACCTTGACGAATGTAGGTTTTTAATAACAAAGAGTTGGCAAATTTTATCCATTTGGCCATGTCACCACCATAAATTAAATCGTCAGCACCAGGATGCTTACTGTGGGTATCGCCCAACAATGGAATGGCTTCTTTTAGCAACTTTTCAATTTCGGGATAAACTACGCTTGCAGCATCGTCATATTTTGGTGCGAAAACTGAGCCATCGTTAATATCGCCCCTCAATGCTTCCAATACCGGAATGTTTCCAAATAAGTCAGCACATACTCCAAAATTATAAGCCATAATGACTTTAGCAATTCCAATGTAGTTAGACTCTTTTGAATTATCGAGAATGAACTTCAGGTTGCTCATCCCACGGTACATATTATTGAACAACTGATTGCACTCTGAAGAGGACAATAAGTGTTGATCTTGTTCACCAAGCGAAACCCCTGGACCTCCGGTCCAATATTGTGCCCAACGCTGGGTAGTGTATGTGATACGATCTCCCATGGCCACGCTCACATAAAGTTGAGCTGAAGACAACTGAAGGTCATCTCTGGAAGATGTTGATTGATTGGGATCTGAATTGATATCCAGGTAGTCATCACAGGATGTCAAAGACACCGCCACCACAAACATCAAAAACAGATATTTTATTAATTTATTTTTCATAATCTTCAAATTTTAAGCGAATTAAAATGTAAACTTCAGTTCGGCGCCAAAACTTCTTGCACTCGGGGTGGTAGTTGTTTCAATTCCAACTGCATCAGAAGATGCACCCACACCACCGACTTCAGGATCAGCAAATTTGTTTTCTTCAGCCACCCAATATTTCAGGTTCTTAGCAAAAATTCCTACGCTGATATTGGAGAAACCTGCACCCTCATATAGCCTTTTAGGAAGAGCATAACTCAAGGAAATCTCCCTTAACTTCAAGAATGAAGCATCCAACAAATATGCACCTGCGGGTAAACCTCTGTAATATGCATAAACGGTAGTTTCAGTAGTGTTGGTTTTATAAGCACCACCCTCTTCAACTACACTGTTTGGCACTACAAAGTTTTCACGATTGTTCAATAAAGTGGTAATAGCGGTTCCGTTGAATTCGGTACTGATCTTTGTTCCTGAATAAAACAATCCACCTTCCTTGCCATCAAACAACACATTGAATGTAAAATTCTTAAAACGGAAATTGCTACCAAAGCTGTAAAGAAAATCAGGTTGATATGAACCCAGATAAGACAATTCAGGACTGCGCAATGGATTTCCAACTCCATCCACTACAATGTGTCCTTGATCATCGTATACATATCCAGTACCCTTGAAAGTACCGAAAGGTTGCCCTTCGGCTGCAACAAGGTTTAATGAACCATGGCCGGCAAAGTGAACCAAGCTGGTGTAAATATTTAATTCATCATTGTCTGAGTCGTTCTCCAAAATGGTTTTAACGATGTTTTTGTTTTTGGAATAAGTACCATACACATTCCAATCAAAATTATCACTGCGCACAGCATTTACGCGAACGGCCAATTCATGTCCCTTGTTTTCCATTCTACCAATGTTTTGAGGAATAATGGCAAAACCAGAAGACCAAGGAATATTCACATCCACAATTTGGTTTTTAGAATCAATAATGTAGTAAGTATACTCAATCGTCAATCGATCGTTTAACAATCCCATATCAACTCCAAATTCAGTTGTCAAAGACAACTCAGGTTTAAGGTCTGGATTTCCGATACGGTTCAGCCTTTGCGCACCAGGTACTTCATTGAATGGGAATAAAATTCTGAAATCTTCTCCCCAATCCAAAACGGTTGGATTCAATGAATAGTAACTTTCCAAACGGTACAAAGGAGCATCTTTACCCGCAGTACCTACGCTACCTCTAAATTTCAAATATGAAAATGGACCTAAGTTCCAATCATTGCGGTTGGTGGGTACAAATGATAAACCACCGGCCTGATAAAAGAAATCTCTTTTTCCATCAGGGAGCGTAGAGGAATAATCCTGACGTGCAGAATATTCAGCAAATAAATAATCCTTATACCCTAAAGAAGAGTTAAATAAGAATCCATATAAACGATATTGGGTGGTTGTATTGAATGACTTTGGTGTTTCTACGGAGTTGGTCAAATCATAAAATCCAGGGATAACCAATCCACCAATGGTAGATCCTGCAACTGTGCGTAGATTTTCTTCGATAGAATTAAATCCAAGGACTGCTCCCAATTTGAAATCTGAACCCAATTTGCGGTTGTATTGCAATTGCAGGTCATAAATTAAATTGGTGGTTCTTCCAGCGAATTCTTTATAATAACCAAGACTGAATGCTTCTCTAGGACTGTTGAAGTCACTCAATTCTCCATCTGAGTATGATAAAGTTCTTTCATACGCGAACTTTGGACCATTTTCAGTCACAGTACTGATGAAAAAGTTGGTGCTTACTTTACCTTTTACATTCAGGTGATCGGTCAATGCATAATTCATTTCCAAACTTGATACTACGTTGTCTACAGAGTTGCGCAATACCTGATTGTCGAGAATGTAATAAGGGTTGATGGAATATTGTCCATAAAATCCTTTAAAATCATGGTATGGAGAATTGTAATCTCTTAGTTCAAAAAATGGAATGTTAGGAGGTGTTTGCAAAGCAAATGAATATGCAGGAGTTCCAGAAGAATATCCAAACGGATAACCTCCTTCTGTGGCTCCACGTTGACTCAATTTTGAATAGTTAAATGAAAAATCAGTTCTCAGTTTTTTAGTAAACTGGGCTCCAACATTGAGCAACAAATTGTTCTTGTGCAAATTGGTATGAGGAACGATACCATTGTTATTGAAGTTGGTAAAAGAAACCAGGTAAGTGTATTTATCAGAACCACCTTTGATGGATATGTTATTGCGGTTGGTTTCACCAATATCAAAGAAATTCTGGATATTGTCTTCTACAGCACTATAAGGTCTGGTAAGCTGTTCAATTTTGCCATTGCTTAATGGAATGAGATCACCGTGGTCATCTGCTGCAGCACCTGTCCAGGGCAGAATCCTTCCATCCAATTCAGCTCCCCAGGCAAAGTTCTCTCCCATAAAAATGTCGATTCCACCTCCACAGCCTCCACAACTCTTATAACCAGATCCAAAGCGTTGCTGTTGTTGGAATAACAGATATGCTTTCTCTCTGCTAAAAGAAGTGCTAAAGGAAATTTCCGGTTTTGCGGATTGTCTTCCTTTTTTGGTGGTCACAAGGATAACCCCAGAGCCTCCTCTGGAACCATACAAAGTAGTAGCCGCTGGGCCTTTAAGAACGGTTACTGCTTCAATGTCATCAGGATTGATGTCATTGGCCCGGTTTCCGAAATCGACGTAGTTATCGCGATCCCCTAATTTACCGGTACCTCCTCCCCCGGAAGCATTGGAGTTGTTTACTGGAACTCCATCCACAACAATCAAGGCATTGTTGCCTTGAGTAAGGGAAGTTTCACCTCTCAGTACGACGCGGGTAGATGCGCCCACAGCACCCGAAGCAGATCCAATTTTAACTCCGGCAACTTTCCCTTGAAGCGCATTGAGAACGCTTTTGTTGGTTACCGTGTTTAATTCTTCGGAATTGACCGATTGGTTTGCATAAACGACGTCACTTTTATTGCGTTTTACGCCCAAAGCACTCACCACGGTCTCCGTAAGAAGGATGCCTTCCTCCAGGGTTACATCAACCATGTTGCTAACGCCCAATGCAACTTCCTGGGTATTGTAACCCGTGTAACTAATGACCAGGGTGCCCACATTTGCAGGAACATTTAAATTATAAGCACCATTTACATCTGTAATGGTACCCGTAGATGTACCCTTGGCAACCACGTTGGCGCCAATGACTGGATTACCGTCCTTGTCAGATACGGTTCCCTTCACAACTCTCTGAGCCTCTGCCAACTGTACTACAGCAAACAAGGCCAGAAACAGGAATAAAACTTTCTTCATAATCTGGTAAATTTTTATTTACTAAATGTTTTGTTAACCCCCAAAGATAGCATTGAATGGAAATTCCAATGCAATTTGGTTAAATTTTTATTAATAAATATGATGCCAATCTCTCATTTCTCAACTTTCGTAACGGTTTTCAATGGTATTTTTTGAAAGAAATTCACTGGCAACATTTTAGGAAGGGTCATCCGTTATACGAAAATGATCAGCCTTTAAAGTATGGAATTTTGGCATTCTTACCCTGAATCTAGAATTCATTGGAAAGTGCCAACCGGTACATCCCGATGGTATTTTCGATACCATAATGGAGTGCATCGCACACCAATGCATGTCCAATGGAAACTTCCAGCAAATTGGAAACATGCCGATTGTAATAATTAAGATTTTTTAAGTTGAGATCGTGTCCGGCGTTTAATCCCAGATTTAAAGATGCTGCTTTCAAAGCGGTAAATTGATGGGGTTGAACGGCTTTTTGTGGATCCAACTCAAATTCCCGTGCATAATGTCCTGTATAAAGCTCAATCCGATCAGCTCCGAGTTCCTTAACCTTTTCAAGCATTTCTGGTTGGGGATTCATAAAAAGCGAGACTCGGATGCCAGCGGCTTTCAATTCCGGGATGATCTCAGACAACATTGCAGCTTCTTTAAAAACGTCCCAACCTGTATTGGAAGTAAGGACTTCCGGAGGATCTGGAACTAAGGTTACCTGCGCAGGTCTATTCTTCAATACCACATCCATAAATTTTTCAGAAGGAAAACCCTCAATATTAAATTCGGTCGTTAGGTGCTCTTTGAGTATCGGAATATCATCGTAGCGAATATGCCTTTCATCTGGCCGTGGGTGAACCGTTATGCCTTCTGCCCCAAATCCTTCACAAGCTTGAGCAAATTCCAATAGATTGGGCAAGTTCCCCCCTCTTGCATTTCTGATTAATGCAATTTTGTTGATATTTACGCTCAATCTGGTTGCCATAGTATTGAATTTATGTCCAAAAATAAGCTTGTTCAACTCATCTTTTTCATTGGTTTTATTTTAGGAGGCATACTGCTCAGTCAGCTCTTCGTAATTATTATGTTAGCCCGTCAATATGGACTTGAGTTCACTTTAACAGAAGGTCCACAAAACCTCATTTGGGAGATGAATGCCCATCAACTCCTGCTTCAACAAATGATATCTCAGATTTTTGGATTGATACTTCCTGCATTCCTATTTAACCAATTATTTTTAAAACATCATCAGCAAGAATTTAGTCAAAACTTGTCTCTCGAACCTTTGGGAATTTTCATTTTATTTTTCATCAGTTGCATGCCATTGGTAGCAACCTCTGCATATTTAAACCAACTCATCCCTTTTCCTGAATGGGTTTTTGCATCAGAAGAAAAGATCAATGAATTGTTGCAAAAAATGTTGAATTTGTCAGGCGTCAGTGAATTTATATTTGCATTGATCGTGGTTGCGCTCGTTCCTGCTTTGGCAGAAGAATGGGTGTTCCGGGGAATAATGCAAAAACAAATACAGCAACTGACAAAAAATGTATGGGTGGCATTGATTTTGACTTCGGTGTTGTTTTCCTCGGTCCACATGCAATTTCTTGGTTTTTTTCCAAGGTTTATTTTAGGTCTAATATTGGGTTATGTTTTTTTTCTAACCAATAATTTATGGTATCCTATACTGTTGCATTTTATGAACAATGGAGTTCAGGTTGTGATCCTTTTTGTTTCAGATGTGAAGCAGATTGATAAAATCAACACAGAAAACGAACTTCCCAATGTATTTTTAACCGTTATTTCAACCTTTGCCGCAATGGTTATTGCTCATCGCATGTACATTAAAAATAAGAATCAAACTTCACATGGTTAAAAGAAGCATAACCGGACTTTTATTGGGAATCACCATGATTGGGGGTATGTTATGGAGCTTAGAAAGTGGGTTATTGTTATTGTCAATCATATTATTGGGCTCCTCATTCGAATGGTTTAAACATTTGGTCAAGCGGGAAATCATTGCATTACAAGTAATTTTTATTGTATTGACTACCTTACACCTCATGCTCATTTGGGTATACTATCTTAAAATTTTCAATACTCAATCTACAGAACTTAATCTTCTCATATTACTACCCGCCTTGATGATTATGTTATTTATGGCCATTGGTGCCTTAATGATTGATCCTCCTCTTAGAATAGCAACCGAATGGCCATGCGGCATTTTTTACATTCTTGTCCCATGTCTCATCGCTGCTGTTTTCTTGATTTCTGATTTCCAACAGAATCGATTTATTTTATTGGGTCTCATTATCATAAATTGGTGCAATGACAGTTTTGCCTATTTCACAGGGAGGTTGATTGGTAAGACTCCTTTGGCTCCAAGCATTTCACCAAAAAAAACCGTTGAAGGCGCTACAGGCGGTTTGATCGCTGCAGTATTGGCTGGTTTTTCTTTAAACCAGTGGTTATTTGAACAATCTTTTCCAGTGTTTCAAATTACTCTCCTGGGCGTAAGTATTTGGTTTGCTGGGACTATAGGTGATTTGTATGAATCAAAAATCAAACGATTGCTTGGCATAAAAGACAGTGGTGATTTATTGCCGGGCCACGGTGGGTTTTTGGATCGATTTGATAGTTTTTTCTATGTCGTGGTGGTTGGAATTTTTATTCTCTCAATTTAAGTCTAATGCTAAAGTTAATTCACAAAGAAGGACATATTTGGACCATAGGATCATTGGTTATCTTTATTTTTCTATTGGCACTTTGTGCAGGTGTTTATTTCTGGCTGATGTTTATTGTCGGAGGAGTATTACTTTTTCTCATATTTAATTTTTTTCGTAACCCACCAAGACCCATCCCTACTATCGACAATCATCTCGTGTATGCTCCTGCGGATGGTAAGGTAGTGGTTATTGAGGAGGTTGAAGAAACCGAATTTTTCAAGGACAGAAGAAAGATGGTAAGTATTTTTATGAATCCCCTTAATGTCCATGTCAACCGATACCCATTTGGTGGAAAAGTCATCTATACTAAATACCATCCAGGCTTATACTTAGTAGCCTGGCACCCCAAATCTTCCACCGATAATGAACGTAATACTGTCGTGATCGAACGCCAAGATGGGGTAAGGATCATGATGAGACAAATTGCAGGTGCTTTGGCTCGGAGGATTTGCTGTTATTCCAAGCCGGGTCAACCGTGTACACAAGGGGACGACTTTGGCTTCATTAAATTTGGTTCAAGGGTTGATCTTTATTTACCGCTCAATGCAGAAATTAATGTTCAATTGGAGCAACTTGTATTTGGGAATACTCATGTTATTGCACGTATTCCATAATTCAAACCAATCATAATTACAGGGCAAAATCCAAACTAACGATTGTTATTTCAGTGGTTTCATCTGCGGAAACAAAAGTACTTCCTGGATGGCTTCTTGGCCGGTGATGAGCATGGTCAACCTGTCAATACCAATGCCTAATCCGGAAGTTGGCGGCATTCCATACTCCAGTGATTTTAAAAAATCTTCGTCCATGGCCATAGCTTCCTCATCGCCCCGAGCAGCCAGTTGCATTTGTTCTTCGAAACGTTGACGTTGATCCAATGGATCATTTAATTCAGTATAGGCATTAGCAATTTCCTTTCGATTGACGTACAATTCAAACCGTTCAACCAAACCAGCTTTACTGCGATGTTTTTTGGCCAGAGGTGTCATTTCTATGGGATAATCAGTAATAAATGTTGGTTGAATCAATTGAGGTTCCACCAATTCACTGAATATTTCATCAATCAATTTTCCAATTCCCATGGATGCTTCCAATGCAATCCCTTTCCTTTTGCAAAAATCCCGCAATTCCAACTCTGATTTTCCTTCCACTTCGAAACCACTGTATTCCTTAATGGCATCATACATAGAAATACGTCTAAAAGGTTTTTTGAATGATATGTTTTGGTCACCAACCTCCACTGAAGTGTCTCCACAGACTTGAAATACAACGGTTTCTAGCATGTCTTCTACCATTTCCATCATCCACAAATAATCCTTATAAGCAACGTAAATTTCCATAGAGGTAAATTCAGGATTATGGGTTCGATCCATACCTTCATTGCGAAACATCTTTCCAAATTCGTAAACCCCATCAAACCCTCCAACAATCAACCTTTTAAGGTAAAGCTCGTTGGCTATTCTTAAAAATAATGGAATATCCAAAGCGTTGTGATGCGTTTTAAAAGGTCTTGCTGCAGCACCGCCGTGGATGCTTTGTAAAACGGGTGTTTCTACTTCAAGCCAACCTTTTTGATTAAAATAGTCACGCATGAATTGAATTAATCGGGTCCTCCGAATAAAAATTTCCTTGTTTTGAGGATTCACAATCAAGTCAACATACCGTTGACGGTAACGTTGTTCAGGATCGGTGAAAGCATCATGAATTTGTCCACCAGCATCCGTTTTAACTATTGGCAAAGGATGCAACGATTTGGATAACATTTGAAAAGATGAGGCATGGATAGATATCTCTCCAACTTTAGTACGAAAAACATAACCCGTGACCCCCACAATATCTCCTATATCGGTAAACTTCTTAAATACCAGATCATATAACTTTTTGTCTTCTCCCGGACAAATTTCATCACGTTTAATGTATACTTGTATGCGCCCGGCGTGATCTTGTAATTCGGCAAAACAGGCCTTTCCCATATCCCTTACCATCATTAAACGGCCAGCAACTGACACCGTTTGGAATTGGTCAGGATTTAAATCAAAATTTGACTTGATGTCAGTAGATTTATGTGAAATGGGAAATGCTTCAGGTGGATATGGATTAATACCCAGATCCATAATTTCTTTTAATGCATTGCGACGGATGATCTCTTGTTCAGATAAATGTTGCATAGAACGGGATTAAGGGCCTAAAGATACATACTTCGTCAACTTCAAAGACCAGGCAGGATCCACTCTAACATTTCATTGACTATTGGATCCAGTACGAAACGCTCTGTCTTCAACTCAATGATTTTAACGAATAAAGGATAATTCAAGATGTTTCGCGTTTTCCTTTGAGCGGATTGCAAACTATTTGTAGGCAGAATTTAAATTCACAGTATTTCGTTGCACCTCAGTCGGTTATTGTTTGACGCAGCTTCGTCAAGTGTTTGTAAGACATGTTGAGGTTCCCCCACTTGTCATCTCGACAATTTTATCGGGTTCGTACGACATTTGCCATCTGCCAAATGATTCGGTCATCCTGATTTGTTAAATCCTATTGGTTATCAAACAATCATGGTGAATAATACTTTTAACCGAATAAATTCTGGAAAGCGATTCAGTCCCTTCATCAGCGTTTTACTTTTGTAAGCAATCGGAACTTACGGATTAATTCATTAAAGCAATGTATTGAACAAGATCTTAGGATCCTGTATAATATCATAAATCGTCCAATGGCTGCTACCAGGTCACCATGAATGATGGGCTTATTTTGCAAAATTACCTTTAAACAAAGGGTTGATTAAGCCAGGAAAATGGCTTTTCTTTGTGGTCTAAACAAGTCTGAACTTAAATCACTTTATCCATGAAGTTATTCACCATATCAGGATTTTTTTTTGCTCTACTTTCGACACCAACATTCTCCCAAGTAACTGTCGATAGCATATACCACTGCATTAAATCAAACTCTATTTATAGTCAACAAGTGAATTGGGATAAAATCGATAGCATATACCATTCGCAATTAAGCAAAACCAATACATTGGAAGACAGTTTAAATGTGTTTTCTGAAATCTTTAAAATGGTGGGTGATTTCAAGGCCAAATTATTTTATAAAAACCGGGAAATCCTTCCACATTCATTAAACAAGACCGCTGTGATCCCCGATAGTAGTATGAGGGCATTATCACATCAGCAAAAAAATAAAATTTTTCGAACCAAATTATTACAAGACATTGTTTATATCCGTGTTCCTACCCTTGAAGCAAAAGATACAAATGCTGCAAGACAATTGGCACAGGCTTTATATGATTCAACGATCTTGTACACGGCCGACTTGGTAAAATCATACATTATTGATTTAAGACTGAGTACCGGAGGCAACATCATTGCCACACTGGCCGGGCTTAGTCCATTATTGGGTGAAGGATCCGTTGTCAAAGAAATCGATGCTTCAGGCCGAGTGATTAAAAACTGGAACTTACGTCAATGCAATGTATATGAAGACAGCACTCAAAAAAGTCATATTCGTTGCCGTCAAATGGACCCTATCACACACAAACCCGTTGTGGTTTTACTCAGTCCGATCACTTCAGGTGCCGGCAATTTTGCAGCCATTGCTTTTAAAAGAAGGTTAAACACCTATTTTATTGGAGAGGCTACGGACGAGGGGCTGACTGGAATTCAGGAGCAAATCCATTTCTCAAATGAAATCAGTCTTCAACTAACCACTCACGTCATGGCAGACAGGGCCAACACCCTTTTTCCTTCCCGGGTATCTCCGGATAAAAGAGTGTTTCATGGAGACCGATTTGACCAACTCTTATCAGATAAGAAAATCCGTGCTGCAGTCGATTGGTTTTCAAAACGGTAACAGGTAAAATCAAGACCTTCGGAAACAATCATGGTTTGACCACGTTAATTTATAATCAATATCCTCAAAATGCTTTCGATTGTGAGACTTAAACAGTTCGGACTCGTGTTCATGTGTCTGTCTTTGGCTTGCCAACGATCTGGCGACGTTCCAACTACAGAAAAGCCAAAACAAACTCCCATGCAGGTTTCGGCTCAAGTGCTCCAATCAGAAACTCAGGAAAAAGACTTCTATGCAACGGGAAGCCTGGTCGCTGATGATCAAGTCGTGATCAGTTCAGAAATCCCAGGAAAAATAATTGCCTTAAGTCTCACAGAGGGTGGATATGTTGAAAAAGGTCAATGGATTGCAAAGCTAAATGATGCCGAAATGCAAGCGATGCTACGCAAATTGCAAATTCAGGAGGAACTTGCAGAAAAAAAAGAAAGTCGTAAAAAGCAATTATTCACTTCACATGGTCTTTCCGCTGACGAGTACGAAAGTTCTTTAAATGAATGGAACATACTCAAAGCGGAGATCAATATATTAAAAGAGCAAATTGAGAAGACCATTGTGCGTGCCCCATTTAATGGGAGGATTGGTTTTAAACAAACGAGTGTAGGAGCATTTGTGCAACCCGGTAACCCCATTGCCCACTTAGTCAAACTCGATCCCATGCTGGTTGAGTTTTCTATACCTGAAAATCAAACCAGTTCAATTAAACTTGGACAAAAGGTAAGATTGCATATTGAAGCACAAGCTAAAGAAATACAGGCAGAGGTTTTTGCGATCGAACCAATGATAGAGTTAAATTCAAGAAGTTTAAAGGTGAGGGCACGTTTTCCAAATTCAAACCATCAATACAAGCCTGGAGGATTTGCCCGAGTTTACTTTAGTCATGCGACTGAGGATAAATCTATATTGATTCCCAATGAAACGCTGGTACCGATTTTAAAAGGATACAAAGTATTTACATTTTCCCAAGGTGTAGTCAAAGAGGTGCTTGTTCAAACGGGCAACCGGAATGAAAATCATGTGGCGATTCAGTCTGGGCTGAAGCCAGGTGATACCTTGATTACCAGTGGTATTATGCGGCTCAAAGAAGGAATGAAAGTTGAACTCAATTTTCAAAATTCGCATGAGTAATTTTTCTCATATTTTCATCAAAAGGCCAGTCCTTACCATTGTAGTCAATTTGTTGATTGTTCTATTTGGAGCTATTGGGTACAGCTTTTTAGGTATCAGGGAATTCCCTTCCATTGACCCTCCGGTGATTAATGTGAGAACCACTTATGCCGGTGCAAATGCAGATATTGTCGAATCTCAGATCACAGAACCCCTTGAAAAAGCGATCAATGGAATTGCAGGAATCAAAAATATTTCTTCTTCAAGTGCACAAGGAAATAGCAATATCCGCGTAGAGTTTACTTTGGGTTCAGACATGGATGATGCTGCGAATGATGTCCGAGACAAGGTATCACAGGCTGTTCGTTCGTTACCTTCTGACATTGATGGTTTGCCTTCAGTGAGTAAAGCAGATGCCAGTTCTGAGGCCATAGTTTCTATGACAGTTAGCAGTGATTCAAGAAATCATCTTGAATTATCGGACTATGCAGAAAACGTATTAGCTCAACGCCTGATCACAATTCCCGGGGTAAGTACTATTCAAATATGGGGGCAAAAAAGATACTGCATGCGGTTGTGGATGAACCCTGCAAGAATGGCAGCTTTTCAGATAAGTCCACAGGATATCCAACTTGCATTAGAAAGAGAAAATGTTGAACTCCCGTCAGGAAAAATATCTGGCGATAAGACGGAGCTCACCATTCGAGCTTTAGGAAAACTAGTCACTGAAGAAGATTTCAACCAACTGATTGTAAAAACTATTGATGGAAGACCGATTCGTTTTTATGAAATCGGTGAAGCACGTCTGGGACCAGAAAACGAAGAATCTATTTTACGGGAATCCAATGTCCCGATGATTGGACTCGCTGTAGTTCCTCAACCTGGTTCCAACTATATAGACATTGCGAATGAATTTTACAAACGGATGGAACAAATCAAGAGAGAGGTTCCAGAAGATTATCATCTCGACATTGCACTTGACAATACCCGGTTTATTAAACAGTCCGTTCAGGAAGTCGGTGAAACCTTAATCATTGCAGTTGCCTTGGTCATTTTGATTATCTTCCTGTTTTTTAGGGACTGGTTAGTCGCCTTCAGGCCATTGATTGATATTCCAGTGTCCTTAATCGGTGCTTTTTTTATTATGTATTTGATGGATTATTCTATCAATGTCCTTACTCTACTGGCTATAGTGCTTGCCACTGGATTGGTCGTGGATGATGGTATTGTTGTGACTGAAAATATTTTCAAAAAAGCCGAAAAAGGCATGTCTCCACTTCAGGCTGCTTTTACAGGGACCCGTGAGATTTTCTTTGCAGTAATAGTCACCTCACTCACCTTAGCTGTAGTTTTTCTCCCGGTTATTTTTATGGAGGGATTCGTCGGCCGTTTATTTCGTGAATTTGGAATTGTACTTGCCGGAGCAGTCTTAATTTCTGCTTTTGTATCGCTTACCTTAACCCCGATGCTCAATGCACATATGATTCGTTCCAATCAGTCACATAGCCGATTTTATGAAATGACTGAACCATTTTACAGATCGTTAGAGCAAACTTACAGGCGTTCGTTAAAGTTTTTTTTGAAATTCAGGTGGTTTGCATTTATTCTCATCTTGATTTGCCTTGCTTCAATACTTTACCTTGGAAAAAAATTGCCATCAGAACTTGCGCCTTTAGAAGATAGAAGTTGGCTAAGGTTAAGTGTTACGGCACCGGAAGGTGTATCCTACGAATATACCGATTTTTTTATGAAAAAGTTATCTCAACTTATTCATGATTCTATTCCAGAAAAACAAGTATTGCTCACTGTCACTGCTCCGGGGTTCACTGGGTCAGGTGCGGTGAATACAGGGTTTGTAAGACTGCGATTAACTCAACCGGAAGAACGGAATCGTTCGCAACAAGAAATTGCCGGGCAACTCACACGGATTACTGGTTCGCTTCAAGAGGCACGAACCTTTGTAATTCAAGAACAAACCATTTCAACAGGTGGAGGAGGACCCAGAGGAGGCCTTCCGGTACAATTTGTGATTCAAGCTCCTAACTTCGAGAAATTAAAAGAAGTCTTGCCTAAATTCCTGGGAAAGGCCAATCAAAGTAAAATCTTACAAACTGTAGATGTTGATTTAAAATTCAATAGACCAGAACTTTTAATTGAAATTGATAAAGATAAAGCCAATACCTTAAATGTATCCACTTTTGAAATTGCCCGAACACTTCAAATGGTATACAGTGGTCTACGTTATGGCTATTTTCAGATTAATGGAAAGCAATACCAGATCATTGGACAAGTTTCACGGGAATTCAGGGACTCTCCCGGAGACTTAGGTCATTTGTATGTTACCAGTCGCAATGGGACACCTATTGCACTTCAAAACCTCATACGTTTAGTTGAGTCCAGCAGTCCTCCACAGCTTTATCATTATAATCGTTATATGTCGGCCACTGTATCTGCCGGATTTCAGCAAGGGTATACCATTAAGGATGGTATAGAAGAAATGAGGAGAATTGCGAAAGAAGTTTTGGATGATCGTTTTACCACAACCACAACTGGTGCATCCAAAGATTATGAAGAAAGTTCATCCAGTGTTTGGTTTGCATTTCTGTTGGCTCTGGTATTAATTTATTTGGTACTTGCGGCACAATTCGAAAGTTTTAGAGATCCAGTAGTTATCATGATGACTGTACCATTAGCCATTACCGGTGCACTATTATCCCTTTGGGTATTCAACCAATCCTTAAATATATTTAGTCAAATTGGAATTATTATGCTCATTGGACTGGTCACAAAAAATGGAATTCTTATCGTGGAGTTTGCCAACCAACTGCAGCGAAAAGGTAGCGACTTGAAGGACGCCATATTGGATGCATCTGCGCTTCGCATGCGCCCTATCCTCATGACCAGCCTTGCAACTTCCTTGGGCGCTTTGCCGATCGCACTAGCTTTGGGAGCTGGTTCTGCAAGCCGCAAAGGAATGGGTATTGTGGTTGTGGGCGGAGTAATGTTTTCATTGATTCTTACACTTTATGTTATTCCTGCCATATATTCATACTTATCAAAATCAAAACAAACCAATGCAAGTTAGAATGGGCCTTGTGATGATATTGCTTATGGTGAATCATGTCCTATGGTCACAAGAACAACTTACGCTTCAACAAGCCATTGATATAGGATTGCAAAATAATTATGGCATTCGAATTGCCCGGTACCAGCTCGAGATGACAGAACACCTAATTCATCCAGGGATGGCAGGGATGTTACCCTCTGTTCAGCTAGAAGGCTCTTATGGAAAGTCAAGCTCCAATACTAAACAGGAATTTATTACTGGAAATCTGGTGGATAAAAAAAATGCAAATTCTAACCAACTTTCTGGAGCCATTTTGCTGAATTGGAAGCTTTTTAATGGACTGGGAATGTTTGCCACCTTAGATAAAATGAAATACTTGAATGCAATGGAACAACATACCTTGAAAATGAGTATTCAGCAGTTAATCGTTGATTTATCGAATCAATTCGCCCTCATTTCAAGAGATCAACAACAAATACATTTTGATGAACAATTGGTTGCATCCGCTGATTCTCAACTAACCATTCTTAAAAAAAGTTTTGCCATTGGATTAGGGCGTAAATCTGATGTATTATTGGCCGAAATTGAATTGAGAAGAATGCAAAAACAACTGATGCAAAATAAATACAATTTGAATCAATTGAAGTATAGACTCAACGAACTTTTAGGTAGGCATCATCAAACATTCTTCGAGTTAACTGAGAATGATCCGATATTTTCTATACCTGACTCCATTTTCAATCCAAGTCAGTTGTTTCTGCATAATCTTGAACTTCAATTCTTAGCAACAGAGCAAAAAAAATTAAACGCCGAACTGGATGAATTAAGATCAGGTGTTTATCCAGAATTATCATTGAATGTCAATTATACATTTAATAAAAACGAAAGTCAGGCAGGTTTTTTATTGTATAACCAAAACCACGGTTGGAATGCAAATCTTGGTCTCCAATGGAATTTATACAATGGGAGTCAACTAAACACGCAAATCACCAATGCTAAAATAAACATATTGAAGTCCAAGTTAGCCTTGGAAAACTCGAAACTTAACCAGGAGCGAGAGGGAAAACAGGCCTTCGATCTGTATTCCATGAATAAGACATTTTTTCAAATGGAACTCAACAACAGCCTTTTGGCAAAGGAACATTATGAATTGATTTTAAATAATTACTTGTCAGGGGAATCGTTGTACATTGAAGTGAAGGAGGCCAGAAACATTTATGAAGTGAGCCTGAGAAATATGTTAGAGCATCAATATCAAATGAATGTCAGTGCAATTCAATATCTCCAAATCAGTGGAAATCTTGTTAAAAGTTAATCTTCTTGGGTCCAATTAGGAAATTTTACCCTGTCCAACTTTCCCCATTTCCAAAAAAAAGGCACTTCAAAATTTAGCCCAATCCTATCCATCAGATTTCATTTTTGCTGACAATTTGGTAATGTAATTATCTCTTTATCTGATTATCTTTGATACTGAAACCGAAATCATCCTGGGGATGCGCATTGCTATTTTGTTTATTTTCCTTTTGTCCAGTTTTTTTGGACAATCTCAATGTCCTGAAATAAGTTCAACCACCACCAATCCTAATTGTATCCCTGACTGTGACCGCTGTGGCGGAGATAAAATAACCATTAATTTGCAAGGGGGTGATTTACCCAATAATGGTAAAATTGATTATTACGCAGACATTAACCCCGGATTCAATCCTTATTTAGGCCAGGGAGTGAAAATAGGTAGTGCCAACATTGTCACAAATAACCCCAAATGCAGAATTTGCCCTCAATTACTTGGATTTATGATCGATGCCTGCGGAACTGAAGCTGCAAATGAGTTTTTGATCATTTGGAGTGGAAGTGGATTGAATACCTCAGATTTTAATTTCGATTATGCCTCCCAAAACAACACGGGTGGAGCTGGGAATGCCGACATAGGGGCTGGCGGTTGTTCCATCACAACGGGTCCAGCAGGTTTGGTTGGAGGGTGTAACGCTATTTCCGTAGGGGCAAATTTTAACCTTCCTGCCAACTCAATTTGGATCGTGTTTACCAGTTCAAATGCATCAACCAACTATGATTTCAGTGCCATTTGTGGTCTAAGCTGCAAAATATATGTTTCTGCAAGTACTTGTAGCAGAACCATTGGTGCATTTTCAAATTTTGATGCCAGTGTAGGCAACAGAACTCAAGTCATGACCATCACAGGATGCGCTTGCTCGACCGTAGCCACGTATGATGTTCCTGGTTCCTTAACCGGGAATGGAGATTTTTGGGAAGGGGGAAACATTTCAAACAGTGGTTGTGCCGTTCCTTCACTATCTACGCCTTCATATACTCCTGCTACCAGTGTAATCGATCCATTTAGCTACACCATTCCACAAACCTGGTGTGATAAAGATTACGAAATTGTTGGGATTCCAAATCCGGTACCTGATCCGGATTGTTGTATGGAAATATATACTGAACGCATTACTGTTCATGTTAAATGTCCCTTGGCAAATGCAACCAGCATCGAAGCTTGTGAAACGGCTAATGGACTTGCCTTATTTAACCTGGAAGATGCAGATGCCAATGTTTTGGGTTCCTCAGGTGGAACTGTCGAATACTATCGCGATATGGCCGGAACACAACTTATTTTTTCACCATATCTTTCAGGCAATGCAACCATTTATGCTCGAATTTTAGATGGTAATTGCAAATCCAATCTGGTTCAAATTCAATTAAAAGTCCGTTTATTACCTGTGGCAAAAAGCACCAATGATAGACAATGTGATGATGGAACAGGGTTTGCCACCTTTGATTTATCCAAACTTGAGAATACCATTAAGAACGGAAATGCCTCAGCGACTGTCAAATTCTTTTTGGATATCAATAAAAACCAGGAAATTCAATCTCCGTTTCAAACCAGTACAGTAACTATCTATGCATGCATCAACGATGGCCTCTGTGAATCCAAACCTGTTGCCATTCAACTGACGGTCCAACCCAAACCAAAAGCTTATGAAGCCAATGCCAAGGCATGTCCCGGGGCTGATGGAACAGCAGTATTTAACCTTACTAATTTGATTCCAAAAATTACCAATAATCAATCATCACTGAGTGTAAAATTTTATGAAGATGAATTTTTAATCAACCAAATTTCATCTCCTTATAAAACAAAATCTGATACACTTTACGCTGTGGCCAGCGATGGCATTTGTTTTTCGGATCCCGTTGCCATTATCCTAAGTCTGGTAGAATTAAACTCTGTATTGCTGTTGAGCGATAAAGCATGCGATGACGGAATGGGAAATGCAGCATTCAATTTGATTGGAGCCTCAAGGTACCTTCAACAAGGAGATACCAGCATCAAGGTCAGTTGGTATGGTGATAGTACACTTATGGACTCCCTCATACCACCGGTTTTTGTAAATGGTATAGATACGATATATGCGATTCTAAAAAAAGATAGCTGTATATCTCTTCCTATACCCATGATCCTTGAATCGGTTAAAAGACCATCAGCTTATGGCGTTGAGTTATTTCTTTGCTCAGATTCGATAGGATTTGCACATTACGATTTAAACCAATTGATCGATTCAATTAATGGACGTTCTGGAAAGAGCGTAATTTTCGCCAGTGATAGCCTGTTGCGTTCAGTCATCGGCAGAAATTATATTGGTTCCGGAGACACTTTGTATGCTGTTGTGCTGGATGGGACTTGCAATTCCATTACGGTCAGCATTGTCATCCATGTACAACCTTCCGCCCAATTTAATTTTCCGAAAGACACAATAGTATGCAATGACTTAATATTACCTCTGCTGACTGGAGACTTCCTATCCCCCAATGCACATTATGAAGATATGAATGGCAACATTTGGATGCCAGGTGATACAATTACCAAGAGTCAAACACTTTTGTTGGTCGATCAAAAAGGGACTTGCTTTACCGTTGATAGTTTTCATATTACGGTAATTCAAAAACCAAATGCCGGTCATGATTTTCAAACATCTGTTTGCGAAGGTAGCCTTGTGAATTTATCTAATTTATTATCCGGTGCCGATATAGGTGGTATATTCCTTGATACTGATCAATCTGGAGCACTATCTGACAGTTTGGTAAACTCAAATGGACTCGCTGGAAAAAGTTTTAACTTCAGTTATGTACTTCATGGAAACTCGTATTGTATCGGAGATACTGCAAACCTGTTAATAAAGGTTGTAAAAAAATTGAGCGCAGGACAACCAGCAACCGTAATTCTGTGCGAAAACGAATCAGTCGATTTAACAATGGTTCTTCAAAATGCTGATTCAGGAGGTAATTTTAGGGATCCTGCTCAAAGCGGTGCATTACAATTTGGAAAGTGGTACGGCAACTTGTCAGGACCAGGAAACTTCAATGTCTACTATGTAATAGGCGATGGCATTACTTGTCCGTTAGATTCGGCCTTAATCAATCTTGAAGTATTGCAAAAAATTGATATCTCATCACCAGGTAATCAGCAAGTTTGTAATTACTATGTACTACCAGCCATCATCGGTAAAAATATTTCAAATAAAGCTGCTTATTTTGAGAATCCGAATGGAGTGGGAAAGTCACACTCCCCTGGCGACACCATCTTCAGCTCTACCATTTTGTACATTTATGATACAGCTACGGGTTATTGCGGTGATGAAAAATCGTTTGCTGTTCAAATTGTTAATGACAAACAGTTCACATATATCCAAAATGGATTGTGCCCCGGAGACAGTCTTCAAATAGGACAAGAAATTTTCAATATACAGAAAACCAATGGTACTGTTGTTATTAAAAACGGAGCTGTAGGTGGATGCGACAGTATTGTTACCGTTCAGCTTCAATTTCACTCTATAGCGGATAGTGCATTAAACCTTCAAATTTGCTCGACAAAAACTATTCAAATACACCAACAAGTATTCAGCCTGGCAAAACCAACAGGTTCTATCATACTCCCCAATGGCTCACATACAGGTTGCGACAGCCTTATCCAGGTGAATTTAAATTTTGTGAATCCACCACCACCTCAGTTAATCCGTAATAATATTTGTGCCGGTGATACATTGGTGGTAAATGGCAAAGCGTATTATGAAGGAAAATTAACAGGAGTTGATACCCTTTTGTCCAATGACCCACTGTTTTGTGACAGTTTATTGGATATTCAACTTCAACTACTAAGACCAGGAAATTATACATTTAACGCAACGATTTGCGAAACGGATAGCATACAGATAGGCAATGTTTATTTTAACAAAAAATTCTCAACACTTCAGGATACCTTGTTTAAGATGGCATCCAATGGATGTGATAGTATTCGCAATATCCAAATTGATTTCTATTCTCCTGCTACATACACATTATTGGATACTTTATGTGAAGGTGAGTTTTTGGAAATCAACGGAAACCGATATGATCGAAACCATTCAAATGGGCAGGAAACTTTACACGCTTCCAGTCAACATGGCTGTGATAGTCTTCTCAATATTCAGCTGTCGTTCAAACAAGTTATTTCCAGTTCGTACCAAACTTCTTTATGCGAATCAGATAGTGTATTGATTAATGGAAAGTATTATTCAAAGTTAAGGTTATCTGGTATAGACACTTTATTTCAACAAGCCAATGGCGGTTGTGACAGCATTGTTCGGGTTTCTATTTCCTTAATGAAAGATGTAAATTTTAGACTGGATACTCTAATTTGTGAAAACAAGTCATTGGTTATTCATCAGCATGTTTATGATCTATCCAAACCAACTGGCATCGAACTTTTTCCGTCAGGTGCTTCAACAGGTTGTGATAGTATTTTAACCGTACAACTTAAGTTTAATCCAACTTCCCAATTTTATTTTAAGGATACTCTCTGCGTTAATGAATCGGTGACCATCAACGGAATTGTCTATAACCAAAACAACACAAGTGGGAAACATACAATCACCAATCATTTGGGATGCGATTCCACTGTATATGTTGATCTACATTTTAATCAGCTGGATGTGACCTATCCTAAAGAAATCACCATTGCGCCAGGGCAATCCAGAGGAATTCAGTTGGTTCCAAATTTTAATCCATCCTCCATATTGTGGACACCCTCGGAAGGATTGAGCTGTAATCAATGCTTGAAACCTGATATCAATCCGTCAAAGGATACCGAATACCAAATCACACTTACGGATGACCAGGGCTGCCAACTCACCATTTACATAACAGTGCGTGTATTTGCTGATAACAAGGTTTTTGTGCCAAATGTATTCAGTCCGAACGGTGATAATCTAAATGACCTTTTTAAAATTTTCTCTGAAAATGGTCAAATTGAAATCAAACAATTTGAAATATTCGACCGATGGGGTAACCAAATCTTTCACCAGGAAAACAAAATGATTCAAGACTTTTCTGGATGGAACGGCAATGCGTTAAATGGAGATAAAATGAATCCAGGAGTGTACATTTATTCCATATTGCTTGAAATTCCAGGGTCCGGAGAAAGAAAATTGTATGGAGATATTAGTCTCATTCGATAGTTTTAAGAATCATAAATTTTTAATGAAAAGTCGATGCTTTTTTCGTTCTTTGATTCAATTATCTGAGTAAAGTAACATCTCCTGACAATTGGTGACGCTGTCCAACTTTATCTTTAAAACTGAATAAATAGACATAAACCCCTGGCAATGACTTTTGCCCTTTAAATTCACCATTCCATCCTTCATCGGGAATGTTTGAATGAATATTTACTCCCTCAAACTGTAAATTTCCCCAGCGATCAAAGATTTTTAAAGTCTCGATCACGTCAACAGAACTATCCGATATTAAATAAAAGAAGTCATTAATGTTGTCACCATTGGGTGAAAATACATTTGGAACATAAAATTTTTGTTCCACATCAATGCGCATCGAAGCAAAATATTCACAACCAAATTGATCGGTAATTTTTACTTGAAAGACACCACCCTCTTTTCCGGGTATTATATAGGTTTCTAAACATTTAGGACAGTTGATCAGACCAGGACCTGTCCATTCAATGGTTGCAATGCTGTCAATGTTAGATACATTAAGCGAGACCCACACGGAATCTCCTAATACGATATGAACTGAGTCTGGTAGCAAGGATACTCCACCTTGAAGTGGTTCAAGAATTGTAAAAACTTTAACCGCAGAACATCCATTTGCATCTTTAATTTCCAATGTATGTGTACCTGTGCTCACGTTGGTTTTTGTAACCAGACTATCTAAAGGTCTATTATCTAAAATGAATTGATAGGGTGCATTACCACCTGACCACTGGTCAATAGATACTGTTCCATTTAAAGGAAATTTACAATTTGCTTGGGTGGTTGAAATTTGCCATTGCAAAGGTTGTGGTTGTATTATTTCATATGAGGCTTTTACCGAACAATTATTGGCATCTGATACCGTGACTTCGTAAATTCCTGCTTGTAACTGATTTCTATTACTCAACAATGAACCATCACTCCATCGCAATTGGTAAGGGCCATTATTTCCTGCAACAAAGAGTTGAATGGAACCATTTTGATCTGTGGCACATTTTGGATGAGCCACTGTAGCGTTTAGGATAGGTTTAACCGTTTGACTAAATTGGATGGTAACAATACTGTCACAACCATGAGATGCCTGATAATATTGGCGGTATAGTCCAGGTGAAGTATATTCTATTCCGCCTATTACCAACGACTCATCGAAGCATTTAATGGTATCCATTTGTTGGACGCTCGCAGGAATCGCCGTATAGGCCACGCGAATAATGCTGTCACATCCCTGTGAACTTATAAAGGGTACATTGTATATACCTGTTTTGTGAATAATTGTTGACCCTATCATAAAACTATCGCTATCACATCTGATGATATCCAATGGAACCAGAAAGGTAGGTTTTAACAATACATCCAAGACTACGTTACTGTCACAACCCGATGCCGAAGGTATGGTCATGCGGTATTGGCCTGCTTGAGTGATCAATTGTTGGTTAAATTGGATTGAATCTCCCTGACACAAATCGGTATCTAGATTCACATTGATTTCGGGCAGTATGGATAGTTGAATGGTGTGAATGGAATCACATCCCTGTGAAGAAAGATGAGCTTGTTGAAAAGTTCCGGCAGCTTGATACTTCACTCCACCTGCAACCAATTCACTACCAAAACAAATTGCGGTATCCCACTGCGTCCTAATGATATTGGTCACCTTTAACGTCAATTGAGTCATACTGTCACACCCATGTTGATCTTTTTCCCACCAGCTATAGACTCCAGATGAGTCGTAAATATTCCCATTCAGTTGCACGGATGAACCTTCGCAGATACTTAAATCCATCAATCGATCCACCGGTTTATGGACATGTAAATCTATTTGGATAATACTGTCACAACCTGACGCTGTTTGCAATGTAAATTTATATTGTCCTGAACTATCCAGTGTGTTTCCATTCACCTGCAGAGAATTCCCGTTACAAAAACTGGTATCTAAAAAATAAAAACTGGAATCCAGTCGATAATCGAAATCATTGCTCAATTCACAATCTTGCCCATCAATGGCTTTTAAAACATAGCGACCCTCCTCACCTCTTGGTATGACATAGCCTGGAAGAGTTGCTCCTGCAATAGCAATTCCATCTTTATACCATTGGTACTGGATTCGTTGAATACCAATCGTGGATGGAATGACTCGGATGGAATCCCTACAGGGATCACCGGCTATACTTAAAATTAATGAATCAAATTTGACTGATTCTTCCAGGATCAGTTCATCGATAAAATAATAGTAATAACCATCTGCACGTGTACACTCCGGACCAATCACGATGGTTTCCAAATTGCGATTAGGGCGCAATTTGACGTTGACTTTTACCCATTGATTTGTACCAGAGGCAGAAACTTTAGCCATTTCAATCCAACCACCCGTGTAATTGGTCGGGCACAACCAAGAATTATTGTTTCCAAAAGGTAATCTTGAGCACTGCTCATTGGCAAATATAGCCAGGGTGGTGGAGGATCTTGGGCCATACGAACTTCCCCTCTTTCCAAATCCTATCCAAAAGCTTAAGGTGTAATCTTTTCCAGCAATCATTGGGCTGGTTAAACAAGCGCCAACGTATTCTTTATAAGTTGCATTTCTAGCCGGATGGTTATACAAGTCCAGAAAGCCAACATAACCATTTCCCGCAGGAAGTGGCAGTGGAGGACTACCGCGCATTGGATCTTGGCTAAATCCACAGGTATGGAAATAATCAGAAGTGGCATCTGAAGCTTGAATCCAATTTTTTGAACAATCCAACTGCGCAAGGCGAGAGGGACAGCAGGTGTATTCTTCAAAAGAAGGATTTGGGATGAGAGAGGAAGGAATGAATAAAGTGTCCTTAATACCCCGACAAATACAATCCGGATCATTTAAGTCAACTTTACCATCCCCATCATCATCAATGGAATTGTTACAATTTTCTACTGAAGGCTGAGAAAACAGGCAAACATTCCATAACCATAGAGAAAAAACGAAAGTAATTTTTATATACATACTGTCTTATCCTAACAAATATACTCAATTTAAGGTAAATCATCCATTAAATACCTTACGTAGACCTAAGTAAAAGGGTTGCATGGATGAATGAATATTATGACTTAAAGGTAATTTTGGATAATCGATTTACTTTTGTGCTGTTCCGATTATGCACAGTAATTCGCCTCGATTTGCAGATCTCATCCTTCCATTATCGGTGGATGGCACCTTTACTTATGAAATCCCACCCACTCTCAGGGGCGATATTGCTATTGGAAAGCGCGTAGAGGTTGAATTTGGAAAAAGAAAGCACTATGCGGCCCTGGTTTATCGAATATCGGATTATTCACAATGGGAAAAACCGAAGACTATAATCAATATAATTGACGAAGAACCTCTGATTTCTGAGACCCAAATGAAATTCTGGGAATGGATGAGTGGTTATTATCTGTGTAGTTTGGGGGAAATCTTTTTAGCGGCATTACCATTGGCATTAAGACCCGATAGCGAAACGCTTATTCACTCTTTGATCGATGAGAAACGGATCCCTCAGGATGCTTCAGAAGATGAGTATTTAATTTTAGAAGCGCTTGATATCAGAAAAGAACTTCGCTTGCAAGAAATACAGGAAATCTTGCAAAAAAAAACCGTTCTGAAAACATTGTACAAAATGTTTGAAAAACGCTGGATATCGATGATCGAAAAACTGGATGATTCAACGACAGTACAAAAAATTTCCTGGATAAGATTGAATCCGGCATTGACACAGGATCTAAATCTTTTAAACGAAGCCCTCAACCAAATTCAACGCTCTGAAAGACAATCCAAATCCCTCATTACTTATCTTCAACACCAAAAAGATAAGGGATGGATAAAACGAAAATTCCTGCAACAGTTGAGCGGTACTCCGATTGATGTCACACAATCCCTCATAAAAAAAGAAATCTTTGAAGAAATCCAATTAGACAAATTCGAATATCCGGCAGTGGAATTGGCAACCCGAAAAGTAAGCTTGAGCTCAGACCAAGAAAAAATCTATCAGGAAATACGCAATCAACCATCAACTTCAAAACCCATTCTGTTGCATGGAATAACCGGTAGTGGAAAAACCATGATTTACCTTCGCCTCATTGAAGACGTTTTAAATGAAGGAAAACAGGTTCTTTATTTACTCCCCGAAATTGCATTGACCGCACAGTTAGTTCAGAGGCTTCGGCAATATTTGGGCGACCAACTTTTGGAATATCATTCAGACTTAAATCCCAAATCCAAACTTGCCGTTTGGAATAGTGCAAAAAAAACATCAAATGTCTTTATTGGTGCTCGTTCCTCTATCTTTCTACCCTTCCATTCATTGGGGTTGATTATTGTGGATGAAGAACATGATGCATCTTATAAACAACATGACCCTTCGCCCAGGTATCAGGCGAGAGATGCTGCCGTGGTGCTGAGTAAAATGCACGAATGTCAGATAATTTTGGGCAGTGCAACTCCTTCCTTGGAATCTTATTACAACACCCTTGAAGGAAAATACAAGTATATGCATTTAAACACCCGATTTGGAGAAAGCGAACTTCCCAAGATAGAAACGGTGTCTATGAAATCTTTGCATACTGCAGATAAAAAGAAAAGCCACTTTTCTGAGAAACTGGTAGCTTTAATGCAAGAGCAGTTTCAACGTGGAAAGCAAGTAATCATATTCAGAAACCGCCGAGGATATAGTCCTTTACTTCAATGTAACAATTGCCATTGGGAATCAAGTTGCAGACAATGCGACATTAGGTTGACCCTGCACAAGCAACAAAACAAAATGAAATGTCATTTGTGTGGTTTTACAAGTCCGGTTCCTTCAAGTTGTCCAAATTGTGGTCAATATACTTTGCAGCAACTAGGGTTCGGCACAGAACAAATCGAAGAGTCATTGCAGGAATTGTTTCCCCAACAAAAACTGGTTCGATTGGATTTGGAAATTGCGCGAAGCAGGAACATGCAACAAAGAATCATTGAAAGTTTTCAGGATCAGGAAGCAGATATCCTGGTCGGAACCCAGATGGTCACCAAAGGTTTGGATTTTGACCACGTTGGAATGGTAGGCATTTTACAAGCTGACCAAATTTTATTTTACCCGGATTTCAGGGCTCAAGAACGCGCGTTTCAATTATTGACTCAAGTGAGCGGCAGGGCAGGCCGCCGAGCAGACCAAGGCATTGTAGTCATCCAGGGTTACCAGGTTCATCATCCTGTGATACAGTTCGTCATTGAACATAAAACTCAGGATTTCTATGAAAAGGAACTAGAGGAACGTAAAAAATTCGTGTACCCTCCATTTGTTCGCTTAATCCGGATCCAATTATTGCATCGCAAAGTACCTGTGGTTGAACAGGCCTCATCCCATCTCTGTAAATTAATGAAAACATCCTTAGGCAAACGCGTGTTAGGACCCTCAGAACCACATATTTCACGAATAAAAGGAAGTTATGTAAGAGAGTTGTTGATTAAAATAGAAAAAGATTCTAATCAACTTCATGCGATTAAGCTTCTCATTAAACAATGGGTACAAACGATTCAGTCGATAGAAACCTTTCGGTCAATAAGGATCCACATTGATGTAGATCCATAAAAAAGGCCGCTCAAGTGCGGCCTTAAATGTTAGATTATAACAGTTTTCGCTTATGCGTTTGGAATCGTAAGTACCCGTCCAGGATGAATCATATCAGGATCCTTCAGAATATTCTTATTGGCATTAAATATCTTCATGTAGGCACTTGCATCTTTGTAATAGTGCTTTGCAATTTTGCTTAGACTTTCACCCGATTTAACCGTATGTTGAGCATAATAGTCCGTGTTGGCAACTTGGATGTCAGCTATGAGGTCATTGGGTTGATCTCCACCGGCTTCTTTAATTTGATCCCAAAGTTGATCTTTTTCATATTGAGTTTGAGTAGTGCCCCAGATTTTTAATACGCCATCCACTTCCTGAACATCTCCATTCTGAACATTCAAAGCTTTGCCCAAATCTAGTACTGAACGATATTTGTCTTGTAGACTCATAGTTATAAAATTTAAAGTGAATAAAGGACAAATTTGCGAAATTTTCTTCAAAATGAATTGATTCTTTGCTTGAAATAGCAGTCTGCTAGATTATTTAATATTTAGATTTCGTGACTTTAACGAGGACAAACCTGAACACAGGGTTCTTCCTTTATCAAAAGATAATTCCTCTTAAAATATCAGAGTAAAAAAATGCTAAAGCGTGAATTTTCTGGTAATTGGGTTCCCCTTGATTGCCCAATTAAACGAGCATTAACTAAAAACTACACCTGCCATTGTGATATTAAAAAATATTGATTCAATTCTTTATTTTCGCACCACCAAATAACCGTAGGATAACACCATGGATTGAAAATCTATAGGAGTTGTCTTCGTCCGGGGATGTAGCTCAGTTGGCTAGAGCACTTGCATGGCATGCAAGGGGTCAGGGGTTCGAGTCCCCTTATCTCCACCACAAATCTAAATTCATCCCAGGTAACGCAAATCCATAAGCTTTACCTACCGGCCAAGTGTGTAATGGTGCATAAATTTGCTAATTCATTGACCACCAATCTGATAAATATTAATTTTTATCTTCTTTTTAATAGTATGGTTTATTACAATTGATTACATTTGTGCTTGGTACACCTGCATATGAAAAATAATATGTTGTTTCGGCATACCAAATTAACTGACTTTATCGATTACAATTAAATACCTATTAATTAATTCAAAATGCCTTTAATCACTTTACTTTGGGCTGAGAAAGCCAGTAACGCTGCTGCTGAGGCAGTCGCCAAGACTAGCATTGTAGACATCATATTGTCCAGTGGACCGATTGGAGTTGGTATTATCGCCATCCAATTGTTGTTGTCCTTTGTTGCACTTTATATTTTTATTGAACGATTTTTAAGTTTTAAATCCCTTGCCAAGGAAGATGAGCGCGTGATGCAGAATCTAAGAGCCAATATTGGAAGCGGAAATATTCAAGTCATTCAAAGTATTTGTGCAGGAAGTGACACTCCATTAGCCCGTATGGTGGAAAAGGGTTTATCTCGTTTGGGTCGCCCAATGCCTGAAATAGAAACCGCCATTGAAAACGTTGGTCGCGTTGAAACGTTTCGTTTGGAGAAAAAAGTAACTTACCTTTCACTCATTGCCCGAATTGCTCCAATGTTTGGTTTCCTTGGTACCATCATGGGGGTAATCAAGATTTTTTATGACATTTCTCTTTCCGATAACCTTTCCGTAGGTGTTATCTCGGGCGGTTTGTATCAGAAAATGCTCACCTCTGCTGGAGGTTTGTTGGTGGGCATTGTCGCTTTCTTAGGTTATTACTTCCTCACCATGATGCTTGACGAATTGGTCAATAAACTGGAACGTCGTAGCATTGAGTTTATGGATATTTTACATACACCTGTTAAGTAACATCGCCATATGAATATACGCGGCCGCAGAAGAGAAACTGCTGAATTGAGTGTTGAATCACTTAATGACATCATGTTTTTCCTTCTTTTGTTCTTTTTGATTGTGTCCACATTGGCTAATCCTAATATGATCAAGTTGATGTTGCCATCATCTAAACAAAGTGAACAAACTACTACCAAGCCAATAGCCATTTCGGTGACCATCGATAAACGCTACTACATTGAAAACAATGAGGTACCTTATAGTCAATTGGAAACCAATTTAAGAAAATACATGAAATCCGTTCCCGACTTAACCTGCGTAATCCGTATGGATCAAGGATTATCGGTTCAGGATCTGGTCGAAGTGCTGCAAATTGGCGTTAATTTGAAAGTGAAGATGGTATTAGCCACAGAAAACAATAAATAAGCAACTTTTTTCCAAATTAAGGGTAAAAAACCATCTGTCAATCCCTTATGCATAGACGCCTTTCCCATCATTCATTGGCAATTCAATTGTACAATGTGATTCGAATGTCACAGAATTAGTTTCGAAATTCCTCAATCCAGGTGAATGTTTATACATTTATGCAATAAACCATTGCATGAAATTAAAACTCACCCTCTTGGACGCCATTTTAATCGTTTCAGGTTCGATGATTGGATCTGGAATTTTCAAAGTGAGTCCTGACATTGCCAGAACTGTTGGTGGACCTGGCTGGCTTCTAATGATTTGGACCTTAGCTGGACTCATCAGTATTTTAGGTGCTTTAAGTTTAGGTGAATTGGCAGGCATGTTTCCAAAAGCTGGAGGACCTTATATTTTTTTAAAAGAGGCTTTTAATCCGCTTACCGGTTTTTTATATGGCTGGACGGTTTTTCTTGTAGTTCAATGTGGAACTATAGCGGCTGTTGCCGTAGCATTTGCAAGTTATTTTGGAGAACTGGTTCCGATTTTTAATGAAGAACATATCGTGTTCAATATTGGAGATTGGTCTATCAAATCAACACAACTTTTAGGGATTGCCGTCATTGGACTATTAAGTTACCTGAACAGTCAAGGATTGAATTATGGTAAAGTGATTCTACGAATTTTCACATTTGCTAAATTGTTTTCATTGTTGGGATTAATTGTATTAGGAATCTTTGTTTTTGGCAACTGGCAAATATGGCAATCCAACTGGGATCATTTTTGGAACCTTTCTCCCAGTTATACCCTAAGTGAGACAGGTACTTATGTTTTAACAGAATTGAAAGGCACATTATTATGGTCGGCCATTGGAGTCGCTTTAGTGGGATCGTTGTTTTCCTGTGATGCTTGGAATAATGTCACCTTTATCGCTGGAGAAATGGAAAATCCAGAAAAAAACTTACCTAAAAGTTTATTCTTTGGCGTATTGATTGTCGTGGTATTGTATGTTTTGGCCAATGTGGCTTATTTGTTCCTGCTTCCTTTTTATGGAGATCCAAATGGTCAGGATACGCTGTCAAAGGGAATACAATTTGCGAACGATAATCGGATTGGAAGTGCCGCTGCATTTATGATGTTTGGTCAGGTGGCTACAGTGATCATGGCTTTGCTTATTATGGTTTCAACTTTTGGATGTAACAATGGAATCATCTTTGCCAGCGCAAGAGTTTATCAGGCTATGGCTCAGGATGGCCTCTTTTTTAAGAGCATGAAAGATAACAATTCACATGGAGTTCCGGGAAATGCACTGTGGATTCAATTTGCTTGGGCCTCTATTCTCTGTCTTTCAGGTAAGTATGGTGATTTACTGGATTATGTAATGTTTGCTGTAATGTTTTTCGCTGTAATTACCATCATCGGATTATTTGTACTGCGTATCAAGCAACCAGATACTCCCAGGCCTTATAGAGCAATTGGTTATCCTTTTGTACCCGCTCTTTACATTGTATTAGCAGGCATGTTTTGCATGAACCTCCTGATACAAAAACCAAACTACTCTTTTCCTGGCTTACTGATCGTTGCACTTGGCATTCCGGTGTATTATTGGTGGCGGCAAAAAGCGCGTAGTGAAAGGACCTAACAATTGTTAGTTTCCATTCAAATTTATCAAGGAGCCTGAACAATATTTGAATAAAAGCCATAAGCACATTTTTTTCAGGGTCCTCCATTGGATTTATCTTAAACAACCTAACAATTTCCTGAGGCATTAATTGCTTGTTGATTGTCTTAAGACCAATGGAGTTCGCAAACCAGAGACATACTAAACTTCAATTAACAGAATACTCTTCTTTTTTGCCGTATTGGCATTCCATCCATAATGAAAATTTCAATCACCTTCCTACTGAATGGAGGAACGCATCATCCAAAAATTTCAACTGAAAAATCTTATGGAATTTTATCTATAAAGGGCAACTCTAAATACAATTAAAGTTTTTGAACCTTACTGTGCTTAATTCCATAAAAGAAATAAATAGCAATACCCAATAACATCCAGACAATCAGACGCAACCAGGTATCCATAGGCAAACCAAGCATTTGGGCAAAACAAATTAAAGCACCGAGTATGGGAACCAAAGGAACCCATGGGGTTTTAAACGGTCTAGGCAAATCTGGCTGAGACTTTCTTAAAACAATAATTCCGATACACACGATCACAAATGCAAACAAGGTACCTATGGAAACCAGTTCTCCAAGTATATTGATGGGTAGGACCCCAGCAAAAAATGCCGCAACAATTCCTGTAATAATGGTCGTCACATAGGGGGTTTGGAATCTGGGATGGACTTTTGCAAAACTAGCTGGTAGTAATCCGTCTTTTGCCATGGAGAAAAATACACGAGGTTGTCCCATAAGCATCACCAAAATCACAGAACTCAATCCTGCTATTGCTCCCAACTTGATTGGAAATCTCAGCCATTGCAGGCTTTCACCGGTTTTATCAATGGCCAAAGCAATGGGTGCTGGAACATTCAATTCTTTATAATTTACAATCCCCGTCATTACCAAGGAAACCAGTATATACAAAATGGTACAAACGACCAAAGACCCAAGAATACCTCTTGGCATATCTTTCTGAGGATTTTTAGCTTCCTGAGCGAGCGTAGAAACGGCATCAAAGCCTATGTAAGCAAAGAAAATCACACCGGCTGCTGAAACGATGCCAAACCAACCGTAATGACCCCTTCCATCTGCATCTATAATTCGATCAGGAATGAAGGGTGTCCAGTTTTCTGACGAAATATAATTGAACCCAAAAATGATAAACAGTATGATTACAGCAAGTTTAACGATTACAATGACATTGTTGAAATTGGCGGATTCCTTAATCCCTATAACCAACAAAGTTGTAAGGATTCCAATGATGAGCACAGCAGGAAAATTAAACAAAGCGGTGACCGATTCCAGACTGTTTACATCAACACTTGCAGCAGCGAGTTTTTCAGTTACACTAGAGCTTAATGCTTGCCAACCTTCATTGGGAATATTGACCAGTTTGGTTCCGGTTGATGCAGTCAACTCCGGCGGCAAATAGACTCCAAAATCTTTCAAAATACTGATAAAATATCCGGACCAACCAACCGCAACGGTCGATGCACCAAACAAATATTCCAGAATTAAATCCCAGCCAATGATCCAAGCGATAAATTCTCCTAATGTTGAATAGGCATAGGCATAGGCACTTCCTGAAATCGGGATCATGGAAGCGTATTCTGCATAGCATAAGCCAGCAAATGCACAACCGATACCTGATAATATGAAGGCCAAAACCAGCGCTGGTCCAGCATGCACAGCGGCAGCTGTACCCGTTAATACAAAAATACCGGTACCAATAATGGCTCCTATCCCTAGGCTGATCAGGTTGGTTGCATCCAGGGTCCTTTTCAGGCCTTTCGAGGTATCCGCTGCTTCAGCATAGAGGTGGTCAAGTGGTTTAACTTTAAAAAGATTTCTCATTTGATTTGAATAAAGGTGCTAATATAAGCGAATTCAATTTAGAATCTATTTGCAAATCATTTGGATTTAGTCCATTTCCTGGTCCGGTATTTGGTTAATGGCGTTATTTTCAGAATAAAAAAACAAGAGGTATCGTTAAATGCTTAGTTAGAATTATTTTTCGCCAATGAAATTCATCAAAACATTTGCCTCGTTCTGCTTTGTTGTAACCCTTTTTGGACAAAGCGAAAACAAAGCTTTAGTTGAAAACTACCAAAAGTTAGCTCCAGACGAAGCCGTAAGAGCTATATTGATTGACAAACAAAATTACAAGTGGTTGGGGACTGACCGGGGGCTTTATCGTATGATTTCCATGGAATTGGACCCTGAAGTGATCAGTCAGGATTCCATTGCGGGCCTCGCAGAAGATAAAAAGGAAATGGTTTGGTATGGCAACCGCCAACAACAACTCAAAACTGAGGACCATAATCAACTCATCCCCTTGGAAATCAAAGGGGCAAAAATTCAATGTATGTCTTACTACAAAGGTGATATTTGGGTTGGGACAGATAAAGGATTGTTTAGAGTATCAGATGACCAAAACCGCATTTTGAATCACTACACGGTCAAAAATTCAAAATTAAAATCTGAAAACATCAACGCAATGTACCTCGATCCAACCCAACGATTCTGGATTTGTACAGATGCAGGTATATTGAGAATACATGATAAAGATTGGGACCTCTATGAGAAAGACCACCGATTTACAGGTGCAATTGCATCGACTGAAGGAACCTGGTTATTGGCTGAAGATAAAATGTGGTTAGTTTACGAGGAAGATGGAAGAGAACGTTGGCAAGATGCCGCTGTTAAACGAGGTTTAAGTCAAGGACCCGTAAGAGCGTTGGCTTCTGACAGTAAAGGAAGAATATATGTTGCCTCGGAGTGGTTAGTTCAATTCAATCCTTATACTGACGAAACTTTATTGCTGGATGAAGATTATGGGTTTGTATCTGCTCAAACACTTTCTCTGGCTTGCGATAAGAATGACGATTTGTGGGTTGGCACCGCTGATCGTGGCTTGTTCAGAATTGATATCCTTGATGGTGAAGAACAAGAATTTAATGTTATCGCATACAGTAAAGGAGAAATCAAATGTGCCGGTGATAAAACTGCCAGCATTATTGTCATCGCTAAAGGAGGCAAAACGCCGTATAATTATACCTGGGCGGATCATTCCAGTAAAGTTGCTAAAAGAGACAGTGTGGGCGCAGGAACCTATACGGTAACCGTGACCGACGCCGAGGCTATGGACTATGTGGCTACTATAAAAATTAAAGAACCTGAACCTCTTGGCGTCACTGTAATTTCCAAATCCGCTGTTACTGATGTCAACCGTAAAGATGGCAAAGTCAGCATTGAGATCACGGGAGGAACCGGAACAAAACGCGTGCTGTGGTCGAATGGTAAAACGGGATTACAAAATTCAAATCTAGGTCCAGGCCGCCAGGCCATACGAGTCATGGATCAAAACAATTGTGTTTACAATCATCAGATTATCATTGACCAACCAAAGGTGATAGCGGATCTTGACCGTAAAAAAATTACCGTTGGACAAACGCTTCAAATTAATCAACTGTACTTTGAAGCAGATTCTGCTGTGATCAATGACCGATCATTTGCTGTACTCAATGAAATTTATGAATTCTTATCCAACAACAAAGACGTCGTTGTGGAAATTGGTGGTCATACCAATTCAATTCCTACTCACGAATACTGTGATCGGTTGAGTACTGCAAGGGCGAAAAATGTTGCCAATTATCTGATTGAAAAAGGAATATCGGCATCTCAGGTTCAACATAAAGGTTATGGAAAAAGGGTTCCCATCGCATCAAATGAAACCCTTGCCGGAAGAGCTCGAAACCAAAGGGTTGAATTGAAGATCATTTCAATGAATTAACTACTTAAAGATATTTTTAATGTTATGTATCATAATGGATTAATTTTCCTCCTGGTTTACAGGGGATAATCCCAGTTCACGTCCTTTGTCCAACATCAATTGATAGGCAGCCGAACGATCGTTAGCTATATGACCCTCTAAAATGGCTTCTCGTATACATGTTTTGATCAAACCAACTTCCTTTCCTGGCCCAATTTTAAATACATGCATGATGTCTTGTCCATCAATTGGTGGTTGCCAATTTCGAATGCGGTCGCGTTCTTCCAATTCGTAAAGTTTCTGACGTACTAAACCATAGTTATTCAGATAACGGTTTACTTTAGTGATGTTCTTTGAGGTAATATCAGCCTCACATAAAAGCAACAAGTCTTCCAAATCATCTCCGGCATCAAACAACAATCTTCTCAAGGCAGAATCGGTAATTTCTTCCTGTGTCAAAGAAATTGGTCGCAAATGGAGCTTAACCAACTTCTGTACATATTTAAGTTTATGATCCAATGGCAATCGCAGCGATTTAAATATCCGGGGTACCATAGCAGCTCCAACCGCGTCATGACCATGGAAGGTCCATCCAACAGCTTTATCGTATTTTTTAGTTTGAGGTTTACCAATATCATGAAGTAACGCAGCCCATCTCAGCATCAGTTTCCCTGACTTCCCGGCTAAGTTGTCAACCACCTGAAGGGTATGATAAAAATTATCTTTGTGTCCTTTTCCTTCCCAATAATCCACCCCTTGCAATAAGACAAGTTCAGGTAAAATGATTTCTAAAAGTTTTGTTTTGAACAATATATCAAATCCAATACTTGGTTTTTCGCACAATAAGATTTTATCTAATTCAGCTGTGATGCGTTCTTTGGATATTATTCGGATTCTTTCTGCGCATCGTACTATGCTTTCGTAGGTTGAAGGTTCAATGGAATAATGTAGTTGAGTGGCAAACCTTATTGCCCTTAACATTCGTAAAGGATCATCTGAAAACGTAATATCGGGATTTCCAGGTGTTCGCAACGTTTTATTTTTAATATCTTCCAACCCATTGAATGGATCTATCAAAGCACCATAATTCTCTGCATTCAGGCTAATTGAAATGGCGTTAATGGTAAAATCCCTTCTCAATTGATCATCTTCTAACGTGCCTGAAAAAACAATGGGTTTTCTCGAATCGTGTTTGTAAGATTCCCTTCGTGCTCCCACAAATTCAATGTTCCAGTCTTCATGCTGAATCATGGCGGTCCCAAAGCGACTATAAAAATTGACCGTTGGTTTAGGTTTAAAACGATTGGCTACCAATCCTGCAAGTTCGATCGCATCTCCAATACAGACCACATCAATATCGTTGGAGGGGCGTCCGATAATTTTGTCCCGTATATAACCTCCAATTGCGAAAACTTTAATTCCAGTAGTTTTCCCAACATCGGAAATGACGGAAAGTATATTTTTCTCAACGTTCGAAATGGCTAACCAACCCATCCTTTCCATAATCACGAGAGCACTTGCATTTCATTTGAATAGTAGTGTTCCATCGCATTAAAAATATCCATAATATTCTCTAGTTCATTGGAAACCACCAACTGCGATCTAAAGTCCTTAATACCGGAAAGGCCTTTAAAATAATTGGTATAATGCCTCCTCATTTCTAAAATTCCCAATCGCTCCCCTTTCCAGTTTATGGAATTCAACAAATGTTGTCTGGCTGCATCTATTCGCTCACCGAAAGTTGGGGGATCGATCAGCTGACCGGTTTTAAAATAGTGCTTGATTTCTCTAAATATCCATGGATTGCCAATACTGGCACGACCAATCATCAAACCATCTACTCCGTAACGATTTTTATAGATAAAGGCTTTTTCAGGATGGTCAATGTCTCCATTCCCAAATATGGGTATGTGTATCCTGGGATTGTTTTTAACTTTCGCTATCCAGGACCAATCTGAATGGCCCTTATACATTTGGGCTCTTGTTCTGGCATGTATAGTCAAAGCTTTTATTCCGGTATCTTGAAGTCTCTCAGCTACATCCTCAATAAAAATGCTGTTATCATCCCAACCCAGGCGAGTCTTTACCGTGACCGGAAGATTCGTGGATTTTACTACTGCCCTCGTCAATTCAACCATTTTAGGAACATCTCTTAAAATTCCTGCTCCGGCCATCTTACACACTACTTTTTGTACAGGGCATCCATAATTTATGTCAATGATTTCAGGTTGGGCATTCGTCACAATTTCTGTTGCCCTCATCATTGAATCATACTCCGCTCCAAATATTTGGACACCCACTGGCCTTTCTTCTGGAAAAATGTCTAATTTTTGGATGGATTTTGCTGCATCACGTATTAATCCTTCTACCGAAATAAATTCGGTATACATTAAATCGCAACCTTGTTTTTTACACTCTATCCTGAATGGAGGATCGCTGACATCCTCCATGGGTGCCAACAAGAGAGGAAAATCAGGAAGATTGACCGATCCAATTTGTAATCCGGACGACATAATAGCGCAAAGTTAACCAATTCTTCCTGGTCACCGGATAAGGCAGGGATAAGCTATGTTAGACATTTTCCGGGCTTTATTATAGTTTTAAAAATGGCTAGATGAAGATAAGAATGCCTAATTTCATCCTTTCAAATATTAAACATGGAGTTGACTGTCAGTATTTTATTTATTTTAGGCTATCTATCCATCATTTTCGAACAACAACTTAAAATCGACAAAGCGGTTTGCGCTTTGATCACTGGAATTGCCTGCTGGACAGTTATTTCATTAAATCAATTTTCTCCTGAAGCATCTGAACATTTATCAGAAGATCTAGGCCATTCCTTCAGCGAAATTGCTTCCATCTTATTTTTTCTTTTGGGAGCAATGACCATTGTAGAATTGATTGATTTGCATCATGGGTTTCATGTGGTTAATCAATGGATCAGAACTCGGAAGAAGTTTACATTATTGGTGATAGTGTGTCTCCTGACTTTCTTTTTATCCGCTTTACTGGACAACCTGACCACAACCATTGTCATGGTTTCTATTCTTAGAAAGTTAATTCAACACAA
>CAZMSE010000002.1:41100-211449 GCA_964568865.1 uncultured Saprospiraceae bacterium
ACCTGACCACAACCATTGTCATGGTTTCTATTCTTAGAAAGTTAATTCAACACAACGAAGACCGGTTCTGGTATGTCAGTTTTGTCGTAATTGCTGCAAATGCAGGGGGTGCCTGGTCTCCCATTGGAGATGTCACCACCACCATGTTATGGATAAATCACAAAGTGTCCTCCATACAATTGCTGGAATTCTTGTTGATCCCTTCGCTGATAAACATTGGTATACCCTTGCTGATAGTTTATTTTTCTCATCGATTTAAGGGTAACCTGGTTAGTCAACCTACTCCACCTAGCCTGCACATTTCTTCTAAGTTTTATTTATGGATAGGTTTGCTCTTGCTGGTATCTGTACCTCTTTTTAAAGCATACACGCATTTACCCCCATTTATCGGTATGCTGGGTGCTTTATCCATTCTTTGGTTGATTTCAGAAATTGATCACCCTTATAGATTTCCTGAAACCAAAGACCACCAAAAACCAACGGTTCGCAAAGCACTTTCCAGAATAGAAATACCCATCATATTATTTTTTTGTGGCATTTTGTTGGCGATTTCTGCTTTGGAAAAAATTGGACAACTTGAACAATTAGGTGCAATTCTCGACCTCTACTTTGTCCATCCTGAACTGATCGCAGGTACCTTGGGTATCCTTTCCGCAATAATCGATAATGTCCCTTTAGTGGCTGGAGCAATGGGGATGTATGAACTGCCTATGGATCATCATTTTTGGCACCAGATCTCGTACTCGGCAGGTACAGGAGGAAGTATCTTGATTATTGGATCTGCGGCAGGAGTTGCCGCCATGGGTATTGAAAAAATCAGCTATCAATGGTATTTTAGAAAAATTAGTTTATTGGCCTTAATTGGATATCTAGCTGGCTGGTTAATTCTCTACCTCATCCTGTAATCTTTTACTGACTGATTCTATTTACAATGAAAAATATACAAATCATAATTTGCCTGAGTATTTTACTCACCCTTGGTAAAGTTTTTGGACAAACTGCAGCTGAGTTTGAAATGATTAAGTCCATGGAATGGAGACAATTAGGTCCATTCCGTGGTGGGCGATCCTGCGCCATAACGGGTATTCCCAATAAAACGTCCACTTTTATCATGGGAACTACCGGAGGGGGAGTTTGGAAAACAATCAATGCAGGAGCCCAATGGGAAAATATTTCAGATGGTTTTTTTGGAGGTAGTATCGGTGCTGTGGAGGTTTCTGTAGCTGATCCCAATATTTACTGGGTTGGAGAAGGTGAAGAAACCATTCGGGGAAATGTTAGTCCGGGACGTGGAATATGGAAATCTGAGGATGCCGGGAAATCATGGAAATCGATGGGACTGAACAATACCCGACACATTGTTCGCATTAGGACACACCCCAAAAATCCAGATATCGTTTTGGTTGCTGCATTGGGGAATGTGTTTAAATCCACTCCGGACCGGGGAATATTCAAGACCATAGATGGTGGAAGAAATTGGAAAAAAGTTCTTTTTGTCAATGATAGTGCAGGAGCAATTGACGTGTTATTTGACCCTAATAATTCTCGGATTGTTTATGCAGCCACCTGGAACATGCGTCGAAATGCTTATCAAATGTCAAGTGGAGGTCCAGGATCGGGTATTTGGAAAAGCTCGGATGGTGGCGATACTTGGGCCAATATTTCGCATTCCGAAGGCCTTCCAAAGGGAATTTGGGGAATCAGTACTCTTGCTATTTCAGCAGCCAATAGCGATGTGATCTATGCTATGATTGAAAACGAAAATGGCGGTTTGTATAGATCAAACGATGCAGGAAAAACCTGGAAACTGGTCAACGGAGATCGTAGTATCCGTCAAAGAGCCTGGTATTTTTCTCGTCTCTGCGTAAATCCGGAAAATCCTGAAGAAATCTATGCCCTTAATGTCTCCCTTCATCGTTCGAAAGATGGAGGTAAAAGTTTTCAGAGTGTTTCGGTTCACCATGGGGACAACCATGATATGTGGATCAATCCACTCCATCCTGAATTTATAGCGCTCGCAAATGATGGTGGAGGTCAAATTTCAAAGGATGGGGGAACCCATTGGTCAGAACAAAACAATCAGCCTACTGCTCAATTTTACAGAGTTCAAACCGACAACTCTGAGCCTTTCCGCATTTATGCTGCCCAACAAGACAACAGTACTATCAGAATCCCTCACCGAACGGAAAGTCATGCCATAGGTCAAACAGATTGGGAACCTACGGCAGGGGGTGAATCCGGCCATATTGCGATAGACCCACAGGATCCAAATATTGTTTATGGTGGAAGTTATGGTGGTTACCTAAGTCGGTACGATCACAAAAGGAATCTCTCCCGGAATGTGCATGTTTGGCCCGACAATCCATTGGGTCACGGAGCTCTAGATCTAAAATACCGGTTTCAATGGAATTTTCCATTGTTTTTTAGTCCTCACAACCCTAAGCGACTATATACCGCTTCAAATCATTTGCACGTGACTGAGAATGAAGGACAACATTGGGAAACGATCAGTCCGGATTTAACCAGAAATGACTCCACAAAATTGAAACCATCCGGAGGACCTATCACTAAAGACAATACTTCTGTTGAATATTATTGCACATTGTTTGCAGCTGCTGAGTCTCCACGAAAGAAAGACCTATTATGGGTTGGTTCGGACGATGGATTGATCCATGTGAGTGAAGATGGTGGAAAACATTGGAATAACGTTACACCGGTTGCTCTTCCGGAATGGACCATGATCAACTCCATTGAACCAGATCCACATCGGGATGGAGGATGCTATGTTGCCGCAACTGCCTATAAAAATGGAGATTTCAAACCATATTTGTTCAAAACTTCGGATTACGGAAAAACATGGACATCCATTGTCACTGGAATCCCATCCGAACACTTTACAAGAGTGCTACGGGCTGATCCAGTGCAAGCTGGGCTATTGTATGCAGGAACAGAATACGGTTTCTTTGTTTCAACCAATGATGGAGCAAATTGGCAATCCTTCCAGTTAAATCTCCCTTTTGTTCCCATCACTGACCTGAAAGTAAAAAATGAGTTTCTCATTGCCTCCACACAAGGCAGAAGCCTGTGGATAATAGATGATCTTGGCCCCCTCAGACAATTGGTCGGAATCCCTAAAAAGTCCAAGCATGTTATTTTCAAGCCTAAAGCCGCAATTCGAACGGATGGCAATGGAAACAAACAAATTTATTCAGGGACTAACCATCCTGCAAATCCCGTGGCGGTATTTTACCAAGATACGATTGGCCCTCGTGACACTATTTCATTCTATTGCATTCAAGATAGTGGAGATACCCTCAAAAAATGGAGTAATTTCGAAAACATTGAAGGATATGAATTCCTTAAACTAAAAAGTGGTAGCAACCGACTTGAATTCAATCTAAGGGAAAAACCAGCTAAGAGTTTTGATGGAATGGTTTTGTGGTGGGCTGGATTGCAGGCTCCCAAACCTAAGCCTGGAAACTACCGTTTGTTAGTCAAAGGAATAAATTATGTTGATACCACCATCTTAACCATTAGCACCAATCCACTTTATGACGTGAGCGAAGAAGCTGTCAAATCACAATATACCTTTATTAAAAAGATAAGAGATCGCATTGATGAGTCACATAAGGCAATTATACAAATGCGGGGAATCCGAAAACAACTTAATGAATTTTGCGAGCAAATTGCATCCGATAGCACCACAGCGGAGCTTCTCAAATATAAGGATCGCATTGATAGTGCATTGGTTAACATTGAAGGTGAACTTTACCAAACAAAAAGCAAAAGCAATCAGGATCCGATAAATTATCCAATCAAACTAACCAATAAACTGGCTCACCTCATCGCACTTTATGAACATGGACAGTATCCTCCCACAGACCAGGCGGAACAATACCTCAAGGAGATTGATAACCTAATCGAAATTCAATTGAATGCATATCAATCAATACTTCAAAATGAACTAAAACAATTTAATTTTATGTTGCGTCACCAGGAAATAGATTTTATTAGACCCTTTATCGTAAAGTAAACACTTAATTTTGATTTTTGAAAAAAGAGAAAAAAAGCAAAGACTTTCTGCCGACTCCGGAATATAAAGGAGGACTAAAATCAATGAATGAATTCATTCAGAAAAACTTAATTTATCCTCCCTCAGCTTTGCAAGAAAAAATTGAAGGTGTGGTAGTCATCAAAGGTGAAATCAACCATCAGGGGAAAGTCATTCATACCCAAATCATATCGTCGTTGCATCCGGATTGTGACAAAGAAGCACAACGCGTGGTGAGTCTGCTGCAATTTCAAATCAATAAAATTCGAAAAGTTCGTATTCTTTTTTACAAGACCTTTCATATCCATTTTAAAATACCCGTTGCACCCGAAATAAAAATTCAATACGAATTACGATTGGCTAAATCAACTCAAGGTGAAAACCAAATGGATAAAAAAATACAATATACTATTCAATTTCCTAAGAAATAAAACAAGCCAATCAAGAGATCTTAACTCCACTTTTTTTGCCAATAATAAACGGGCAAAAAATACAGAACAAACAATATAAGCATTACAAATTGTCCTGTTAAAAGATACCAGGGCCATGGACCAAGATAATCCAAAAGTGTTGCCGCATCGGGCTTACGCATAGAAAAGAAATAATTCCCCCCTGAACTCACATTGATCAACAACGAAAACAGCAGATACACATTGGTACAAAGCAGGGCATTTTTGATATCTTGAACCACAATTCTCCATCTTAATACCAAAAGACCATACATGACCAGGCTAATCAACCCACAGTGTATCCACCAATACCTGAAGTAAACAAAATGTGGAAACGGTTCCTTCAAATCCGGAGTAATTACCGCTTGAAGTGTTCCAACAAGTACCCAAAAATAGAGGATTCCAAAAAACCAATGAATCCGGTAATAGAGTGCCACCGGAAAGATCAATGCAAGCATATTGCATAAGTGAAAAGGCAAATCTTCCTTCCAGTCAAAAGATCCTATGGCTATGCGAATGCACATCCAACTTAAAACCGCAATGGCCAATGACATAGAAAACCACCAAGCATATCGGTATTGAAGATGCGTACTTTTGGTGGAAGCCCAACGAATCCAAAGCAACGTAGATGAAATCCAAATCATCAATGGAATCCAATGCTCAGCACTAAAGCGTTTGAATCCCGAAACGGTTCCGAAAAAAATCTGCCAATCAGGATGCATTCCTAAAATTAATCATCCTTCAACAAATCGGGTCTTTTTTCTTGCGTTCGCCGTAATGACATTTCATCGTTCCATTGTTGGATTTTGACAGCATGACCGCTAAGCAATACATCGGGTACGTTCAATCCTCTAAAACTCGCTGGTCGGGTATACACTGGGGGTGCCAGTAGATTATCTTGAAAGGAATCTGTCAAAGCTGAGGTTTCATCATTCAATACACCAGGTATGAGTCTACCAATGGAGTCAACCAACACAGCAGCTGCTATCTCTCCACCCGACAAAACGAAATCTCCAATTGAAATTTCTCTGGTTACCCATTGGTCGCGAAATCGTTGATCAACTCCTTTGTAATGTCCACAAATCATTAGAAGGTTATTCTTTAAACTCAATGAATTTGCCAAAGATTGATTTAATTTTTCACCATCGGGAGTGAGATAGATGGTTTCATCATAAGCCCTTATCTTCTGTAAGCTTTCCACACAATTGACCAATGGTTCAATCATGAGTACCATCCCTGCACTTCCACCATAAGGATAATCATCGACCTGACGATAACTACCTATACCAAAATGACGCAAGTCAATGGCTTCGATGGTCAACAGACCCTTGTCTTGAGCTCTTTTGATTATAGAATGTCGCAACGGACTATCCAAAAGCTCCGGTAAAACACTGACAATGGTAATGTGCATACCCAGTGGAATGCATTACTAACAAACGTTAGTAAGTATTATTCTTCGATTCCCAAAAGCTCTACTTCAAAAATAAGTGCCGAGTAAGGTTTAATATCAGCACCAGCCCCGCGTTCTCCATAAGCTAAATAATATGGGATGAAGAGCCTCCACTTACTTCCGATGGGCATCAATTGCAATGCTTCTGTCCATCCTTTAATTACCTGGTTAAGCTGAAAACTCAAAGGCTCTCCCCTTTCAACACTGCTATCAAAAACTTTTCCGTTGATCAAAGTACCATGGTAATGGGTCTTAACTTTTGCGGTTGGGCCTGGTTTAGCTCCATCTCCCATTTTCAACACTTGATATTGTAAACCACTGGGCAAGCTTACGACTCCTTCCTTCTTGGAGTTTTCTTTTAGAAAATTCTCTCCTTCAGCTTTTGCCGCATGACTTGCCTTTGCAGCCAACTCTCCCATTTTCTTGGAGTAAATTTGAGTTGCCATTTCAGCACTGATTTTGGTACTCTCACCTTTCATTATTGCATCAAATGCTTCTGCCAAATCTGCTGTATTCACTTTATCCAGTCCTTGTTGCTTTAGACTACTTGCGAAAAGTACCCCAATGCTGTAACTCAATGTATCCATTTTCATTTCATTTTTCTGTGCCATTAATTGCATTGTACCAAATGCAAAGCAAAAGCCCAATGCGATCCAATTATTCCTATTCATATTTATTTTGATTTTTTCAGTTCTGCATAATATTGATGAAAGTAAGGTATGGTTTCAATTCCTTTATAAAAATTCTGAAGACCGTAATGTTCATTGGGAGAATGAATATTATCTGAATCCAGTCCGAATCCCATCAATACAGTTTTCAAACCAAGTACTTTTTCAAATAATGCAACAATGGGAATGCTTCCTCCTCCACGAGTAGGAATAGGCTTTTTTCCAAATGTTGCTTCGATAGCCTTGGCAGCGGCGCGATATGCCTCCCCATCTGTAGGGGTAACCACCGGTTCTCCACCATGCAATTCAGTCACTTTAACCTTTACTCCCGGAGGAGCAATTTTTTCAAAGTGCTTTGTAAATAGCTTTGCGATTTTTTTAGAATTTTGATTAGGGACCAGACGCATGCTGATTTTAGCATAAGCTTTGGATGGCAGTACGGTTTTGGCACCTTCACCTGTATAACCACCCCATATTCCATTGAGTTCGAGCGTCGGCCTAACACCTGTTCGCTCCAAAGTTGTATAACCCATTTCGCCCCATACATCATCAATTTCAAGGTCTCTTTTATATTCATCGAGATCAAACGGTGCAGTATTTAAAGATTTACGTTCTTCTGCAGTGAGTTCTACCACATCTCTGTAAAAACCTCTGACTTTTATCTTATTGTTTTTATCATGCAATGAAGCAATCATTTTAGCCAGTAGGGTAATTGGGTTGGGTACTGCGCCCCCATATACACCGGAATGTAAATCCCGGTTTGGACCGGTCACTTCCACTTCAAGGTAAGCCAACCCACGTAACCCGGTTTCCAATGAAGGGTTCTCCATACTGATCATAGAGGTATCGCTGACCAATACGATGTCTGCCTTGAGTTTTTCCTTATTGGCTTTTAGGAATTTACCCAGATTGGAGGAACCCACTTCTTCCTCCCCTTCAATCATGAATTTGATGTTACAAGATTGAGAATTGGTTTTAACCATACACTCTTGTGCCTTGACATGCATAAACATCTGGCCTTTATCATCACAGGCACCACGGGCATAAATTTTTCCATCTTTTACCACAGGTTCAAAAGGACCACTGGACCATAATTCGAGGGGATCCGGAGGTTGCACATCGTAATGGCCATAAACCAAAACGGTAGGCAGTTTGGGGTCCACCAGACGCTCTGCATAAACCACCGGATGTCCTTTGGTCTTGCATATTTCGGCATGAGTGCATCCGGCATCCAGCAATGACTGCTTCACTGCTTCAGCACAACGCACAGTGTCAGCGTTGTGATTCGAATCTGCACTTACCGATGGAATTTTCAATAATTCCAGCAGCTCATCTAAAAACCGCTGTTTGTTTGCATCGAGGTATTGGGTTGTATTCATTTGTTTTATTTTAGTCAATCTTGCTGCAAGGTAACGTTTGAATGTTTGCTTTATTTTGCGGTTGGGTCAAATTGCATGTTGTAAAACATAAAACTCAACACATCGGCCGCTTCATCTAATCTTTTGGACGTGGGTTTACCGGCTCCATGCCCTGCACTGACATCAATACGAATCAAAACCGGATTTTTTCCTTGTTGTGCCTGTTGAAGAGCAGCTGCAAATTTAAATGAATGTGCAGGTACAACACGATCATCGTGATCTGCGGTGGTAATCAGAGTGGCTGGATAATTCACTTTCTTTACATTATGTACCGGCGAATACTTTATAAGGTAATCAAATCCCTCCTTCGTATCGCTGGTGCCATAATCAGTAGCCCAAGCCCATCCAATGGTAAATTTATGGTATCGCAGCATATCCAGCACACCAACTCCAGGAAATGCTACCTGGCATAAATCAGGTCGTTGGGTCATACAAGCTCCGACCAGTAGTCCCCCGTTAGACCTTCCCTCAATGGCCAGATGTGCCCGGTCAGTAAATTGTTTCTCAACGAGATGATCTGCAGCTGCCATAAAATCATCAAAAACATTTTGCTTTTGACTTAAAGTTCCAGCCTTATGCCATTGCTTACCAAATTCTCCACCTCCGCGGATATTAGCTACAGCATAAATACCACCATGTTCAAGGAGCAACAATCGAGAAACGGCAAATGCAGGCATCACCGGAATATCAAACCCCCCATACCCATATAACAAAGTTGGTTTTGGTTGTTGCTTTGCCTTCCCCTCAAAAATTCCTTTTTTATAGGTAATGAACATGGGCACCTCTGTTCCATCCTTACTCTTGAAATATACCTGATCGGTCTGGTAAGCTTCCGAAGAGTAATTTTTAATGATAGGTGTAAAAAAGGTTGACAAATTATCATTGGATAAATCCAGTCGGTAAATGGTATTTGGCCGTATAAAAGAAGTGAAAGAGAAGAAGATTTCCTGGTCTGATGGTTCACCCTGAAGACTCCCGAGGGTACCGGGTTCAGGTAAGTCAATGGATCTTAACCTCTTTCCCTTTTGATCATACATCTGAAGGGTGTGATAAGCCTTGTGGATATGCACAGCTAAAAACATTCCGTTAACGTACTTCACTTGTTCCAATCGGTCTTCACTTTCTGGTATCAAGGTTTGCCATTTTTTAAAATCGGATTCTGCTAATGAAAATTTATATAATTTCCAGTTGGGGCTTTCAGCATTGGTATGCACAAATAGCTGATCCCCCTCATTACCAATCACCGTAAAATCATTTTCAAATCCATTAACGATCCATTGAAATTTTGGTTGAGGTGTTTTAAGATCCATAATGGCAAATGCATTTCCGCTGGTTGACTCGGTGGTAGATAATATCAGGTATCTTTCATCTTCTGTTAAATCTACTGAAGCATTTCTTTTTGGATTCAACCGATCCACATAAATTAAGCGGTCCTGTTGTTGCAACTTTCCTAATTCGTGGTAATAAACAGCATGAAACTCATTTTGACCAGATAGTTTGCTCTGTGAACCTGGTTCTGGATATCGGCTGTAATAGAAACCATTTCCACGCCAAACAGCATTACTGAATTTCACCCACCGAATGGTGTCCGGAAGGTATGTCTTGGTCGCCAGGTCCATTACCATAATAGAGTTCCAATCTGAACCACCTTCTGAAATCTGAAATGCCATGTACTTTCCATCTTTCGAAAATGAATAGCCACTCAAGGAGGTGGTACCGTCTTTGGAAAATAGATTTGGATCGATAATCGTCTCTGGTGGTTTACCAAGGCTATCTGTACCGTAAAGTACATCCTGGTTTTGAGATCCGCTGTTCTTAAAGAAGTAGTAATGGCCTGCTTTCTTCACAGGAGCACTGCATTTTTCGTAATGGTTGAGCTCGCCCAATCGCTCCCTGATTGTTTTTCTAAAAGGAATACTATCGAGAAAATTAAATGTGACCTGATTTTGGGATTTGACCCATACCTCTGTTTCCACTGAACGATCATCTTCAAGCCAGCGAAATGGATCTTTTATCACTGTTCCAAAATAGTTGTCCGAAATCGTATCTTCCCGGGAAACCGGATAACTATCAACTGAAGTATCCCATAAATTACTTTTTGAATTGGTGCTCATATTCTGACAACTACAAACCAGGTAAATTAAACCCCAGCTCACCATTAGAGAAATTGTTTTCATTTATGTTTATACATTAAATAAACGCCAAAAGTAAGGAAAAGAGGGTCAAAAGTTATAGTTTTGTATCAATTTCAAGTGTTCGAAAAACAGTGTTCTTCTTATTTTGTTATCTATTCCACTCTTTATTTTCCTTTTCAGTGAAGGACACGCCCAGCGCTTATAAAGTCAATCTTGAAGCGCCGCCAGATAGTTTAATGGCCATGGAAAAGCGCTTACAGGGTAACCTGACTTTTGTACAAGATAAACTTGATTCATTGAATCAAAATTTAATGGAGTTTACCTCCGAACGAATAAAGCATGTATCCAAGAATAGTCACACCAAACAACTGGATGATCAAATTGAATCATTACGAGAAGCTTTAAGGTTTCAATATAAAATGAGAAATGTTTTAAATGAAATGCTGGGAACCACCAGGCAATTGCCTTTTCAATCAAATGATAAAATTCAATCCAGACTTAAGGAAATGCGTAGGCACTTAAACCGCATAGACCATGGCCAGCTACCTGATTACTATGATCAAATCCAAATTTCTTCTGAACCTTATCAAGCAACTGCAACCGATATGGCCTCAAGGTGGTATGGAATTCCTTGCAAGAAGTATATGAGTCAGGATGGTAAAATATATGCAACATCCAAGGAACCCTGGTTCTCACATACGGATTCCAACTTGTATAAATATTTTAAGAATCAAGAATTTTTAGAAGTTTCCGCAAGGATTTTGTATACACAGAAGTCATTCTTTCTGGAAGTTGAGTTTGTAGTCAATAGCCTAAAAGCGGCTGATGTCCTGGGGTACTTGGACCCCAATTCACCCGTCCGCATTGACTTTATGAATGGCCATCATATATATCTGCAGACTTTTGCCCAATCGGATTTACGAATCAATAGAACAGAAGGACAATCGCTTTACGAAGTACAATACCAGTTGGATAGTGAAGATCTCCGGGAGTTGAGTAAATATGAATTGGATACCATTACGATTGTATGGACGCGCGGGGCAGAGCGATACGAAATTGCTCATTTGGATTTGATCAAACAATTGCTGGAATGCGTACAAACAAAGAACTGACTAAACTTGGCTTGCATCTGCCCACAGACCCACGTTGGACGAATCTGGCATCTATAAGTCTGGAAGAAATACTTTGCGACCACGCATATTGTGAACAAAAAGCAGCAAGTTCATGCATTTCATTGATCCAACAATACCCCGACAAAACGGAATTGGTTCAACAAGTTTCTCCAGTGGTCACTGAAGAATGGGGTCATTTTCGACTGGTTATACAAGAGATGACCAAACGAAATATGAAATTGGGCTTTCAACGCAAAGATGAATATGTTAATGCATTACTTGGTTTTCAAAAAAAAGGTGGGTCACGCGAGCAAAGACTTACCGAACAACTGTTAACCTGTGCATTGATTGAAGCCCGAAGTTGTGAGCGATTCCGATTATTATCGTTACATTTAGAGGACCAGGGTCTGCAGGAATTTTATCACCATTTTATGGTTTCCGAAGCGGGACATTATAAGATGTTTTTACAATTAGCAGAACACTACAACGACAAATCTTATGTGCGGCAGCGGTGGCAGGAGTATCTTCAATTCGAAGCCGAGGTAATGAGAAATTTTGAGCCCAGAGGTGATCGAATGCATTAAACAAACTGGATAATTTCATCATGAACTTGCTGAACAGACTTTTTAGCAAGAAACTACAATAGCTCTAATAAGTTTATTCACAAATTTTAAGGGTCATTAGAATGAGCATAAAAAAGTACCGAAGAACGTGTAACTCCAATACTTTGAAAAATCCAAAACCACGCTACTGTCCTTTCGGTTGAGGTTTAGCTTCATCCGTAAGTTGAATTAATTTGTTCATGATCATTACACATGATTCAACCACTGGTGAAATCACTTGACGTTGTTCTTCCACGGGTTTGGATAACATGTCTTGATAAGATTGTGGAGTAAATGCCAGGGTTATCTTAGAGGTTGCACATTCACAATATTGCTTTACAATTTCAGGATATTTTTCTGCTGTTCGCCTACCATTTTCCATACATTGGTTCATAAGAGCTAAACGGGATTCATCGGTCCAATTGGCTAAATTGGCATAATTGGGTTCACTGGGTTGTGTTTGATTGGTAACGGCTGTTGTTGTCGGGTTTGATTCTGAAGCAGGCCACAAAAGGTATATCCCAACACTAATCAACAAGGCTGCTATCCCTAGTACCAGATACTTCTCCACATTTTGTGCTTCGCTGGGTCGGCTATCTTCACTTTGTTTTTTATGAACCAGTCCCAGTGCACGCGCTCCAAGGTAGAGACCCGCAACCAACATCAAATAGGCTAAATATGAAAACATTCTTTAATCCAATTTCATTGATAAAAAAAAGGTCTTTATTACTAACGTTCGTTAGCTTTTAAACAGGCCATCATAATGACTTCCTCCATCTTCTCCCTTTTCAAGTGTTTGACGCTCAGGTTTTCTTGACTCCAATAAGGCTTCGTTTTTACCACCCATCAGAAGCAGTTTGCTCTTCTCCTCATATTCTTGTAACATTTTGAGACCTTCTTCTTCGAATACACCGTTTTGAAGGTCTACAGAACTCATAAAGTTTTGTGAAAGCTCCATAAATCGCTCCATCTCCCCAACTTTATAGGCTACATCTTCCGCAATGTGCTCAAGTGCCTGATCAAATAAAATGCGCTGATCGGCATTTCCGCTAATCACATTCATGGCTGATTTCATTGCACTATGAGACGCTCTGATAGCTTTGCGTTCCTGCTCTTTAAGTTTCACCTGGTCACGTGTATCTTCAAGAAGAATTTCAGAATTCTGATACATCTTGGTAAGCACTTTACTCAGAATGTCCATTTTGGAAAGTAAATGCTGATATTTTTCGTTGGTATCCTGCAATCGTGCGGCTTTCCGGGTTGCCAATACCATTTGTGGTTCCTGATCCTGATTTCGGGCAACCTGAGCCATTCGCAGTTGGGTTTCGATTTCACGACTGTTTTCCGTAACATTCATTTGAAGCTTACGGATCTGACCCTTCAATACCCCAATTTGTTCGCTCATTTTTGACAAATTCTTTTCGAGCTCATCGATATAATTTTTTAGGATCCCAATGGGATCGATGGTAACAAAAATACCGGTGATCCATCGCATTATACTCTTGTACATGTAGCCAATTAAGGTTCTCATTTTGGGATCCAGGACCATATAAATGATGGCCCCAAGAACGAGCAACATACCACTGAGGTAGATCAAATTAGAAGTCAGACTAAGGATCCAAGGCAAGTTCTTATACAACAAATAACCACCGCCCAATAAAAGTCCGCCCAAAACGAGCGTTCCAGTCACTCCTTCTGGCTTATTCCAGAAAGTTCGCTTTTGTTCCAGCCCAGGTCCAGGATTAATGGATGCCATACTTTTATGATTTACTCAAAAATTTAATAATTTCCGCTTAAAGGTACAAAACTATTCCCGCCACCAGCCAACGACATGATAATGCGTCAAACGACCTACTTTTTTCGACGAATGTACAAATGACTAAGGATAAAATTGAATCATATAAAATCCACGTCAGGCAGGTAAGGATACCTCATTAAAAATTGAATAGCCCGTTCGATGGGAAGATCTTCAAATACTACGCTGTAAATCATATTGATGATAGGAACCCGCAAATGATAGTGTTTAGCAAGTTGGTTGGCAATTCTAACGGTCCTTATCCCTTCAACCACTTCATCCATACTATTGAGCACATCTTTCATCTGTTCACCTTTGCCAATCCTAAAACCAAAACTGTAATTGCGGCTACTCGGGCTTGTAGCGGTAGCGATCAGGTCCCCGATTCCCGCAGTTCCCAAAAAGGAACGGGAAGAAGATCCAATACAACGACCTAATTCAATCATTTCTCGCAGGCCTCGGGTAATGAGCATTGCCTCTAGATTTTTCCCCATTCCCTTCCCGGCGAGCATACCTGATCCAAGAGCAATGATATTTTTCAATGCACCAGCCATTTCTGCTCCCAAAAGGTCGTAAGACCCAAAGACAAAGAAAAATCGACTAGCCAATGCTTCGGAGCCACTTTTGATCACTTCATCGTATTCACTTGCAATCACTGAAGCCGCCGGCTGCTGTGCCATTATTTCACGATACAAATTGGGGCCTGCAAGACAACCCACACGAAGTACAGAAGTCTCCTGGCGTATGACTTCGCTCATGGTGTGAACATTTTTCCGCGAGATGTTGACATGGGCAAGTTCTGACATTTGAATTCCTTCAATATCGAGGCCCTTGGTGCAATGAATCAACAAGTGCGCAGGGCCGACAAATGAAGACATTGCTTTGCAGGTTTCTCTAAAATTCTCAGAGGGCACAACTGGAAAAATCAATCGGGCTTCATGACAAATTTCTTCTAAAGAACCTGTAGCTCGAATGTTAGGTGCTAATGTATATCCCAGGTGCTGATGCTCTCGATTAATTTTTTGAATGACTTCCGGTTGCCGTGAATACATCAATACATCAACGTTGTGAGATAGCAGACTGGCTACTGTAGTCCCAAAACTACCCGCTCCTACGACACCAACGATCCTGTTTGATTTCGGCAAATTTTAAGATAGTTTCATGAGAATTAATCCCAGGTATTTACAAAATCAAGTTTTTTAAAGTGCTCCTCAAGAAAAATTTCAAAATCCTTCAAAGGTTTTGGAGCATGGTGATTATCGGTCACTTTCTTTCTCAATCCCAATTCCTTGATCAGCACAATGGTATTGGGTAAGTCGGGTATGTATAATTCTGGTTCAACAGGATAAAGCTCTTTGAGTTCAAAAAACTGACAAATGCGCATTTGGATTTTGATTGAATCCCACCAGGCGTCTGTTGCCAATGCATAATAATTTCCCAGCCGATCAATGTGCTGCTGGCCGTTATAACGGACTATCCCATTGGCAAAAACTGTATAATTGAACGTTGGACAAAATCCGAAACAAGCGGATCGTTGATAGTACAAAATGGTATCTGTATTATCCAGCAAGGTATCAGATGCATTAAAACTTGTTTTGAAGACAGGAAGTGGTGTTGCCGTCTTGTTTTCATTAATTGCACCATTGTGGTTTACTTTTCGGCCACACGAAAATACTATTACCAAGGCAAAAAAGCTAATGCTAACATTTGTTAGTTTCATTATTTTTTATTTTGTTTTGCTTTTTCCTGTTGCAGTTTTTGTTGTTCTTTCATCATGGTCTCCAATCGGTCTCGGAATCCCCCTTGCTTTTTGGGTTTACTTTTATTCAGCTCGAGTTCAGCCCTGATTTTATCCTGGTCAAACAGATAGTACTTTCCCAGAAGCGTCTGACCGATATTTAGCACATTACTAAAAAACATATAACAGGTCAATCCACTGGCTGTTTTATTAAACATAAACCAAAAAATTACAGGCATGACATACTGCATATATTTCATTGCCGGGTTTGCTGAAAAATCCATGGTCTTGGATGAGTAATAGCTAAAAATCAAAGTAGAGACCATCCACAAAAAAGCAAACAGTGAGACACTTTCACCAAACATTGGCAGAGAAAACGGGAGGTGCAAAAACTCATCATAAGCGGTCAAGTCAGCCGCCCATAAAAAGGATTCCTGGCGAAAATCAATGGTTGCGGGGAAAAAGCGATACAGAGCAATCCAGATAGGCATCTGAAGAAACAATGGAAAACAACCCCCCAAAGGATTTACGCCAAATTCATTGTACATCTTCATGGTTTCCATTTGCTGCTTTTGCATATCATCCTTAAACTTAGCCTTTACTTTTTCGATCTCCGGTTTAAGAGCAGTCATTTTCGCCTGGGAATGCAACATTTTATATCCCAGTGGAAAAACCAACAATTTAACGATCAAGGTCATTAAAAGAATAATGACTCCTTTGGTCCCTACCCAATCGTTCAATACAGAAAACAATGGTCTGATGACATATCGGTTGACCGTCCCAAAAATGCTCCAACCATAGGGAATGATGTATTGTAAATCAACTTCAAAGGTTTTTAGCCGGTTATACTCATTAGGTCCGAGGTACCAATTCATGTTAAAATTTTTCCCCGTCATCTCCTGTCCGCTGATCTGAGCATCACTGACCAATTTCTTCAGATTATCATCGGTCTCAGGCAGCAGTATGGTTTCGTATGTCGCACCGGAAAATCCTGCTTCTGCCATTAAAGAAGTATTAAAGAATTGATGTGAATGAGAAATCCACTGAACCCTTTTTTCCTGACTTTCTATTTTATCATCACCTCTGCATGAACAATAGTCCGGATCTTGTTCCTTCTCTTTAAAGTATACCGTGCTGTTGAATCTCTCGTATTCCCAATTCTTTTCAATTTTATCCAGGTAATTTTCCCAGTGGAGCTTATAGGTTTGAGTCGCATCCATACCTTCTGTGGATACCGAATAACGTAAGGTATATTCACCGGGAAGGAGTTCATACTGTTGGATAAACTTGGCAGCTCCATCTAGCGTCGCGACAAAACGAATGCTATGATTACCAAGTTCCTGAGCTTCGAACATCAGTTGGTCAGTTCTGAATTCACGTCCCTGATGCTTAAAGCTGTATCCAAAAACATTGCGTTTGTCTTCCAACAGTTTTACCATTGGCATATCACCCATTCCCTCAACATGTCCATAGGATTTAAAATAATTCTTTATCTCAGCCTGGCGTATAACGCCACCTTTATTGGACAGTTCAATTTTAATTTTATCATTTTGTAATGTAAAATTCTTTGGCTGAATTTGCGCAACACTGGTTTCAGGAGAAGAAGTATCAACAGCAGATGGAGTAACGCTGCTTAAAGGAGAAACATCGATACTATCCTTCGAAATGAGCGATTGAGCATTTTTTAGCGAATCCTGAAGATGAAGCTTCCTTTTTTGTTCCTCCATTTCAGGCTGGAAAAAATATTGGTTCCAAACAAACACTACTGCTACGATGAGGAGAATCCCTATGATTTGGTTACGATCCATGATGTTGTAAAATGGGCTGAGGCCCGCAAAGGTACAATAAAGGGAGGATACAGCCGATGGAGTGGAAACTTAAGTAGGGAATAAGGCTTTTGAGCCTACAAATTTGAGAAAGGTAATTTGAAGCGTAAAAATGAGAAAGAACTCGATGGGCACTAAACAAAAAAAACTATCCGTTGTATGAACAAGCGGATAGTTCCTTAAGACAGTAGTAGGTAATGTATAATTAATTCAAATAACGAGCATTATAAAAATGCTTCAAAACCCGGGTTCCTGAAGCTAACCTTACCTATCACTACCTAGTTTGGAAGTAAATGATAGATTCGGCTAAATCTTTATTTCAAACAATTCCCTTTTAAACCGGCTTACAAACTATAGATACCCGCTGTCCTAAATTTGCTGCCTTAAGGTCAAAAAATTTTTAAATTTTTTTTATTTATATGCATATTATATTGATTATATGCACTTTACATGTAATATCTCGTAAAAATTTTTTCTAAAATCACAGAAATACGAATGCTTAAATTATATATAATATTATTATATATATAAAGTCCTGTTTATTAATTGCAAATAATATGTTATCCCTTTTCCAGACCGGTCTTTGCCCATTTTATTTGGCTATTTTTGCAGCCCATTATTCTATATTTTATGCAAGCCATTCGCAACATTGCCATCATTGCCCATGTCGACCACGGAAAAACCACCCTGGTTGACAAAATTTTACTTCAGACTAAATTATTTCGTGAGCACCAGCAAACCGGTGAACTCATTTTAGATAACAATGACCTTGAAAGAGAAAGGGGTATAACCATTCTGGCTAAAAATGTTGCCGTCAACTACAAAGACATCAAAATCAATATCATTGATACACCAGGTCACGCGGATTTTGGAGGTGAAGTCGAGCGGGTTCTTAACATGGCAGATGGTGTACTGTTGCTGGTGGATGCTTTTGAAGGTCCAATGCCACAAACCAGGTTTGTTCTGCAAAAAGCCCTCAGCATGGGTAAAAAGGCCATTGTGGTCATCAACAAAGTCGACAAACCCAATTGTAGACCTGATGAAGTGCACGATGCGGTTTTTGAATTGTTTTTTAACCTTGAGGCCAGCGAAGAACAGTTGAATTTCCCAACCGTGTACGGCTCCTCCAAGCATGGCTGGATGAGTAAGCATTACAGTGAACCCACTGAAGACATTACTTTTCTGCTAGACACCATCATTGAACACATACCTCCTCCCGTCATTCCGGAAGGCAATCTTCAGATGATGATCAGTAGTCTGGATTATTCCTCTTATATCGGACGTATTGCCATTGGTCGTATTCTAAGACAAGGTATTCGCGTCAATCAACCAGTGACTTTGGTGAAACGAGACGGACAAATGGTCAAGTCCAGGGTTAAGGAATTATACACGTTTGAAGGATTAGGAAAAACGAAAGTTGAACAAGTTCCTCCAGGTGATATTTGTGCTGTTTTTGGTTTGGACAACTTCGATATTGGAGATACCATTGCTGATTTTGAACAACCTGAAGGGCTTGAACCCATACAGGTGGATGAGCCTACCCTTTCGATGCTATTTACCATCAACAATTCACCGTTCTTTGGAAAAGAAGGAAAATATGTAACCTCCAGACATATCCGTGAGCGACTCGAAAAAGAATTGGAAAAAAATCTAGCCCTCCGTTTGGAAGATACAGAATCGCCGGATTCCATTTTGGTATATGGCCGTGGAATATTGCATCTTTCGGTTTTGATTGAAACCATGCGACGCGAAGGATACGAATTGCAAGTTGGCCAACCTCGTGTAATCATTAAAGAAATCAACGGACAAAAATGTGAGCCTGTTGAAATCATGACGATTGATGTTCCTGAAAATTTTTCAGGTAAAGTCATAGAACAAGTATCCATGCGCAAAGGTGAATTGAAAGTCATGGAGACCCGCGGTGATTTAATTCATATTGAATTTGAAATTCCTTCTAGGGGGTTGATTGGTTTAAGAAACTTATTATTGACTGCTTCCGCAGGAGAAGCCATCATCGCCCACAGGTTTGTTTCTTTCCAGCCATGGAAAGGAAATATACCTTCCCGTAGCAATGGTGTTCTAGTATCTAAGCTTGCCGGCATGGCTACAGCCTACTCCATTGGATATCTTCAAGACCGTGGTAAATTCTTCATTGACCCAGGTGAAAACATTTATATTGGACAAATTCTTGGGGAACAGATCAGGCCAGGTGATTTGGTGGTTAACGTTGTCGAAGGAAAAAAACTCACCAACATGCGGGCTTCCGGTTCAGATGGTACCATCCAAATCATCCCAAAAATTCAATTCAGTTTGGAAGAAGCTCTTGAATACATTCAGGAAGATGAATATGTTGAAGTTACGCCAAAAGCTATCCGTCTTAGAAAGATTATTTTGGATGAAAACGATCGGAAGAAAGCCCAGAGAAAAGTGGAGTTGACTGAAATAGCTTAGTTGATTCGTTTAGAATCCAAGGAAAAATTGTCAATCTACCTCATTTCACCATCGATTCGTTGAAGCTTTTCACAACGGGACTTTCTGGCAATCAAGCTCGTGACTACTAAAGTTGTTTAGAAAAAAATCTTCTGTGGAGCAGAATTCCACAACAAGCAACTTTATCAAAAATTTTGGTTTTCATTAAATGCAGTAAAATCACCTAAGGGTAGTTTTCTTGACAATTTGTCTGCAGAAAAAAAAAGCTGCAACTTACGTCGCAGCTTTTCCCAAGAAGGGCTTTCAACTATGATCAATTCTTTATCTTAAACTGAACAGATTCACTGACTTCGGATTCACCGTCTACAGGACCCCATACTTTAGCGGTTAACTTATAAGTACCTCCAGCTTTATATCCATTAGTTGTATTCAATCCAACGAAATCGTCATAATCATACGTGCCATCCGTGTCATGCACATGAGCACTGGCAGGAGCGTCATAAAGTACCACATTGTTGGAAACATCGATGATTTCAACATTGATGTGGTGGATGGTATTGCTGGTATGACTTTCAAAGGTAACCTCCAGATCCAGGGTGTCGTTTAGAACAAATTCAGCTGCATCAGCAGGATGATGGATGTGTGCATGGTATTCGTATTCATCAGCTGGTTCGTCATCACCACAACTCCATAACACTGAACTACAACCAAGAAATAATACTCTTAAAAAATTTGAAAATTTCATAATACGTGGTTTAAATTTTGATTAAAGAAAAATTGATAATTGTAAATTCCATTTTGCATTCAACTCACTGCCACCACCCGCATAATTTTGATGGAGTGGAATGGAATAAGAAGATTGAAACATTAAATCATTCCATTGAACACTCACCACTAAGGGTAAAAGGACGCCCCAGCCTCCTGTTTCAGCTACTTCAAATCCTGATATGGATTGATTGTTGTCTGATCGCTCATACACCATGCCCATTGCAGGAGCAATGCGAATTGATTTTTCACGATTACTTTTCCAATATATAAGGCCTTGCAGGTTGAATTGGTTGCCAAAACGATAACTGTTGGTCTTTTTAAAATTGTAAAGGTAATTGCTACTTAACCAGCAACCCCAATGTTGGTTTGAGACTCCTAAACCCGGACTCAATACATAGGCATAGTGCCCATTTCCTACATGGATATTGTCTGGAAGGCCTGTAACCGCCAGAGTGCCACCAAATTTACCGGAAGGAATTTTAATACCCATACTCATATCGGAATTCAGCATCCACTCTGATGATGAACTCAGTTCTTTTTTCCATAGCCAGTGGGTCATGAATTGGATGTCTCCCAAGCCGTATTTTTCGACATTGGCTCCTGGAGCAGTCCGAATATTCGCAAGATAAGGAATCAGCAGTTCTATCTTAAACTGCTGAGAAATCAAATAACTGCCCTGTAATGTCATTGTATTGAATGCATCAAATACTCCGGCTTCATGGTTTGAACGATAATTGGCTCGGGCAAACGAACAGGATAAACTGCTTTGTCTGACCAACTGGCTTAATCCGGCCAATTGCATACTTGAGTTACAGGCACAGATGTCACAGCACCATGTGCGCAGTGGCATCACAATCCACAAAACGATGGCTATCAGAAAGCGTAACATATAGAAGCAATTAAAGTGAATATCAAAAACAATGGTATAAATTAACCTTAGAGGGTCAGAAATAACATTGTTCTAAACTTAAAATCAATCCAACGGATTTAACCAACGGTTAAAATGGAGCACAATTGCTAAACCACTATATACAGTGAAGCTTAGCAGTTTATTTAAATGAGTTGAATGAAGTGTTTTTTAGTAAAAACTACGCCCAACGATCAGGAGGATCAAAAGTTTCATAAACATATGTTTCTGAAAACGGGCTTATAAAAATAAAACTTATTTTCTTACGTATGATGAGTTGCGCTTTCAAATCCCAAATTGGGGTAAGCAAAAAGTAATCCTTGCAACTTATTTGATCGTTTTGAGGTAGTCCGTTAGAATTATCTTGATGAGACTCTTTTATTTTTTTAATTAAATAGCACTTGCCTTTGCACTTTTTTGATTTCTTATTTACACAAACACTTTTGGTTAAAGCTTCTTTTTGAAATATATACAATGATACATGGAGCATGTCTTTAAATCCCATGCTGAGCACCAAACCGATCATTCCATAAATTATATATTTCACCCTGCTAATATAGATCAAATACAAAAGTCGACCCAATTTATCCAAGCATTTAACAAAAATGTCACCTCTGTGCATGATAATCGTCATTCTGAACTACCATCATTTTGGGCGAAGTCAAATTCATTCCCAATCCATGCATTAGAGATGCATGGATTGTCTTCAGGGCCGACATGACCGAGTGGTAGCAAAGCTAATCAAGCCATACAAAATGGCTTGATCATGAGGGAACCGAGCGATACTTCGTGAGGCTTGGCCAAAAGACCATAACGGCTTGTCGGGATTAACCCTGACCAATGAACCCATGATCATGCATGAATAATGCATTCTGCATGGAGAACCGACGAAGCCCTTTGCATAAAGGGCTTGTCGGGGTTCATCCTGACAAATGAATAAAGCGCGATATTTACTTTGTTTTCATGGATTGAATCAATGCGCATTATTCATTTCGTCAGCGCCATGCGCAATTTATGCACCGCATAAATTGGATGAATAAAGCATCTATTGGGTTACGCAATCTGAATCATATAATTCACTGGAAGCGCTTTATTCATTACGTCAGCGCTCCGCGCAAGGAATGCTATTGCATTCATTGGGTTCATTGAAAGCTTCGACCATTTTAGTCCATATCACAAGGAGGTACTGGCTTTGCGAATGGATACTTAGATTTGTGTTCTGTTAAAGCATTAAATTCTGGAAATTTAATCCAATCTTTAAACTACCCTCTTTGTGAGTTATTATGGTATCTCTGCACACGTCTAATTTGACGAGTAGTCTTTGCTTCGCAAATTGACCTTACAAATTTCTTTTCCTATTTTAAAACCCATGGATAAACCTTCTTCACAGTCTGATCGAAAATGGACTCCTAAAGAAATTCTTGAGTAAGCATTCTCAAAAGCCATGGCATAAAAGGATTTAAAAAACCGAGGTTTTCCGTCAAATTCATCTCGATCTTTATGGGATTCATCGGTTATTTCGTATTGCTTTCCGAAAAACTGAGTTAAAACTTCTGCAGCTACTGCTCCGAAGATCGAATGTCCACTGGGGTATGAAGGAAAATTTGGTGCTGCAGACAAAGGTTCCCATTTTGGATTGAGTGCGTTAACAATGAAGGTTTCGGGTCTCTCCAGGTTATAGTGGTACTTGGAATTCCAGCAAGCGATGCCTGCATCTGCAAGTCCAAAATTAAGCTTTAAATAAAATTCCAATAATACACCGGTTTCCAATTCTTGTTCGAATACTACCTGATTGGCAATGGATATCCACCGGGTAGAAGGCGTAAAAGTCAATCCAGGATGGTCATCGCTCCAAAATTCTGCAATCCATTTATTTTCATTTGATAATGGTGAGCTCACCGTTAAAATTTCCAATGCTTCTGTATAAAATACCGATGAGGGATCGTAACGATAATCGCTCAATGGCTTGGCCAAGTTTTTTTCAGTCACTATGATGAAGGGTCTGACGTTTCCCCAGTGCGGTAAAAGAGGTGGTAAAGGATGCTTTGGATTTATGGCATACATTCCGAAGCCTTTAGGAGAAACATATGCCGGATCGTAAAGATGTAGGTAAGCCATATGACCTAAGCTGTCTTCAGCCGAATAATCATATACTGCCAGAGCCATTTCTTCACCAAACAATTCGGAATGTTTTATTTGTTCCAGAGATGCAGTGGTCAAAAAGCGATTGCGGTTGGAAATAAATGTTTGCTGAAATTTATTATGAATAGAGATGGGTGCAGTAACAAAATATTTTTCAAAACACGTTCGAAAACACGCATTCAACGCCGCACCTAAATGAAATTCATATACCGGGTCAAATTTGGCGAATTTTACAGGGTAAAGTGTCTCCAAACTCAAATAGTGTTCCTGAGAATAAGGCAATGCTGCTTGATAAGAAGCCATTGCAATATAAGCTGCTGTCCTTGCTGAAATTGGGCCGCGATAGCCTTCTGTATAACGGTCAGCCTCCAAAAACAATTGATACCAGTTTAGTATAAGCGCATTTGCCTCTCTATCTCTCTTATCAATGCTGTTTCTATGTCTGTTTTGAAACCAAAATAACGAAATGCCAGAAATAAAAACAAGGCCTACTATAACCAAGGTCATTAACCTGAACGAAACATGGAAAGAAACTTTCATAACCCTCTAAGCTTTAAATTTAATAAACAAAGTTTATTCCATATATATACAGGAAGATTTTCCAGATCTCGTTCAATTAATTTCATGCTCAGGATGTTTTAAATTCTTTTCACGAATCTGCAAAACAAAATGTGTTCTTCCGGACTCAGACGTATCCAACTTTAGATCGATCTTATGTAACCCGATGATTTGGCTCACCAAGGATAAGCCTACTCCATGTCCACTGATTGAGCGATGGTCTGGCTTACGGTAAAATGGTTTAAAAATCAAATCAACTTCAGTCTCAGAAATTCCATTGCCAACATTGACAATGTCAAGTTGAATAATTTTATCACCTTCGACACTTAACCGAACATCCACCGTTTTATCCGGGCTGTATTTACACCCATTTTCCATCAAATTTACTAAAGCACATTTCAACAAAGACTCATTTCCCCGCACAACCAATTCATTTTCCTCCTCAGGAAGATTTTTAATTTCAAAATTTATCTTATAATCACTATGAATTTTCAACAATTCCTCTTTTGACAACCAAATCAATTCATCAATTCTTAAATACTTAAACTCAACATCATTGTTTTCAAATGTAATTCTAGACAACTGCATCAGGTTATTGGTCACTACATTCAGATTACGTGCATCTTCCAAAACTGAGTTTAAAATATGGATATATTCTTCCTTGGGTCTATCTTTTTGCAAAGTAACTTCCAGTTGATTGGCTATGACACTGATGGGATTTTTCAGTTCATGAGATAAATGAGAAACAAACATTTTTTGATTAAGAAAAGTCCGTTCTATTCTCGACAACAACTTATTAAAGGTCTCCACCAAACGATCCAGTTCATCCTTATAATTGTGACGAGCCAGACTCAGTCGTTGATTCATATTGGCAGGTAAAATAGAATCCACTTGATTCATGATGTGATTTATGGGCGCCAGCGCCTGTCCCGCAAAAATCCAACCCCCAATTGCCACAAGGGCCGTTAATATAAAAAAAACTATCCAAAGAATGCGGCCCAAAAAGGCTAATGCTTCAGAAGTAAAAACCGCTTCGGCTACAATGGTATACTGTGCTTCATTACGATCCTTATAGACTACCCCAAGTGCTTTATAATGTTTGTGGTCGAATCGAAAGGCATTATTGGCTCTTATTTGTTCCAGAATTTTGCCGGGAATGTCATCAGGCAAAGGGTTAAAACTATAGAGTCTAATGTTTTGGTCATTGTACACCGAAATGTTTTCTGTATACGCAGGAATATTTTCATGTTGATCAAAAATATGTGGGTCTTTATTATGAAACGCTCCTGAGTTAATGACCATGTCTGCCGTCATGATGGCCTTTGATTTCAGGTTTCCATAAAATTCATTTTTAACCTTCTGACTGAATTCATAATAAATAAATACAAGCGCACAAACCATGATAATGGCCACAATAAGAATAAATTGCAAGGTCAGTCGGCTGCGTATCTGCATTTTTAGCGTTTTGGGCAAAATAGGGTCATTCCTCTTCTTTTAAAATGTATCCCACGCCAAAGAGCGTATGGATGAGTTTTTTAGGAAAGGGTTTGTCTATCTTATTGCGAAGGTAATTAATATATACCTCAACAACATTGGTGCTTATGTCAAAATCTATATCCCAAACTTTCTCAGCAATTTCCGCTTTCGAAATTACCCTTCCCTGATTGTTGATAAAATAAGTCAATAGAGCAAATTCCTTAGGTGTCAAATCAATTTTCTGATCGGATCTGGTCACTACTTTAGTGTCCATATCCATTTTAACATCGGCAAATTTGACAACAATGGGATTTTTTTTGATTACTTGGGATCTTCGCGCCAACGCTTTCACACGCGCCACCAATTCTTTAAATTCAAAAGGTTTAGTTAAATAGTCATCCGCACCACAATCCAAACCCTCCACCGTATGATCTGCCCCTAAAAGTGCTGTTAAAAGAAGGATTGGAGTTGTGTTGGAATTTTCCCTGATTTTGCGAACCAAATCAAATCCATTCACTTTTGGAATGACTACATCGGAAATGATGACATCATAAGCATGAAGAGTTGCCAACGCCAAACCAGATTCACCATCTAACGCAACGTCAACATTAAATTGATGCTCGACAAGTCCCTTCCTTAAAGCCTCAACCGCTTTCACTTCATCTTCAACCAGCAATATTTTCATACCATTTTATCTTCTAATCCAAAAGTAAATTTCACCCTTTAAAAACAATATTTCGTCCATTTTAATTACATTTTAATTCGATTATAATGCGATTCTAAGGAGCCCCAATAGGCATCAGTATAATTTTGAATTCAATATTTTTTAGAACACAAAAAACAGCTTTATGAATTTTTTCAAAAAAACCAAATGGTTGCTTTTAGCAACCGGATTGTTATTTTTATACAGTTCCTGTGACAAGGATGACAAAAATACAAATTCGCCAGATCCCAATGCCAAGGAAAATGTTGGAAACTACTCAGCGGAAGCTGCTCTGGAGTGGAATAAAATTTTTCTTGACATCGAGCGATATGCTGCTGGATACCGCCCCGGGCCTGCTCCAAGGTCACTGGGATTAATGGGATTGGCCGTTTATGAAGCCTGTATCAGTGGAATGCCCGATTATAATTCCCTTGCAAGCCGCTATGCAGGACTTACCATTACCAAAGCAGAATCCAATGTAGATTACCATTGGCCGACGGTCGTTCATGCAGTGTATTCCACCATGATTCCGCGTTTCTTTCCCAATATTCATTCCAGTGTAGCGCCCCGAGTGAATGGTTTGATCCAACAGTTGAATGAACGTTACAAAACTGAAGCTGGAGAAGAAATTTACAACCGCTCGTACAAACTAGGCAAAACCGTTGGAGAAGAATTTTGGGAATGGTCAACTTCTGATCCTTATGGTCACGACCACTACAAGGACCCATTTGGAAGTTACAGTTGGCAAGCAAATTACAAAGGACCCGGCAATTGGAAGCCTACTGTTCCAGGTCCAGATAAACCGATGGGTGCCGTATTTGGAAAGGTAAGAACGTTTGCCATCACTGAAGTTCAAAAAACATGCTTGCCTCCAAAAGATTATTATATGCAATACAGCGAGGACCCCAAATCAGAGTACTATTCGCAAGCTTTGCAGGTTTATACAAAAAATGCAGAGAGCAGTTACCTGATTGAATGGATTGGCGAATTTTGGAGTGACGACTTATTAAACCTCACTTTTAGTCCTGGTCCACGTTGGCTGGCGATTGCCAATCAGATCATCGAAATTGAAAACTCGAATCTTGAAACCTCTATTGAAGCTTATGCTAAATTGGGTATGGCATTAAATGATGCAGCTGTTGGAGCATGGCATTCAAAATACCATTACAATGTAGAACGCCCAGATACCTATATCAAAAAACTAATTGATTCTGATTACAAGCCAAACCTCAATAACCCTTTGACTGGAGACGTCGGCTTCACACCGCCTTTTCCCGCATATCCATCAGGTCACTCCACTATGGGGGCTGCTGCTGCTGAAGCGCTTGCCAGTGTATTTGGTTATGCCTACAGCATGACAGATCGCTGTCATGAAAATCGAACAGAGTTTGAAGGCAAACCGAGAAGCTTTGGAAGCTTATATGAAATGGCATTGGAAAATGCATGGTCCCGAGTGTTGCTTGGCGTACATTGGCGCATGGACTGCGATGAAGGAGTACGCTTTGGAACAGTTATTGGAAGAGAAGTTAACAAATTACCCTGGAAAAAATAATGTTCTTTCCTTATTCTTAAACGTTTGTTAGTTTAGATAGAAAGTCGAGAACCTTTTAAGTTTCTGACCAAATTAAAAAACCTCTTTGTTCGATCTCAAGGAGGTTTTTTTTGCTGATTATTCTGATGTAATAAGTGCAAATTATTTCACTAAAATCCATCTGTGAACGCGCAATAAATACTTATTGCAATTGTTTCCTATTCGAAAAGTTTTATAAATCTCTATTAAACAAGTACTACTTTGAACCAATGAACAAACCATTTCTTTCCTAATGTTGGGATTGGCTAAACATTGTTGATGATTGAATCTTTCCTAACAAGTTCAAGCACCATCCTGAATATGTTAAATTTTGCAATTAAGAAACAGCAACCAACTGCATAAAACCGACACACCTGGGGTAATACTCAATGTTTATCCTGAATATTAACATGTATCTTTACTGAAGATTAATCAAATGAAAATGCAAAAAGCAAATTGGCTTTCTCTTTTAGTGTTCCCGATTTTCTTTCAATGTCAGCAAGACCAAAAAGTTGAAGTTACCACCTATCCGAATGGTCAAATCTCCAGAAAAACAATTCTGGTTAACGGAAAAAAAGACGGACTGATGCATGATTTTTATTCTGACGGTAAACTCAAATCTATAAGGGATTTTCGCAACGACCTTCAACATGGCAGAAGTCTTTATTACCATCAAAATGGTAAACTCAAAGAAGTTCAGCACTATGAAAATGGATATTTAGAACAATTTGATAGCATCTGGAACGAGAATGGTCAACTCACGACCGTAACAGAGTATCACAAAGGGTTGAAAAACGGAAAATTTGTCAAATTTGATCCTTTGGGTAGGATCAAATTTTCTGCTGCTTATGAAATGGATACTTTGATAGAAGTTAATGGTATTCCTATGGCGCGTTAAAAAAAAGCCAGGATTAATACTCCTGGCTTTTTTATCTAACATTTCTATTTTTTACAAACGGTAAAGTTTTCCATTCTCCTCTACCACCATATAGGCTTCTTTAAATCCTCTTTCCTTCAATTGTTTCATGACATTAGCTGCAGTCTGTTCAGTGGTATAGCTGCCTAAAACAATGATGGTCCAGCCATTTTTTGTCCAGTGCTCAATCCTGCCAAGGTCACTGATTTTACTCACATCAAACCAATCCGGAGCTTTGTATTCTGCAACCCTGATTTTATACTTACCTTCTTCCTCCACAACAGGAGGAGGCGTATCTTTCACTGAAGGTTGCACTTTGGTATTTTCTGATTTGTTTAATGCAGCTGATATTAAAAAAGTACGACTCATATCCAGCACATCCGTAACGATAAAAGCATCTTTGGCCCCATTCTTTTTAATTTGCCTCATAATCGCAATTGCTTCATTGACGTTGGAGAACGGACCCACCCTGATTTTTGTCAGTTGTTCAATATTTACTTTATAAACGTCACCATAAGATGCAAATCTCTTGTAAGAGTCATCCATTGAAGATTTGTATTTGGCCAATGAATTCAACTGAATAAAATAAAGTTTTTCAGGTTGTTGAGTTGGCTTTACCACTTCTGGTGCAGAACTTTGAAGCATCTCTTCGGATACCAGTCGTTCACCTTTTTCGACTAAATTGTTATTTTGGCTGGCAACAGTTCCGGGCTCTGGTTTATCTTTAATTGACTGAAGGCTATGGTCAACAGACTCCAATTTAACCTGAAAAGCTTTATAGATATCCGATTCACCTTTACCACCTTCACGATTCGAGGTGAAGTATCCATTGCCTTGTTTGTCCAGGATAAAAAAGAATTCGTCTTTAGAAGAATTAACACAAGTCCCCATATTGACAATCGATTGCTGCTGTTCATTGGCAATTCCAGTTCGGAAAACATCCAGTCCTCCGAAACCCTGATGTTTGTCAGATGAGAAATATAAGTTTCCATTTTTATAATAAGGCGCAAGTTCATTTCCAGCGGTATTGATTACAGCCCCCATATTCAATGGTTTAGACCATTGTTGCTGTCCATCCAAAAAACTTACATAAATGTCATAGCCTCCGTAACCACCCGGTTCATTAGAAGCAAAATATAAAACCTTTCCATTCTCCGCCAAACAAGGAAATCCGACCGAATAAAGTTTGCTGTTGTATTTAAAAGATTCAACATCTTTCCAACTTCCATCCAAATCCATTTGAGCAAACATAATTTCCAGATTATGGTAAAATTCAATACTCTCTCTTTCATTGGGATTCTGCATCCGGCTGAAGGCTAAAAATGACTTGTCTTCGGAAATACTGATATTGCCAAGTGTACCGGTTTCCTTTTCAAGAATTTCCTGAATGCCTTTATAAACAATAATTTTATTGTCTGTGCCACTCAAGCTTGTTGGAGATTTTACAGTCATTTCAGATCCTGTTCCAGAAAGGAATAATAAATGTTCATCAATGAAAACCGGTGCAAAATCCGGAGAACCTGAATTCGTTTCCAGATTATTCAGTTTGCATTGAGATGGTTTTGAAAGTTGTTGATGGGCATACTCGCAGGATTCAGCAAAGTAGTTACCGATTATGGGATTGGTTTTTGAATATTCAAGGAAATAGGACTTGGCTTCGAGGTAATGACCTTCACTTTTTAGCAATTCACCGTACTGGTAATAAACTTCCGGATCAACTTCTGCCTCTTTGACCAACTGTTGGTAAATCCCATTCGCTTGATCAAAGCGACCGGTACGCTTATAGCTCAATGCCAACTGTGGAAGGAATGACCTATCCTGAGGATTGTCTATCAGGATACTTTCAAATGCAGAAACGGCCAATTCGTAATCGCGGTTCTCGAAACTTTTCAATGCATCTTTCAAAGTACTGTTTTGGGAGGAACTCTGAGCAATCAGTTGCGATAGAATCAGCACACCTGAAAGAATCATCAATTTTTTCATACTTTGAATTTTGGTTAAATACGTACAATATTGTAATTAAAGCGCTAATATATAAAGAATATATATAATTTGTAATAAATATGACTTATTTCTTTAATATATTTTTCAGAATTCCAGGCGTTTAGGATATTGTGGGACTTTTCATAGATGCTACACTCCATGAACTACAATAAAATAACTGCTTTGCGATCTTGTTTACTTTGGCTACTGATGGGAATAATCTTTACCCAATTCATTCATTCACAGAGCCTTACGTATCGTCCTGGTGAAGTAATCGTCCTGTATAAAGGGTCGAATCCTCCAGTGGTTTGGCAAGCCCTGACCTCCAGAAATTCTAAATTTTCCACGGTGCCAGTTTTGCATAGGGTAAAATCTTTGGGCTCCTGTTGGAATATTTGGCTTTACCGATATGATGCTTCGCGGTTGACCTTCGAACAAATCCGTCAATTACTGGCTGAAGATTCAAACGTGATAGGTTTTCAGCGCAACAAATTATTGACCATGCGTAAAGAACCCAATGATCCTTTTTTTGCTTTACAATGGTATCATAAAAATGATGGATCCACCGGAGGAATGGTCAATGCAGATTTCGACAGTGATCTGGCGTGGAATTTAACTACGGGTGGTGTCACTGAATCCGGAGACACTATCGTGATTTGTGTTATCGATGAGGGACTTGAGATAGAGCATGAGGACATTTTCCCAAACCTTTGGTTCAACCGGGCAGAAATCCCAGGAAACGGGGTTGATGATGATCAAAATGGTTATACGGATGACTACCGAGGTTGGAACACTTTTAAGAATTCGGATGTATTTGATCCTGGCAAGCATGGCACTGCTGTTTGTGGGTTAGCTGCAGCAAAGGGTAATAATGGGAAAGGTATCAGTGGAATGGCTTGGGATACACGACTCATGTTCGTTCAGGGTGGCGGTGACGAAGCAAATGCTATTGAATCCTATGCCTATCCTTTATTATTTAGGAGACTTTACAATCAAACCAAAGGTAAAAAAGGGGCCTTCGTGGTCGCGACCAACAGTTCATGGGGAGCTGACCTGGGTAAACCGGAGGATTCTCCCTTATGGTGTGCCATTTATGACAGCCTTGGAAAGGAAGGAATTCTGAACGTTGCTTCTACGACAAACCAAAACATAGATGTTGATGTCGAAGGTGACTTACCGACCACTTGTCCCAGCGATTATTTAATCACCACCACAAACATCACTGACTTGAACCTCAAAAAATCAGCAGCAGGCTATGGCAATAAGTCCATTGATTTAGGTGCTTATGGTGAATCAACCTATTCGACTTATGTCAACAACAGTTATCGGTTTTTCGGTGGAACGAGCGCTGCTGCCCCTCAGGTGACCGGTGCCATTGGCTTATTGTATTCTTTACCCTGTAGTGCATTGGATCAATTGGCATTAAGCTTTCCTTCTGCCGCTGCAAAAGAAGCAAAGCGTCTATTGATGGAATCGGTCAAACCAAATGCATCTTTAAAAGAAATAACAGTAAGCGGTGGAGTGCTCAACAGTTTTGATGCACTTATGAGAGTCTTTCCGTTCAAGATTTCCAAACCTGATATACAAACGCTGAGCCTCACAGGAATTGAAACGGAATTACAATTCCCATTCAATGTCCGGTACCGCAAACTGGGAGACAGTAGTTGGATTGTAAAACTTTTTACCAATGGAAATCAATTTGACTTGACGGGACTTGAAACCTGCACCGAATATGAGCTACAATTTAAAAATGCCTGCCCACGTTGGAGTCAACTGTATTCACCCACAAGGATTTTCAGGACAGGAGGATGTTGTGATCCCATTGAAAACATTCAGGTTTTACATAATGCCGGGGAAACCGTAGTATTTCAATATCAGGATGCAGCTCAAGGCACTCGCCTAACTGCACTGATAAGAAAAGAAGGAGAAATTAAATGGGATAGTATTCTTTTTCCAAACAACAATTCCCTTTTTACTCTATCCTACCTGGACCCTTGTACACGCTACGAACTTTTTTTGTTTTCTTACTGTAATGGCAAACCCAGCTATCCTTCACAATCTTACTTTTTCACAACTTCTGGATGCTTCAGTTGCAGTGATCAGGATTATTGCAGACGTTATAGGCCCTCTTCAGAACTGGAATGGTTACACTCTTTAAGCTTGAATCAAATTTCATTTATTAGTGGCAACAATCAGGGGTATGGCAATTTTGTTGGAACCAATCACCAATGGACTTTGGAGAAGAGCAAGCACTATACGATACAATTAAACGCAGGGTATTTATCGGACACCAGCAGTATGGTAGCCGGTGCCTGGATCGACTACAATCAAGATGGCCAATTTGATGACGCCGAAAATTTTGCACTCCCTGCCATCAAGTTTACCGGATCCATTCAATTTGATTTCCAAATTCCGTTGTCAGTTCCATCTGGTTGGACACGAATGCGAATTGCCATAAAGTTTGCTGAATTTTCATCCACTGCTCCTCTCGCCTGTTTTCAGTCACTCGAATTTGGCGAGTATGAAGATTATTGTGTTTTAATAACGGATGCGATTTGTCCACCGGTTCAGGATTTTATTTTCTCCAACCTACAAAATGATAAAGTTCAAGTGTTAGCAAGCCCGTATCCCAGTAACCAATATGAATATGCATTTCGAAAATTGTATGAACCTTATTGGGTGGTTGGGTCATCGAATTCTAGATTAATACAATTATCCGGTTTGGACAGTTGTACACGATACGAATTCAAACTTAAGGGTGTTTGCAATCGTATGACATCTCAATCGCTGAATAAATATTTTACTACTACAGGAACGGGATGCATAGTTCAAAATGAAACGGTGCAAAGACCAATATTGTCTGTTTATCCAAATCCAGCCAGGGATTATCTGATGATCAAATTTGTGGACCTTCCATTATCTTTAAAATACCGCTGCATTTCTGCTCAGGGTTTGCACTTTTCCCTGAATCCTTTAGTTCAAAGTTTAAACAAGCAACAACTCATATCCATTGACCATTTACCTTCCGGTTATTATATCCTGCAGTGCTTTGCTGAATCTGGTATAACTTATAACTATTCGTTTATTAAGCTTTAGGGTTGCGGATCAACAGCTCCTCCCTGCCTGGGCCATTCGATAAATAAGTCACAGGTGTATTACCGTACTGCTCTATGTAATGCAGATAATCGCTAAGTTCTGAGGGTAATTCTTCAAATGAACTACATGTGTTCAGGTCCTGTTTCCAACCCTTAAAGGATTCAGTTAGGGTGTCTTGAATATCACTAAAATGGTAAGGCCATTCATCAATCCTCTCGCCATTGTTAAGTTGATATCCATTGACCATTTTTATTTCTGGGAATTCATTCAATACGTCCACTTTTGTTACGCATAATTCAGTGACCCCATTGATCATTATGCTGTATTTGAGTTGTACCAGGTCCAACCACCCGCAACGTCTCGGCCTTCCTGTGGTAGATCCAAATTCATTTCCTGCCATTCGAATTTGTTGCCCGGTTTCATCATTTAATTCTGATGGAAAAGGTCCAGAACCTACCCGAGTGCAATAAGCTTTAGTAATGCCGATTACCTTTCGGATTTTGCTGGGTGCGATTCCTAATCCCGTGCAAATACCTGCAGCGATCGTATTGGAAGAAGTCACAAACGGATAGGTTCCAAAATCAACATCAAGCATTGTTCCTTGAGCTCCTTCGGCAAGAATATTTGCCCCATTACTGAGCCATTGATCGATCCAATAAGCGGCATGGATGCTTTTGAGTTTCTTAATTTTTTCAATGGACTCAAACCACTTTTGCTCTTCAGATTCAAGGTCAAAAGGTACGGTGGGAAATTGTTTTAAAAACTGGAGATGCTTTTCTTTAAGGATCCGATAATCCTGATCAAAGGAATTGTTGTCCATGTCACCAATTCTCAAGCCATTGCGGCCCGTTTTATCCATATAACAGGGACCTATTCCACGCAAGGTTGAACCAATTTTAGCTTTTCCTTTTGAGGCTTCTGATGCCTGATCGATCCACCGATGGGTTGGCAAAATCAATTGGGCACTTTTAGAAATCAGCAACCTGTCAACCAAATCGGGAATGAAAGGACCTGCCTTGTCAATTTCATCATTTAAAGTAATGGGATCGATGACAACCCCATTGCCAATCAGGTTGAAAGTATTTTTTCGAAATACCCCCGAAGGCAGGGTATGCAATACAAATTTTTGATTATTGATGTACAAGGTATGCCCAGCATTTGGGCCTCCTTGAAAACGACAAACCACCTGATACTGGTCTGCCAGATAGTCAACTATTTTTCCTTTCCCTTCGTCCCCCCACTGTAAACCCAGGATTGCATCAACGGGCATAATGTAATGAATAATGGTAAGGGGCTAAGGTACGACAAGGCCTTGAATTAATTGGTATGCTTCTGATTAACCAAGTCAAATCATAAAATAAGACCTTGTTTTTCACTGATTTATTAAAGAAATCCTGCTGCCATTAATAATGAATACATCAAAAGCAATCCGGCAATGATTTTCTCCATTAGGGTAATCGTCACTTTCTTTAAGGTCTTCAATCCAAGAAATGCACCAGAAATTGCACCGCTAATGGCCGAAATTATCCAAAATTTATGATGGACTAACATTTGTAAGTCCAGAGCAGATCCATAGATAGAAAGTCGGGTAATATCCACAAAAGTTGAAATTACAACGGTTGTTCCAATAAATGCTTCTTTACTTAACCCAGATTTTATGAGAAAAGCACTTCGCAATGCCCCCTGGTGTCCGGAAAGGCCGCCAAAAAAACCACTCAGCATACCTCCGAAAGGTAAATATTTACGATTGATTTGCAGATTCTTGAACATCGGCCATATGTCTATGCAAACAAATAAGGCAATCAGCAGACTGATCACAAATTTCAATGAATAGACGCTATAGTGATGCCCATACAATTGGTAATCCAACAAGGGAACCTGTGAGGGCAAAGACAACAACAGCCAGGCGCCAAATATTGCAAAACAAACCGCAGGAATACCAAATTGAAACAAAATTTTTCGGTCGGCATGAAATCCAATCAATGATAATTTAAATACATTATTGGCGAGGTGTACAACTCCAGTCAATGCAATCGCAGTTTCGACTGGAAAATAAATCATGAATATCGGAGTCAACAGTGTACCTAAGCCGAAACCAGTATAAAATGTCAACAGCGATGCAGCAAATGCAACTAAAAATAAAATGCTTAAACTCAGTACCATTTGAACAAAATACAACACGAAGATAAATTCCGTTTTTACCTTTTAGGAGACTTGCTCATTTCTTTTATTAACTATTGAGCAATTCCTGGTTCGTGCAAATAGGTTGAACACACCCTAAATTACCGTTTGAGCTAATTTAAACCACTTCATTAAATGGGTGAGTTGGCAATGAGTCCATGAAGCACATTCATAGAGGAGACGAAATGCACCAGAGTTTAGTGATGTCCGAGAATTATAGCAGCTTAAAGTCACCTGCACATTGAGAAAAAACAATTTATTTTATTAAAACAAACTAAAGGATCATGAAGCAACTTCCCGAAGTCCTACATTCATGAATCAGGTTTCTCCTTCTGGGAATTAATTCTTCTCTCAAGTGATTGCATGTCAAAACCATCCTTTACAGTTATGAGATCCATTACGTATTCACTCCAAGCAACAATGGTCAGACTTGGGTTAACCCCCAGATTGGCCTGGATCACAGATGCATCCAAAACGTAAAAATCAGGATAACCAAGCAGTTGGCCATTTACACCAATGACTCCCTCCGAAGCCTCTTTCCCCATTGGACAGCCACCCATTAAATGTGCCGTGGTAGACATTCCAAATAGCACTTCTGTAGCTGCATTTTGAGGAACACCCTTCACTTTTTTAGCATATCGCAACAAGGCTTCTTGTCCCTGCTTTATGAAAACTGGTATCTGACTTCCGGTTGTTGAGCCCAAGGATAGCCGTACTCGACCCCAAGCCATTTGGGCATTCATTTTCAAAGATCCTGGAAGTCGCTGCATGACGAGGAATATAATAGAATGACGGGCTACATTCCATTGGAGCATGCTTCGGATCCAATCTAATGGATGGGTTATTGCAGCGTAAAACATTTTGAATATTCGCATCAGTATAGACCCCTCGCCGGCAGCCATTACCGCCAATTTAAACATCGCACCTGAGTGATCGGGATATTTACACAATTCAACAAATGTATTTGTATCGGGCTTCATGATCCGGCTAATGGCTAAACCATGATTGAGTCTATGGGGCGAAGCGGTCACTCCAGAAATCATTTCGCAATTGGTTAGAATACCACTTCCCAATTGATCACTGATGCCTGGCATCGTGCCAAATTTCAGTTTCTGATCAAATAATAATTGCATTGTCCCCAAGACTCCAGCAGAACATATGATTCCTTTAGCCGTATAATGTTTTTTGGTCTTTATCCATGAAGTGCTCGAATGTGTCGTCAGTTGATATCCTCCGGAAGTAACTGGTTCTATCCGATAAACTAACTCTTCGGTTTGAATTTTTGTACCGAACAAATTTTCTGCAAACCACAAATAATTTTTATCCAATGTATTTTTTGCATTGTGTTTACATCCTACCATACAACCAGCACATTCTTTACAAGGCGAACGATTTGGTCCTAAGCCGTTAAAATAAGGATCCCGCTCTTCATGAGATGTTCCAAAATATACGCCCACTGCATCCACAGGGCGGTAACTTGAGCCCACACCCATTTCATCTGCCACTTCCTTAAAAGCGAGGTCTTCAACATATTCTTTTTCGTATAAAGTACTTCCGAGCATAAATCGAGCCCGGTCATAAAATGGTTTAAGCGTATCTTTCCAATGCCCAAAACGTGCCCAAGACGGATCTGTAAAAAAATCTTCCTCAGGAGTCATATGCACGTTGGCATACACCAATGATCCACCTCCAAGTCCGATTCCACTCAACACAAAGACTTTTTTAAAGAACTTCAACTGCAAAATACCAAACCAACGAAGCCAGGGAACCCACAAGGATTTTTTCACATTCCAATTTGAATTTGGAAAATCCCTGGATGTCCATCGTTTTCCCTTTTCAATTACGAGCACTTTATATCCTTTTTCAGAAAGACGCATGGCGGCGACGGATCCTCCAAAGCCTGAACCAATGACGATATAATCATAATGATTTACGCTCATTTTACAAAAGTAGTTCAAATTCGTTGTAATCCACATTCATCACCTTTAATGTCTGAACTTCAAACAATATGCTTACATAAAATTGAATTTGGTTGACCGGTTAACATCGTTTTAATTCGCGATACTAACATTTGTTAGTTTTAATAAATCCGAAGATGCTTAATGCGAATATGAGGGCAGAATCCTTAGCCAAGTTTTGAACAATTAAGGGCACTTCTAAATATTGTTCTTTGATGCCAAATTGAATTGAACACAACAGAATTAGGCGCGACGAAGGAAGTTATGTGAAACAATAACTGACTGAGGAGCAACGACATACTGTGAAGTTAAATTCAAACAATAATAAGTTTTCGATTAGTTTTGGAGCAATAGTGCAATTTTTAGAAGTGCCCTTAACTTAAGTCCTTAGTCGTCCTTCAGAACGGCGATATCGTTAAGTCTATGCTTCGATTCTTTCCACCGCTGTAATTCCAGGTAATTGGGCAAGAGCTTTTATGATGAGATTCAAATGTGCCTTGTTATTTACATTCAGACCGATTTTCCCTTCGAAGGTTCCCTGATGACCTTGAATGCTAAATGAAGTGATGTTGACACCCAGTTTAGTTGAAATGTGATGGGTAAGACGTTCGATAACTCCGGGTCCATCGTCAATCCCTTGAACATTTAATATCGCATTAAAAGTTTCGGATACCATATCAGACCACTCCGCTTTGAGGATGCGATAACCATGATTGACCATGATGTGTTCGGCGTTTGGGCAATTTGAACGATGTACTCGGATGCCGCCTGTCGAAGACACAAAGGCAAAAATTTCATCTCCATGCAAGGGATTGCAGCAATGAGCAAGACTGTAATGAAATTGCCTACCTGGTTCACCATTGATTAAAATGCCTTCTGTACCTGAATATTCCGGAAAAAGTGATTTTTGCTGGGTTTCTTTATTTTCGAGGACTTCTTCTTTGCGTTCTGTCAATTTTCCACGGTCTAAATCAAACCGCCTTAAGCTTTCGGTCACATCAATCTTTTCCTCCCCTATGGCTTGAAACAAATCAATTCGTGACTTAAAACCCAGTACTTTAACCAGTGTTTCCAGATTGTCTTCAACGTCGATTTTATTGTTTTTAAACTTACGTTCAAGAATTTCCTTACCCACATCAGCCAATTTCTTCTGCTCTTCTTTTAGTGCAACGCGGATGCGACTACGTGCTTTACCCGTCACCACCAATTTTAACCAGGCCTCTGTAGGTTTTTGATTCTTGTTGACGATCACTTGGACCTGATCCCCACTGTTCAAGGCATGTCCCATGGGTACCAGTTTATTATTTACTTTAAATGCGGTGGCCTTACTGCCGACATCGGTATGAATACTAAAAGCAAAATCCAGGACGGTAGCTCCCTTTGGCAATACCCTCATTTCTCCCTTCGGTGTATAGATATAGACCTCTTCCCCATATAAGTTGGACTTAAAATCATTTAGAAACTCGATAGCATCATTGTGAGGCGTCTCAAGCACGTCGCGGATGTTATTAAACCAGTGCTCATAAACATTTTGCATGTTACCCACCTCTTTGTATTTCCAATGTGCTGCATATCCCTTTTCAGCAATCTCATCCATTCTGCTGGAACGGATCTGAACTTCAACATACCTTCCTCCTGGACCAATTACAGTGGTATGCAAAGATTCGTATCCATTGGATTTGGTGGTAGTGATCCAGTCCTTCAACCGTTCCGGAATAGGTCTGTGAACATCCGTTACCACGGAGTAAACCAACCAGCACGCGGACTTCTCTTTTTCAAGAGGAACTTCCAATATGATGCGTACGGCAAACAAGTCATAAATTTCCTCAAAAGCAACTTTTTTGGTTTTGATTTTATTGGCTATGGATGATATGGCTTTAGGCCGGCCGTAAATTTTGTAAGGAATTTGCAATTGATCCAACTGTTGGCGCAGAGGTCTTATGAAATCATTGATAAACTTATTGCGGTCTTTTTGAGTCTGTTTGAGTTTTTGGGTAATCTCTGAATACAATTCCGGCTCTGTGATTTTAAGACAAAGGTCCATGAATTCAGATTTAAGATTATACAAACCCAAACGATGGGCCAAAGGAGCATAGATATAGGTCGTTTCTGCTGCAATTTTCAATTGCTTAGTCCTCGACATGACATCGATAGTCCGCAAATTATGAAGGCGGTCAGCCATCTTAATCAAAATCACTCTGACATCATCCAAAAGTGTGGATAGAACTTTCTTGAAATTTTCAGCCTGAGGACTTTCAACATTGTACAAACCATCCAATTTGGTCAGACCGTCAACGATCTTGGCAATTTTAGAACCAAATTCACGTTGGACATCTTTTAACTGAATGGGCGTATCTTCTACGGTATCATGCAATAAGGCTCCTATAACTGCAGTCGGACCTAATCCCAATTCTTCAAAACAAATCCTGGCAACCTCAAGGGGATGAGTTATATAGGGCTCTCCTGATTTCCTACGTTGGGCTCCATGCGCCTCCAAAGCAAATTCAAATGCATGTCGGATTTGTTTTTTGTCGGTTTCATCCAGAGGATGCTTGGAAAATGCCCGTAATAGACGCCTATAAGAGGCACGTATATGCCTCTGGTCAATTTCCTTTTGTGCCGGATTGACCTCCATCATGGGAGCTGCTGACTGCATAATATGAAGACAAAATTAGCAAAAATATAGTTCACCGAGACCCCATTTTTGCAATTATTTCTATTACTTGATTAAAATTAAAGTCTATATATATTATATTTTTTATAATATGAAATTCAATAATCTCCCTGATAAAAATGAATTGATTGTTTAAATTTGCGCTTCTTTTGCGGGCGTGGTGAAACTGGCAGACACGCCAGACTTAGGATCTGGTGCCGAAAGGTGTGTGGGTTCGACTCCCTCCGCCCGCACTTTTTGAACAAATACACCCCCTCAGCTTGTTTCTCATAAATAATAATTGATTTCACTTCTTTATGAACATTCAACTCGAACCTATTGGTCCACAGCATAGCCATTTACTGGTATCACTGGCACCAGCTGATTATCAACCTCAAATTGAGACCAAACTCAAAACTTTACGCAAAACGGCCAGACTCAAAGGGTTTCGGCCAGGTGCGGCTCCGGAAAGCATGATTCGTAAATTATACGAGGAAGAAATCAAAGCAGAACTGATTCAGAAATTACTAAATCAAAGCATCCAAGACTACCAAAAATCCGAACAGTTGGATTTCCTGGGTGATTTGATGGACGTCCCGGGTCATGCCATAAGTGAGGACCAGGAACATTATACATTTAAATTTGAGGTTGGCCTTGCACCTCAAATTCATGCGGATGAAATTTTTGAAAAATTATCCGTAAGTCGGTTTAAAATTTTGCCTTCTGAAAATGATATCAACGAAGAAGTCAAAAAATTTCGCCACCAATACGGCGAACAGTTAGAAGTTGAATCCCCAGCCATCGAAGCAGATATTCTGAATCTTGAGGTCAAAGAAATGGATCAGGATCAGGTAAAAGAAAATGGTTGGACATCCTCTTTTTCAATCATCCTGGACGATGTTCTGATGGATGATTTGAAAAATGAGTTGATCGGTAAATCTAAAGGGGACAGTTTTGTTTTTGATATTCACCATGTTGAAAAAGAACTGGATGAAAAATCCATTCGTCAATACCTACTTAAAATTCCTGCAGACCAGGATGAACAAATTGTGGTCAACAGTATATTTCAGGGAACCATCAATAGTATAAAGCGGAAAGTTCCTGCAGAGTTGAATGAAGAATTATTTGTCAAAGTATTTGGACCCGATACGGAAATTCGCAATGAAAGTCTATTGAAGGAATATTTTTCAAATGAGATTGAGAAGTATCTTGAAGTGGAAAGTCATAAATTATTGGACATCGAATTGGTAAAAGAAATTGTGACTGCTGCCCATCTCACTTTTCCTGAAGATTTCATGCTACGTTGGTTGAAAAAAACGTACCCTGAATGGAATGAAAAAACCGATCATGAAATTGCACATGATTTTCTTCATTTTAAAGAAAGTATGAGTTGGAGGCTGATTCGGGATTATTTACTTAAAAATCGTTCAATAGAAATTAAGTATACCGATATCATCGATAGTGTAATTGATGAAATACAACAACGCTATCCTCTGGGAAATCTGGCTCCCGAAATGAGAGAACAGTTAGCCAAACGTTTTCTGGATACTGAAGAAAAAGTCATGAAATATATGACCGAAACTCAAACCCGAAAAACTTTGGAGTGGATCAAAAATCACATTACCATTCAGGTTAAGGAAGTTGACATGCAGGCGTTCAAAGACCGAGTAAAACATGTAACTTCACATCACCATTAATAAAAATAGAATTATCATGTTTAAACAGGATGAATTTAAAAAATATGCCGTCAAACATTTAGGAATGTCTTCCATGCATCTCGATCAATACGTGCAAGGCTCCATTCCAAATATTTCAGATTTTACCCCTACCGTCATTGAGGAACGTCAGTTGAACGTAGTGGGAATGGATGTTTTCAGCAGACTTATGATGGACCGAATTATTTTTATGGGTGTTCCCATCAATGATTATGTGGCAAATGTCATTCAGGCACAATTGCTGTTTCTCGACTCTGCAGACCCTAAACGGGACATACAAATGTACATCAACAGCCCTGGTGGCTCTGTGATAGATGGCCTTGGGATTTATGATACCATGCAATATGTTAACCCTGATGTAGCTACCATTTGTACCGGACTTGCTGCTTCTATGGGTGCAGTTCTGCTCAGCGCCGGAACGAAAGGAAAACGAACTTGCCTTCGGCATAGCAGAGTGATGATACATCAACCCTCGGGAGGCATGCAAGGTCAATTCAGTGATATGGAAATTTCATACCAGTTGATCAAGACCATGAAAAAAGAACTGTACGAAGTACTGGCTCATCATACTGAACAGGATTACGCAAAAATTGAAGAGGATTGTGACCGGGACAACTGGATGACTGCAAATGAAGCGAAAGAATATGGCTTGGTGGATGAAGTGTTGATCCGTACAAAAAACCGTTAAGCTCATGGCCAAAAAAAAATCTTCTGATCTCTTGGAAGAAATGTGTATTCTTTGTGGGCGTACCGGATTAGAATCGGGCATTTTGGTACAGGGTGAAATGGCTTCTGTGTGTGAGCATTGTGTGCGTCATGCATATGAAATTGTCGAAGAAGAATACACTAAACAAAATAATAAAAGTAATAAAAAAGAATTTCAACTGCCCTTTGGGTTTTCACCACGCTTTATCAAAGAATATCTTGACCTCTATGTGATCGATCAGGAGGAAGCAAAAAAAATTCTGGCTATAGCGGTTTATAATCATTACAAACGACTTGCAGCGCCTGAAGACAATGAGGTTGAATTGGAAAAGTCGAATGTGCTTTTTATCGGGCCAACGGGTACTGGCAAAACCTTAATGGCTAAATCTTTGGCGAAATTACTTGATGTCCCTTTTGCAATTGTTGATGCAACATCGTTTACCGAAGCTGGATATGTCGGTGAGGATGTTGAAGGAATGTTAAGCCGATTACTTCAAAGCTGTGATTACAATATCAGTAAAGCAGAAAAAGGGATCATTTACATCGACGAAATTGACAAGATCGCCCGAAAAGGAGAAAACCCTTCCATCACTCGGGATGTTTCGGGTGAAGGCGTCCAACAAGCGATGTTAAAAATAATTGAAGGGGCTGATGTCAACGTACCACCAGCCGGAGGTAGAAAACATCCTGAACAAAGTTTCCTGAAAGTAAACACCAAAAATATTTTGTTCATTTGTGGTGGAGCTTTTGATGGTATCGAAAAAATCATTGCAAAACGAATGAATACTCATGTGATTGGTTATCAACATACAAACGTTCGTTCGGACTCTGATAACATTAATCATTTGCGGTTTGTAAACCACCAGGATCTAAAAAAATTCGGGTTGATACCTGAATTACTGGGCCGGTTACCGGTTCTTGCATTTCTTGAAACGCTTACCACTGAAACCCTCAAAAAAATCCTTGTACAACCAAAAAATGCCATCATCAAACAATATCAAAAACTTTTTGAATTGGATGGTATTCGTTTGGAGTTTACAAAAGATGCAATTGATTTAATTGCTCAACTTGCATTTGATAACAAATTGGGTGCCCGTGGCTTGCGTTCTATTTGTGAATCCATACTAAAAGATGCCATGTATGAACAACAGGAGATGCGTTTCTCGGGTAAGTTGACCATAAACAAAAACTATGTAGAAGATCACCTGGATCCTTTGGTCATTAAACTTTCTGCCTGAGTCTGTATCAACGTTCTTTTTCAGCCATTTCACTGCAACCTTGGTTATAAATTTTTAAAAGATTGCATAGCTAACTTCATGGCAATTGTACTTGCTATTTCATGAGGAGTTTATCCCCCAATCGACCCGAAGGGTAACCATCCAGCGCCTAGGAGAAATGTTTTATTTGGTGCTGTAACAAGCTAATCCGTTTCAGAAAAGAATTACTAACGGATTTTTCAAGTTTTTGAAAAATTTTGAAAATGTAATATCTTGCAAGGGACAAAACATTTATTCACCTTCACAACTCAACGATTCATGAACACACTTTTAGGATTAGGAAAGTATTTATTGGCTCTGCCCATGGCAGCTTTTGGGATTCTTCATTTTATGCATGCCGATGCTATGGCTGGAATGGCACCTTTTGGGGGTACCATTACCATTTATTTTACCGGTTTGTGTTTAATATTGTTTGCCGTAAGTGTTCTCATGGGCAAGTACGACAAGTTAGCGGCCGTATTATTAGCTTGCATGTTGATCTTATTTGTCGTACTGATTCATCTAAAATCAGCTATGAATGGTGATATGGGTTCATTATTAAAAGACCTTGCCATTGCAGGCGGTGCTCTGTTATACGCACAGTCTTACGCAAAAGACAACAGCATTATTGGTTAAGTAACCCATTTAAAACAAAAAAGGCCGTTTAAACGGCCTTTTTTGTTTTAAGTTGTTGTGTTATTCAACTTATCGAACTAATAAACAGAATGTCAATGCATCGATTTGCCCTTGAATTAGCCTACAAAGGAACCTCCTTCAGTGGCTGGCAAATACAACCCAATGCAGAAAGTATTCAATCCATTTTGGAAGAAAAATTGAGTCTACTTTACCATTTACCCGTGAAACTGGTAGGTTGCGGACGAACGGACAGCGGTGTTCATGCGGGTTATTTTATAGCTCATTTTGATCTCCCGTCCACCAATCCTATTCCATTGAACATACGATCATTAAATGCTCTTTTGCCCGTTGATATCTCAGTCAATAACTGCTGGATTGTTCCGCCTGATTTTCATGCCCGGTTTGACGCTATCTACCGAAAATACATTTACCGGCTACATCTTAATAAAGATCCATTGGCTTTAGTGAATAGCACATGGATGAGGAACATTTCCAAACTTTCCGAAAAGTCTTTGAATGAGGCAGCCGAAATTATTCAAGGCCTTCATGATTTTCGGGCATTTGTTAAAAGTGGTCATCAATTAAATTCTTTTGAATGCAAAATTTATGAAAGCCGTTGGGTGGAAACCAAAGCCGGAAATTGGGAGTATCACATAGCTGCCAACCGATTCTTACGAGGCATGGTTCGGTTGATCGTTGGAATGACTATACAATATGCTCAAGGAAAACTTTCTTTAGCACAAATTCGCGCAGATCTCGAAACCGGCGTTCAATTGTCTCAGTCCCTTAGTGTTCCGGCTCAAGGCCTCACCCTTGAAATGGTAAAATATCCGGAAGCCTTGTGGCTACAGAAACAAGCCTTAAACTTCGGGGTATAACGGAAATTGTTCCATGTACTGATTGATGGATACCTTAATGGAACGGATGATTGAGTCATCTTTGCGATAATGGATCAATTGGTGTATCCATTCTGCGACTTGTTCAAAATCTTTTTCTAAAAATTTCCTGCTGGTCAAAGCAGCTGTACCCAGGCGAATTCCTGAGGTGATCATCGGTTTTTCAGGATCATGGGGTATCATGTTTTTATTGGTAGTGATATCCGCCTGAATGAGCAATTGTTCGGCTTCCTTACCTGTAATGTCTTTTGACCTGAGATCAACCAAAAACAAATGGTTGTCCGTTCCGCCAGATACGATGTTAAATCCACGATCCTGCATAGCCCTTGCGAATGACTTAGCATTGCGTATTACCTGTCCTGCATATTCTTTATAAGTCGTTTGTTTAGCTTCCAAGAAAGCAATGGCCTTAGAAGCAATGACATGTTCCAGTGGACCACCTTGTGTCCCAGGAAACACCGCACTGTTTAATGTTTGCGCCATACTTACCGGGTTGCCTTTGGAGTCGGTTTTACCAAACGGATGGTTAAAATCTTTCCCCATCATTATGATTCCTCCTCTTGGTCCACGCAATGTTTTATGAGTTGTAGAAGTTACAATGTGACAATGAGGTAAAGGATCCTGTAGGTATTTTGCTGCAATGAGTCCGGCGGGATGGGCAATATCTGCCATCAATACCGCCCCTACTTCGTCTGCAATGGTGCGAAACCCTGCATAATCCCAATCTCTGGAATAGGCAGAAGCTCCACAAATAATCACTTTTGGTTTATTCGCAATGGCTTTTTCGCGAACTTCCTGCAGGTTAACGATACCTGACTCAGGATTTACACCGTAAGACACCGCCTCGAAATATTTGCCACTAAAATTGACTGGGGATCCGTGAGATAAATGACCTCCATGGGCCAGATTCAAACCCAGGATGCAGTCGCCGGGTTTCAACAGTCCAATAAATACTGACATATTAGCCTGAGCGCCTGAATGCGGTTGCACATTGGCAAACTGGGCTCCAAATAAATCACATAAACTGGAAATGGCCAGGTTTTCAATCTTATCGATGACTTCACATCCCCCATAATATCGCTTACCCGGATATCCTTCCGCATATTTATTATTGAGCCAAGTCCCCATGGCTTGTATTACCTCCAGACTGGCAAAATTTTCTGAAGCAATCAATTCGACACCTCTGCGTTGACGGGCCAGCTCGTCATAAATTAAACCCCAGACCTGATTATATTTCTTCATATTGTTCAAAAGCCAACAAATATAAAAGGATTTAAAGCAAGGCCTTTTAAAAAATTCTTTTTACCCGGGGCGCTATTTTTTGAACAGGATAAAAAGGGGTGCAGGTTAACTTAATTTACCCAGCCCCGTTGCTTTCGGATAACACAAGTAGTACCGTGATTCAACATTGGAAAGGTGTTGCAAACTTAAAATTTCGGAAGCAGGCACTATTTCATTCTTCTTGGTTCGGATCCAGATTTCCTGATCGCCTTTTTCATAAGCGTTAAAATCTATTTTATTTAATTGCACTAAGTCGTTGGCTTCGTCAACATGCCAACCAAGCTGCTCAATGCACATGTGCTTTCTTTTTAATAAACTTTCTTCATCTATAGCTTTATCCAGTACTTCTACCTTAAAAAACTCTCTTTGGATTAACCCCTTTGCTAAAAAGGATACCATTGGGTCATCGGCATATTGGCAACATTTTAGAAACATTTCAACGTCCGTATCATCAATTTTTTGAAACTGATTTAATAAGTATTCTGTCTGACTTTCCCAATCCAAATGGCGGTCAAGGGCAATAAAATACTCCAAAGCGGGTGAAGCAAACCTATTCAGTTGCAATTGTTTGCAACGAGCCAACAGACTCTGCAACATGTTTTCTGCCGATACAGAGGTCTTATGCATATAAACTTGCCAATACATCAACCTACGAGCTCCTAAATAATTTTCTATGCTTAAACCTGCTTTTTCTTCAAATACCAGTTTTCCTTCTTCTACGTCCATCATGGTCAACAAGCGATGATAACCAATTGTGCCTTCCACCACTCCACTATAAAAACTATCCCGATTTAGATAATCCATACGGTCCAGGTCCAGTTGACTTGCCACCAGTTTGCACAAAAACGATTTGTGATAGTTGCCTTTGAATATCTCAATAGCTAAATCCAGTCTTCCTTTCAAATCTTCATTGAGCGCTTCCATAATCCAAAGGGTCAACTTTTCATGTTCCAAGGGCACAAGGCTATGTTCCAAAACATGTGAAAAAGGTCCATGTCCGACATCGTGCAACAAGGCGGCAATGGTTACAGCTTCTGCTTCTTCACGAGTGACCGGGTGAGATTTTTGGCGAAGTATTTCAATGGCTTGAGTCGCAAGATGAAATACTCCCAGGGCATGATGGAATCGCGAATGGACAGCCCCCGGATAAATATAACATCCCAATCCCAATTGTTTAATCCGCCGCAAACGCTGGAACCACGGATGGTCCACAAGGTCTAGGATCAATCCTTTTGGGACCATGATGAAGCCATAAATAGGATCATTGAGTATTTTTATCCCTGGCATAAATTAATTGGAATAATTTATTAACAGATCGTAGCGTTTTTAGTGGTATAACAAGTCAAAAGTATGGATAAAATCAAGATTTTGTGGGCAGATGACGAAATAGATTTATTAAAGCCGCAGTTGTTTTTTTTGGAGAAAAAAGGTCATCACGTAGATACCTGTACTAATGGATACGATGCCATAGATAAATTGGAAAAAAGCCCATACGCATATGACTTGATTTTTTTGGATGAAAGTATGCCCGGAATAACCGGTTTGGAAACTTTAGCTAAAATAAGAGAAAAAGGAATTCAGATCCCCACGGTGATGGTGACAAAAAATGAAGCTGAAAATATCATGGATGAGGCTATTGGCTCTCAAATTGCAGATTATCTCATCAAACCAGTAAATCCAAATCAAATCATTCTCACCATCAAAAAACTTGTGGAAAATAAACGGCTAGTCACTGAAAAGACCAGCATGAATTACCAAACCGCTTTCCGCGAATTATTTATGGAGATTAATAGTGCTCCAGATTACAGACAATGGGTGGACATCTACCGCAAATTAATTCAGTGGGAATTACGGTTTGATCAAAACAGTTCTCCGGAAATGCAGGAGATTCTACTGAATCAAAAAAACGAAGCCAACAATGAATTTTGCAAATACATAGTTGCCCAATACGGGTCATGGTTTGCATCAGATAAATTATCTCAACCCTTGTGGTCTCATCAGCTGCTATACCAAAAAGTATTTCCACATCTAAAAGAAAACGTACCGACTATTTTTCTATTACTGGATAATTTGCGTTACGATCAATGGAAGGTCATTGAACCCATTTTATCAGAACGGTTCCAGCTTGAAGAAGAAAGTTCTTTCTATTCTATTCTTCCAACCACTACCCAATACAGCCGCAATGCTATCTTTGCAGGAATGCTTCCTTCCGAAATAGAGACCTACTATCCTGACTGGTGGCTGAATGATCATGAAGAAGGTGGAAAAAACATGAAAGAACCTGATTTATTGGCTTCCAATATCAAACGTTCCATTCGAAAAGAAATTAAGTTTGATTACATCAAAGTGCTTAATGTGAATCAAGGCAAACAAATGTTAGACAATATTCATAATTGCCTTCAAAATCAACTAACAGTAATCGTTTACAATTTTATAGATATGTTGTCTCATGCTAGAACTGAAATGGAAGTTCTCAAAGAATTAGCCTCTGATGAAAAGGCATATCGATCACTGACAAAAAGTTGGTTTGCTCACTCTCCTCTTTGGCAGGCACTCCAAAAAATCAGTGACCAAAAGGTACAATTGATCATTGCTACAGATCACGGTACCATTAGGGTTAAGAACCCTTCTAAAGTAGTAGCCGATCGGGACACTACCACCAATTTAAGATATAAAGTTGGAAAGAATCTGAATTATGAAAAAAAAGAAGTCCTGGAAGTAAAGGATCCTCCAAAAGTTGGCTTGCCAAGGCCCAATGTATCCTCAACGTTTATCTTTGCGCGAAATGATATGTTTTTCTTGTATCCCAACAACTATAATTACTTCATGAATTATTACCGAAACACTTTTCAACATGGTGGTATTTCAATGGAAGAAATGATCTGCCCAGTCATTCGCATGGTCAGCAAATGAGTTAACAACGTATTCTCTACTAAAGAATTTTATCAATTGTAAATCATCAGGGTCTGGTGTCAAGCCAATTTTTAGCTAATGTTTACCTCGCATCAAAAGATAAGCATGCATTTATGAAACCCTTCAAGTCAATTGATTCTAGTCGTTTTTGGAAGATGCCTGCTCCAAAATTTTTGTCCACAATTGGAACTGACCCTTATTGCTCATCACACAGATCTTTTTTCCAAAAACGGTTTGATCCTGAAATTGTATCTGGATAAATATGCGTCCAAGACGTTTTCGCGACCGAATAATTTTTGTATGTTCTGGAAAATATCGAATGGTTTTAAAGTAATTCGTAATATAAAAATATTTTCCATCCCACTCAACTCGCTTTAAAGGGTAAAAGACCCAATAGATGATTAACATTCCCACCAGGAATGTAATGGTGAAGAAAATACGAAAAAGCTGAGGTTGTGAACTTGGAATATCTTCATCGGCAGTCATCCAGCTGAACAGTGTGAGTGAACCCCATAGTACCATCCAGAAAACCGGCAGGAAAATCCGAAACACCAGGGTCATGGTTGAGGTGAGTAATGTCATGATCAGGAAATGGTTTCTTTAGGATACTTGAGTGCAGCTACGTAAATACTGATCTCATATAGCAAAAGCAAAGGCAGTGTAACCACTACCATAGAAGTAACATCAGGTGGTGTAATGACAGCTGCAATCACAAGAATGACAACAATAGCATGCCTTCTATAGGTTTTCATGAATTCAGGTCCCATAATGCCTAATTTCGCTAGAAAGTATATGACCAGTGGCATTTCAAAGACTAAGCCTGTTGCCATGGTGTACATGGTCATTGCATCTACATATGAAGAAAGTGTTGCAGTTGCTTCTACCAGATCACTTACATTGTAGGATGCAAGAAATGCGATAGAAAACGGTGCTAAAACATAATAACCAAACAAAATACCCAGGATAAACAGTGCCGTACAATAAAAAATTACTCCAGTGGTAGCTTTTACTTCTTTATCATACAAACCGGGCTTAACAAATTTCCAGAACTCCCTAAAAACGAGAGGAAAAGAAAGAATAATCCCAATGAAAAAGCTTACTTTCAAATGAATCATAAGTTGTTCACTCAATTCCCTTGTGATCAACTTAATGTTTTCAGGATAGAAGCAGGTTAATTCAGATAAATTACAAAAAAAGCGATAGGTAATAAAATCTTTATGTAATGGGCCTAGTAGAATAACATCAAAAATAAATTGTTTTTGAGTAAAAACGATTACGGTGGTAATACATACGTAAAGGGCTGCACGAAATAGATGAGATCTTAAGCTATCTATGTGCTCAAAAAAACTCATTTCCTTTTCTGAAGGTCCCGAGGTCTTTTTGTTAAAAAGTTTGGCTAACATGGGTATTTATTACAATGTCGTGCAAATTTAATTCTATTTACATCAATCAAACTCAACGAATCCTTATGGGTAGATTGCAATTGCTGAATTCAGAATATTTTACCATTTTTGGTTAACGTAGGTACCTCCCTGTTTTACCTCCTAATGATGGATTTTTCTTTAGAGGCTGCCTTGATTCAATAACCCATCAAACAGATATGTACAGGAATCCGTATTTTTGTTGCTTTATGAGAAAATTCCTGATTCTCCTGTTGGTACCCTTGAGTTTGTGGTCTCAAGAACGCAAAAAATTGCTGTTTAATCTAAATCAGTGTGATTTAAATGAACAAAATCGTTTTGTACCTGAATTGCAAGTAGTTGCCACACCGGTTTGTGACTGTGGGCTGGAATTTGAAGCTTTGGAACTTCAGGATCAGCGTATCTCTATTCAGGGTGTACAGGATACCCTTTTTTATTCTGATTTCAGCATTGGTTTTTCTGTATTAGTTGAACCTGGAACTGGAAATATCGACTTACTTTCTAAAATGAAATCGTGCAATGCGGACACCTCTTTAAGCATTGTATACCAACACAGAGACTCCACTTTTGTCTGCTCTTTTCAACAAGGCTTTGACCGGATTGTTCAACTGGTTGGAAAAAGTGATCAATCTGCATGTTGGCAACAACTCGCCGTTGTAAGATCAGGAGGACAATTTCGGCTATTCATCAACGGTCAGTTGAAGGATGAGAAAAACAATGGTTTCATTATCCGCCTGAACAATAAACAGCCACTAACATTCAACGGATCACCTTGCATTTTTACTGGAAAAACCCGTTGCCTGATTGACCAAATATTTGTGGCCAATTATGCTATGAATAGCGTTGAAGTAAACGAGGAAATTCTGTTACAAGATCAAATACTCACTCAAGATACCCTTATTTTTTTAGGTGGTTCGGCAAGATTCAGATCAATTTCTGATTGTGCAACATCGGTACAATGGACTCCCTCTACTGGTCTGAATGCTGACAATGTATTGAATCCAGTGGCCACTCCCATAAAGGAAACCCGTTATGTACTTAAAATGCAAAATGTATTTTGTCTTGCTACTGATACCGTATTGGTGCGGGTGGTTGATACTGCCAAAAGTGATTGCAACTTGCTCAATCTACCCACCGCTTTCACCCCAAATGATGATCAACTCAATGATCGTTTTTTTATTTCGAACAACTACCTGATACAAACTTTACAATATTTCGATATTCTGGATCGAAATGGAGGAATTATTTATCAAATCAATTCTCCCAATGACAGCTGGGATGGAAACTGGAATGGAGATCAACTCAACACAGGTACTTATTATTATCGAATCGCTTACACCTGTAAAGGAAATATTTACAAGAAAACAGGATCTGTATTTTTATTGCGATAAGGCTCTTATATAATACTCCTTAGAGGCCAGTTTTAAAGACTATACAAAGAACAATTAAGATAGCTTTTGAAAGCTATTTATGCAATAGTTTTGATTGCACATGACGCTAACCAATAAAACAAAGCGCCTAGATTAAAACCATGAAGAGCATTTGAGTTTCAAACTTGATTCAACTGGCATACTGTACCCAACCATGCCCTTATTATTTGAACTCCCGTGGCCCTCCGGGCATACCATGCACTTCTAATGAGTGTTGTGTTTGACACAGTCCTTTAACGGAGCAACGTTAAATCACCTCTGTAAAAGCTTGTGGTGCCGTCAAGAAATACAACTTCAGCCACATAAACAAAAACGCCTGGATTCATGAGATCTCCGTTATTGCCAAATCTTCCATTCCACAATTTCATTTTTTCACCATTGCGAACTAGATTTTCCTGACGGTTGACTAAATTTCCCCATCGATCAAAGATGGAAACAGACCGAACCGACTGAACCCCGGCGCCGAGGGTAATTTCAAAATCATCGTTGATATTATCCCCATTGGGAGAAAAAACATTAGGTGCATAGAACCTACGTGTACTTCTTACGATTACGGTAATTTGATCGCTTACCTCACAACCATATTCATCGGTCACACTTAATAAATATACCGTTGTTCTACCAGGGCTGACAAATGATGTTGTACTTCCAGGATTGTGAACCCCTTGAACCGGAGTCCAAAGTATTGTGCTGATTTTTCCTGTATTAAACAGTTTACCGTCCAATAGCACACTATCTCCAAGTTGAATGGTATCATAATCTTTACCAAAGTCAAGACTCAATAAATTGCTTGGATTTTGGATCATTATCGTGCTGTCCCGATAACAATTGTTTTTATCATAAATCCGAATGGAGTATGTTCCAGGAAACAGGGGCACCAATTCTCCTATATTGACCGGTGCTCCGTTATTGATGGTAAAACGGTACACCGCCCCAGAACCTCCACTGGCCTGGTTCACTGAAAATTGAATTTGATCATTTTCACATTTTGGAGTATCAATTGGAGTTAAAGTAAATTGGATTGGAGGTGGTTCAAGTACAGTGTAACTGGCCTGTCCGGTACATCCTCGAAAATCGGTAACGACCAAAGTGTAGGTACCCGCCGCCAAATTCGTTAATACAGAGTCAGCTGGGGCCGCAGGTGTCCAATTAAAATTTCCAGGACCTCCATTACCACCGTTCCATGCTGTTGTAATGCGCCCATCTTGGCTACCAGGGCATGAAACATCCAAGGTTGAACCAGCGATGATGTTGACTCGAATGGAGTCTGGCTGTCTCAATCGGATGGAATCAATGTGTGCACAATTCAAAGAATCTTTTATGGTCAAATAATACGTTCCCTCCGCTAAATTAGAAATTGTGGAAGCATTCACATTGGGACTAACCCAGCAATATTGATAAGGCTTTGTGCCTCCTTTTGCTTTCACCGTAATTTCTCCATCCAGCATCCCATAACATCTTGGTGAAATGACACTGAGTTGTGTGCTATCAATGCTAATTGGGACAGGTTCAGGAACATTAAACAACATGGTATCGGCACAAATCCCACAACTCACGATGACAAATTGCTGGCCGCTGCACAAGTTTCTAACTGTATCATTACGCGAAAAAACTTGCTTACCTGAGGACCAGGTAATGGAAACAAAAGTATCCTGGCAATTAGTATTGAGTATTGCAGAACCATCGCAGGTTCCAACGGTTGAACAACTGGTGGGGTTTACCCCCGTAAGGTTAACTCCGATGGCTGGCGGCTCATTAAGCGTAAAACAGGTATCCAAAGGTGGGCAGTTGCCAAAATCATCAATTCGAAGACAATAACGTCCTGCTTTAAGATTGGTATTGTTAGGCGTTTGAACATTATTGTCCCATTGATAGGTATAAGGTCCCTGACCTCCGGTAATATTGACTACAATAAAACCATCAGCACTGCCATGACACCTGGGGTCTCTGATGACCACATTGGCTACTCGCAAGGCATTTCCCAAAGGATTGACGGTCACCATAGCGGTATCCGCACATCCATTTGCATCAGAAATGGTCACTGAATACATACCTTCCCGGATTCCAGATATCGTGGCCGTAGTATCTCCGGTACTCCAGCGGATGCGGACGAACGGCAGATCCCCTGCAGTATAAAATAACTGAGCCCTTCCTGTGAAATCACCTGCACAATTTGGACCGACAGCTATAATGCTATCAATCTGTGGTGATTTTGGCCGAACAACCTGGTAAACCCGAGTAGCAGAACAACCCAGCTGATCGGTCAAAGTCAAGGTGTAAAATCCTTGGCCAATATTACTGAGGCGGCTTCCGGAGGTCATATTACTCCAATTAAAACTATATCCCGGTGTACCTCCAAAACCCCTAACATCAATGATGGCATCAATTCCAGGATTACAAGATTCCGTGGTGTCTAATATGTTTTCAATGATTTGAACTCTGCTGGGTTGGTTTCGCAAGTCAATGGTATCAATCCGTTGACAGCCACTGGTATCTGTGATCTCTAAGTAATAGATACCGGCAACCAGACCAGGACTGGTATAACGATCAACCCCATTGATTCCCCCTAAAACCAGGTTATTGTTTTGATTCATTAAACGAAAGGAAAGCGGGATGTTTAATGTTCCTGCAGACCTGACAAAAGAGTGAATGATGGCAGAGCTATCTCCAAAACATTTTACACTGTCAATGACCAGGCTATCGATCAAATCTCCCGAATAAGGTATATCAAAGAATACCGTGTCTGCACAACCTCTGGAATCCACAATAATGACAAATTGCTGTCCCGCCAATCGATAGTTGTAACTGGCCGTATCCGTAGTGTTAGCGGCAACATTTTGGCTCCAGAAGAAATCATACTTTCCTCCCGGATAGGGATTGCCTCCTGTTGCCCGGGCAACTGCTGCGCCATCATCGGTACAAGAGGCATCTTTGACCAGTTCCACCGAGGTATGGATGGTATCAGCAAACAATGTGAAAACATCAGACGCTTGGCAACCTGTTGAGTCCTTCACTGTAACTGTATAGTCTCCAACACATAACCTTCGAAGTGTGGTAAGTCCAAAATCTTCAGTCGGTCGCCAACCTATGGTTAAACTTCCAACTCCTCCGGTCACACGAATATTAATTTCCCCATCACAGGTATTCCAACAAGTGGGTTGTTTGATTCCATTAGGAAAAATGGCAATTGGAACACCCATACCTATGGTGAGGTTGATGTTGGTATCTTTTCCGGTTGAATCTTTTACATTGACCATATAGTTGCCGGGAAAAAGATTATTGTAAACCAAACAATCACCGCTTTTTTGAAGAACATCGACTTGAGGAGGTGCTACCATGGTTACCGTATATGGAGGGGTGCCACCAAATGGTTTAATGGTAATGCTTCCCGTATTCGTCACGGTTCCACAGGTATAGGTAATGACACATAGGTCAACCGGTTGTCCTATACAAATTTCGTTATCACCCACATTGATTTCTTCAAAACATTTTCCATCTGCATTGCAATCAAGAACTTCATTGGGTACAGGACTTTTATCAAAAAAACTAATGGGTGTACAAGAACCTGGCTCCCCGATCAATTTAAATTTGATCATAATGAGTGTATCACCAAAACTCAATCCATCGCAATCGGAATTGGGGTTTGCCCACAAAAACCGCACTAATTTTCTAGTGGTATCAAAATTGATGTTGGTATTTGGATCCAGACCTACTAATTTGGCAGAAGCCCACTTATCAACTGGCTGTATAACACTAGGGTCATATTTAAGGGCAAACTGGACAGATAAAATCGTATCGAAGTGATATACCCTAATGGGGACCCAGATACAATCTCCTTTAGGAGCTGTTCCACCGATAATGTCAAATTGCACACATTGACTCAATACCGGAGAAAATGCACATTGGATCTGTAAAAAAATAAAAACGAGATAGGGTGTAAATGGTCTACATAGTATTTCGGGCCTCATTTAAATTCGCTTTAACACACAAAGATATTAATTAAAATGTTTATATGATGTATAGGGCAATGTCTAATCGGAACGAAAGTTGGGATAAATTAGTCTAATTCAGGTAGTCTGAATCCAAAAAATCAGGGTTTCCCCTGACAAAAATCTTCGATAACCAGGAATTTCCGTATTGGTACGGGATAAAAGACAAATCTGGTATTGGTTTCGTCAACAATAAATGAGCATCGTTTCCAACCGCAATGGTTCCTGTTTGATTGGCAATCCCAAGATTGATAGCCGGGTTAATGGTTAAGGCATTAAGGGCTTCTTCTGGTGTCATTTTCATTTGATTGCATGCCAGTCCCCAAACCCACGCTAGATCAGCGTTGGGTGAGGTACCCGGATTAAAGTCAGATGCGAGCACGACACCTAAACCGGAGTCGATCATCTTTCGTGCAGGCGGGTATTCCAGATTCATAAAAAACGCTGCGAACGGCAACAAAACCGGGTGCGTAGTCCCCTTTTTTAAAAGTTGAATTTCGTCGTCATTCAGAACTTCAAGATGGTCAACACTGATTGATCCATGCTTTAATGCTATTTCCAGTCCACCGCTATGGGTAAACTGGTTGGTGTGAACCCTAGCCTTCAGACCATACTGAGCTGCAGCTGTTAAAATCCGATCGGTTTCTTCCGGACTATAAAATCCTTTTTCGCAAAACACATCACAAAAATCTGCTAATTGCTCTGAGGCAATTCTGGGTAACATTTCTTCAATGATTTCACGGAGATATCCATCATGGTTTTCACGGTATTTCATTGGAAAAGAATGTGCGCCCAAAAAAGTACTTTTGATGGGAATGGGGACAACCGATTTCAATCGATGAATGACCCTCAATATTTTTAATTCACTTTCTGTACTCAGGCCATAGCCACTTTTAATTTCGAGGGCCAATGTGCCTCTCGCCATAGCCTGTTTAAGTCGAATGAATGATCGGTCGAATAATTCATCTTCGGATAGTTGGTCCAGTTTTGCGGCAGAATTGAGAATTCCGCCTCCCCTGGCTGCAATTTCCTGATAAGATAAACCTCTGATTCTGTCTTCAAACTCCCGATTTCTCCACTCTGCAAAAACCAAATGCGTATGTGCATCAATCAATCCAGGCATGACATATCCTTGATTGGCATCCATCAATTCATATCCGTCAAGCGGTGCTTCATGATTGGGACCAAATGCGTGTATTTTTCCATCTACAATGGTCAAAAAAGCATCTGTGATGAAAGGTAACTGATTCATTGTTTCACCTCGGCGAAACTCTAAATTCCCATTGGAGACCTGCAATAGCTTACCAATGTTTCGAATCACTATTCGCTTAGATTGCATGCGTCTGATTTAATGCAAAACAAATCATTTATAAACAAACGAGAATTTTTTAGATCTCCGTGAGCCATTATCCAAATTGTTATAGCTTAGTTTGATAGAGCAATTCTGTTGCGTTTATCACATGCTATTTTTAAGTTGCCATTTTACATGGCTACATGATTTCTTTCATTTCTTGGTTTTATCATCATTCTGAGCTACACAGAATTGTTTTAACTATTTAATCAAATTCAGATGTTGATCAACGATAACGGATGTAATTCTCTTGGATTGTAAATAATCGCGATACAACAAAGCCTCCTGAAGACTTTCAAAAGTTCCTGCAATGACCTTATATAACTTTTTCTCTTTCCGGGTTTCTTCTGCAATCCTTACATCGAGCTGATGTTGTTCTAACAGTTTCATTCCAAATAATTCAGCATTGTCTTTACTACTAAACACACCGGTTTGTAAACCATAAGTGTTCAGATCTTTCACCACCTTGGGCGATGCTTGGATATCGCGGTCGAGGCTGGAATTTCCCGTTGAAGTTGCGATCATGTCATCTTCTTCAAGTTCTTTGAAGTCATCTAAATCATCCGATGCATTTATGCCAGCCGGATCAGCTGAATCATTTGGGTCCATTGATGGAGTAGGATCGACTTTGGAAACTGTATTTGGATTGATGTTTTCTTCAGCCCATGCAATAAATGATTCAGGATTAAAGCTTTGTTCGGCTCTAGCCAGAATTTTGCCAGAAGCGCGCATCATGATAAGGGTAGGCAGGACAGTCACTTTATGTTCCTTTTTAAGTTCCTCGTTTCGGGGATCATCAATATTGAGTTTGAGTAAAACAATTTTTTGCTGAATCAATTTTTGAACAGAAAGATTCGAAAAAACTTCCTTTTCCATGTATTTACATGGCTGACACCACTTGGCTGTAAATTGTAAAACCAATACTTTTTTCTCGAGAACGGCTTTTTGCCTGGCGGCATTATAGGTTCCATTAAAAGTTACCAGGCTGGGGTCAGCACCGAAAACAGTGGTTGACATCATCAGGGTCAGTGAGAAGAATAAATTTTTCATCTTGAATAGTTTTGAGTGAATGAACATATGGATTATGCCGCAAGGAACGTACCAAAAATATATATTATAAATTATTTAATTTATATATTTCTATTATATAATATATTATAGTTTATTATTTTTTTTAATACATAAATCATTTTTCCTGCAAATGCATACCCTCTTGCCTTTAAGCATGGTATATTTGCCGTCTAATACCAGGCCTATGAGTAAATTAAGAGCTGCCATTACCGGCATTCAGGGTTATGTACCAGATTATATTCTCACCAATTCAGAATTGGAGAAAATGGTGGACACCAATGATGAATGGATCACTTCAAGAACAGGCATTAAAGAGAGGCATATCCTCAAAGGAACCGGAAAAGCGACTTCTGACATGGGTAAAATCATTGTAGAACGATTACTGGAAAAAACCGGTACGTCACCCGGGGAAGTTGAATTGCTCATTTGCTGCACGGTGACCGGTGATATGGTTTTTCCCGATACTGCCAATACGATATGCGATAAAGTTGGAATCAAGAATGCCTGGGGCTTTGACATCAATGCGGCTTGTTCAGGATTTCTATATGGATTGACCACAGGTTCAAAATTTATTGAATGCGGAATGCATCGAAAAGTCATTGTTGTGGGGGTAGACATGATGTCATCCATTATAGATTACAGCGACAGAGCGACTTGTATCATTTTTGGCGATGGAGGAGGAGCTGTTTTGTTAGAGCCCAATGAAGATGGACTAGGTATACAGGACAGTGTATTTCATGGAGATGGATCCGGACGGGAGTTTCTCCATATGAAAGCCGGAGGATCCCTCAAACCTCCTTCTATCGAAACCGTACAAAACAAGGAACACTATGTTTACCAGGATGGAAAACCGGTTTTCAAAGCGGCTGTCAACGGAATGGTCGATTCAATTAAGGAGGTATTGACCCGAAATCATTTACAAAAAGAAGAAATTGATTGGTTGGTGCCTCATCAGGCAAATATCCGGATCATCAATAGTGTAGCGGATTTTCTGGAAATGGACAATTCCAAAGTAATGATCAACATTCAGCGATATGGCAATACCACTTCGGGGACTCTGCCATTGTGTCTTTGGGATTGGGAAAACCAGTTAAAGAAAGGGGATAAAATTTTTCTCAGTGCATTTGGAGGTGGATTTACCTGGGGTACCACTTATCTTAAATGGGCTTATTGATCAAAGATGGAAAGGCCCCTCACAGCCATACTTGGCATCGAATATCCGGTCATCATGGCTCCTATGTTTCTGGTTTCCAATTTATCCATGAGTTTGGCTGCTACGAAAGCTGGAATAGCTGCCTGCATTCCTGCCTTAAACTTCAGAACACAATCTGCTTTGGAAGATGCATTAACCATCATCCAGCGTGAGAAGGCATGTATTGGTATCAATCTCATTGCAAATCGCAGTAATTATAAACTCGCAGATCAGCTTGCTTCTTGCTTAAAATTTAAAGTTCCGTTTATAATCAGCTCACTGGGCAACCCCAAACCCATCATCGAAGCCTGTAAACCCCTAGGCATAAAAATTTTTTGCGATGTATCCACTTTGGAATATGCAGAAAAGACCGCCTTGTTAAGACCAGATGCCTTGATTGCAATAACCAGTCTGGCTGGAGGCCATCTTGGGCCGTATCCTCCAGATCAATTTGTTCCCCAGCTGGTTGAACGCTTTCCTGAAATTCCCATCATTTCGGCAGGTGGAGTTGGCGACAACCAAAGTTTCCGGCACATGCTGGGTTTAGGTGCCTCTGGTGTTTCCGTAGGAACAGTCTTCATTGCATCCGATGAATCGCCTGTTAATCAGGAATATAAAGATGCCTGTGTGCAGTATTCTGAAAAAGATATTGTTCTAAGTTATAAACTCAGTGGAATTCCTTGCACGGTGATCAACACACCTTATGTTCAAGCTTCTGGCACAGATCCTGGCTGGCTACAAAAATTATTACTTAAAAATCGCGCACTGAGAAAGTGGCTTAAACTGCTAACCTACAAGCGTGGCATGGGACTCCTTCAAAAGGCAGCTTTTAATCATAGTTATCAAACGGTTTGGTGTGCAGGTTCAAGCATCCGGTTTACGGATCGCATTTTACCTGTTCGCCAAATCATCCAGAAAATAGTTACTCCAACCCTCCAACAACCCATTCGCCCTACAACTCAATTTTAAGATTCGAGGTCAGGTGTCAAATTTTTATTCCCAGCTCTAGTGATTCCTTTTATCAAACTAACAAATGTTCGTATTAACTTCTCTTAGGATTTTTTGAATTGGATTTATCGCTTCCAACATTTGGATCACCTGAAGATTTCTTTTTTCCTTTGGTCTTTAATGCCAATTGGACAGCTCCATGTGCATCCAGAAGTCCCCCAGTGGAAGACCATTGTTTCATCAACGCTTCTTTCTTGGTTTCTGGATTCATGACTTTGTATTCTGGTTTGTAAACACTTTTTAGGATAATATTTTTAACTTGTTTGGCGGTTAATTCCGGAAAATAAGACCTTAGCAATGCTGCGACACCAGCAACTACGGGGCTTGCCATCGATGTTCCTTGTTCCTTAACATATCCATGGCCTGGCTTAGTCGAATAGATTTCCATCCCAGGAGCAAATAAATCAACGTCTTTCTTACCATAATTGGAAAATGGAGCGATCAATTCCTTCCCTGCCTCATAACCACTTGCTCCCACTTCAATCCAGTTTTGTGTTTTATTGCAACTTAGAAATTTCTTTTTTTCAAAACTCCTGTTCGGAAAATTCTTCACCTTGTCATTATTGGTGGCTGAATTGCCTGCAGCGTGTACTAAAAGTACGTCGTGTTCTTCGGCATAGCGTACGGCTTCATCGACCACCTTTTTTTGTGGAGAATAACCCTTTCCAAAACTCATATTGATCACAGAAGCGCCATTGTCAACTGCATAACGAATGGCATTGGCAACGTCTTTATCGCGTTCATCTCCATCTGGTACACAGCGGACGGACATAATGCGAACTTGATCTGCTATTCCATCCATACCAATTCCATTCTCGCGCATCGCTCCAACTATTCCGGCAACGTGAGTGCCATGAGATGGTTCAGGACCCATTGCATCGTTATTTCCATAAACTCGTTCAGATGAATTTTGATATTGATCTCCAACTATACTTCGTGAATCATAATCAGGATTAAAAGCATAGTTCAATTCTTTAGAATAATATTGAATTCCTTCTTCTATGTCCATCATGATGACCTCCCTGAAATCTTTGACAGAAGGGAATTTCACTTCCCCCTGAATGACTTGTTTGGCTATTGCGAGCCCCATCAGGAGTTGCTCTGATTCCGTCTCGGAAACTTTCTCAAGATTCTCTTCGTTAAGTTCCTGAGTCCCCATCACCTCCGCTAAAGCTGCTAAAGCACCCTGGATTACTTTTTGTGTTTGTTGAATTTGGTCCAGATTCTTTCTTGCTGACTCTCTTCTACTCTCAACTTGATCTTTGAGTTCTAAATAAGTCTTGTATTCCTTTTTTTGCTCGCCGCTTAATTTCGAAACATCTGCATTCTCAAATTTATATCTCATTGCAGCATAGAGGCGAGTCGCCTCATAAGTGTCGTAACGTACATTTTCTTGCGCTCCACCAATAAAATTCCATCCATGAATGTCATCCACATAACCATTTTGATCATCATCTTTACCATTTTCGGGAATTTCTCCTGAATTAACCCACATGACAGGCTTCAGATCCTCATGGTTAAAATCAACCCCGGAATCCAAAATGGCAACGACAACTGTTTTGGGAGTTCGCTTTGTTTTATTGAGTTCCTCATAGGCTTTTTCCAATCGAATGCCAGGTAAACCATCTTTTCCCAAGTCCTGGAGATGCCAATTTAACGGCAATAATTCCTGTCCTTCTAACCGAAATAAGGTAAACCCCCAAAGAACTGCAGACAAACCAATGCTTAAGACTCTTTTTATCATGTGTAATTATTTTTTTTAATAAATAAATTCTTCAAAATCAACATTTAATTCCAATTCAATGTCATTTTCTTCCAAGTTTCAACCTACCTTTGTTTAGGTAAACGCAAATTTCATGCGCTTATTGATCATATTCTCCATATTGACCTTCAAATTTGTATCCTTTGCTCAGGAATACGATTTAGGCCTTTCCTTGGGTATGGCAAATTACAATGGTGACCTGAGTGAGAATTTGACCAGCTCTTTAAAATACAACCACCCTTTAACAGGTTTACATTTACGCATAGACATTGATCCGGTTTTTAGTTTGAAAACCCAATTTTCGCTGTTTAAGTTGAGTGGAGATGACCAGTCAGCGAAAAATCTTCAACTCAGGCAAAGAGACTTACAATTTGAATCCTCGATAAAGGAATTCATGGTTGCAGGCCAACTGCAAGTTTTTAATTTATTTCGATTGGAGCCTTTGCGTATCAGTCCTTACCTGATGATTGGCTTTGGCCTATTACATTTTAGTCCCAGAGCAAATTATTATGGCAGTTGGGTAGATTTACAACCTTTAGGGACAGAAGGACAAGGACTTCCTGGCCATGAAGCGCAATATTCGCTTTGGACAACGGTTTATATTTTTGGAGGAGGTGTGCGCTATCATTTGAGTGAACGGTTTAGTCTATCCAGCGAATTGGCTTTACGACTGAGCAATTCTGATTATTTAGATGATGCTTCCACAGATTATATTGATTACGATCTGTTGTTACTCAATAGGGGAAAAACAGCAGCTGAATTGGGAAATAAAATCCGCGCACGTTCAGGAAGTCAACGTGCAAATCCAAAATCAAACGACGGCTACCAATCTCTCTCGATCGGAATACATTATCATTTTGGAAAAAACCCTCTTTTTAAAAATAGTTTATTTAAAAATCCAGTACGTTGCCCTGTATTTTAACATTAAATGCCTGCGAGAATTTCTGATCCTGCAACCATTTTGAATCAGCATTGGGGATATACAGAATTTCGTCCCAATCAGTTGTCTATTATCCAATCCATCCTGGACGGAAAGGATACCATTGCTTTACTCCCAACGGGTGGAGGTAAATCCATCTGCTATCAGGTTCCGGCACTTTGTCTTTCCGGTATTTGCATCGTGGTTTCACCGTTGATTGCACTCATGCAAGATCAGGTAAACCGGCTGAAAGAATTAAGAATCGAAGCTGCAGCTATCCACTCAGGTATGAGATCAAAAGAAATTGACAATGTACTCTCCAATGCTCTTTATGGCAGTTTAAAGATCTTGTACATGGCCCCCGAGCGTTTTATTTCAAAACGGATGATGGAGATATTGCCCGATTTGAAAATAAGTTTCATTGCCATTGACGAAGCCCATTGCGTGGCTCAGTGGGGGCATGATTTTCGGCCTTCTTATCTCGGGCTAGGGCAGGTCCGGGAATTCCTCAAAGTACCTTTCCTTGCATTGACAGCGACGGCAACACACCACACCCGTGAGGAAATCATTCAACACCTGCGAATGCCATCTGCCCAGTGGTTTGAAATGAGTTTTAGGCGGGAAAACCTCAGTATTGTCGTCAGGGAAGAAGAACAAAAGCCTTCCTTTTTAGTCCATGTCATCCAGAAGATAAAAGCATGTACCCTCGTTTATACAAGAAACCGTCGATCAACGGTTGAAATTGCGGATATGCTCAATCAAAATCAATTGTCCGCCAGTTTCTATCATGCAGGACTTGAAGCTACAGACAGGATGTTGCGACAGGAACGTTGGATTGCGGGTAAGGATCAAATCATGGTGGCGACCAATGCTTTTGGTATGGGCATTGACAAAAGTGACGTGCGACTGGTTTTCCATATGGACCTTCCACCAGGAATTGAAGATTATTTCCAGGAAATAGGACGAGCAGGAAGGGATCAACAGAAATCATATGCTGTCCTTTGTTACCACAAAGGGGATTTGACTAAATTGGTAAAAGACCTGGAAAACCAATTTCCAACAGTCCAGGAGTTGGCGGAACTTTATAAATCCCTGGCCATTTATTTTGACATTGCCAGCGGAGCCCTCATGGAGGAGGCTAAAAATTTTGATTTGCAGGAATTTTGTCGCCGTTTTCATTCAAAGCCAAACAAACTTTTGAACGGCTTACGTATTCTGGAACAATCCAATAAAATTTATGTCTCTGAGGGATTCCTCAGGCCTTCAAAAGTTCAAATTACGGCTAGCTATGATGAATTGCAACGCATCACAAATCAATCCCAGCCTGCTGGACAGATTTTACAAACTCTTTTGCGATCTTATGAAGGGATTCACACAGTACCCGTTAATATTTATGAAGCTCACCTGGCGCGTAAACATCACATCACGATAGAAGAAATCATATATTATCTAAAACTGTTAAATGCTGAAGGAATATTGGTGTACAAACCTTTCACCAGCAAGCCTCAAATTCAATTCATTGGTGAGCGTGTGGCGGTTCGTTATTTTCAAATTGATCAAGAATGGTATTCACAACGCAAAAAAATTGTTGAAAACAGATTAATGGGAATGGTTGAATTTGTCAGAACCGAAACCTGTAGGCAAGTGTTCATCTCCAATTATTTTGGCCAGCACAATTCACAGGATTGTGGAATTTGTGATAATTGTTTGAACAAGAAACGCGAAAATGTCCGCGTAAAGGATGTTGACCATTTTAAAAAAATGATTTTAGCCCATTTAAAAACTTACGGACCTAGTCCCCTTCGAAAGTTATTGTACTCATTCGAATCTGAAGATGAAAATACAGTTAAGGAAGTAATAGAATCGTTACTTGCAGAAGGAATGATCACACGGAATTGGGATATTTTACAATTGGTACAATCTGATCGCTCATGAAGATTATTATTGCTGCAACCACTGACATCTATTTCGACCAACGTGTAAGAAAAATTGCAGTTAGTTTACAACGCGATAAAAATGAATTGCTTGTTTTTGGTCGTCTCAAAGGAAAAACTTCAACAGACATTTTAAGTTTCCAATGTACATTGTTAGCATGTTATTTTCGAAGATCCATTTTCTTTTATGCTGAATATAATGTAAGATTATTTTTTAAATTGTTATTCAGGCCGGTCGATGTAATTGTGGCTTGCGATCTGGACACTTTACTTGCTTGTACTTTGGCATCAAAAATTAAGGGGACTAAACTGGTTTTCGACGCACATGAATACTTTGAGCAAAGTGTAGAGATCGTAAATAAACCCTTAGTTCAATGGTGCTGGAAGGCAATAGCTAATCTTTGCATTCCACATGCTCATGCATGTTTTACTGTTTCTAAATCATTGTGTGAAATATTTTCAGAACAATATAAAAAACCTTTTCATTTGTTGCGCAACGTGCCTAATAAGATATCCCAAGAAATTTCGATTGACATCCCAACAAAAAAAGTTATTTGGTACCAAGGAGCCGTAAACGAAGGTCGAGGACTGGAGTTTGCCATCATGAGTCTTCTTGAACTTCCTGATTTTATCCTCAAAATTGCTGGAGACGGAGACCGATTGCCCCAATTAAAAAAATTGACAGAAGAATTGCATCTGACAGATAGGGTAATTTTCTTAGGACGATTGTCCTATCAAGAATTGCAGGAACATGCACGTCAAGGCTACATAGGATTAGATCTCCTTGAATCCCGTAGCCTAAGTTATTATTATTCACTCAGTAATAAAACCTTTGATTATCTAAATGTTGGATTACCAGTCATCCAAATGAAATTTCCTGAGTATGAGAATATTCATCTCCAATATAGTATCGGAGTACTCATCAATTGTTTAAACAAAGAAAACTTACTTTTAGCGATAAAAAGTTTAGATCAGCCTCAAATACAAGATGAATGCAGAAAGCAGTGCAGGGAAGCTGCTAAAAGATTTCATTGGGAACAAGAGACTAAAGTCATGCTTCAAATATTCGATGATTTTGAACAACGTGACCACTCATCATCCAAACACTGATTTGAGTCTAAAAACTTAATGCAATTGATTTCTTGCAATGTTGGTTAAGGATTTACCTTGTATGTAATCCAGGTTCTATCTTTAGACCTAAATTAGTTTTGCCTTGCTGTCAAACAGAAGCTTTCTTCTTCACGTACTCAATTATGCCTGGGTCCTGTTTCTTATTGGAATTGCTATGTTGATCTGGCTACACACCCTTGGACTTGATCAACGTATGATCAACCGGGGAATATTAGCCATTGAGTTAAAGCCAAATGCTTCTCAACCCTTGAGAGACTCTACCCTTCATTGGCTCAAAATGCAATCTGAGGTCGTGGAAGCGTCTGTCCAATTACTCAATGAAGCAGATCTTAAAGATATATTACCTCAAGATTTGGTCACCGACAGTGCCCGAAAAGCAGCCTTGCAGTTACTTCCCTCTCTGATCGTGTTTAAGGTAAATCCTGGAACATATAATCGTGAATCCTTTATTCCATTTGAATCCAAGATTCGCAGTCAGAAAGGTATTGAGAACTTCCATTATCAAAATGAATTGACCCAGGACCTGAGCAAGTCTGTGAGTCGAATGCAAAAAGTCTCTTTTTTGCTGACTTGTTTGTTTGTACTTATTGGCATCCTGATCAGTGAATACCTTGCGCAAGTATTTGTGGATTCCAGAACACCCACAATCCTCCAATGGAATCGGCTAGGTGCAGGAAAAGAAAGAATTTTAAAATCCTATTTAAAAAGAAGCCTTTCGCTGGGTCTGGCCAGTGCATGTCTGAGTGTCAGTCTTTTAGGTCTAATGCTTACCTTAGTGAATTATCTTATGCCTTGGATTCAAGACTGGGTTGAAACAATAAAATTCTTAATGGTATTGTTATTATTATTAATCATTGGGCCATCTTTGCAATATATTTTGGTCAAACACAAAATTCAATCATTAATCCATTGATCCTATGGGAGAAGCAAAATCTAAAAAACCCGCGGTAAAATCACCATCATCCGTTGCTCCAAGAGTAAATGATGGCACTTCAAAACCTCAAAGCCATTCAACCATGACTTATGGGAAAGCGCAGTTCAAATGGATGCTCATTGGTGTTGGATTTATCGTTTTGGGACTCTTACTCATGATGGGTGGCGGAATGCCAAGTCCGGAAGTTTGGGACGAAAGTTTGATTTACAGTCCCATCAGGTTAACTCTTGCTCCTTTGCTGATTTTAGTAGGTCTTGGTTTACAGATATTTGCGATTTTTAAAGTCAGTGAATAACCCAACCCTGACTCACACACCATAAATTGTCTGTTCTATGTCATTGAATTCCCATCCTACGGAATTCGAAACCAACAGTTTCTGGAAACCAGAAACCGATGCTATGCCCGATTTCTGGGAGGGTTGCTTTCTTCTTATGAATAAACCCTATGGACCCAGTTCTTTTAAAATTGTCCATGAAATTCGCAAAGCCATAACCCGTAATCAACATCGCAAATTAAAAATTGGTCACGCGGGTACTTTGGATCCCTTAGCTTCTGGCTTACTCATCATTGCTACCGGAAAATTAACACGACTTCTGGATCAGTTTCAAGCTTTAGACAAGGAATATCGAGGTCGCTTCAGGCTTGGTTATACACGTCCAAGTTATGATATGGAATCCGGGATCCAACAATATATTCATATTCCAAGGATAGCTGAACCCAGTTCACTGGAATTTGCCAAAAATAAATTAACCGGTGAAATATTCATCAAACCTCCCGCTCATTCCGCGATAAAAACGAACGGTAAAAGGGCTTACCAAATGGCACGATCAGGTGCAGAAGTCAAGTTGGACACAAAACCTATGAACATACAGGAATTTGATCTTGATGTTTCCCATTATCCCGAAATTGCTTTTAAAATTAGGTGTTCAAAAGGCACCTACATTCGGTCCTTGGCTCATGAATTTGGCCAAATTACAGGATATGGAGCCTACCTGTCGGCTCTCGAACGATCTGCCATTGGTCCATATTCCGTTCAACAAGCCTGGAAGTTTGACCAACTCCTCAAAGTCCTAAAGCATGGTAATACACGTTACATGGACTGAAACGTTTTAAATTTGCGCTTTCTTACGAAACTCTAAAGATGTCCGTCGTAGTCAAAAATCTCACTAAATCCTTTGATTCACAAATTGCGGTGGATAACATTTCTTTCCAGACAGGTGCGGGAGAAATTCTTGGCTTTCTCGGGCCAAATGGTGCGGGTAAATCCACTACCATGAAAATGATTTGTGGTTTTTTAAAACCCAGCGCAGGCGAAATTATAGTAGAGGGTCATTCGGTGTTGGATGATCCAATCCAGGCTAAATCCCATATTGGGTATTTACCAGAAAACAACCCTCTGTATAAAGATATGTACGTCAAAGAACTGCTAAACTTTTTTGGCAGGCTGTGCAAGATCCCCGCATTGAGTTCACGGGTTGATGAATTGATTCAAATGACTGGATTGGAAAATGAGTACAAGAAACCCGTTGGATCTTTGTCTAAAGGATATAGGCAACGCGTAGGTCTATGCCAGGCTTTGATTCATGATCCTAAAGTATTGATCCTGGATGAACCCACCAGCGGCTTAGACCCAAACCAGTTAATTGAAATCAGGCAACTGATTAGAACCATAGGCAAACACAAGACCTTGATATTCTCCAGTCATATCATGCAAGAGGTGGAAGCATTGTGTCAGCGTGTGATCATCATTAACAAAGGTAAAATCGTTGCTGATAACTCATTTCATGAGTTACTTCAGAAAACCCATAAGCAAAGAAAAATCTTCGTTGAATTTGGAGTTGAACCCGATGAAACCGCGATTCGAAATCTAAAAGTCATCTCGAATCTAGTTAAAACTGATCATCGAACCTATATCTTGTATTGTAGTGGTGAAATTGATCCTAGGGAAGAAATATTCCGATTGGCCTCACAACGTTCATGGCCTATAAGAGAAATGAGGGAAGAAAAATCAAATATTGAAGAAGTGTTTAATCTTCTGACCAAAACAACAGATCATGTGGGCATTGTTTAGAAAAGAAATCTCCCTGTTTTTCAACTCATTGATAGGCTACCTGGTCATTGGTAGTTTCGTAATACTGCTCGGCCTTATATTGTGGGTATTTCCTGATTTTAGCTTGCTCTATACAAACTATGCCAGTTTAGATCAACTGTTCAGCCTTGCTCCAATGGTATTCCTGTTTCTCATTCCTGCCATTACCATGAGAATGTTTTCTGAGGAATTGCAATCAGGGACTTTAGAATTAATTTTGACTAAACCAGTGAGCGATCGCGATATTGTTATCGCTAAATTCCTGGCATCCTTGTTTCTTTGTATTACTGCATTACTTCCAACATTGCTTTATTATTATTCTGTATACGAATTAGGGTCTCCAAAAGGAAATCTTGATTCGGGTGCAGTGATAGGGTCTTATGTTGGGCTTATATTCCTCGCATCCGGATTTTGTTCCATTGGATTGTTTACTTCTACCTTGTCGAAAAATCAAATCGTTTCATTTCTTCTAAGCTTAGCCTTGTGCTATTTTCTTTATTACGGCTTTTACTTTATCTCCAAGCTACCTGTTTTTTTTGGTAAAACTGATGACATCATTCAAATGGTAGGAATGGATTACCATTATATGGCTTTATCCAGAGGACTGATTGAACTTAGAAACCTAGTTTATTTTTGTAGCCTTACCCTATTTTTTCTTTACCTGACCTACGAGTCTATATTAAGCAGACGGATGTAAAATGAGTATATCACAACTGGAACGGCCTTTTAGAATAGTATTGGTATTCGGGATAGTGCTTTTTACGAATATCATCAGTTCTTATCTTAAGTTGTCCTATGACTGCTCTGAAGAGAAAAGATTCAGCTTAACCGAAGGTACCCGTAACACCCTCCTCAAACTTGAAGATGAAGTATATGTCAGAATTCTCCTCGAAGGTGATTTTCCATCAGGATTTAAGCAATTACAGACTGCCACGAGAGATATACTCAATCAATTCAAAAGCATTAATACCCATCTCAATTTTGATTTTGAGAATCCAAATGACGGGTCCCATGATGATATCAACTCCACTCGTGAAAAACTTGCAAAAGACGGACTCAATCCTATCAACCTAAAAGTCAATTCAGGGACAGAACAATCTGAACAACTCATTTACCCTTATGCCATATTCAACTTAGGTGAAAGAAAAATTGCTGTTAACTTGTTGGAGCACCAGCCAGATCTTGACCAAGAAACCAACATCAGCAACAGCATATCGCAGTTGGAATATAAATTCTCTAACGCCGTCGAGAAAATTTTACGTGAACAAAAAAAGAACATACTCTTTACCAATTCAAATGGAGAATTAAAACCAGAACAATCCAGAGCAGCGCAACAACTCCTCAAGCCTTTTTATCACGTCACATTTGCAAATCTTGACAGTTTGTATTTTATTAAAGACCAGGTTGACCTTGTCATAGTTGCAAAACCGCTGACGCCCTTTAGTGAACGAAGCAAATTCATTTTGGATCAATACTTGATGAGAGGTGGAAAAATACTTTGGATGGTGGATGCTCTCCAAATCAGTATTGATAGTTTTAATGTACGAAATGAATACATCCCTGAGCCACTTGACTTACAACTAACAGACTTATTTTTTCAATACGGAATTCGTATTGATCCCAGCCTCGTGCTGGATTTGGAATGTTCCAAGATCGCCCAAGTGGTTGGTAAAATGGGTGACAAGCCCCAAATAGAGTTATTTCCATGGTATTATTTTCCGATTGCAGCACCGTATAGCAATCATCCCATTGTCAATAATATTGACCGGATACTATTGGATTTCCCTGCCAAAATAGACACCGTAAAAACATCAGGTTCCGTAAGAAAAACTCCTTTAATTGTCTCATCACCGTATAGCCGTTACCAGTTGGCTCCAGCAAAAGTTGGTTTTGACATTTTACGCTATCAACCAGATCCTTCAAAGTTTGATAAACCAAACCAGACTATGGGCATTCTCCTGGAAGGCACATTTAATTCTCCATTTACAAACAAAGTGGAAGCTTCCATGTTGGAAACATTAAAACAACTGAATATTGATTTTAAATCCACCAGTTCCCATACCAAAATGATAGTTGTTGCAGACGGAGATTTAATTAAAAACTTTTATGACCCGCAAACCGATAAGTTCTCACAAATGGGGTATAGTAAATTTGAAAAAATCAGCTATAGTGGCAACAGAACCTTTTTTATGAATTCTGTAGAATATTTGTGTAATGACGAAAACATTTTAGCAGCCAGGTCAAAGGAATTTAAAATCCGCCTACTCAACCAAGTGCGAATTCAGAATGAAAAATCCTTTTGGCAATTTACCAATATTGGATTGCCACTTGTAATCCTCATTCTTTTTGGTTGGCTGAACACATTATTGAGAAAAAAACGTTATACCCAATAAATGCAACCGTCCAGTAGAAATACATTTTTATTGTTTATAATACTCGTGCTGCTGGGTGGTTTGAGTTACTACCTGCTGGCCATCCGCGAAAATCAGTTATCACCATTAGAGGCTGAGAGAGCATTTGCCATTAATGATATTGCAAAAATTGATAAAATCATTTTAAACAATAAGATTGGAGATTCAATTTATTTAGAAAAGAAAGATGGGTATTGGAGTTTGAACGGAAAACACAAGGTTTTACCCAATGCGATTGCCAATTTATTGCAAACACTGTCCACTGTAAAGATGCAATCCATTCCGCCTAAATCATATTATCCAACCATCATGGAAGGTATTCGAGGTTCTGGAATTAAGGTTGCTGTATTCAATCGGAAAAACGAAATCATTAAATCCTACTGGGTAGGTGGAGTCACACAAAGAGAAGACGGAAATTTTTTTCTAATGGATGGTTCGAAGCAGCCATACATCGTATCGGTTCCATCATTTGTAGGAAACATTCGTGAACAATATGATTTGAGTTATCTGGACTGGAGAGATAAAACTTTGATCAACATACCGGAAAATCAAATTACATCCGTTGAAGTAAAGTACCCCTATCAAAATCAAAATTCATTTACCATTAAGAAATCTGAGAATAAATATTACTTATATGATCCTGAACAGTTGAACAATCCACTTCAAATGGTCAATTCAAATTTGCTCAAAAACTATATTTCCAGTACTCAAAATATAGCAGCAGAGGGTATTCAAAACGCTCATCCAAAGAAACAAGAAATTTCTGCGATGACTCCATTTTGTGAAATTACAATACATGCAAACGGAGTACCTCCCATTAGTCAGTACAGATTTTATCCCATTATCGAGGATTCAGTTGATGGCATTACCGTCAAAACTGACCCAGAACATACCAACTCTCGATCATTTTTCAGGCTTCATGTAACCCGAAGCGATAGCGATTTCCTTTTGGTTCAATATCCTTTGGTAGGACCTATTCTAAAAACCAAATATGACTTCATGGGAAAATGATGACTCTGGAACAGAATTCTCTATCATCAAATGATTTCAAAGGATAATTTCAATCTCGAAAGTCAAGGGTAGAATAAAACAGTATGGCTACTCAATAAAAATTTCTCAACAGATCATCTGGGCTGCATAGTTTTAAGATTTTTAAAGCTTAAGACTTTGGTAAATATCATATTTCTCCTCATCACTTTTTTACAGCCACATAACGAACCCATTGACAAAAGGTATTGGGGTTTCTATGGACATCGTATCATCAATCGATTGGCAGTTTTTACCCTACCTGAAGATTTAATGAGATTTTACAAAAACAACATTTTGTACCTGGAAACACATGCTATTGATCCTGATAAAAGAAGATACGCGATCAAAGCAGAAGCCGTAAGGCATTACTTTGATCTCGATCATTGGACTCACAGAGTCCCCAAGGACAGCATTTCCCGAGATTACTCAGCAGCCATTTTAAAATTTGATCAACTAATGTTCGTAACGCCAGAAGATAGTTTCCCAATTTTCACAGACCACCCCCATTGGCAATATCTACAAAATGATTCGATAAAATTCAGTCTGGAATGCATTGACAAACTCCTACCCCTTCAACATTCGATTTCAGGAAAATCCTTTTTAAGTTGGTTCCAAAATTCGATACTTCCTCAGTATGATCCTGTCAACTGGAATGTTCCTCTTTCAGAATGTACACTTTTCAATCTGGAACAAGTTAAAGGCCTTTACTTGTTCATACCCGATTCATTTTCCAAGCACGGCATTTTACCTTACCATATTCAACGGGTTTATTCACAGTTGGTTCAAGCTTTTAAATTGCATGAATGTACGAAGGTGCTTAAGTTATCGGCTGAATTGGGTCACTACCTTGCAGATGCTCACGTACCGCTTCACACAACAAGCAATTACAATGGCCAACTGACTCAACAACAAGGAATCCATTCTTTTTGGGAAAGCAGGCTACCCGAATTATTTGCTGAAACGGACTTTGACTTTGTTGTCGGAGCTGCCCAATACATTGAGAATATTGTGGAATTCACTTGGCAAATTATATTTGACAGCCACCAGCATGTGAGCACTCTTTTAGAATCTGAAAAAGTAATTAGCCAGACATTTCCGTATGATAAACAGTATTGCTACGAAAAGAGAGGAACGACATTGATTAAAACTCCATGCATAAAATATGCAGAAGCCTATTACAAAAGTTTGAAAGGTCAGGTAGAAGAGCGCATGCGATCCAGTATTCTAAATTTAGGATCCTACTGGATGAGTGCTTGGATGGATGCTGGGCAACCTAAAATGCCATATCTGGAAAGGGCCATTGATGCAACAGATTCAATAGAAATTGACAGTCAGCATGCATCATTGCTCAGATTATTGCGTCCTCACGAATAGTCCTTTAATAAATTAACCCAATAAATGCAATAGCATTCTTTGTACGGAGCGCTGACGAAATGAATAATGCGCATTGATTCAATCCATGAAAACAAAGTAAATATCGCGCTTTATTCATTTGTCAGGATGAACCCCGACAAGCCCTTTATGGTCTTTTGGCTAAGCCTCACGAAGTATCGCTCGGTTCCCTCATGATCAAGCCATTTTGTATGGCTTGATTAGCTTTGCTTCCACTCGGTCATGTCGGCCATGAGGACAATCCATGCTTCTCTAATGCATGGATTGGGATTAATTTTCATACGAAGCCATTGATTTTGAACACATGGTTTGGCCATAAGATCCAATGAAACGCTATTTAAACACGGTTTGCCGTGTGGTTCATCTTGACAATTGGGAATAGAGGGAAAACTAAGATGAATTCAAGGATTGAAACCAAGTGCCATATTCATTTCCTAGATCCTCTGAATTTAAATGCTTATGAAACAGCCACTATATGCCTGTGCAAAAAATGAAATGATTACAATGAACTTGTTTACTTTAAAGATGGGCTTGCAATAATTATATACTGGTATTCCAACATGTGATCATCTGACAAAATCAAATCATATCCAGCATTAATCAGTTCCTGTTCTACTTCCGATTGTGCAAGCCTTGATTTCTGAGCTGGCCCCACTGGAGTTAATTTCTTTTTAAAATCAACAATCATTATTTTTCCTCCTGGTCGCAATTTTGGAATCAATCGGTTCAGGTAATTTACCCTATTGTTTATATAAGTATATGTATTGGATATAAAAATAAAATCGACTTCATGATCATTTAACTTTGGGTCTGTTGGACTCGCCAGTCTGGCTTCAAATCGCTCCTGAAGATCAGGACGATAATATTGCTTTTCTTGATTCATCAATTGGATGAGTTCAGGTTCAATATCTATTGCAATCACTTTCCCTGCTTCGTGAATAAACCTAAAAGAAAAATACCCGCTTCCTGCGCCAAGATCTGCAATCACTTTATCTGTCAGGCTCCCAAATAAATGAATGACTTCATAAGGTTTTTGCCATATGGTGCGATCTCTCATGTCATCTTGTACGGGTATTGAGTCATATGGCACAGAACGATCAATAGAATGTAAGGTGGACAAGCCTCTGTTTTCTTTTCTTTGCTCGCACGATAGAGTCAAAATAACCAAACTGCCAGCAATATAATTCGACATTTTCATTTATCTAATTTTACATCCATGAGGTGATCAAATAAAACTGCAAATTTTTCTTGCAGCGCACTTCCTATACATTGAAAATTATTTACCATTATGACAAATGCAACTACCGGAACATTGTCTTCAACCAAATATCCAGCAAAGGCTCTTACGCGCTCCATACTTCCAGTCTTAGCATAAATAAAACGGTTGACATTTTTTTTTGGTTTTAAATACTTCTTAAGAGAACCCGTGGTGTGAATATCAGAAAGGTAACGAAAATAATAGTTTTGAGATACTGTTTTCTGGTTGCCTGATAGGAACTTACACATCGTAGATGCCGAAATCAAATTTTTTGGAGAAAGGCCACTTCCATCTTTCATATCCAATGTTAGGTCACTGCCTAATTGTTGTGCCAGGTAATTCTCTAATATGTTTAGACCGTGTTCACGTTGTGTACCTTTGGTCCACCGTTCCGTCAGTTTATATAGAAAAGACTCACAATATAAATTAACGCTTTTTTCCAAAGCCCGTTTTACCAACTCCTGAGCGGGGGGAGAAACCACTTCTAAGATCAACCGTTGTGAATGTTTTGAATCAATAGACATCTTGTTATACACTGAATCCTCTGCCATTCTGATTCCGCTTTGTGATAGCAAACGACTCAATCCTATTTGGAATTCCCTGGAAGGTTGATTCATTGATACCCTGATCCTGGTGCTGTCATTGCTTTGAATTTTCCACTCCCCAAATATTTTACGTTTGGATTCACGCGAGCTTCCCAGAACAAATATTTCTCCGGTGGGGTCACCCCGCACTCCTACTATTTTGGATAGAAAAGCATCCGGGTGATAATCCCAGTTATTCCACTTTATTGGACAAATATTGCCTTCTGAAGATGCAGGATAAATTACCACATCAAATTCGTTCTCCTGAAAATTCAATGCCCTACAACCGCCTCCATAATAATTGCCCAAATCATAATACAACCATTCTGGATTCTCTGGCAAATCTTCCATCCAATCTTCATTAATTTCAATTCCTCTTTCTAACGCATGAACGTTTTCTTTTTTTAGAGCATCAGCAAGGTTTCTTGACAGTGAATCCAGCGATATTGGCAAACCAAATTTAAGAGAACAAAAACTTGGGTCCCCGCTACCCTTGACCCAGACAGAATAATCATTTTGTCCGTTATCAGAAGGATGGGCTCTTAGATAAAAAGGAGTTTTGTATGTGTACAATTCACCCATTGTGTCCAGCATGAATTTGCATGGAATCAATTTAATAATGCTCCCTGGAATCAAAGCCCTGTTTTCATCAACAGCAGCCAGGTTGGTTTTGGTCTTTAAGAAGGTAAACTGTATTGAAACCGAAGCATTATTCAATAGATCATCACCGACAAAACGCTCAATGGCTTTCCTAAAATGTTTCTTTGAAAGTTTAGGCTGAGCGTTTACCGATTGCAGTAAATTCCAGGGAATGAGCAAACAGATTACAAACCAGTATTTACAAAATGGTAACATGTTTTTCTTCATCAAATGCTAAATGAAACATACCATCTCCAACATTTACTATAGGAGCATTGTTGTGACTCAGAATAAATCCATCCCTGGTGGCATACATCCTGGTTTCCTTCTGTGCAAAGGGATCGGTTAATATGGCCAATAACTCTCCACGGGAAACGTAACATCCTGCTTCCCTTTTATAAATTACCATACCCCCTTCTTGAGCTCGTTCCCAAATTGTCTTTTTAAAAATTTTCTTTACCACATTAGGGGCTATGCTCCCTTCAATCATTTGATGGGAAGCAAGCACTTCGAGAATGGCTTGTAATCCGCGCTGAACAATAAAATGATCCAGATGGTCTGCTTCACCCCCTTCAAATACCAAAATAGGTTTTCCCATATCCCGGGCTACTTTCCGTAAGGATTTTGCCACCATTGGCTTTTCAACTATCAAAGGGAAATTGGTTTTTAATGCAAGCGATTTTGCTTCCGGATGCTTTGAGGAAAAACGCAATTGCGGATAATTCCAATGACGGTCGCCTCCACTATGAAAATCAATTCCAAAATCTACCAAGGGTAAGATTTTTCGCGTGATGATTTTTGCAATACGAGAAGCAAGGCTTCCTGAATTGGTTCCTGGAAAACTTCTATTTACATCCTTCCCATCGGGAACATCCCGTGAGAAATTAATGAATCCAAAAATATTTAACAAAGGGATAGCAATTACAGTACCTGCCTGTAATTGGTTGAACAGTCTTTTAGCTACTGCCGACCTGACAATTTCAACTCCATTGACTTCATCACCATGCATTCCTCCTAACAACAGAACCGTTGGACCTGGATTTTTACTTCTAAACACAAACGTAAAAATTGAAATGCTGTTACCCGAGGGTAACTTGCCTGCACGGATGCGCACCATACCTGCGCTCCCAGGAGGAAACTCTTGACCTTGTAGATTAATTTCTTGCAAACTCATTGCAGTTGTAGGTTCATCAATTTAAATAAAGTTTTATGCTATTGCATTTGATACGCCACGTTCGATGAATTCAATGATCTTTCCTGCAATATCAACACCTGTTGTGCTTTCTATTCCTTCCAAGCCTGGCGATGCATTTACCTCAAGGACTAAGGGTCCTCGTTTTGATCGCAGGATATCCACCCCAGCAACTGAAAGGTTTAACAATTCAGCAGATCTCAATGCAATATATCGCTCTTCTTCTGTCAACCGAACGACGTAAGAACTGGCGCCTCGGTGTATATTAGATCTAAACTCTCCGGCAACGGCTTGCCGAACCATAGATCCAACAATTTTGCCATCTACTACAAAAGCCCGGATGTCAGATCCTCTTGCATCCTGAATAAACTCCTGAATCAAAACATCTTCTCCTACCCGGTGAAATCCTTCTACAATACTTAGCCCTTGGCTCCGATTCTGCGCAAGAATAACCCCAAGTCCCTGAGTGCTTGAAAGTAATTTGATGATGGCTTTATCCTGACTGATTTCATTATAAATAGAGCCTGCACAATAATCTCCAGCTGAAATACCGGTTTTTGGAACATCAATGCCGTTGGATGCCAGAAATTGCATGCTATGAAGCTTGTTTCTTGCTTTTAACAAAGCTTCTGACCCAACCGTAGTAAAAATTCCCATACACTCCAGCTGTCGGATTATGGCTGCACCATACTCCGTCGCTGAAGCACCAATACGCGGAATGACAGCGTCCACTTGACTCAAAGGGTCTAATCCAATAAACAATTGAGGCTTATTCTTTTCAATCACGATGTTGCACATTAAATGATCCATCACTTGGACTTCATGCCCTTTTCGCTGAGCTGCCTGGATCAAACTTTGGGTACTGTACAAACTTGCGTTTCTGGATAAAATCAAAATTCTCATAAATCAGTAAAAGCTCAATAATTTGCCAAATTACTTTCTTTCAGCCGAATCCTTAACAAAGGGCAACTAAATATTGGATTTTTGCTTAAGTACCCTGAGGTTTATTTTCTTCATGGAAAATACTCAAGGTAAAGCTAAAGTGGTATAGCATGCAAATGAGTGCTGTCTTAGAGTAGCGAGAACCCATTTAATGTACAATTTATGATGATCATAAAATAAAGAGCACTTCTAAAAATTTCACGTTGTTGCCAAATTAACCTGGACGAATTCATTGACAAGTATAGAATTCGTCCTTCCATTATGTAAAATGGGTATTGAACTGGATATGCTAGGGTTGAATTAAACAGAATGACTGAACGATCAAGATCCGGGTGGCGTGTGACAAAACGACAAGCGAAGAAACCCCTTACGAACGACAAGTTCGGGCGGGTTTGCTGTATTTTATAGAAGCTAGGTTGTACAATAACTGACTGAGGAGTAACGAATTACTGCATAATTAATTTGAATCAAGGCCAAATTTGTAATGAATTTTGGAGTAATTGTGCCATATTGAGAAGAACCCAATTTTACCATCCACTTTGGGTATCTTGATGACCTGATTCAGACAAATTACATGGATGAGTTGCCTTAGATTCATCATCATACAGCAATATTGAATGTTGGTGAATAATAAATCAATTCACAGATAAATGGAACCGTCAGGTTGGTAAATCCATAACAATTGTTGTATTCTTGTTCATTGAATAAATTATGTCGACACAAAAACGTGCAGAACTCGGTTGGGTACTTTTTGATTGGGCCAATTCCGCTTATTCACTGGTCATATCAACCGCCATTTTTCCGGTATATTTTCTAGAGTTTTCAAATAAAACTTTTCGTTTTTGGGATTTGGAAATTTCAAATGCTTCGGTCTATGCTTATTCAGTATCGTTGGCCTACATTCTGGTCAGCCTGATTTCACCTTTGTTATCAGGGATTGCAGACTATGGGGGGCATCGAAAGTTGTTCATGCGAATTTTTACCACAGCCGGCAGCATTGCTTGTATGACATTGGTAGGATTCATTGGACCAGCACAACAAACCTGGGCATTGATGGCCTTCATGGTGGCAACTTTTTCCCATGCCGCTTCCCTTGTCTTTTATGATTCTTATTTAAGCCAAATCGTATCCGTAGATCGGGCTGACAAATTGAGTGCGCGAGGTTATGCCTTTGGATACACAGGGAGTGTTATTTTAATGTGTTCCAATATCCTTATGATCCAAAACCCTGCGTGGTTTGGTTTGTCGGATGGTGCAGCAGCAACCAGAATAGCCTTTTTTAGTGTTGGTATTTGGTGGATTCTATTTTCGCAGTTTACTTTTCTTTGGCTTCCTAAAGACCCCCAACAAAAAATAAATGAGCAATGGATACAACGCGGTTTTAATGAACTACGAAAAGCATGGAGTTATGTAAAGCAACAACCAGCCGTTAAAACTTTTCTTCTTTCATTTTTCTTTTACAGTGCAGGCGTGCAAACCGTTGTTTATCTGGCCAGTTCCTTTGCAAAAGAAGAATTGCATTTCGCCACCGGGGAATTGATTGTAGTGATCCTATTACTGCAATTGGTGGCCATTGCTGGTGCATACTTTTTTGCGTTTCTTTCAAAGAAAACACATAACCTCTATGCCATGAAAATCATGATTGCCGTTTGGACCGGAATTTGTCTTTTAGCCTATTTTGTTGAAAGTCAACTGGAGTTTTACTTTTTAGCTTCCTTGGTAGGATTGGTTCTGGGAGGTATACAATCCATTTCAAGATCGAGTTACAGTAAGATGATCCCCGAAAATCATCCAGACATCACTTGTTTTTTTAGTTTTTACGATGTCATCTATTATGTCTCGATCGTATTCGGAACTTTTCTGTTCGGATTCATCAACCAATTGACACATTCAATGCGATTAAGTGTATTGGCCCTTATGGCATTTTTTCTTATTTCCTTAATTTTTATCCGGAAAGTACCTCAATCCAGCATGCGATAATGGTTCCAGCTTAATCGTTCACTCGTTATTTATGCATGATCATCAAAATTTTCCGATTCAATTGGGCGTAAGAGTCCCAGAACCTCTTGCTGGATGTAAGTTAACATTAACCGCTATCCTCACGGATTGATAAAAAACCTACCCTAAATCGCATATTGAGATTGAAGGCAAATCCATTTGAACATTTTACCAAAAAAAATAATCACCAGGAGAAGGTGGATATGAAATAAAGTTAATTTTGCCTAAAATTACCATCAATGACCCAAGTGAATGAATCCCGTAAAAGTGACTGGCTGTATTTTTTAATTTCTACTGCAGCCACTGTTGGCTTGTTGATTTGTTATCCTGCCTGGTTTTGGGTGGGACTTCCATTTTCACTGACTTACCTGACCAAAGCTTTAAAAGCCTTATAGCTTGAATTATCGGTAAATCTTACCTCAAGATGACATTAGACGTCATCATTCCAGCACTGAATGAAGAACAATCCATAGGATTAGTCCTAAAATGTCTTCCCGCACATTTAATACGTCGGATTTATGTTTGCGATAATGGAAGTACAGATCAAACTGCAACCATTGCAACCCAATGTGGAGCGACAGTCATCAAGGAACCTAAAAAAGGTTATGGTGCCGCTTGTTTAAAAGGATTGGCCACTATCCAGCTCGCTGAGAATGCTCCCCCACCAGACCTCATTGCATTTTTAGATGGTGATTTCTCAGATGACCCTGCTCAACTGCCACTGCTTTTGGATTGTTTAGTTCAAAACAATCTGGACTTGGTATTAGGATCAAGGGTATTAGGCAATCCCGAACCTGGTTCTCTTACCCTTGTACAAAGATTTGGGAATGCTTTATCCACCTGGCTCATCAAATATCTATATGGTTATTCATTTACTGATCTGGGACCATTTCGCGTCATTCGGTATACCGCGTTGATGCAACTAGGTATGCAAGACTGCAATTATGGCTGGACTGTTGAAATGCAGGTTAAGGCTTCAAAAGCAAAATTAAACATGATGGAGGTGCCCGTTCACTACAAAAAACGGATTGGAAAATCCAAAGTTTCAGGCACCTTAAGAGGCATTTTTGGCGCTGGTTTAAAAATTCTCTTTACAATTTTCAAAACATATGTTAAAGGTTAAAATTGTGTTAAAAAAAATGACTGAACATGCGTTATGGCTGTTTGAAGCGAATTAATTTTGCTTTTAGATATGAACACAATTCAGTTGCTCCTTATTACCCTGTACACAGGAAGCCTTCTCTACATCACCTTATTCTCACTTCTTCAATTAGGTTTGTTAAAAGCTTATCGTGAGCATAAAAAACATAAGGTTTTGTTACCACCTTTAAAAGAAGGAGATTATCACCCAATGGTAACCATTCAATTACCCATTTACAATGAAATGTTCGTGGTTGACCGATTGCTGGATAACATTACTAAATTGGATTATCCCAAAGACAAATTGGAGATCCAGGTATTGGATGACTCTACTGACCAAACGGCTGATCATGCGTTTCAAAAAGTAGCTTACTATAAAAGCTTAGGATTTGATATTCAGCATATTCATCGTTCAGATCGAAAAGGGTTCAAAGCAGGAGCATTAAAAGAAGGTATGAAAAGCTGCAAGGGCGAGTTCATTGCCATTTTTGATGCTGATTTTCTACCCGAATCAAATTTTCTAAAAACCAGCTTACCGTATTTCAATAATTCAAATATTGGGGTTGTACAGACGCGATGGGAGCATATTAACGAAGATTACTCCTTTCTGACCAAGTTACAAGCCTTTCAGCTAAATGTTCATTTTACGGTCGAACAAGCTGGCCGCTTTGCCGCGGGACATTTCCTACAGTTTAACGGCACTGCCGGAATTTGGAGAAGAGCTTGTATTGAAGACGCAGGAGGATGGCAATCGGATACCTTGACCGAAGACCTTGATCTAAGCTACCGCGCTCAACTGAAGGGCTGGAAAATTCAATATGTTGAAGATATTGTTTGCCCAGCTGAACTCCCTGCTGAAATGCATGGTCTGAAATCACAACAGTTTCGTTGGATGAAAGGTGGAGCTGAAAATTCAAGAAAATTACTTCCCATTATTTTTAAAGCTAAATTGCCTTTATCCACTAAGTTTCATGCCATCATGCATTTAATGGGCAGTGGAATTTTTCTAGTGATCTTTTGGGTTGCATTGTTAAGTGTCCCTGTCCTTTTTGCGATGGATGATCTTGGCTTAAAAGCCACATTTCTTGGGTTTTGCCTATTGGGTACATTGGCTGTGATGTCGGTTTTCTATGAAGCCAATAACATGATGTGCTGGAAAGAAAAAAATGTCAAAAATAAAATAGGAAGGTTTTTACTGTTGTTTCCTTCCTTCATGGCGCTTTCTATGGGCTTCAGTTTTCACAACAGCATTGCCGTACTTGAAGGTTATTCCGGCAAAAAATCTGCCTTTATCCGGACTCCAAAATTCAATTTAACTTCCATAAAAGACAATGTATTGGGCAATGGTTATTTAATTCAACAATTGACTGTGCGCAATTGGCTTGAGTTTTTCATTTGCCTTTATTTCGCCTTTGCCATTGGAATGGGAATTTATTTAGAATATTACTCCTTCCTATTGTTCCATTTCTTATTGATGGTTGGTTTTGGGATAAATTTCTTCTATTCGCTCAGACATTTGAGCTTAAAGTAAGCAGACACAGGAGTCTGATTGCATTTAAGCATGCTGAAAGTAGATTCCAGGTGGGACATAGCACTTTATCTGGTCTATTCTGTTTGCATCGCTTACTTGTTGCATTTTAGCAGACAAGGTAGTTGGACTGGCTACATACTTCCTTGGATGGGTAGCTTTCTTGCTTTTTTTCTAATTCTCCAACGAAAAAATAATTGTGACTACCCTCAATTATTCATTGGATTGATCGGGTTGATAAAAATCACTAGTCTAATCAGTATTCCGATGCTATCCAATGACTTTTATAGGTTTTGGTGGGATGGCTGGCTGTCATCACATGGTATCAACCCATTTGATTATACCCCTTCACAAGCCCTCTCAAATCTACCCGATGCAACTTGGAAAGAACCCATGAAGCATTATTTCCCTTTATTGAATTCTCCTGACTATCACACTGTTTACCCTATATTAAGCCAAGTATTATTTGCTATTTGCGCAAAATTGTCTGATGACAATCTTTGGATTTTCAGTTTGATCATGAAAGGATTTTACTTGTTAGGGGACATCATGTGTCTAAAGGGGCTAAATAGTTTGCTAAGAGACAGAAAGCTTTCACCCGGATACGGACTCTTGTATTTTGGAAACCCCTTAATAATTGTAGAGTTTTTTGGCAACCTTCACACTGAATTTTTTATGATTTGCTTTTTTATCTGGGCCCTTCGGTATTACAATAAACCACCAGAAATAGCAAGTTTTGGATATATGGTGTTCTCCATTCTATCAAAATTAAATTCATTACTCTGGCTTCCATTCTTCGTTCATTTTAAACAAGCCACACAGAAATGGGTTTATTTTAGCTGTGCCTTACTGCTTACCCTTGCATTGATGTATTTACCAGCAATACATCAACCCGAAGGGTTCTTGTCAAGCTTAAGGTTGTATTTCGAACAATTTGAGTTCAACTCATTGATTTACGTTTATTTAAGGGATTTTTTATTCCACTCAAAGTGTTATGAATGGCAGCAGAGGCTAGGATGGATTCTGTTATTGGTCTTTTTGATATTCTACCTAAAATTTTGGGTTCCTGTCACTTTCCGTAAATCTGGAACTGATACATTTCCGTTTGCATCAAGTTGGTGGATTTATGTCATTTACATAGGACTGAGCAGTACTGTTCATCCATGGTATATCAGTCCATTGATCCTGCTGGGAATATTCTATAATCCATGGAGTAGCATGATCCTGGGCATGATGATTGGTTTTAGTTACAGTTACTATGATCCCAATTTTCATCATTACAGCAAGCACTTTATGTTGATTGCGTATATGCTCAGTTTGATGTGTGTCCTCATTGAAAACTGGAAATTAGTTCAACTGCCTCCGATTATTCAATCCCACCATAACAGTTGATGGCGTTAAATCTTACAGGTAACTTCATAAAAAAAGCCGGTCTGATCTCAGACCGGCTTTTATATTCATGTTAGATTACAATCAATACGTCCACAAATCGTGTTCCTTATTCAGGATATCGTTTTTGATTTTCTCAGATTCCAACAACAACTTTACACCATCGTTTTCACCTTTGAAGATGTCAGATAAGCGATTGTCCTGGACATTAGATTCTTTAATGATATAGCTGGAGAAAAAGCGGTAATCAAAAACATCCGCCCAGGTATTGGGGGCAGCATCATTTTGATCATTAAATACCTTTTCACGTGACAACAATTTACGTGCTTCAGGATAATAGATCCAAAACATCGGTAAGGTATACTTCAGATTGCCTGCATCATCGTACTCATCTTTGATGGGCGCTATTCCTAAAATTCTACATTCAAGTCTTGAAGTCTGCTTATTGAAATACCACATTTCTTTGACACGGTAAGTCTTAATATCATTAAAATCGATATCCGATTTGCGAATTTCAACTTTCTCCTCATAAGTATCAGGATCCGTAACGACTACCGTATCTACGCGATGAAGTAATTTATCCAATTCTTCACCGGTAACAAACTTTCGGAAGTTGTCTTCACGAAATATACGTATGTCGCCATTTTCTGCAGCTTGAATCAAAATCTGAAAAAATGGCCTTACCGGATAAATAAACGGCAGATTCATTTTCTCACGTACATCCAATACGCGCCAGATTCTTTTCTCCCATACCACATCAGCTTCCCGAATTGGCTGGTAATCCAATATGCGTTGTTCCTTCATCAAGCTTCTTGCGACAATGTCATCAAGATATCCTGATTCTTCTTCCTCTTCACTTGCTTCAGTTTTTTCTTCTTCGGCGGTTTGAGCCAGCAAGCCTACACTTGACAAACTGAAAAGGAGGAACAAAAAGTAAAATGAGATCCTTAACTTATACATGGAATAAAATTTATTTAATTTGGAATGACATGTCACCTAAGTCACGGGCAGCCACATCCCCAGGGCAACGACCTTTGATTTGTTCAAAAAGGTAGCGGTCACCGGGTTTTGCCTGCTGAATCAAGCCAGATGCCTGAGGTGAAAACTTTCCACCTGTGTTAGTCACAATTTGAGCATCCTGACGAGGAGCCACGCGAACGAGGTTATATCCTTGTATTGAACATTTAGCATCAAATTCGAAACCTTCCAATACTGGGATCACACCTTGTTGTGCTTTGAACACACCATTGGGCATAGCACCACCCCTCTTGTCAGAAAGCATAGGTACTGGAGTGGGAATTCGTTTTACACGAAACTTGAAATTGGTAGGAGGCAATCCACCACCACTCAAGGTAATGTTGGCTTCACCAGGAGATTTGACATTGGCAACAAATTTACCACCACCCTGACGTACTAAATCAATACCACCACCTGCAGCTTCCACTTTCAATTGAGCAGAAGGTACACCGGCTGCTGAAATCGCCACAGGGTTCTCGACACCAATGTAAAATACGTTCATTTTTTCAGCAGACACGTTGCACGAACGTTCACCCACTTCAAACTCAAACTCTTTACGGTAAGTATCGGTCTTTCCTGTAACCGGATTGGTAACCGATGCTACAGCAGTGTATTTTTTTGTACCCACATCATTGGCAGAGGTTTTCCAAATGGCTTCACCTTCATTATTGGTTGATAAAGCAGATCCATTTACAGACAAGGAAACCTTTGTATTAGTCGCTTTAGAAGTTGAAGCGGCCAATGAAATCGATGTTTCAAAAGGCTCTCCTTTAATCACATAGTTCTTTTTTGGAGAAGAAATTACGGTGAATTTATCCAATACCACGTCTTCACCTCCGAGTTTCTTGCTGAAGTGATTCAGAATTGCATTCTCAGAAGACTTGGCATCGTTGATAAATTTAGTAAAGATCGGCAAGCAAGCGCCCAATGGCATTTGTTTAAACGTAAATTCTTCCCAACTTTTCTTATTCTTGGAATGTTTCCAAGTTTCATCATCAATAGAAAGGGGGACTTCACTTTCCATGCCGGCACGAAGAGAATCATCCACCAGCGAAAGGAATTTTCCACGATACTCAAGAATTTTTTCCTTCAATTCCAAGCCTTTCTTATTGTTGACCATTTCGCGTGTGGTAACATCTTTATTTTTCTTACCCTTCAATTCTTTCTTTTCTCCCACCACGATATAGTCCATATCATCAACCGAACCGTTTTTGTTTCCGGATTTGTCGATCAAATCGTTGACAATTGCATTCACATAATCAGTGAATTCTTTTCCATATTGAACGGCCATTTTGGAGCGCTCAGTAAAACGCGCAAATTCTGGCTTAGCCAATGCCCTTTTTTCTATAGAAGGAACCAGGGATTCGTTGGATTTGTCCAATGCAGCATTGGATTCCATCAAGCTGTTGTTTACCAGTTTAAACGCATTAAAGATCTCCGCCGATACGTTCAACGCCAAAAGAGCCGTAAGTACCAGGTACATGATGTTGATCATGAGCTGGCGTGGCTGCTTAGGTATAGACATACTTTAGTCTTTTTATTGGTTAATCAATAGGTTTCTAATTAGTTGCCTACTGACTTGTAAGCTGACAAAATACCACCGTAAACAGAATTCAAATTAGTCAAATTCTTATTCAATGCTGAAACTTGGTTGTGCACAGCTTTGGTATCTTCCAAAGAAGCGTTCAGTTCAGACATTGCTTCTGTCATACGGGTATAAAAGCTATTCATGGCCTTCATTTGATCCCCAGTTTTACTGAAATCAACTTCCTGCAATGCTTTCAAAGAACCCAGACTTTTAGACATTCCTTGTAATTCATTGAGCATACCTGCTAATTGAGACTCTACTACTTCTCCATTTGCAGGACGACCACTTTTTACAGGTCCTTCAATGAGTGGATTGATTTTTGCATCTGCATCTCCAAGTCCTGGATATAATTTATCCCAGTAATAATCTTTATCTGGAGGAATTACCCCCAGGATAAGAAACAGGATTGCCTCTGTCACCAGACCTGCAGTGATCATCATATCACCACCTTCCCATGACATGATTTTGAACAATGCACCCAACATAACGATGGAAGCACCAACACCAATCGTCAGGTTCTTTGCATATTTAAACCAGTTCTTCTTGTAAATAGCCATTTTTTAAAATTTTATAGAGTTAAGAGAAAATTGTTTGCTAATCATTATGACAATACTCTTTACGAGTAATCAAAAAGACTTACTGAATAAAATCCTAGCGGAAGTCGTTTTCAGACCTTCCAAGGAATGAAAGCACGCAGCGAAAACCAATGTAAGACTTATTGGTATCTTGAAATTCCCAGTTGCGTGTGCTGGTATGCAAATAATACGCAACATCTTTCCATGAACCTCCTCTGATCACTTTGCGCTTAAACGCTTCAGGATCTATATCTTTAGCATCGTACTTCACATCTGGATTCTGATCATGTACAATCACGTGAGCATTGTCTGAATACGAAGATTCCGTCCATTCAGCAACATTGCCTGACATGTTATATAAGCCATACTCATTAGGGAAATAAGCATCAGCTCGCACCGTGTAGTATCCACCATCTTCAGGATAGTTTCCTCTGCCAGGCTTAAAGTTTGCCAATAAACAACCTTTAGCATTTCGGGGATAATAAGCACCCCATGGATATGGAGCTTGTTCGCGGCCACCTCTGGCAGCCCACTCCCACTCATGTTCTGTAGGTAAGCGGAACTCTTCCGTGTTAGGTTCATCCTCTCCTTTGAATTTGTTCCATATTGAAGTTCTCCAATAACAAAAAGCCCGCCCTTGTTTCCAATTGATACCCACCACCGGATAGTCATCAAACGCCGGGTGAGAAAAATAATTCCTGGTCATTGGTTCATTGTATGAATATGCGAAATCGCGTACCCAACAAAGTGTATCCGGATAAATGTTTGTCTTTTCTCTGTGAATGATAGCAGAGCGCTTAATGTCCCGGCTATGGGCAGCCATTTGCCAGTCTTTCCATTCCCACTCATAAATGAATTTACGGGTATCCAATTCCTTTACCCCTTTGAAAGCGTCTGCTCCCTGGAAATACATTTCATCCAGGGTTTCATCTTCCCAGTCAATCTCCTGCTCCCAATCCACTTCTTCAGTTTCCCCGTCTTCTCCTTCAATCACATGACCTAATGCTTTGTGCGCCATTTCATCGCGTACATAAAATACAAACTGACGGTATTCGTTGTTTGTAATTTCTGTATCATCCATGTAAAATCCGGAAATTGAAATAGATTTTTGAGGCTGAACCAGGTTATGAAAGAAATCCTGGTCACTTTGGCCAATGGTCAACGTACCACTGGGTACGTACACCATACCATAAGGATTGATTCCATTCCATTTAGGTCTGGGCGAAGCCCCAACCACTTGTCCATCTTGTTGTTTACCACCACATGAGGCCAACAACACCACGAGGACGGCGAAGAGCAAGAAACTTGAATTTCTCATCGTCATTGAATATTTACCTACTTTGTCTTTAAAAAAAGTGGCACAAATATAAAACAATCCAAAAAGAAAAAAACAAAATATTTTTTGGGTTTTATATTCTATGACACACTAATATTCGAACAAGATATGCCAATTAATTATTGTGTTTTTGTAAAAAACTTTTTTTAACAACATATAATATATTACTATACATAAATATTTGGTAGTCAATCAAAATAACGGGGGCTTCTCAATTGAGGCGGTTTTCTTCCCTGGCCAACCGGTCTTCCTAAATGATACCAAATTCCGAATTCCTGACTTTTCTGAACTACCGACCGCGACAACCCTCCCAAATAAAATTCGTGCAAATAAGCAACCGACCATCGTTCGTTTAAGCCAAATCCAAAGCTTAACCCATACGATTCCGTCGATTGGCGATTGTAACCCCGGTAATGTATACCTCCAAAAATGTTGCCATTGTATTCGACTTGAATAAAAAGTTGAGATTGATGGTGAAATAAATCAGAAAACAACACCACTGCAGGCTCAATACTCCATTCCTGAAAGCTCATTTTATAAGCCGCATGGATTCCAAAATGACTTTTGTTGGCATATACTATCGGTAAGTTCTTTGAACCTGATTGTAGTAATCGGTTTGCGACCAGCCCCCCATGGAATCCGTTTCCCTTAATCGCCCAACTTACACCAGCATCCATCAATTGAAAAGATTGCTCAGTGGGTGGGATGACTGGATCCTGATGGTCAATATGGCCACCTTGATAAATTCCGTCTGGTGTCCTTGCAGAAAACCCATCAAAGTAGTGATAGGAATATTCAATATGGACCCCAACGCTCATTAGCCAGGATCCCAGGGTAAACATCTTATTCATACTTGGCTGCACAAAAATTCGCTGGCTCAATCCTGTAGCATCTTTTCCCAGATTCAAACCTGCCCCCAGGCTGTACCAAAAGACCGGAAACTCAACTCGAAAGGAATAGGTTTCCGGATTACCCTCAATGCCTTGCCACTGGCTTCGGCCATCTGCCATCCCAACCAGACTCCCGCTGGTGCCCGCATAAGCCGGAATAAAAACGAAGGGTTGACGATATCCCAATCCGCTCAAGGGCAATTGCTGACCTATTGCATGAAAATAAATCAAAGTGATCCCAAAGCAACATACTTGTCGTTTCAAGTTATGGACAAAATTCCGGTTCATCATGAGCTGAAAATTTTTTGCCATTGGAATGCTTCTGTAATGGGTGGTAAACAATGATGATCCGTACAAAACTTTACACCGTCCTCACTCTCCTGCTCAGGCAGTATAAACCAAGTTGGCAACCACCAGCCATCTAAAATATCCAAGCCATTTTGGATGTTGGAAGTTTTTACCATGGGATGCCCTTCCAAATTTGCCAAATGTTGTCCCAACCAGCTGCTAGTGGCCAAAGGGTACTTTTCACAATGAGCTTGCATGGATGATATCATCTGCTCGAATTGTAATTTATAAGAATTTTCCCCTGTCCATATATATAGGTAACGTGCAAGATCGCAAATTATGGCATTTGCTGAAGCATATTGAGCATCTGCCCACTCAACAGAATTGTAGGAGTTGTCTCCATACACTTTTGAAGACGTCCAAAATAATGGTGAATCTTTTGTACCAAACAGCTCAACCAGCTTAGTGTACCAATGTATGGCTTTTTCTATGTACCCCTTATCAAAACTCAGCTGATAACAATCCATAAATGCTTTGGCAAAAAAGGCATAGTCTTCCAAAAATCCATTTCCTACGGGTTTACCTTCCCACATATACCTGGCCAGACTTCCATCTGGAAAAATACCACTCTCTTGAATTACTTCTAACAGACGTTTAGCTTTGTCTAAATATGCTTTGTCTTTGGTCATCAGGCAGACAGAAACATAAGAGGATACCAACATGGCATTCCAAGCTATAATGCCTTTTTGGTCTTTTGCTGGTGGTATTCTATTGGAGCGCTCCAATTCCAGAATTTCTCTTAATTCCAGAACTTTATGGGGCAATGTCATAGAGTCCGTAGATTGAAGTTTATTTTTTTGAAGCCTAACCACCTTTCTATTGGGAAAACGATGATCCAAACTTACCCAATCAAACCATTCAGAAAAATAATTGAAACACTCCTGAGACATATTTCTCAGCTCTTCCATTTCCCAAGTATAAAATTTTCCCTCCTCTCCTTCCGAATCCGCATCTTGTGAAGACCAGAAATAACCGTATTGATCCTGCATCTGCGATTCCCAAAATTGAAGGGTATCGAGCGCCAGAAATTTTAGAAACTCATTCCTGCATTGGCCATAAGTCTGGCACAAAACGGTTACCCATTGGGCATTATCATATAACATTTTTTCAAAATGAGGCACGTCCCACATACCGTCAACTGAATAACGGCACAGTCCTCCTCCCAAATGATCATAAATACCTCCTCCACCCATGTTCATCAAGGTGTGTTCTGCAAATTCTCTCCAATGGATTCGTTTAAAAATTTGCGCTCCCGCTAAAAGCAATTGCAATCCAGTAGGTTGCGGGAATTTAGGGGAACTTCCAAATCCACCATGTTGAGTATCAGCGGATCGCATGAGTCCATCAATACACTCTTCAAGCTGTTTTCTTTCCAAGGAGGTTTCTCTCCGAAATGTCAGTTTGGATAGGTTCTGCAAATGGGTGACCAATTGTCCGGCTTGTTGAATGAGTTCCCCGGGTTTGTTGCGGTAAGTCTCGGCCACGGATAAGAGCACCATTTTCCAGGAGGGTCTCCCATATTTGGGGTCAGGTGGAAAATAAGTTCCCCCAAAGAATGGTTGTCCGTCTTCGGACAAAAAACAATGCAAAGGCCAACCACCGGAAAATCCCATTGCCTGAACGGCATTCATAAAATAGTGATCCAGGTCTGGCCTTTCTTCGCGATCAATCTTAATGCAAACAAAATGTTCGTTCATGATAACCGCCGTTTCCGGATCTTCAAAGGATTCATGAGCCATTACATGACACCAATGACAGCTTGAATAGCCAATACTGACCAGAATGGGTTTATGCAGCCTGCTGGCTTTTTCCAATGTTTCCTGCCTCCAAGGTTCCCAGTGTACTGGATTCCCAGCGTGTTGCCTGAGATAAGGACTGCACTCGTTCTGGAGTTTATTCATCTGAAAAATCTACCTGAAGACCATCATAAGCCAACCAAATGTTTGGACCGAGTTCTTTTTGTACCTCCTCATGCAAACCCATATGATGACTGATGTGCGTAAGGTAGCAAGTTTTCGGTTGTATGCGATCAATATAATAAAGGGCTTGTTCCAGGTTTAAATGACTGTGATGCTTCTCCCGGTGCAATGCATTGAGCACGAGGACAGTACAATTTTGAATAGACTTGATAGTAGATTCCGATAAGTAGCTTGCATCAGTAATATAGACCAATCCCCTGATGCGAACTCCAATGATTTCCAATTTACCATGGATGACCGGAATGAACTCAATTTTTTGCTGACCAATCGAAATGTGCTGACCCGGAAATATTTTATTCAAGCTCACTTCTGGCAAGCCCGGATATTGATGTTCTTCAAATACATAATGAAACCGTTTTTTCAAATCATCTAAAACCCTGGGCAAGCCATAGAAAGGAATGGAACCCATTTTAAAGTTGATGGGCCTTATATCATCCAATCCTGCGGTATGATCGGCATGTTCATGGGTCAACACCACCGCATTTAACTTTTTCAAATTGGCACGTAAGGCTTGTTGCCTGAAATCAGGACCCATATCAATCAATAAATCTTCATCTCCCAATTGAATTAAACCAGATGTGCGCAACCTTTGATCCTTTTCATCCTTTGATAAACACACTTTGCATTGGCATCCAATGACAGGAACGCCTTGAGAAGTACCAGTGCCTAAAAATGTGAAAGTCAATCCGTTGTTTCCTGTAAAGATCGCAATGAAATCAGTTTTTCATAAATTTGTTTGTTGTCTTCGGTCAGCGCATCGGGCTGAGCTTCCAGTTCTGGAATCAATTCCATAAGGCAATTCATACGCCCCTCGACATCAAAAAATTTATTGATCACCAGCACTTTTTTACTTTCCACCCGACAATAACCCGATTGGAAATGACCTTGTTCGTATCGAACGGTATACTGGAGTGCTTTACATATATCTTCCAGTTTCTTGAGGTTTCCCCTTGTAATTTTCATGAAATCAGATCGGTTCTTATGGGCGTAAATTTATGACAATTTCAATAATTAAAATATTTATAATATATTTCTGATTCTAAATTGATGTTTAATACATTTTGCAATATAATATTTGAACCCTGGGGCGGATCTATGTATTTATCGCCTACATTCTAGCGTTGTCCATATGACCTAACAATATAGAGAACTCCTTAACTTTCGCCCACGATGCGCTTTCAATACTCAGTCTTCTTATTTTGTTTGTTCATTTCCAACATGTTAATGTCACAACGCTTTCAGGGTGGACTCAGGTTGGCAGGTACTTTATCTCAAATTGACGGAGATGACATTTATGGTTTTAACAAACCTGGATATGAAGTGGCTGGTTTTGTAGCCGCGAGCTTATCTACAAGGACAGCTATTGAAATGGGAATTCAATACAATGTTCGAGGAAGTTTATCGGACAAAAATGATGTTTTACGCGTTTCAATTGGCCTCCATTACATTGACATACCTATATTGTTTATCTTTAAAGATTGGCTTATACAAGACCCTGCAGGTGATTATTATCGAATGGAATTTTTTGGTGGTTCATCCATTGGTCGTCTGATCAGCAGTAACAGCTACAGTGGTATTCACAAAGATTTCAAACAAACGGATGTAAGTTGGATTCTTGGTGCCAGTTATTTTTGGTCTAAAAATTGGGGGGGGGCCGCCAAATATACACGTTCAATAAGTTCCTTGTATCAGTATTCAAAAAATGGAGGAATCATTGATTTGACAGGTTATTATTTATCTTTGGGCCTTAAATATAAATTTAACTAACATGCGGATTTCAGTTGGGTTCTATTGTGCTTTATTTTTATTCTTTTGCTCATCTTGTAAACAGGAAGGCACTTCGAAAAAATCCACCGAAGGAGCTGGTGGAAAGGCGATAGAATTACCTGCATTTCCATCCGATCAACTTTCCAAAATGAGGTCAGAGGGCACCAGTGTGGATCTCATTTCACTCAAAAAAGATGTCAACATATCCATGAGTTTTGACAATCCACAGTCATTTTCCATCATCATGTCTTTTATTACAGATGACGTGGGTCAGTTAACCAATTTGTGCACGCCAGAAGCCCACTTAATTGTTCAAAAAAATGGTGATATCCTGCAGGAAATGGATTTATATTATAAAAATGGATGCAACGCTATGGTTTTTATGAATAAAGAAGGTAAAAAAGTTTCAGCCAATCTCATCAGTAATGAAGGTATGGATTTCTTTAACAACTTTCTGAAAGCCAAAAATTCCCAAGACACCATGGGTCGATAAGCTTAATCGCACATTGTTAAACTTTTATTCGACCCCTCAACATCAAGAACCACCCTGACGGTATTTATCTTAAGATAAATTTTCAGAATGGGTTAAAGGGCACTTCTAAATTACCTTAAGTTTAGTATTGATTTTCCCTTCAGTGGATCATGTATTCCCGATGTATGCTCTGTGTTGAATATTGTATTTTTGTTTCGTTATTGGAATTATTCTTCCAACATGGAACAAATATTAGAGCATTTCTCAAGTTTTCTTCAATCTGACCTAGGACTCAGAACAGTAGTGATTGCTGTGTTGGTCGGTGCTATGTGTGGTTTGTTAGGATGCTTCATTGTCTTAAGAAACATGGCTATGATCGGAGATGCATTGTCACATGCCATTTTGCCTGGAATTGTGGTTGCATTTCTAGTGGTAGGATATTCTGGTTTTGCCTTTTTCGTAGGGTCTGTAATTGCTGGTCTGCTTTCCGCCTTTCTCATCACCTGGTTGCAACAAAAGATGCAAGTAAAAAATGATGCTGCGATTGGTATCATTTTTACTTTTATGTTTAGTCTTGGGATTATAGGAATTTCATGGCTCAGTGGCAAAGAGGGAGTTCATCTGGATTTAAAAGATTTTCTTTTCGGTAATTTGTTATCGGTTTCATCTGAGGATTTATGGACCACTGTAATCTTGTTTTTTGTGGTTTGTTTCACCTTATTGACTTTTTATCGGTCTTTGTTTGTAACCACTTTTCAACCCGTTATTTCAGGCACTTTGGGAATTAATGCACGATTCATCCACTATTTACTCATGTTATTATTAAGTCTGGTCGTAGTTGCTTCGTTGAGAAGTGTTGGCGTCATATTGGTTGTCGCCATGCTGATTACCCCGGCATCTGCAGCATTATTGTTGGCAAACCGCCTTCAACTCGTTCTTTTATGGGCAGCGATTATAGGCAGCTTTTCGGCTATCGGGGGACTGCTTATGTCGATAGCCGCCAATTTACCGGTGGGCCCTTCTATGGCAGTTACCACGACCATAGTTTACGCATGTATCGCATTGTTTGCTCCCAAAAAAGGATTTATTCCAAAATATAAAGCAAGAAAAAATCTTGAAAAAAGAATTTTAATCGAAGATATTATAAAACGTACCCTACAATCCGGAAAAGGAATTGCAGATCCATCATCCCTTGCAGAACTTACAGGCCACCCAGTCAAAAAAATTGAACAATGGTGTCACCGATTGGTAAAATTAAAATTGTACCAAAGAGTCAACGGACAATATTCACTCACCGAATTAGGAAAAACCAAAGCTCTTCAACTGGTTCGTGCGCACCGCTTATGGGAAACCTTCCTCTCCGAAGAATTGGGATTGGATCCTGACCAACTGCATACAGATGCAGAACTCGCCGAACACTACCTCACAGATGAAGACCTTCACCGCCTGGATGAGCGATTAGGTTTCCCGGAAATTGATCCACATGGATCACCCATTCCCAAAGGATAAGCATCCTTATCACCCATCATTGTATGAACAATCATCTCTCAAAGGAGGTATCCTAAAGCATGACAATCCAGGAAGTAAACCATGCTTTCCTTTTCCAAGGCAGATTCTGATTCATAAAAATTATTTTCTTGAATAGAAAAATTCGTTTTCAAATATTTCCAAGCAAGGCTAACAAATGTTAGTATCTTTAAGAGAATGAATTCACAATTCATTTTGGACACCAAAGGTTTTGCGATAAACCGGCAAGTAAAATAAATGAATTTAGATTCTATAGACTGCACACATATAAGAAATTAATCACCATTCCCGACTCGACCGGCTTCGTCTTCCAAGCCTGTGGTTCGACGTCTGGATTTAACATTATCATTTCCAAATTTATAGCTCAAGTTGATGGTTAACCTTTTAGAATCCCATTTGCCTGTTCCATAAGATTTCAAACCGTCAAAATTGGATTCGCCGGACCATCCAGATTCGTAAAAAATGTCATTTCCACTTATTTTAAAAGTAAGACGATCATTAAAGAATTTCTTCTGCAATCCAATGTCGAGACTCCAGCTGGTCTCATAAACAAAAACCCCACCCCAGATTCCAGGCCCTGAAAAATAACCACTGATCTCGGCCTGCCAGCCTGCAGGTAATGCATAACTATGTTGCTGGTAAATACTATAGGTGAATGCCTTCAAATCTACTTTGGCACCATTACCGTAATCGGCTAAATTATGGATGTGGGAAGCTCCTAAATTAAAATATGATTCCAAATTTTTAGCAAACTGAAATGGCAAACTTGCACTAAAATTAAATGTGCGACGTTCGGCTAAATTATCCCAATTGATAAAGCTGGCACGCGGATCACTATCATCAGGGCCAATCAAACGGGTAATTTGATCTGTAGTCAAACTATAGCCTAATTTGAAATTAAAACGATATTTAAGGGTATACGACATTTCGTAATTGTTTACAATTTCAGGATCCAAAAATGCATTTCCTTTTTCAAATGACAATTCACTCAACTGATTAACAAACGGATTCAAGACCTGATAATCGGGTCGGTTAATTCTACGGCTATAACTCCATTGAAATGCATTGTCAGGACTTGCATTCCAACTCAAAGAAATATTGGGAAACCAACTCAAGTATTCCAGATCGACGGGAGGTTCTTGCAATTCTGGTAAATAAGTTACAAGTGAACCCAATATATCCGATTGTTCTAACCTTAGTCCTAATCCGTAATTCCAATTTTTACCCAGACTGTGTTGATAACTTAAATAGGCTGCATAAACTTTCTCATCATATTCAAAAAAGTTAGATCTTCTGAGATTCAACATTCCCTGTTGATTTAACTGATCGAAGACATGAAATGTGTTTTTTGAATTGACGTGGCTCAACTTAACCCCAACGCCTAAATTACCTCCAAACAATGTTTGTTCGTAATCCGATTTAAAGGTCCAGATGTCAATGTCACTGGGTGTGTTAAAACTGATTACAGAGGAGTTGAGTATATCCTGTTCATTAGGGTCAAAATACTGATTGACCTGATCCCTCAGGTTTTTATTCTCAAAAAATCCATAATCTAAATCTACATTGAACTTATGACCTTTTCCAGCATCATAACGATAATTAATGTTATACGTTTGGTTCATCCTGGGGGCATCAGTTAAAGTGTTCGCCACCAATATACTGTCGATTTCCAATGGTTTGCTGGCTTGGGATAATTCAATCCTATTTAAACCTGGATTATCACCGGTTGCAAAACTCCCGCTGGCCAATACTCCAAGTGTGTGAGATTTAGATAAAAAGTAATCTGCACCGGCTCGGTAATTGACGGATTTTCTGAAAACTTTATTGTAAACCGACTCATCCAGATACAAGTCATTCTGATAACTTTGAAAAGACATTTGATTAAAACCTTTCCAAGAGATCAGGCTGGTATTTCCAAAAACATTCCATTTTTTGTTCCGATAATTTGCAGCACCGGATAAGGTGAATTTTGGAAAACGGCCCTGGATATAACTTAGAGAAGTGGTACCGTTAGTCCCAAAATTGGAATCTCTCTTCAGTCTGATGTCTATAATTCCTGCATTCCCCTGAGCTTCATATTTAGCACCAGGATTGCTAATGATTTCAATTCGGTCAATTTGCTCCGCCTGAAGGCTTTGCAGGTAGTTTGCCAATTCCTGGCCAGATAATGGAATGCGTTTACCATCTACATACACCAAAACACCGGACCGTCCCAGAAGGCTGATGTTATCGTTGTTGTCAACATTTACACCTGGTGCTTTACGGAGCAAAGAGATTCCGTCATTTCCAATACTGTTTATGGTCCCTTCAACATTGAATACAGTGCGGTCAGGCTTGACTTCTAGCAATGTTCTCTTTGCCCTGATAACCGTCTCTTGCAATTGAGTTGAAGATGGCATCAAAGTTAAAGTTCCCAAATCTTTTGGTTCATTTTTAAGGATACTTAAATTACCGCGTTGCAATTCCTGCATACCCACATAAGAAATCTTTAAAAAATAATCACCATCCATAATTTCTGAGAAGGCAAACTTCCCCGTTTCATCCGACAACTCCACTTTTGCCAAAGAGGTATCTTTTTGAAAAAATAAGAACAAATTGGCATAAGCTACTGGGCTTCCTGAAGCATCTACAATTTGTCCTGACAAAGACGGATTTTGTGAATAAACGAATGTGGAGAAATTGCAAAATAAAGTTGCAACAAACAGTTTGGTAAAAGAAAATTTTTGAAGATCAGGCATGATATTGTATTTAGGAATGCACCAAGGTAATGCTTAACTACGAAATCTATCGTAGATTTAATGTTATTTAACTTCTTCTTAAGGAATTATACTCGAAAGATCCATTAACTGGTCAAGGGATTCACATTCTCTTCTCCAGATTTACCTTCATATTTTTTGAACAAGGCTTCCACTTTGTATACTTCATCGATGGTTTCATCCATATAAAATCGCATTTCCGGCATTACACGGACTTGCTTTTTGATCCTTTGGTGAAGCCCATGTTTAAGTCGGACATAATGTTCTTGCAATTGGTCGATTACCTCTTCTTTTTTATCAATATTGAAGACGCTTAGGTAAATTTTTGCCAGAGCAAGGTCAGGACTCATCATGACCTGTGTAACAGTGACCAGTGCCTGCGAACCATAAATATAGCGCCCTTCAGCGGCCAGTACCATACTGAACTGGCGTTTGATGAGTTCTGCCACTTGCAATTGTCGAATGCTTTCCATAGACAAGTGCAAATTTATCTCAATTTATGGATTGTTGGCTAAAAACCGAATTCCATTCAAGACTGCCAATTTTCGCGGATTCCAATGTTACTTTGCATAAAAAGTTCTGATTTTGGCATTAATGCTTGACAGTTCGGTTGAATTTATCAAAGGGATTGGTCCTCAAAGGGCCAAATTGTTGTCTGAAGCCTTACAAATAAAAACGGTGGGAGAGCTTCTTGATTATTTACCATTCCGATATATTGATAAGACTCGGTATACTCCTGTTTCAGAGGCTGATTTGGATGGCCAATACTACCAACTAAAAGGTCACATCACCATACCACAAGAAGTTGGATTTGGGCGATCCAAGCGTTTAATTGCTTCCTTGGTTGATGGATCAGGCATTTTGGAATTGATCTGGTTCCAAAACTATCAGTGGTTATTGGGTAAACTAAATACCCAACAAGAGTTTATCGTTTTTGGAAAAATCAAATTCAATGGGCAACAAAAAACCATGGCCCATCCTGAAATTTCACTGCTTCAGGCAAACAATCCTGCTCAATCGTTGCGCTGGGAGCCGGTATATTCCAGTACAGAAAAATTGGCCCAAAAAGGATTTGATAGCCGCGGCATTCGAAAAATGATCCACCAAGCCTTCCAGCAGCTTCATCCAGGAGCGCTTCACGAATCGCTTCCACCCTATATCATCGAAAAATTTAAGTTCATCAGTCGGACAGAAACATTGTTAAACATCCATTTCCCAAAAGACGAACAACTGTTAGCTAAAAGTCGCCAACGACTCAAGTTTGAGGAATTGTTTTTTATGCAGTTGCAAATGGTTCAAAACATGCAACTCAGGAAGAAAAAAAATACCGGAATTCCAATGCTGCAAGCGGGTAATCCATTCCAAGACTTCTTTCAGCATCACCTGCCTTTTAAACTTACGAATGCACAAAATAGGGTGTTGAGTGAAATTCTAAGCGATCTGCAATCAGGTTCACAAATGAACCGATTACTCCAGGGAGATGTAGGTAGTGGTAAAACGATCATCGCCTTATTGGCTATGTTATGGGCAACTGCCAATGGACATCAGGCTTGTTTGATGGCCCCTACGGAAGTTCTTGCACAGCAACATTTTCAAACATTGACCACATTACTGGTGCCTACCGGAATTTCTTGTGCCCTGCTGACATCAAATGTGAAAGGGAGTGAACGACATCGCATTTTGGATAATTTGCAAAACGGCTCTTTAGCATTACTCACAGGAACTCATGCACTTCTGGAAGACCAGGTAAAATTTCAACGCCTGGGTTTGGCTGTAGTCGACGAACAACATCGTTTTGGTGTCGAACAAAGAGCAAGGCTTTGGTCAAAAACAGACCAAAATCCTCCACATATTTTAGTCATGACCGCGACGCCCATTCCACGTACTCTGGCCATGAGTTTATATGGAGATTTGGATGTTTCAGTAATAGACCAACTCCCACCCAACCGGAAGCCCATAAAAACCATGCATTTTACTGAAGCCCTTCGTGGCAAATTGTATACCTTCATGAAATCCCAAATAGAAGCTGGTAGTCAGGTGTATATCGTATTTCCGCTGATTGAAGAATCTGAAAAACTGGATATCGAAAACCTGGAAATGGGTTATGAAAAATTATTGGAGTACTTCCCCATTCCCAGCTATCAAATTTCCGTTGTTCATGGCAAGTTACGACCAAGAGACAAGGAATCCGAAATGAATCGCTTTGTTCAGGGACGGACTCAAATCATGGTAGCTACAACGGTTATTGAAGTTGGAGTCAACGTGCCCAATGCTTCGATCATGGTGATCGAAAACGCTGAGCGTTTTGGACTGAGCCAGCTGCACCAACTTAGAGGAAGAGTTGGCCGTGGAGCAGAACAATCCTATTGCATATTGATGACTGCAGATCAAATCAGCAAAGATGCCCGTGAAAGAATACGAACCATGTGCAGGACAAACGATGGTTTCGAAATCGCTGAGGCTGACCTGCAATTAAGAGGACCCGGGGATTTGGATGGGACCCGGCAGAGTGGTCTCATTGAACTCAATATTGCTGACATACACCATGACCAATCTATTCTTTACGCAGCCAGAAAAATGGCCGAAGCGATTCTTAGGAAAGATCCTGAGCTACATCACCCCTTAAATAAGCTTCTACAAGCTAAAATTGCCGACAATCCAAACGTAAGTATGGGCAGAATCGGATAAAACTCATGCGTAAATCCTTATTTACAGATTGGTCAACCGTTAAAATTATCGAAAAACTCCCTTTACGGAGCAGCATTTGACTGCTTTATGGTATCTTAGCCTAAGAAACAAAACACAATTGATGATTATGAAACGTAATGTATATTTAGTGATTTTAGCGATTTGTGCCAGTTTAAGCGCAGTTTCTGCACAACAAGATATCCAAACTGCCCTTGAACAATCCAATACCAAATACATCAAAGATTGGCTGAATTCCGGCCATGATGTAAATGCTTTATTGTATTTAAAAGAGCAGAAAATGAGCATGATTGCTTATGCCGCCTCCATTGGAAATGCAGAAATGGTGCAGTTGTTAATAGGAAAAGGTGCTGATGTTCATGCTAAGATTCAATTTGAAGATGCCCTGATGTTTGCTGCCAGAAATGGCAACCTGGAAGTGATTGAATCTTTGTTAAATGCAGGAGCGAATCCCTTAAATGAAAATAAAATGGGAAAATGCGCTCGTGATTTGGCCCAAGATGCAAAACAAACTGCCGCATACAATCTGTTAAAACTTGAGACTGAAAAAAGATTGGGAGCAATTAGAGCACAAAAGAAAAAATAAGGGATTCACCTTTAATTTTAGGAAATTCATAAAAGGAACTTCATGTAGTTGGAGTTCCTTTTTATTTTTGGGTCATGGGTTGGAAAATATTGATAACAGATGGATTGGAAGCCACAGGCATACGGTCATTGATGGAGCATGGATTCCAAGTAGACAATGTGAAGCTTGCTCAGGAAGAAATATCCGTTCGTTTGCCTGATTATGATGGTATCATCGTGCGTAGTGCCACTAAGGTGAGATCAGCACTGATTGACCAGTGTCCGAATTTAAAATTTATTGCAAGAGCAGGAGTCGGATTGGATAACATCGATGCTGAATATGCCGCTTCTAAAGGCATTGCTATCATCAACACTCCAGCCTCTTCATCGAGGTCCGTGGCTGAACTTGCCTTATGTCACATGATGTGCCTGACCAGGGGACTGCATCGCTCCAATCGGGGATGGGAAGATGAAGCTGGATTTCAATTGCTGAAAAAGAACTTAAGCGTTTCCACTGAACTAAAAGGGAAAACATTACTCCTCATAGGTCTGGGCCGTATAGGAAGAGAGCTTGCCAAGATGGCCCTCGGCATGGAAATGCAGGTTATTGCATTTGATCCATTTGTCGATAAGTTATCCATTGATCTCCAAATACAAGATCAATCGCTGACCATTGATATTCCTTTGCTGGACTTAGAAACTGCATTGCCCAAGGCAGATTATGTCAGTCTACATGCTCCTTATTCAGGCAAAGCCATATTGCATCGCGATAATTTACATCTCTTAAAAAACACTGCTTATATCATCAACACTTCCCGTGGAGAGAATCTCGATGAGGAATCCATATTGAATGCGCTGCAAGAAGGCAAACTAGCCGGTGTTGGCTTAGATGTTTTTCATCACGAACCCAAAGTTCGGACTGAATGGCTAAATCATCCAAAAGCATCTATTTCTCCACATATTGGTGCATCTACACTGGAAGCGCAGTTGCGTATAGCCGATGAAATGGTCGAAAAAATTGTTGCCCTTAGACAATCCAAGCAATAATTACCCGCTGAATAAAGACTTTAAAAGAACGAGACGCAGAGGAATACCCTAATCAAACATCAAAATGAATTAGGTAAATTCCTTATTTACTTTTCGAAACAATTTTACTTTGTTCGGACAGACATGAGTTTCTTGACAATGTCTGCATCGATAGCCATTCCACGATTAATAGCATCCTGGGCTCTGACTTTATCTCCTAACCTGGTGTAAGTAATATATAAATTGGCCCAGGTACTTGCATTATTTGGGTTGATGTCAGTGGAGCGGAGCAGATATTCCAAAGATTTCAGTAAATAACCCATTTCCGCTTCTACACTTCCCAGCAATTCCAATACTTGGTCATCTTCATTATTGAGCTTATAACTTTTCAAGAGGACATTTTTTGCAGCTGAATTATTGCTGTCTTCATAAAAATATTTGCGCCCCAATTCACGTAGAGCTTTCTGGTAATTTTTTAAAATGGAAGCATCTGCAGGGTTTAGATCAATGTACTTTTCATAAGTCAATACCGCTTGCGTATAATTTTTATCCAGGTAATATGCGTTCCCTAATAGGTAGATACAATCCGTGTACCGGGGATAAATTTTCACAGCCGTCTTTAGATGCTGTATGGCTTGTGTCAACAAATGTTTATTGGTCTCTTTGTCAGCTTCGTTTCTATATGTTTCCAATAAGGTAAAACCTAATGATGAATTCAGTTTAGCGCTGTTTGAAGAATGTTGAATATCACTTTGAAATAAAGTCAGATTGTCCTTCCAGTCGAAGTTTCTCCAAAAACTGCGAAATGAATAGATCAGTAATATTCCACAAATAAAATAACTGCCAAAACGATAACGCTCCAATAAGAAAATCGTTAGCAGCCATGCCATGATCAAACACAATCCAAACGAAGGAATAAATGCAAATCGCTCTCCCATGTAAGCACCTGTGTTGAACCAAAGGTTAGACGCCGGAGCCAGGGCAACCATAAAAAACAATATTCCAAAACTAAGCACAGGTTTGCTGCGAACCCAACGCAATGCTAAAATGAATCCCGCTAAATAAATGACAAATGAAAACAATGCGGCTGGCGAAGCAATAGAAAAAGTTGAAATACTTTTTGGAGCATAATCATGTGTAAGTGGATACGGAATAATATGGAGATAAATATAACGTAACAAAGTATAAAAGATAGTTCCAAGCCGATCACCCGTACTCATGGCCATTATTCTTTCGCCCTTTAAAACCAGAAAAGGATTTTCAAGAAAGTTTTTTGATTCAGAATACAGTTGCGTTCCAACTGCAGAAAACCTACACAAAAAATATATACCTGTTGCAACTAATATGGGAATTAAGCTTTTCCCTAGGTTCCTTTTCGATTTAGGCACAAACATCCAAATACCCAAAGGAATCAACACCATAAAAGAAATTGCATTTTCTTTGGAAAACAAAGCCGCTAAAAAACAGATAAAAGCCAAAATAAAATGGATAATTTTTCCCCCATCCTGATACAGCAATAAAGATCGGAATGTCAATCCAGCGAATAAAAAGGCGAAAATCTCATCGGCACTTTTGATATTGGCTACTACTTCAGTATGAATGGGTAGAACTGCAAAGATGAGCATACTTATGAAAGCGAGCATCTCAGCATGAGCGCTAAGTTGATAGCCCAACAATCGATTGAGTAAACCCCATAATACCCAACACAACAATGCAAACAAGACCAAATGCAATAAATGAGCAATAAAGGGATTATTCCCAACCAATTGAGACTGAATAGCAAAAAAAACAAGACTTAGAGGGCGATAACGATATTCACTAACCGAACTTGACTTTCCACTCCCGGAAAAATAACCTTCGAAACTATTGTGACTAAAAATATCTGGAATGCCTTTTATTCCATTTTGAACAAATTGGTTTTCGGTAAATACGACTTTGTCATCTAAAACGAATCCATTAAACAAGGTATTGGCATAGGGCAACAGGGCAAAACACAAAAGAAGCAGTAATTGCGAAGACTTTTTTGTAGGAAACAAGTTGTTTACGTTAGCCATGGTCTACCTGATTTTCTAGAGGCTGCAAAGATAAGACATACTCCTTTAAACAAAAGATTCAGGTGGGTAGAGTCTTTCCTTTTTTTGCAACAGCAAGAAACCTACTGCAATAATTACAGAAACAGCTCCAACGCACCACCATAAAACGTCAAACCCAAAATGATCAGCAATAGCACTTCCGCTGTAACTTCCACAAATATGCGCAACACTATAAGACATAGTGTACAGTGACGCATACTGGCCAACAGTCGAAGGTTTACTTCTTCCCATCGTAAAACTCAACATGAAAGGCATGGCTAGTATTTCACCCAGCGTAATGACCAAGATTGAAAACATTGCAAGGACAAAAGCATCCATTGCGCTGAAAACATTAAAAATGATAAAGGAAAGGCCTGTAACAAATGTTCCCATCGCAATCAGTCTAAGTTTATTGTTATTTTCCAGTGTATAGACAATGATCATTTCAAAAAACGCAATCATCAATCCGTTAATTCCCATGATCCAACCAATTTTTGCTTCACTCAAGGACAATACCGATTTGAGATAAACTGGAAGAGTTGTGAAAATTTGAAAGAAACAAATCCCGAAAAAACAATTTAACAATACGAAAATCAAGAAAAAATAATCCTTAAATGGCGATATTGAATGTTGGTCATTGGTCATGCTCTTTTGTCTGGATTTCTTTACATCCTTAGGGGTTAGTGCGCAAGCCACTACAATAGATGCTCCCAGATTCGTAATGCCGTCAACCCAAAACAACAAAGAATAATTGTGTGCAGCAATCCAGCCACCCACAGCAGCACCCACTGCCCATCCTAAATTAACAGATAAGCGAACCAGCGATCCGCTACGTGTAAGATTTTCTGCGCTGCTATAAGCAGAAATGGCTGCCATACTGGCTGGTCTGAAGGCTTCATTAATTATGGCCATAACAAATGTGCCCAGACAAATCCACCAATAACTGTAGATGAATCCCAATGCGATAAATGAAAACCCACCCAGAACCAGCGTGATGATCATAATTCTATAGAAACCATACCGATCAGCTAACTTTCCTCCAATAAATGATCCCACGATTGAACCCATGCCAAAACAAGCCAGTACAAATCCCGCCTTAGTCATTGAAACTCCCATTTTCTGAGTCATGTACATGGTCATAAAGGGCACAACCATTGTTCCTGCCCGATTGACCAACTGAACCATCGCCAGCAACCAAATATCATGATTCAGACCTGCAAATGAGTTTTTATATAACTTTAATAATCTTCCTGGCATATCGCAAAATATGACAATCCGATTGTACAATGATAATTGTTCAATTCATTTAACAAGTATTTACCAAGAATTAAGATACATTTCTCTCCATACCGAGTTTAAATGCCAGGTCAATCGATCTGCTGGTATTTTATACAATAGGGATTAACGACTCTAAGCAAGGACGAGTCCAATCAATCCTTACCTTTGTATTGCTTGACGCATCAGAAGCTCAACAACACGTTGTTTATGAATTATTCTTTGGTTTTAAGTGTATTACTGATTGTATATTTTGGGGCATTACTTTGGATTGCTAAAATAACTTCAAAAGATGCCAGCAATGATAGTTTCTATATCGGTAAGCGGAGTTCAAAATGGTATGTTGTTGCCTTTGGGATGATCGGCACATCCCTTAGTGGAGTCACCTTTATTTCAGTGCCCGGTACGGTAGGAACTCAGGGCTTCTATTATTTTCAAGTAGTCATTGGATATTTCCTTGGTTATTTTGCAGTTGCCTTTATACTATTGCCGGTGTATTACAAACTTGGTCTGAAATCCATTTACCATTTCCTTCAACACCGCTTTGGTCAGTTTGCATACAAGACTGGGGCATCCTTTTTTATTCTCTCCAGAACGGTAGGAGCTACTGCGCGATTATACCTCGTCATCAATGTCTTGCAATTGTTCCTTTTGGATGATTTAGGTATATCTTTCGAATGGACTGCATTGGTTATTTTATGCATGATCCTTCTTTACACTGTGCAGGGAGGTGTTAAAACCATTGTATGGACCGATACTCTGCAAACTTTCTTTATGCTAATGGGATTGTTTGTGTGCACTATATTGATCCTAAATCATCTCCAACTGAATACGTGGCAGGCCATGAGACAACTTGAAGAAAAAAATTTCCTACGCATATTCAATACCGATTTTCAAAGCTCGTCTCACTTTCTAAAACATATCGTTGGAGGGGCTTTGGTTACGATCAGTATGACGGGTATGGATCAGGAAATGATGCAGAAAAATATCAGTGTCACAAACCTGAAGGACTCTCAAAAAAATATGGTCGCCTTTAGCATTGTCTTGGTATTTGTGAATTTGCTCTTTTTGTTTTTAGGTGGCTTATTGTATTTGTATTCTGCCCAAATGCAAATTACACATAGTGGTGACGATTTATTTCCTTTTGTTGCCTTGAAATCCATGTCTCCTGCATTCGCCATCATTTTTATTATTGGTTTAATATCTGCTCTTTTCCCTAGTGCAGATGGCGCCATTACTGCCTTAACTTCATCATTTTGCATTGACCTCCTGGGACTGCAAAGACGAACGGATTGGACAGAAGAAGAAAAAATCAGAAAGAGAAAAATAGTTCATTATGCCTTTGCCTTTGTCTTTCTGCTTTTAATATTTCTTTTTAAATGGATCGATAATAAATCCATCATTGATATCATATTAAAATGGGCAGGTTACACCTATGGGCCATTATTGGGACTATTTAGTTTTGCACTGTTTACGAAACGTCATTTACCGGAAAACTGGAGCGTTGTTTTTATTTGCTTATTGGCCCCTTGCACGGTGTATTTTATCGATCAAAATTTAAAAACCTGGTTGGATGGATTTAGTTTAGGTTTCCTCAACCTCGGATTGAACGGTTTATTGACTTTTCTTGGATTATGGATCATATCAAAAACAAATCGATGAATCAAAGACCCTGGACTGAGGCACATTCAAATTTCGTTGATCTGCAAGAGATGAGCGTCGCAGAGATGTTGTATGCCATGAATGAAGAAGATCAAAAGGTTTCATTGGCTGTCAAATTAGCCATCCCCAGGATCATTCCGTTTGTTGAACAACTAGTAGAAAAAATCAAGAAAGGTGGTCGCTTGTTTTACATTGGTGCAGGAACCAGTGGAAGACTTGGAATTTTGGATGCATCAGAATGCCCCCCAACTTTTGGTGTTTCAGACCAACTGGTAATTGGGTTGATTGCCGGAGGTGATGGAGCGATAAGAAAAGCCGTTGAATTTGCTGAAGACAGCACTACTGGAGCCTGGAATGACTTGTTAACTTATCACATCAACGCTAAAGATTGTGTCATCGGAATTGCAGCTAGCGGGACCACAACGTACACCGTAAGTGGGTTGAAAGCTTGCCAGGCAGCCGGAATCACTACGGCCTGTATATGCTCGAACCCGGATAGCCCATTAAGTCACTATTCAGATTATCCCATAGAACTGGAACTCGGGCCGGAATTTATCAGTGGAAGCACTCGTCTTAAAAGTGGAACCGCACAAAAATTAATTCTGAACATGATTTCTACCAGTCTAATGATTCGTTTGGGAAAAGTTTTAGGAAATAAGATGGTGGATATGCAATTGACTAACCATAAGCTGGTAGAGCGCGGCTTGAGAATGGTGATGGAAAAGTATCCAGTATCAGAAGAAGAAGCCAGCCGTTTGTTAAATAAATTTGGATCGGTAAGGGCTGTTCTTGAAATACTTTCCGAAAATGACCCGCAAAAACTCCTTAACCTCTGAAAAATTCAGGGTTTCCCATGAGTAAATTCAGGGTTTCCCCTCTTGTTTGATGGAACCATTCAACATTATCTTGCACTATCATTTTTGAACACAAAACTCCATTTTGTTCGTCACAATTCATTAACTATAAAGATCAAAGGAGTTTCTCGTTTTCAATAATTGAGGGAAGATGGAAGTTAAAACCAATCCAAAGATTTTAGACATAAGAATTGGATAAAATAGGATCGAGGCAACATTTTAAAGGTTTACAGCATCTTCATGATAAGTAGCATTTTTTAACCCTAAATATTAAGGTATGGAACCTATTACAAAAACACAAGAGCACAACGCCGGATGGGCATTACAGGAAAACGAACAAAACTGGTTGAGCCATTTTCGCAAGACCCTGAGTTGGATTAAACCCAATGTTCCTACGGAAGAAAATGAACAGCCGAGTGATCTGATCACTGAATAACAAACTTAAATTTTAAAGTTCGTGTTGGTTAAAATCACCATGCTTCACTTAAAAAGGAGCATGGTGCATTTTTTGAGAATTGTTTTTAAATCAATCCGATACTAACAAATGTTAGTTTTGATCGTTGGAAGAACCCCATTGATCTATATCTGTGGTTGATGTTGTCCAATGGAGAGAATTATAACGTTCCTCTTCCTGTCGTTGTCTCTCCTGCCTCGTTTTATCAAAAATATCCCTTTCTAAAAAATAGCTGGACCCGCTCTCAGAAACTGAAGACTCCTGCCAGGGTGATTCCAATTCATCCGCTTCTCGAAAATTTCTAAAAACAAATGATGTCCACAGACCTGCAACGGCTCCCAATAAGTGGCTTTCCCAGGAAACCCGCTCCTCGGTTGGAAAGAAGCCAGCCAGGTAACCGCTGTACATGATCACCATAATACTCATTAGAGCAATAGACTTAACATTCCTCCTAAAAATTCCGGAAAAGAAAATAAAAGAAATCAATCCATACACCAATCCACTTGCCCCTATATGGGAATAGTTGCGTCCTAAAACAAAAACCATCAATCCCGTTAACGTCAGAATCAGGAAATAACTAGCCCATCCTATGCTGCGATAAAAATAAAATAGCACCAAAGTGGTAATGAATAAAGGCGGTAAATTTGAAAGCAAATGGCTCCAACTAGCGTGTATGAATTGACCAGTGACAATGCCATACCATTGTCCAAAGTCTCTGGGATAAATGCTCCAATTGTATTTTGGAATATCGGTCAATAAGAAAAAAACATGCACTACAACACATATTGAACTAAATATGGTTGCAATTAAAAGTGCTTTTAAAAAATGTGACTTTTCGTTTTCAGAAAATTCTTTCATGAATATCGTCTGCGAACAAGCTTTAGGAAGATTTGGGCATTCTTGATCTTATTTTCGTTCATCCAGTCATATCGATCCACTATTTCGCGACATAAATACTGAGTAGCTTCCTGATAACTGTTCATCCCATTAAGTTTTTCAACAGTCAAATCAAACATTTGTTTATCTCCATTAAAAAGAACATTTTGACAAACAATTCGTTCGTTCAATCCAAAAGCGGTGGCAATCTCTTTTATGGGCGTTGATTCCAGTTTCCCTGACAGATCACCGGAATCCTTCCAGTTCAATAACTCTGCATAAGGTTTTTCATCAATGACAACAGCTGTCGCTTTGACAGCTTTTTTGGGGTCGGTTGTTTTCGATGGGGCTGGCTCAGGAGCAGCTTCCTGTGTTGTGCTTAACGCTTCTTCTTCAGGTTCTTCCACCAATAGAGGTTCGACCTGAAGATTTTTAATGGCTTCCCGGATACGCAGGTTATAGTCCAGTAAAAGATTACGCTCTGATTCCGTAAAACTTTCCTCCTGGGCATAGACTTCCAGGATATTGTTCATTTTCTGCATCCATTTTTTAATCAGGCTAAAATCCATATTTATACATTGAGATTTTGAAAACGCCCCAGGCGCGATAATTATTTGGCACAAAGGTATTTCTTTTCACTGCAGTACCCATTGCAAAATTAACCCAATTTATAAATCAGCATTAAGAGCGCGGAGCGTTGACGAATTGAATAAAGCACTTTCAAGGAAATATTAGAGGAAGTTTGCGTAACCCAATAGATGCTTTATTCATCCAATTTATGCGGTGCATAAATTGCGCATGGCGCTGACGAAATGAATAATGCGCATTATTTCAATCCATGAAAACAAAGTAAATATCGCGCTTTATTCATTTGTCAGGATGAACCCCGACAAGCCCTTTATGCAAAGGGCTTCGTCGGCTCACCATGCAGAATGCATTATTCATACATGATCTTGGGTTCATTGGTCAGGGTTAATCCCGACAAGCCCTTATGGTCTTTTGGCCAAGCCTCACGAAGTATCGCTCGGTTCCCTCATGATCAAGCCATTTTGTATGGCTTGATTAGCTTTGCTACCACTCGGTCATGTCGGCCATGAGGACAATTCATGCATCTCTAATGCATGGATAGGAAATTAATATATATAAATTTTATAGATATTTGCAGTTCGGGAATGTTTATTGAACCTATATACAAGTCTCAGCGAAGCGGATGGATTGAAGTCATTTGCGGTTCCATGTTCAGTGGTAAAACCGAAGAATTGATCAGACGACTTAAGCGAGCACGCATCGCCAATCAGAAAGTTGAGATTTTCAAACCCAGCAAAGACATCCGTTATGATGAACGACGGGTAGTTTCCCACGATGAAAACGCCTTACTATCCAGGCCCATAGGGCATTCTGCTGAATTGGTTGGTGTATTGGATGAAACAGAAGTGGTAGGCATTGATGAGGCTCAATTTTTCGATCTTGAATTGCCGCGATACTGCCAGCAATTGGCTATCTCTGGAAAACGCGTCATTGTCGCAGGATTGGATATGGATTTCAGGGGATTGCCTTTTGGACCCATGCCTTATTTAATGGCGGTCGCCGAATACATCACAAAAGTTCACGCGATATGCCCACATTGCGGTAACCTGGCAACCCATTCATATCGCCTTGGTTTGGAAGAAGATACAATCGTTCTTGGAGAAAAGGACAAGTACGAACCACGTTGCCGTTATTGCTTTTCAATGGGTCCTATTTTAACCTTACGCTAATCCCTACCATGGAAAATAAACGCATTCACTCTGCCCTGATATCTGTTTACCACAAAGAGGGTCTGGACGAAATCATTCGAAAAATGAATCATTTGGGCATAGTGATTTATTCTACCGGGGGCACAAAAGAATACATTGAGCAATTAGGAGTTCCTGTCGTTTCTGTTGAAACCATCACAGAATATCCTTCGATATTGGGAGGAAGGGTAAAAACACTACATCCAAAAGTTTTTGGCGGAATCCTGGCTATACGAAATGACGATCACCTGGGCCAGTTGGCTCATTTTAGAATTCCCTTAATCGATTTGGTGATTGTAGACTTGTATCCATTTGAAAAAACAGTTGAACAAACTGACCATCATCCGGAAATTATAGAAAAAATAGACGTTGGAGGTATCGCCTTGATTCGGGCAGCTGCAAAAAATTATCATGATGTCGTGGTGATACCTTCTTCTGATGATTACGGTAGCCTGTTGTCCATTATGGAAAATCAGGCCATTTCCAAGCTCGAGCAAAGACGCAATTTAGCCACCCGTGCTTTTGCCGTCAGTTCACAATATGATCTTTGTATACACAACTACCTTTCCGGACAAAACAAAAAGCTCTCTCAAGCCCTGCGATATGGTGAAAATCCACATCAAGCTGCACGTTTTTATGGTCGCTTGGAGGAGGTATTGGAAATCTTATCGGGAAAAGAACTCTCCTACAACAATTTTCTTGATGTCGATTCGGCTTTAATGCTCATGCAAGATTTTTACCAAGGTTTACCTTGTTTTGCCGTTTTAAAACACACCAACGTTTGTGGTTTGGCGGTAAGAGATCAATTGACTGATGCTTGGAAAGCTGCTTTGGCAGGTGATCCGGTGTCAGCATTTGGTGGCGTGCTGATTTGCAACCGATGTGTAGACAAAGTAACCGCTGAATCCATTCATTCGCTGTTTTTTGAAATCTTGATTGCTCCGGATTTTGAACCCGAAGCTTTTACCCTTTTATCTTCAAGAAAAAATCGCATTCTGATTCGCTTGAAAAATTTACCCAAGCTTACATTGAGTTTGCGCACCGCGATCAACGGAACTCTGGAACAGGACATTAATCTACATCACACCACTGCATCCGATTTGAAATGTGTTACCCATAAACCATTGGAGCCAGAGTGGATTTCCAATATTCTTTTTGCCATTCATACCGTAAAACATTTAAAATCAAATGCCATTGTCCTGATCAAGAATCAGCAACTCATTGGAATGGGTTGCGGGCAAACCAGTAGGGTGGATGCTTGTCAACAGGCATTGAACAAAGCCAGGACCATGGGTTTTGATCCAAAGGGTTCGGTGATGGCTTCAGAAGCCTTCTTCCCATTTCCAGATTGTGTAGAACTGGCTGGTGAAGCAGGAGTCATTGCCATTGCCCAACCAGGCGGTTCAGTAAATGATGACAAAAGCATTGAAAAAGCCAACGCATATCAACTTGCGATGGTTTTTACCGGAATCAGACATTTTAAACATTGATGGAGACGTCCACACTCTGTATCGATCTTGGGAATTCAAGAGCCAAATTAGCGCTGTTCCAACAGAATAATCTGTTGAATTTTAGAAGTTTCGAATACAGGGAGCACGATTTAATTCAACTTTTTTTGAAACAAAATGACTTCCAGGGTATAGCTTATTGCTCGGTATTGTCAAGCTCCCCTGATTGGTTTAATCAATTGATCGACCAAAAAAAGTCCCTCCGCATCCATGCAGGTATTGCACTACCCATTGATATAAGCTCTTATGAAACGCCGGAATCATTAGGGAGTGACCGCATTGCTGCTCTGGCCGGAGCACACCATTTACAACTTAAACAACCCATCTTAGTGGTTAATGTGGGAACATGCATAACTTTTGACTTAATTGACGAAAAAGGACGGTTTATTGGAGGTAATATATCGCCCGGATTGGACATGCGTTATCAAGCAATGCACCAGCTAACCGCTAAATTGCCTTTGGTGCAAGCAACTCAGACGTCAGGCTTCGAATTAGGACATTCAACTCATGCAGCCATTGAAAATGGTGGTATGGAAGGAGTGGTCTTTGAAATAGAGGGCTATTTTTTTAAAATTTTAGAAAATTATCCTCAGTTAAAATGCGTTCTGACAGGTGGCAGTGCCTTTAAGTTGGTAAATCGTTTGAATTTTGAGACTTTTGCGGATCCTTATTTAGTCTTAAAGGGGCTAAATTATATTTTACATACACATGAACAACTATAAAATTTTATTGACCTTACTTCCGTGCATGTTTGCTTTGTGGACACTTTCAGCCCAAAACACTGAAAACAATCCGGTGTCTAGGTATGGGCTAGGAGAAATGCGTCTCTATGACCCAGTCTGGATGGCTGGAATGGGTCACAGTGGGGTTGGATTTGCTTCTGAACAACTGTTCAATCCGTTAAACCCCGCAAGCTCATCTTTTCTCATCCAAACAGACGTAGAAGTCGGGTTGAATGCACGTTGGAACAAACTGATTAATCAAAACGATGAACAATACAAAGAATGGAACGGAGGGATTCAACAAGTACAGCTGGCGATTCCCTTACAAAATACCATCAACGATTTGCTCAACCGCAAAACAAGAAAGCGTTTTATGGCATTGCAGTTTGGACTTCGGCCATACTCAAGCATGGGATACAACTCCACTGTAATTCACGATGGAGATTCCACCAACATCATGCAAAGACAACTTCAGGGAGATGGTGCTTTGACGGCTTTAAATTTAGGTTTCAGTTACCGATACCAAAACTTTGCCGTTGGACTAGGACTTGATTATATTTTTGGCAATTTCAATTACAACCAAAGCCTAATTTTTAGATCTGTAACCGGCTCCCATGATTCCTACCTCAACGACCGTCAACACATCAGTGGCTGGATTCCCACCCTTGGACTCTTATACAGAAGATTGAACAATGAAGAAGAAATAAAGAAAGACAACAGTTTGCGAAAAAATTACATCTCAGCAGGTATTGGTATTCAACTTCCTACAAGCTATTCTGCCAAATATTCAGCTTTGCACTATACCCGTTACGATGAATCCAATCCGGTATCCGGGGCTGTGAGCGACACCATACTCAACTTGGTTGATCAAGCAACAGAAGGGGATTTTCCTTTTTCTGTTAAGGCTGGTTTTATGTACTCTTTACAGGACCGCTCAGGCTTTGTCTTTCAAGCCCAATATGACGCCTGGAAAGGGAAAAAACTTGCACCTGGGCTGATCGGAGAGTATGCCAATGCATTTGGTATACGCGCTGGTGGCTGGTACAGAAAAGGACAACATCATTATGATGGATTTTGGAAAAAGTCAACTTTCCGTTTTGGGTTTTACTACCAGGAAGATTATCGCAAAATTGAAAATCTGCAAGGCAATACATTGGGAATCACCTGTGGGTGGTCCTATCCCGTGATTTTTTTAAGGCAAGATGCTTTGATCCATTTCAGTGTCGAAGGTGGACAAAGAAAATTTGGAAATCTGCTGAAAGAAAATTTTGTACAGCTAACATTCGGGGTGACGATTAATGACAATGAGTGGTTTTTAAAAAGGCGGTATAATTAACCATCCACTTGTTGCATCACTTATTACTGTTTACAATAGTCAGAAAACATTAACCATTGGAGGACATGAAAAGTTTTTCGCGAAACCTTCTGCGGTTATTTCTTGATAACCGGTATGGTGCCGCTATATGAAGCGAAATTCCATTTTATAAAATACCATCCGGTGGGTAATTGTTTAATTTGTGGATGATCCAAAACCAACTGTGATGAATGAACCGGTATTTTAAAATGCGCTTTTTCTACTCCTTTGATATCAAAAAATTCCAGCTTTAACCATCCATCTGAACTCGAAAAAGTATGCTCGAGCCGGATTTCATTGTTGATTGGATTTGAAATCAGACGCAACGTGTTTCTGCCGTCCTTGCTTTTCTGATCTATACCTGAAAGCACAAGATTGTCCCAACGGATAACCAATACATCCACATTCTGCGCGTCTCTGTAATTTCCCGCCATAACGATTTTTCCATTGGGTGCAATTGCAAAATGAGGTGTCTGGTCTGTCAGAATGCTCATCGCATTAAAGCTCGCTATTCCATTCTCACCGAAAGTAGAATCGATTCTACCATCATCGAAATAACGGACGACTACATATTTATTTTTGGTTAATACATTGTTCTCTCCACAAACCAGAAATTTGTTGTCTTTCTGTTTTAACATGTAAAGGCCATAATCAACAGGACCTTCGAAATCATAAGTCATTTTTCCTCCATTTCCAAATCCTGAATCCAAACTACCATCCGGAAGATACCGGGCCAGAGCAAAGTCATAATTCGTTACTGTGTCCCTTACCGTGCCCGACACCAGATATTTTCCATCAGCCGTTAGAGAAGCCGTATAAGCAATATCATGATTTCCGGCAAAATCGGTTTGCAGATAACCGGTTCCTGCAAATTGTGAATTCAGGCTGCCATCTTCCAATAAACTTAATAAAGCAAAATTGGCTTGAGGGTAAACACCTGCACAACCCGAAATCAATATATTTCCATTTTCCTCCAGCATTAAATCAAATGGAATGTCTTCACGGGTAAGAAAATTATGATACATCCATCCTTTACCATTAAAGGTGGAATCAGGCTTTCCATCTTGTGTAAACCGGGCAACCTGCCAATCGATATCAAAAGAATCCACCACACAAACTCCGGTTACCACAATTCTGCCTTTGGAATCAATCGCCGCTGCAACGGGTCCATTGGATTTGCCATATTTAAATTTTACGAATCCTTTGTCTCCAAAATCCGGATCTTCCGAACCATCCGGTAAAAGTTGAATTAAGATGCCACTCGTATTGGGATTAGGCGCTGAAAAACCACCGGCAAGTATTTTTCCATTTTCTAAAACGCGAACAAATTCCAGGTTTTCCTGGCTGAACCCAAAATCCCAGATTTTATAACCTTTTCCTGCAAAACTGGTATCAAGGTTGCCATCCGGCAAATACCTCAAAAGTAGAAAATCATACGCTGAAGTCTGTAGGGCTATGCGTCCACCAACCAGGAGTTTACCATCCTTTTGAACCGCTATCGTACCGGCTTGTTCTTTACCTCCCAAATCGGTATGAACCCAACCACCCATTCCAAATTGAGGATCCAATTGACCGGCTTGTGAAATTCCATAAAATAACACCGAACAACACGTCATTCCGGTTAAAACGATCAGTCTGATTCCATTTTTCATTTCACTAAGTTACGATGATTACAGTTATGATTCAAGACCCTTTGGAATGGAAATTCAACACCCTTCTATCAAATATTAACCAATGGTTAACAGCTATTGAATAATGCTCTGTCCTTTTAGCGTGTTAGATATGGAAACAGGCTTTATGGTACATCTCATTCTGTTACTCGTTTGTTCAACACCTTTTTATCAAAGCGTGGTGGACCAACCGGCTAAGAAATTAATGGATAAAGTAGCCCGGCATTACAAGGAATTGAAGGGCTTTGAAATAAAGTTTCAATATGAAATCAAGATTGATCAAAATTTAGAAGGTCCTTATTCTGGGCAACTGATTTCTAATGGGGAAAAATATAAACTGGTCATTCCCGACCTGGATTTGTATTGCGATGGAACTGCACAATACGCACATTTGAAAAAAAACAATGAAATTCAAATCAGTAAACCACAGACGACCGATACACGATACCATCCCAGTGAATTGGCGAGAATTCATCAGTCTGGTCAATATGAATACAGGATCCTTGAAAAAATCCGGGAAAATGAAAAAAACCTTTCCGTCGTAGAATTCAAACCCAGTAAACGTGAGGATAATGTTTTTAAGATCAAGCTGTTCATTTTTGAACCGGCCAATAGCATAGAAAAGGTTCAATGGTTTGAAAAATCAGGTAAATCCACTACGGTACGGTTTTTAAAAACCACCAAGTCTACCAAACTTTCGGATCAACTCTTTAAACCCGATTTTGAAAAATTAAAGGGGGTTCATGTAGAAGACCTCAGGGATGAGTAGTGATGCTTCGCATATCGGATAGGCTTTTTAGGAAAGCGTTTGTGATTGGAATAAAAAAGTAGCCTGACATTTTAGGGTTTAATTTAATTTTACAAGGCATTTAAACACATGCTTAAAAGAAATAGCATTGTCCACTACATCGCTAAGTCATTGACCCGCTTTAATCAAATCGATTACGGGAAAGCAGTGGTATGCCAGGAAAAAATATTCAAGCAATTTATCCAAAAAGCTGCAAATACTCAATTTGGCCAGGACCATGATTTTCACAAAATCAAAGATTACGAAGATTATTGTGCCAGAGTTCCGGTTAGAGATTATGAAGATTTTGCAAAATATATAGAGGCTATTAAACATGGAAGCCAAAATGTACTGTGGCCTGGAAGACCTAAATACTTGTGCAAAACCTCAGGAACTACTTCAGGTACTAAATACATCCCCATCACAAAAGACAGTATTGGCAATCAAATTCGTTCCGCACGGAATTCGTTGTTTCATTACATCCAGCAACGCCCGGACACCCAAATTTTTGATGGCAAAATGTTATTCATGTCGGGTAGCCCAAAGTTGGATATCAGTGGTCCGATCCCGATAGGAAGGCTTTCCGGTATTGTTAACCACGAAATTCCCGCCTGGTTTCAAAGAAATAAACTTCCTTCTGAAGATGTAAATACCATTGAACCCTGGGAAAAAAAGGTAGATGCAATGGTGGAACAACTATCACAGGCCGATATCCGGGTGATTAGCGGAATACCCCCCTGGGTGCAGATGTTTTTTGAAAAGCTACTGGCTTATACCGGTAAGTCAAAGATTCACGAAATTTTTCCGAATTTAGAATTATACCTTCATGGAGGCGTCAACTATGACCCTTATGCACCCAAGTTTGAAGAATGGATTGGAAAAGACATATCCTATATAGAAACCTATCCTGCCAGTGAAGGATTTATTGCTTTTCAGAACCGACTCGATGATCCCAGTTTGCAGTTGGTCATCAATGACGGAATTTTTTTCGAATTCATCGAAAAGCAACATTTATCCCATCCAGAACCCACAAGATTATCCTTAAAGCAGGTCGAACTTAACAAAGATTATGCGATTGTCTTAACCACCAATGCGGGCTTATGGTCTTACCTGATTGGGGATTTGGTGAGGTTTTATTCCCTGAATCCATATAAAATAAGAGTCAGTGGACGCATCAGCCAATTCATTTCAGCTTTTGGCGAACATGTTATTGGAAGTGAAATTGATCAGGCCATCCGATTTGCACAAAAGACCCATCAATTTGATGTGGTTGAATTTACTGTAGCACCGCAGGTCAGCCCGAACGACAATGCCAATCCCTATCACGAATGGTTTATTGAATTTTCGGAACTGCCCAAGAACCTCAATGAAATAGCATTAACCATCAACAGCAGACTGTGTGAACTCAATTCCTATTACAAGGATCTGATTGATGGCAAATTACTGGATACGCTCAAAATTAGGCCGGTCAGACGAAATGCCTTTTTGAACTATATGCGTCGCATTGGCCGTTTGGGAGAACAATTCAAGGTCCATCGCCTCAGTAATGATCGAAAAGTAGCCGATGATTTGCTGAATGATGTCTTGCATTGAGTTCAAACTTTTGAATAAAACCGATCTACTCAAACTTTAATTTGTTAAGATCAGTGAATGCTTATACCCATAAGAAAACTACACAACAAAAGCTGAGGGAACTGGTTGAACAAAGACTTCGACTAGGTCAAACGACATGTATACCAAAAAAGACCAATGGTGATCAGCTAATCCCAGTGTGGCTTAATTCCTAATTTCCCATCATGCGGTTCGATACCATAAATAAGATTTCGGCGTTAGCTTTTCATGGTTTAGTGTCATTTAAGTTGTAGGCTTGGTGTGCAAGTATTAAAAACACTGAAAATCAATTGATTAATTTATTCCTTAGCAATAAAATATGGAGCGAATTGCTCAAAAATTCCTAAATTTGCGGGCTTCATGAGAAAAACTGGGTTGATTATAGGATTGGGACTTGTTTTGGTGCTTTCAGCATGCAAATCAGGTTATGAAAGAATTCGAAACAGCGGCGATCCACAGCTCATCCTTGAAGCTGCAAATCAATTTTACGCAGATAAAGAATATTTTAAAGCGCAAGGACTTTATGAGATTATTTTAACCTCCTTCAGAGGACAAAAAGAAGCGGAAGACATTTATTTCAACTACGCCTACACACATTATCATCTCCGTGAATTTGATTTGGCCAATTACCTTTTTAAAAACTTCTCCAATACCTTCATCAACAGCAGTCGTCGGGAAGAAGCCGAATACCTTTCTGTTTATTCTCTTTACCGTACTGCTCCGGGCTATCGTCTAGATCAAACCGCAACACAAAAGGCCATTGATGGACTGCAATTGTACATCAACAGTTATCCAAATTCTTCTCGTGTTGCTGATTGCAATCGTCTGATTGACGAATGTAGAAATAAATTGGAATTAAAATCTTTTGAAGCCGGAAAGCTTTATTATGACATGGAAAATTACCAGGCATCGGTTAAAACTTTTCAAAATCTGCTGATCGATTACCCAGAAACAAAAAACGACAAAGAAATTCGTCTGATGATTTGCAAAGCCTCCTTTCTTTTGGCGGAAAACAGTATTTATGAAAAACAAAAAGAACGTTACGAAGAATCCCTTGAATTCTGCAATGGATTTTTAAAAAAATATCCTGGTGGAAAACAATCTTCAGAAGTAAAATCATTTGTTCAAAAAATCAACCGTAAATTAAAATCCGAACCATATGACAGATATCAAAACACAAGTTCAAGGAATTAATCCAAATGTAAGGGCTCGCAATATTGGCGAGTTTACCAAACACACTGGAAACATCTATGAAACCATCAACATCCTGGGCAAACGCGCCAACCAGTTGACGAATGATATCAAAAACGAATTGGTAGAAAAACTGGAGGAGTTCGCCACTCATTCTGACACCATTGAAGAAGTTCAGGAAAACAAAGAACAGATCGAAATCTCTAAATTTTACGAAAAACTCCCTAACCCAGCCATCATTGCTACAGAAGAATACCTGGAGGGTAAAGTTCAGGCTCATTACAGAAACACTTCACCTGAATCTGAACTATAATCAACTCCAAAAGGCCTGGAGTCCAGGTGAATGATCCAAGCGACAACCACATAGGCCAGAGCCGCTCACTGATTCACTAATTCTATTTCGTGGAGGAACAGCACAAGAAACTGGAAGGCAAGAAAATCATTCTGGGAGTAACCGGAAGCATCTCTGCCTACAAGGCTGCCATCCTGCTTCGTTTGTTGGTAAAACAAGGGGCCACCGTTAAAGTCATTATGACTGAAGCCGCAAAGGACTTTGTTGGGCCATTAACCTTTTCGACCCTAAGTGAATCACCCGTATTATCAGAATTGGTCACTGACGAAATGTGGGCTGAACACGTAGCTCTTGGACTTTGGGCAGACCTCTTTGTCATTGCACCAGCGAGTGCCAACACTTTGGCTAAGCTCTCCCACGGCCTGACTGACAATCTGTTGAGTGCGGTTTACCTTTCTTGTAGATGCCCAGTAATGTTTGCACCGGCCATGGATGAAGACATGTGGTTGCACCCTTCCACACAAAATAATATATCTACTTTGGCTTCCTTTGGAAACATTGTCTTACCGGTAGAAGAAGGCCCGCTGGCCAGCGGACTTGAGGGCAAAGGCCGTTTAGCAGAACCTGAAACTATTCTAAAGACCATCATCGACCATTTTCAGGAGTGCGGTTTATTGTTGAAAAAAAAAATTCTGATCACGGCCGGACCCACCCATGAAGCCATTGATCCTGTACGTTTTATTGGAAATCACTCTTCTGGAAAAATGGGTATACGCCTTGCCGAGCAAGCTGCCCAAATGGGAGCAGAAGTGAGATTGGTCCTTGGACCGACTCAAGAGCCTGTAACACAGTTTCCAGGTCTCCAACTGACCAGGGTAGTATCCGCTCAACAAATGTTTGAAGCCACTTCCCAATTTTCACCTTGGGCTGAAGTTTTTATCTTAGCAGCTGCGGTAGCTGATTATAAACCGGAATCTACGGCACCGGAAAAAATAAAGAAAAACAGCTTACCCGAAATGACCCTCCGTCTAATTCAAAATCCAGACATTGCAGCTTACCTGGGGGCCCATAAAAAAGTCCATCAAATCCTTTGTGGTTTTGCCTTGGAAACGGAACATGTACTTGAAAATGCAAGTGCCAAGATGAACAAGAAAAACATGGACATGATCGTTATCAATTCACCTAAAGACGCTGGGGCAGGATTCGGTCATGACACCAATAAAATTTCTATATTGGACAAATCCGGAAAATTGGTTTCCTTTGAATTGCAATCGAAGAAAAATGTTGCCAAGGCGATACTTAAGTCAATTATTGAAATGAATATTGTAAAATGAGAAAGTTTCTTTATGTACTGACCTGCCAGTTGCTTTTAATATTGCCATTGGCTGCGCAAGAGTTGAATGCAACAGTTCGCGTGATTGCTCCCAATTTGGGAACCAGTGACAAATCAATCGTCAGTCAATTAGAACGAAATGTAAAAGATTTTTTAAACAACCAGCGTTGGACACAGGATGTTTATGAATCGAATGAAAAAATCAAATGCAATTTCCAGATTGTCATCAGTGCTGATCGAGGAGACAATAACCTATTAATAGATCTTTCAGTTCAGGCTTCCCGACCCGTTTTTAATTCAAATTACGAAACCCCATTGATTAATGTCATTGACAAAGGAATTCCAATCTCGTTTGATCCATATAAAAATTTGGAAAATTCAAAAGAAACTTATTATGATAACTTGTCTTCTGTACTGACTTTTTATGCTTACCTGATACTCGCTTTGGATTATGAAAGCTACAGTCTGGAAGGCGGCGAGCAATACTTGCAGTTGCTTAACAATATGATGAATAGTTTACCATCGAATGTCAGATCTCAAGATGATGCTTGGTCTCCTGCAAAGGATAAACGAAATAACCGTTACTTCATCGTTGAAAACTTAACGAACCCAAGGATGAAATTGTTCAGAAGAGCATTTTATGAATACCACCGCCAGGCTATGGACCAATTTTCCAAAGACGCAATTGGTTCCAGGGCTTTATTGACCAACGTCATAAAAGATATAGGAAGAGCAAACTCTAATTATCCTGAAACTCATTTTATGAAAATTTTCAGTTTTACCAAACAATTGGAAATATTGGAAATTTTCAAACAAGGAACGCCACAAGAAAAACAATCAGTAAAAGAGGTCATGACCCAAATTGATCCTGCAAATTCAAATCAATACATTAATTTAACCAAATCCTGAATCCCTAACTCCAATTTATGAAGAAAAGAAAGATTGCAATTTTTGCCTCTGGTAATGGAACCAATGCATTGCAACTGATCAAACATTTTAAAAGCCACTCTCAAATTCAAGTTGGACTGATTGTTACCAATTCCAGTAAGGCAGGAGTAATTGAGATTGCTAAAGAACACAACATTCCGGTTTCTGTCATCAATAAATCGCTATTAGCCAATAATAGCTTTATGACTGCTCTATTGAATTTGTATGACATTGATTTTATTGTGCTGGCTGGATTTTTACTGCTCATGCCACCCTTCTTGGTTAAACTGTTTGATCAGAAAATGATCAACATACATCCTGCCCTGTTACCTAAATATGGAGGCAAAGGTATGTTTGGACTACAAGTTCATCAGGCCGTTATTAATGAGGGAGATCCGGAAAGTGGAATCACCATCCACTATGTCAATGAGATGTATGATCGTGGAAAAATAATTTTTCAGGCTACCTGTAAAGTTGATCGCAAAGACAGTGCAGAAAAACTATCCAAAAAAGTCCAGGAGTTGGAACACCAACATCTTCCCGAATGGACAGAAAAACTAGTGCTTCAATCAAGGTTCATTTAAAGCCAATCTAGCCTTTGTTCAAAAAACACTAAGTCATTTTGGTCATCATCCTAAATAAAATGAAGGATTGAACCCAACGGTTGAATTAAGACCAACTTTTATGATTTAGGCTGATTAAATGGTTCATTGTAGCCTTGTTGATCTGGGATTCAACACCTTTCCCAGAGGAATCCTATCGCATCATAAAGCTTTGGTTAATAATTTATTAATTTTGAGTTTAAATCAACCCTTGCGATGGTCCGAATTGCTTTGTTTTTGCTGATGGGTCTCATCGGTGTTCAACTAAAAACTTCTGCACAAGGTTGCGGATCTATAAAGGCCGATGCTGGCCCTGACCAATTCACTTGTGATCCCAACTTGACCCTCCAATTACAGGGTAATTATTCAGGGGTACCTGATAAATATTATTGGACACCTCCTAATTTTTTGAGTGATCCAAATTCCCTGGATCCCACGGTAACCGCCCCTCCGGGAAAGTATACGTTTACGTTTCATGTAGAGGCCATTTCTGCCACCAACCTGGTGAATAATGGTAATTTTGAATCAGGCAACTCCGGATTTACTCATGAATATAACTACGGAACTCCCGGTGGAACTTTCGGCCCTGGATGGTTGAGTGTTGGGACTAACCCACTCGCGTACAACGGTGCTTGGACTCCTTGTGGTGACCATACCACGGGATCGGGAAATCAACTCATTGTCGATGGCCACACCTCCGCAAATGCAAAAGTATGGTGTCAAAATGTATCTGTTACTCCGGGTAAAACTTATGCATTCCGTTTCTATGTCCAAAGTGTTTATCCGGTTGCTCCGGCTAATTTGACTGCAACTGCTAACAATACTCCTTTTGGAAATGTACAGGCTGCCGGATTGTGCGATTGGCAAATGTTTGAGGCATGTTTCACAGCCACCACCGCATCGGTTGAGCTTTGCATCCGGGAAACAACTGGCGTCGGGTTTGGTAATGATTTTACCATCGATGACATTTCTTTACATGAAAAATGTATGGATGATGATGAAGTAATTGTTGAAATTGTCGATCTAAAAGCTGCCATCAACATTCCTACGCTTCCCAAATGTGCTTCTGATATCTTTGACCTCAACGGCCTGGGTTCATCTACTGGACCCAATATTCAATATATGTGGAGAAGTGATGGCGGAAAAATCATTTCAACCAATGGGATTACTGCTAAGGCGCAAGGAGGAGGAACCTATTATTTAAAAGTCATTTATCGCAATGGCAATGTGCTGTGCGAAAAAGAAGTCGATCTCAATGTCGAACCATCTGAAGACCTTGAAGCAACCCTTCAAGTGGAAGGGATTGCCAATTGCAGCCACGATACCATTCGCCTGACCGGTGATGTGTTGAATGGAAGCGGTAATTTTAGTTATTTCTGGATACCGGGCAACAAGATCGTGAAAGGCCAAAATGAGTCCACAGCCTTTGTGGTTGAAGCAGGTATTTATCGCCTGGTCATCAAAGATAAGGACTCCGGCTGTGAAACGGAGTTGCAGGATGTGGTCGTTTCCGATACCATCAAACCCTCGGTGCAATTAAATGGTGACACATTGATCAATTGTTTGCGCGACACGGCAAAAATTCTGGGAATGCCATTTGATACTGGGCGATTCAACTATGAATGGTTACTACCCGATTTGAGTCAAATCAAAAATAAAAATCAAATCAATACTACCGATTCCGGAATTTATAAACTTACCATCATCGACAAAGCCAATAAGTGTAGTACAGAATCGTATTGGTCTGTAAAAATAGATACAACCCCTCCCCTGTTTGATATCGGCCCAAATGGCTTCATCGATTGTTCTGCACCTGAATTTTCAGTGAGCCCAATGGGAAATGTATTCCCAGACTCTTCCAATTTTAATTGGAACTTACCAGGAGGTAAGCAGGTTAACGAACGTTCGTTCACTTCCAAACGGGTCCAAGATTCCGGCTGGGTCGTCTTAATGGTGATCAACCGTCTAAATGGATGTGCATCCTCCGACAGTTTATTTGTAAGGGATTTACGAAACATACCCGCCGTGTCCGCTGGCCAAACCGATACGTTGAATTGCAAAGAACCCAATTTATTCCTCAATGCTTCTGCGAAAACGGATTCAACTAGAATTCAATGGTCAACCCAAACGGGCAATATTGTTAAGGGTTCCAATACACTTTCCCCCGAAGTCAATCATGCCGGGTGGTACTTTATCATGGTGACTGACACAGTTAATCATTGCAGAAATGTAGATTCAGTATTCATTGATCAGGATTTTACTAAGCCATTGGTCAATACGGGCCCAGATCTGATTTTTACTTGCGCTGATTCGATAAAATTACTTGATGCAAGTTTGTCCAACCAAGGCATTAATTATCTTTACTTATGGAGTACAACAAATGGAACAATTGTCAGCGGACAAGGTAGCCTTCAATTGAAAGTGAGTTCTCCAGGAACCTACCTTTTGACAATACTTGATACAACTAACGGATGTTCGGACACGGCATCTGTAGAAGTCAAACCGGATTTTAGTGCGCCGACAGGAATAATTCAACCGGTAGACACGTTAACTTGTTTAAGTAAAAATACACATCTGATTGCAAATGCATTCTCACCTGTTGGAAATCCTATGAGATACCAATGGACTGCAGATGCCGGACAAAATATCAATCGGCCGACTACACTTGATGCTGAAGTTCAGGAAGCGGGAACATATACCCTGATCATTTATGATGAAGTGAACGGGTGCAGTACGCGACTTAGCGTATATGTTCCCATTGACACTCTAGCTCCTAATGCCCAAGCCGGTCAAGATCGCGTTTGGAATTGTGCTACGATAAGCCTTCCACTCGATGCATCCAGTTCTTCAGGAAATCACCCGCTTCTTTTTCAATGGAGCACTTCCAATGGGATCATTTCGGGCAACAGATTTAGATCACAATCTACAGCTACTTCACCCGGTACATACACTTTGTTTGTAATAGACAGCGTTACACATTGCCAAGGATTTGATACGGTTGTGGTCTCGGCGGATACCTTAAAACCAATTGCAGGAATCGAATTGCCCGATACCATTACATGTATACAATCAAATGTCATTCTCAATGGGAACCTTTCCACTTCGGGATCGCAGTTCAAATACAATTGGTTCACGTCTGACGGGCTATTATCGGGCTTGAACGGTCAAAGGATCAACATGGCTGCTAAACCAGGAACATACACAATGATCATAAGTGATACGCTCAATTTTTGTTCCGATACCCAAAGTGTAGAAGTATTCGAAAACAAAGTCAAACCCGTCCTTCTTAAATCGGGCAACACTCAGTTAAATTGTTCCACACTTCAGACACAATTGAATGCAACTACCACCAACCCATCAGGGTTTGATGACTATACCTGGACCACTATTACCGGCAAAATAGAAAATAATCCTATGCAGGCATCCATCAATGTAAGCCGGGAAGCCTGGTATTATATTCTGGTAAGCAACCGGGAAAATGGATGCTCTAGTTTAGATTCTATCAGGGTTACCCAAATCAATGATTTGAAAGTTGATGCCGGGTTGTCTGCAACTTTAACTTGTAAAATTCGAAGTATTGACCTACAGGCTAATGTGTTTTCCGGATCCGGAAATGAACAACTCCTGTGGACCACTTCGGGTGGAAGTATTTTAACCAATCCGCTAAATACTTTTGTTCGCGTTGACAAACCGGGGACTTATTTTTTCAGAGCATACAATCCAAATAACGGTTGCAATGCAATAGATTCGGTTGAAATATTGGAGAACACCAACTATCCGACCCATGCAGAGCTACAAATTATTCCTTTGCGATGTCCCGGAGATCAATGGTCCGCTACGATCGGAGCCATTACTGGAGGTGAGGCTCCTTTAAAAATTGAATTTCAGGGCTCGGAAATTATTGGAAATTCGATTCAAGGAAGTCAGGCAGGAAATTATCAGATTTTGATTACTGATAAATTCGGTTGTGAGCTTAAAAAAGATTTCAGCATATTGCCGGTAGCAGGAGTGTCCATGAATCTAACTCCATACATAAAAATCAATTCCGGAGATTCCTATTCCATAGAGCCGGTGTTTTCCATTCCAAATGATTCAATTGGTAACATTCAATGGACCCCAACACAATTCTTAAGTTGTACGGATTGTCCGAACCCTGTGGCAGAAAATGTAACCCAGGACATTGAATATTTCTGTACAGTTACTGACCATAAAGGCTGCCTTGCATCTGCGAGAATCAGAATTGAAGTCATCAAAAGAAACATATGGTTCCCCAATGCTTTCAGTCCAAACGGTGATCAGATTAACGATTTGTTTTTTCCTTACATTGAGGAAGGATCATTTAACCAAATTAGAAATTTCCAGATTTTTGACCGTTGGGGTAATCAAGTATTTGAAAAAAGGTCAATTGTCCCTGATCAAATCCACTTGGGTTGGGATGGTAATAGCAATGGAAATAAAACCCTTCCTGGAGTTTATGTTTATGTACTTCAGTTAGAATGGAAGAATGGGGACTTACAACTGTTTTCAGGAGATGTTACCTTGCTCCGTTAAAACTTCATTTTGGATTCATTTTTACAAACATATGCGCTTCAGGAAATATTATTCCATGAAAACAATGATTATATCATCGCCTGCAAACCTGCTGGTTTGTTAGCTGAAGAAGATCCATCAGGTGATGTTAATCTTCGTGGATTATTGGAAAAATACTTAAAGGAAACATATCCCTGGAAAAAAAGAGCAATTTGTCAACTGGTCAACCGACTTGATAAACCTGTGGGAGGATTACTGATCTGTGCAAAAAAACAAAGTATACTGGTTGAATTACAAAATCAATTTACTGAACGCAAGGTAAAAAAGGAATACCTGGCCATTATTGAAGGCATACCCTCCAAACCCAGTGCATTATTGAAAAACTACCTCAGGAAATCACAGAAAGAATTTAGAGCAATTCCGGCATTGGCGAGCGATCCAGAAGCCAAAATGGCTGAGCTGGAATATCAAGTCATTGATCAAAGAGAAAATTATTCACTGCTGCGAGTTCTGTTAAAAACCGGTAGGTTTCACCAGATCCGTTTTCAGCTATCTCAAATTCAATGTCCAATATGGAATGATGTATGGTACGGCGCTAAGAAAATACTACCTGAACCTATGATAGGACTATACAGTTATGCGCTGACTTTACGTGATCCTAAAAGCAAAGACAAACAAACGTTTGTTTGTTTTCCCGATGTTGAAAAGCTACCTTGGAGTATGTTCAAGGAGAACATTACCCAAATGGCTTCCAGTAATCCATAACGGATTTCAAGTTATAGGACCTCCATGAGATCCAAACGTTGTTGGACGGTTTCTGGCATTTCTGGCTGATATTTCCCCCCTAAATGCTGCGCTAAAAATTTTTCTGCAGCTGCAAGAAACGCCATATTGTTGGCCGGATGTATGAAACCGTGTCCTTCATCCTCAGCACAAAGGTACCTGACTTCTTTACCTGCATTTTTTAAAGCTTCAAAAATTTGATCTGATTCAGATTTCTTAACCCTTGGATCATTAGCTCCTTGTACAATCATTAACGGACATTTGATCTTATCCACTGAATACAAAGGAGATCGTTCCATCAACATTTTTTTTCCACCAGCAGTTGTCGGATCTCCCATTCGAACATGAAACATTTTGCGGCCAGCTTCCCAGTAAGGTGGAATGGACTCCAATAGAGTGATTAAACTGGAAGGTCCCACTTTAGAAATGGAACATGCAAACACGTCGGGTGTAAATGCTGCAGCAGCCAAGGCTGCATATCCACCATAACTTCCACCGATGATTCCAACGCGTTTTGGATCCGCAATACCTTGCTCGATCAAATGACGAACTCCCCAGGTGATGTCATCCTGCATTTTCGCTCCCCATTCAAGATTGCCACTGTCCAAAAATTTTTTACCGAATCCAGTCGAGCCTCTGAAGTTCATCTGAAGCACCACATAACCGCGATTGGCGAGAAACTGTGTCAATGCATTATAGCCCCAGTGATCCCTAACCCAGGGACCTCCATGAGGGTGAACGACTAAAGGCATTTTCTTTCCACCGCTTCCCAGAGGGATGGTGAGATAGGCTGGAATCATCAATCCATCCGAAGATGGATAGGAAATAGCTTGCATGGGTGCTAGCTTACCGGGTTTGAGCAGTGGCCTGAGTTGATATTGCTTTTTTAATTTTTTTAATTTACAATCATAAGAAAAAACAGTGCCACAATCCGTATCACTGGTGACCGAAATTAAATACTTCCTTTCATCAAAAGACATGGACGTCAGCATCACTTCCTTTCCTGGAAATGACTGTTCAAAAAACTTAAAGTGCTCTTTGAATTCCGGATCTCTCCAATACGTTTTAAGTTTATCCAGAGCATAAAAAGTACCCAGCACGCGATTATCTTTCTCCGAAAATAATACACTTGAAAAATCCACTTTATTATCAGGATCTGATTCAATAAAAAGTTCAGTTCCTTTTTCAATATCCAATAATATCATTTGACTCAAATCCCTATCAGCTCCTTTATTGGTAATCAGGTATATATTTTTACCATCTTCATGAAATCGAACAGGATTTGCCGATTCCAATACATCCACTGAATAAATCAAATGTAATTTACGGCCATCAATCCTTAAAAAGTCTGATGTTCCATTTTCATTCGAACGGATGGCTAAACGCACTTGATCTTTTCGGTCAAATATCCAGTCCACAATGCGTTGAGTGTTTTTCTTCAGCAACTTCAATTTACCCGTTGAAATGTTTAACGCATATAGGTCATGCCAAGCGGGGTCGCGGTCGTTGATGCCTATATAAATGATGTTAGGTTTTATCTTACCCACCGAATAAATATTAACTCTGACCTGCGGAATGTTCGTCAGCGGTTTTACTTCATGAATATCCGATTCTTTAAATTTTTTCCTGGGGTTGACTGCAAATACAGAATAATTCTCATCGCCGTGTTGATCCTGCACATAGACTATCCATTTGCTGTTTCGCGTCCAAAAATAACTTGTGATGGGACGTCCTGTATCTTCAGTCACCGGTATGGCTTTCTTAAAAGACTGGCGATACCGTTTCACCCAAATATTTCGAACGCCATTTAATGGTTTAATAAAACTCATCCAATGACCATCAGGAGACAATCGTGCAGCAGATATCTCAGGATCTCCAAAAAATATTTCTCGATCAATCAATGGAACTTTCATAGGATGTTAATATTTCTTGTATTCCGAACAAAGGTAAACAATGCCTTTGGTCCAGATGAAATCGATTCAATTGTTTATGTTGAATGATTATAAGTAAATAGCAGAACGGAAAATTATTAAGAAATGGGAAGTTGACAAAACATCCAATATCATGGTCATCTCACCAATGGCCAGACCACTCGTTGACCGGCCAAATCGGAAATGAGATAATACATACCCGGAACCGTTACAGGAAGCTGAATCCCATACCCAAGTGAATACACCAGGCGGCCATACTTTTTTCCCTCTACTCCAATGAGATACATCATAGCTCCATCGAACAAAGTTTCATAGGGACCTAAAATCTTAAATATATTGGTTTCCCCTTGGAATACATAAGGGTAGGAAATGTCAACATCAAATTGTCTTGTATCCGTTATTTGTTGTTTTTCATGGGCACCCAAATCCACTTTCAGATCATTGTAACGCAAATTCCACTCAATTGGATGAACATATTCCTTATCTGCTCGTAGCTCATAACCCAATACAGCTTTATTAAGAATCAATCCACCATCAATGCCCGGAGAAGATTCAGTAAGATGATAATCATAATGGGCAGGATTTTTAAAATTAAACAAGTTGAGGTCTTCAAACTTAATGTTATTGGATTCAATAAAAGAGACAGGAATTCCACTGATAAGAGTGAGGTTTCCGGCTATGAGGTTGTTGATAGCAACTACCGTATCGGTCTTGGATTGAATATTGAATAATATACCTTTGTCTTCCTGATTGACCACCGTATTGTTAATAAAATAAAAAATATGAGGTGCTGTATTGGTCAATCCTTCCCTTCCAAAGGAAATAATGGTGTTATTGTCAGAAAATTTACTTTGTTGAATAATGTTGCCTAAAACAAGTGCCTGACCACCATTGGGCAAATCTATTTCGTAACTGGCATCTCCATCCTCATTGGTAATTCGATTGTATAGGATTACATTTTCATGAGCACGACTCTTGATTTCGTGACCATAATAAGCATGGTGAATATAGTTGTATCGCATGACCAGCTTTTGGATATGGTTGACATAAATATTGTGAGTATAACCTGTTCCAGATCCGTTATGATCAAATTCACAATGCTCCACGATAATTTCACTACCTGCATAATCTCCTGCCAGAATGCCATTCTGATTGGAAATAAAACGACAATGATTGACCCGAAGGTTTTTACCTTCCTGTCGAATACCTGCACCATTTTTATCCACCACCTCACAATGAGAAAATTCAATAAAAGCCACATAGGAATTGTCACCGGCGATGACCCATATTGCTTTTCCTCCGTACCCAGTTTGTTTGGCATCCAGGACTGCATAACCACCATATCCTGATATGAATAAATGATTTGCCTTCCAGAGGCATACATCTTTTTCATACAGGCCGGCTTCTATCCAGACGGAATCACCATCGGCAACCAGTGAGGAAACTTGACTTGGCCGGTTATAGCTATGACTGGGTCCAACCCACCAGGTTTTTGCATATGAAAATGAGCAAAACTGAATCAACAAAAAAACCAAGAAATTTTTCATAAATCGATTTTGGATTATGCCCTGATCAAACGGGCCATGTAGAATCCATCAAACCCGCTGAAGCCAGGACTAAGGAATAATTCTTTTTCGAGACGAAAATCTGGATGTTCGTCACAAAAATAAGCAATTTGTTTTGAATTTTCCAAACTCAAAACGCTACACGTTGAATAGATGAGTTTACCGCCAGATTTGACCATGTTGCTGTATCGGTGAAGTATATCTTTTTGAACTTCGATCAACTGTTGAACTTGCGTTTCATTGACTTTCCATTTGGTATCTGGATTTCTGCGCACTACACCGGTACCACTACAGGGTACATCCAACAAAAGACGGTCACAACTTCTTTCCTGACGCTTGATGGTTTTGCTGCTTTCGATCCACCGCGTTTCAACATTGTGGGCACCGGCCCGGCGCGCCCTCTTCCGCAAATTCTCAAGTTTCCAGTTTTCGATATCCATAGCCAATACTTTGCCCTGATTGTGCATCAACGCGGCAATATGTAAAGTTTTACCTCCTCCTCCTGCACATGCGTCTATTACGCGCATACCCGGTGAAAGGTCCATGAAGGGAGCTACTTTTTGAGAATTGGCATCCTGTATTTCATAACATCCGGCCTGGAAAAGAGGATCCTGAAAAACATTCCATTTCTTCAATGCAATCAAGGCATCTGGTGCATCCCCTAATAGATTACATTCATGGCCTGCAGCACTGAGTTTCTTCTTTAGTTCCAGGGCGGATGTTTTCAGTCGGTTAGCCCGCAAGATCAAAGAAGCTGGATGGTTCAAAGCCTTCAGTTCCATTTCAAACGTCGTAGGAAAATCCTGTTTAAACCATTCTATCCATTCGTCGGAATAAGAAAGTTGAATTGCTATTTGTCCATTTGCAAGTTGTATTTGCCTTTGAATCAATTCTGCATTTACCTGGCTGAATTCTTCCCATTGAGGTAATTCCAATCCATGGTGCAGAAAATATGCGGCTAATATTTCCCAAGGATTAGAAGTGTTTCCAGCTAAAAAAGCTAACAAACGGTAGTACCGAATGATCTCATACGTGGTCTCTGCAATAAATGCTCTGTCCCGGGCACCCCACCGTGGATTTGATTTTAATATTTTCTCCAACTTCTTGTCAGCATAAGCATGTTCTTGCCACACCGCATTTAAAATTTCACAGACCGCTGCTACCAGATTTCTATGGAGCTTTACCATGATGCAAAAATACTTTTTATCGTAACTGGAAGAATATCATAGGCCGTAAGGATGGATAATTCCTCATTTCACTTTTGCTCATCAAGAACCGGGAACTAAACATCCAAATTTTAGCCGTCATCCATTTTCCTCAAAACCCAAAATTACAAACCGTATGAGAGAACCCTGATTGGATGATTAAGACCTTTAACCGGCCATTTTTTCAAGACAAGCTCATAAAATTTGACGCACAATTCCGAAAATATTAAATTTGGGCATCGAAACAGTAAAACCTAACGATATGAAAAAGATTTTTTTGATTTTGCTTTTAGCAGTTGTGACATGCTTCCCGGATTTGCATGCACAAATGGCCAACTACGATAAGAATGGTTTATCGTTACAAAAAGCTTGGATCAATTACCAGGCACCAAACCGAGACAACAAAAAGTTGTTCAGCGACTTAGAACATGCAATATCGATTGGACTTCATCGCCAATACAGCGATTACTTTTCTTCGTCACTGCCGGTTAAAGTTGGATTTGCCAGTTTCCCGGTTTATGACGAGGCGACCAAAAAAGTTACGGCATACACCCGTAAGCAATGGTATTTTGGACTGGATGCATTGATGAATGTACATTTTTTTAAGGGTAAGAACATCTCACCATTTCTTTACAGTGGTTTGGGCATCGTGCTACCCAATTTTGAATTCGATGATCTATATGCCCAAATTCCTGCAGGATTGGGATTTGATATCAAGCTTTCTGACCGAGTGAGTTTAACTCCACAGGGCCAATACGGTTTTGCCCTGGAAGACGGAAAAGACAGTTGGATCTTTTCAGCAGGAGTAAAAATGCTCCTATACAGTAAAGATTCAGATGGCGATGGGTTCCCAGATAAACACGATGAGTGCCCTACGATTGCAGGAACCATCAATGGTTGTCCGGACAGCGATGGGGACGGAATTGCGGATAAATCAGACCGTTGTGTCAACGAACCCGGAGTTGCCGAAAACGCAGGTTGTCCCGCGGATAAGGATAAAGATGGAGTTTACGACCGAGACGATGAATGTCCTGAGGTTAAGGGGACGGTAAAAGGTTGTCCAGATGCTGATAAAGATGGCGTAGCGGATAAAGATGACCGTTGTCCAAAAGAGGCAGGCAAATTAAAAGGATGTCCTGACAACGATAACGATGGTGTTGCTGACATAGACGATAAATGTCCAACAGTCCCCGGACCTGCATCCAACAATGGATGTCCTCCGGATCGCGATCAGGATGGGGTTCCAGATGCAACTGACCCATGTCCGGATTTGGCTGGAAAAATTAATGGTTGCCCGGATTCCGATGGTGATGGGGTCACAGACAATATCGATAAATGCCCACAAACCAAAGGACCCGCTTCAAACAACGGTTGCCCCGAAATCAAGGTAGAAGATAAGAAAAAACTTGATGTGGCCATGCGTGCTGTTGAATTTAAAACAGGCACAGCCTCATTGACTGGAAAATCTGCTAAACTGTTGAACGATGTGGTAAGCGTACTCAAGACTTACCCAGAAATGAACTTAAGCATTGAGGGACACACCGATGATGTTGGAGATGATATGAGGAACCTCAAACTTTCCATTCAAAGAGCCGAAGCCTGCAAAGCTTATTTGGCAAAAAAGGGTGTAGATGCTGCAAGGCTATCCGCTTCAGGTTATGGTGAAACAAAACCTATTGGGGACAACAAGACAAAAGATGGAAGACAAATGAACAGACGGACAGAATTTAATCCTGTCTGGCGTTAAGATATGTGATTTTTGGTAGCACTTAAAGAGGCTGCCTGTGTTATGGTAAGATGACACGGCAGCTTCTTTTTTTATTGCTTATTCATGGAATGGCACCCTGTAATCCGAAATCTAATGAGAACTGGGGTAATCCTTGAAAGTCCTATACCCGACATGCAGCTTTATAATTAAACTTAAATTCGTTAAGCCTGTTGACTGGTATTGGCCATTCGAAAGCGGGTTATATCTTTGTGAACTTTTAAAATACAGTCATTTTGCAAGCAACCGATATTAAAAATCCTGAATATTTTCATAAAGTTGTCGATTGTCAGTTTGCATGCCCTGCTCATACACCTGTCCCAGAATATATCCGACTCATAGCGGCGGAAAAATACACTGAGGCATATTTGGTGAATTGGGAATCGAATGTCTTTCCAGGGGTCTTGGGAAGAACCTGCGACAGACCTTGTGAACCTGCCTGCCGGCGAGGCCGGGTGGAGGAAGAACCGGTAGCCATCTGTCGCTTGAAGCGCGTGGCTGCTGATAATAAGGAGGATGTTTCCAACCGAATTCCCAGGGGACCTTTTTCTTCAAATGGCAAAAAGGTAGCATTGGTAGGCGCTGGACCGTCTTCTTTAACTGTAGCTCGTGATTTGGCTCCTCTGGGTTATGAGATTCATTTATATGACGATCAGGAATTGGGAGGAGGTATGATGAGAAGTCAAATCCCCTCGTTCAGACTACCAGAAACGGTACTCAATGAAGAGGTAGGATTTATTTTGAATATGGGGATTCACCAACATTTTAAACATTTTGTAAGCAGTCTAAAAAATTTGCTGGACCAGCCTTATGATGCAATATTTGTTGGCACCGGTGCACCTAAAGGTAAAGATCTTCCCGATTTGCCGGGTCGATGGGAGGCCCCAAGCCAGGTTCACATCGGCATTGAATGGTTGGCAAATGTTGCTTTTGAACACACTCACCGCATAGGAAAGAAAGTCATCGTGGTGGGTGGAGGAAATACCGCCATGGATTGTTGTCGAACGGCGCGACGCCTTGGAGGTGAGATGGTCAAAGTCGTTGTACGAAGTCCTTTTTCTGAAATGAAAGCTTCTCCCTGGGAAAAAGAAGATGCACTGCATGAAGACATTCCGATTCTGGACTGCCATGTCCCCAAATCCTTTGTTGTAGAAAATGGCCAGTTAAAAGGGATGAAATTTGAAAAGGTGGCTGTCGTATACGAAAATAATAAGAGAAAACTCTTACCTACTGGAGAACCAGAAGTGTTTATAGAAGCAGATGAAGTATTATTGGCCATTGGACAGGAGAATAGTTTTCCATGGATTGAAAGAGATCTGGGCATTCAATTTAATCAATGGGAGTTACCGGAACTGGATGAATTGACTTTTCAGTCCACCCTACCACGCGTATTCTTTGGTGGTGATGCCTCTCTTGGTTCGAAAAATGTCATTACCGCGGTAGCTCAAGGGCACCAGGCAGCCATATCCATCGACTTGTTTTGCAAAGGCGATAATTTGGCAAACCGATTACCTCCAACAGTAAATCTGGTTTCACAAAAAATGGGGATTCATGAATGGGCTTATGACAATAAAATTGTTGATGACATCCGGTTTATTGTTCCTCAGGCGGATAAAAGCTTAACCTTAAAGGACCGGAAAAAAGAAGTTGAACTTGGCTTTGACAAAGCCACTGCTTTTAAGGAAGCACAACGATGTTTGAATTGCGACATTCAAACAGTGTTTACAACTTCCAAATGTATTGAATGCGATGCTTGCGTTGATATTTGCCCGACTTCATGCATTTCATTTGTAGAAAACGGTGAAGAAACCGATTTAAGAACCAGGCTGAATGCACCAGCACATAACTTATTTCAAGACCTTTACATTTCAGATCTCTTGCCCACAACGCGAGTCATGGTGAAAGATGAAGATGTGTGTTTACATTGCGGTCTGTGTGCAGAGCGATGTCCAACAGCCGCTTGGGATATGCAAAAATATTTATATCAAGTTACCAAAGCAGGGTCATGCAAACACATCCAGTGATTAATGATTTTGTCGTTCGCTTTGCGAATGTCAATGGAACAGGATCAGCCAGTGCCAACAATATGTTTGCCAAAGCCATATTCAGAATGGGAATCCCTGTTACACCAAAAAATATCTTTCCTTCAAACATTCAGGGTCTCCCGACTTGGTATGAAGTAAGGATCAGTGAAAAAGGATATTTGGGACGTAGGGAAGGTGTAGATATCATGGTCTGCATCAATCCTCAAAGTATGAAAGCCGATATTAAGGGATTGAAATCCGGATCTTATTTCATCTACGACAATACAAAACCACTTCAAAAAGATTTTTTAAGAGACGATATTCATTTTATTGGCATACCTCTGACTGAAATAACCATCAAAGAGTATAGCGATCCAAGACAACGATTGTTGTTTAAGAACATTATTTATGTTGGTGCTTTGAGTACATTGATCAACATGGAAATGGATGTTTTAAAACAAATCATTGTTGAACAATTTTCAGGAAAAGAAAAATTGATCGCACCCAATCACCATGCATTGGAATTAGGCAGTCAATACATCAGAGATCACTATAATTTTCCAATTCCTTTTCAATTGGAACGAAGGGATTTACTAAAAGATAAAATATTGTTTGAAGGCAATGCAGCTTGTGCCCTTGGCGCCATATATGGTGGTGCTACCGTAGCTGCCTGGTATCCCATAACCCCTTCTACTTCGGTAGTTGATGCATTTAGCGATTATGCTGAATCTTATCGAATCGATCCTGAAACCGGGCGAAAAAATTTTGCTATCGTACAGGCAGAAGATGAATTATCCGCTGTTGGAATCGTGATAGGTTCAATGTGGAACGGAGCCAGGTCATTTACTGCCACCAGTGGACCTGGAATATCTTTGATGCAGGAGTTTTTAGGATTGGCGTATTTCGCCGAAGTTCCGGCAGTGGTCATCGATGTACAAAGGGCTGGACCTTCAACCGGTATGCCTACCAGAACACAGCAATCAGATGTTTTATCTGCAGCTTATGCCTCGCATGGGGATACCAAACATGTGTTAGTTTTTCCCTCCACGCCAAAAGAATGTTTTGACATGACCCGTGAAGCATTTGATTTGGCAGAACAACTTCAAACTCCTGTAATGGTCATGTCGGATTTAGATCTAGGAATGAATGATCATATTTCAGAACCATTACAATTCCAGGCATCGGATTTTAAACGTGGAAAGGTATTATCGGCCAACGACTTGGAACAAATGGAACGTTTCGGTAGATACCTCGATGTGGATGGTGATGGTATTTGTTACCGGACGATCCCTGGTACTCATCCAACCCGCGGAATGTATTTCACCAGAGGATCATCAAGGGATGAATATGCTATTTATACTGAAGATGGGGCAGCATACAAGAGAAACGTTGATCGTCTTTCAAAAAAATGGGAAACCATTAAATTATATGTCCCACCTCCAGAGACTTTCCAAACCTCACAAAACAGCGAATATGGAATGATTTTTTATGGTACCACTATGTTTTCGGCTCTTGAAGCAAAAGATCATCTGGCCGCTCATAATCTTGAGATAGATGCCCTACGAATTCGATCTTTTCCATTCAACCAGGAAGTGGAAGATTTTATTCGCAACCATCATAAAGTATTTGTCATTGAACAAAACAGAGATGGCCAATTGCGTAGTCTTTTGATCAATGAATTGGAGATTCAACCTTCTAAATTGATTAAAGTATTGAATTATGATGGTCTACCCATCACAGCTCAACAAATTGAAGTCCACATATTAAAGCTGTTGGACCAACAACCTCAACCCTCATCTTCCGGTAATGAACCTCAAACGATTTAATAATAATTTCCTGTAACATGAGTTATCAACGTCCTAATTTCAGACATCCAGAATTACCCGTTAATGCATTAGGTTACCGTAAAAAAGACTACGAAGGATCTTTGTCTACTTTATGTGCTGGTTGCGGACACGACTCCATTGGCGGGGCATTGATTCAAGCTTGTTTTGAATTAAATATTGAACCCCATCGCCTGGCCAAACTCTCTGGAATTGGGTGCAGCTCTAAAACCCCTGCCTATTTTCTGGGGAACTCACATGGTTTTAATTCTGTACACGGTCGTATGCCTTCCGTTGCAACCGGTGCTAACCTAGCAAACCGCGATCTCATTTATCTTGGTGTATCGGGAGATGGTGACTCTGCTTCCATTGGAATTGGTCAATTTGTTCACCTCATTCGCAGAAACCTGAACATCACTTACATCGTTATGAATAACGGTTGTTACGGGCTTACCAAAGGTCAAGATTCTGCGACTGCCGACAAGGGTTCAAAAAGTAAATCAGGCATCGTCAATGCATTTCACCATATTGACCTTCCAGGCTTGGCTATTGAATTGGGTGCCGGATTTGTTGCCCGCTCCTTTTCAGGTGATAAAACTCAATTAATTCCTCTTATAAAAGCAGCCTTAGCCCATCCTGGATTTGCCCTGATTGATGTCATTTCACCCTGTGTAACATTTAACAATAACATTGGGTCAACAAAATCCTATGATTATGTAAGGCAGCACGTCGATGCCACTTCAACTTTGGATTTTGTTCCTCCATCACAAGAGATCACTGCACAATATGGCCCCGGCGAAAGTGTACAACTCAAAATGCATGACGGGTCAATACTTGCCCTCCGCAAACTGCAGCAAGGCTGGGACCCTACTCAAAAAGAATCTGCAGTAGGCGCTCTGCAAAAATCACAACGCGATAATGAAATTCTTACCGGCTTGATTTATATCGATGAGAACCAAGAGGATTTGCATGAATTGTTGAACACAACCTTGACGCCGCTCAACCAATTGAAAGAAAAAGAATTGATTCCAGATCAAGCGATTTTAGAAACCATTAATGCCGGGTTACGATAAATTATTGGTTTTAAAGTTTGATTCATTTTGATTAAAGGAAATTAAACTTTCTACTGTAAGCCATCGCTTCTTGATAACCGGAAGTAAGAAGAAACCATTTTCACTGAATATCTCCAATGGCAACCTTCTCATGCAAGCCTGACCAAGAATAGAAGAATTAGAACGAACCTAATTTGTATTTTTGCTTGTGCATGGTAGGCCATATAGGCTCTGCCTTAATACAAATCATTCGTCATGAAAAACCCACTTCTGTCAAAGATTTTACCTCATGGAATAAGCATTTTGTTATTCATCCTCATCATTTCTTATTTTTTTTTCCCGCACTGGCAGGGCAAGTCCATTCAACAAGGTGATGTTACCTCATGGCAAGGCTCTGCAGCCGAAATCATTGCACATAATAAGCAATTTCCTGACGATCCTGCCCTATGGACCGAAAGCATGTTTAGTGGGATGCCTTCCTATCAAATTTCCACACCAACCCATTACAATTTCTTAAGCTATGTTCAAAAAGCATTAAGCCTTGGATTTCTCTCCGGACCAATTTCCATTTTCTTTCTATGTGCGGTTTCCTTTTATGTTTTTTATCTGGTCATCGGACTGTCGGTTCCTTGGGCTTTTACAGGTAGTTTAGCTACTTTCCTGGTGACTGGCAATTTTATCGTTTGGGAAGCTGGGCATTTACCCAAATTGGTGGTATTGGGAATGGCGGGCTATATATTAGCCGGTATCATTCTTTCTTACAGAGGTAAATTTTTACCAGGCGCCGCACTCTTTGCATTGGGCATGGGCATCAATATTTTGAATAATCACGTACAGATGAGTTATTATCTGTTTCTACTGACCGCACCATTGATTTGTTCCTATGCATTTTACTATTTAAAAAAGGGAGAAGCGAAGGCTTTTATAATACCTTCCTTATTGTTGGCAGCAGTGCTTACTTTAGCATTCTTAGCCTCTGCAAGCAGTATTTTTCCAACGTATGAGTATGCAAAAGAAACCATGCGTGGTGGACACATTCTAAAAGAAAGGGCTGATGATGCCAATGCAGACGTCAATAAAACTGGGCTGCAATGGGATTATGCAATGAATTGGAGTAATGGTACCCAGGATATCTTAGCCTGTATTATTCCAGGAGCAGCCGGCGGCGGTACTTCTGAGCCTGCAAGCTTAACATCTGCAACAGCAAAAGATCTTCGTCAAAAAGGATACCAACCCCCAAAAAGATTCCAAGCTCCATTGTATTGGGGTTCACTTCCATTTACCAGTGGTCCATTTTATTTCGGTGCCATCATTTGCTTTTTATTCACTTTAGGCTTACTAACGGTTCGTGGACCATTGAAATGGTGGATCGCGGCTGCTGTTTTCTTTGGCATATTGCTTTCAATGGGAAAACATTTTTCCATCTTAAATCGACCTTTGTTTGATTACCTGCCCTTGTATTCAAAATTTAGAGCTCCCAGCAGCGTGTTATCCGTGGTATCTTATTTTGTTCCCGTACTGGCTATGTTAGCCATTAAGGAATGGCTTTCTTCATCACTTCCCTCTCAACAAGCCCAAAAAAATCTGTTCATCAGCGCAGGCCTTACAGGAGGATTATGCCTGATCGTTGCCATTTTAGGTAGTAGCCTGTTTGGGTTTGAACATCTTTCAGATTCCAGCTATGTTAATCAAGGATTCAGCCTTCCGGCATTGATTGAAGACCGGAAATCTCTATTGCAGCAAGATGCATTCCGTTCATTTTTCTTTATTGCTATTTCAGCGGGTGCCTTATGGCTATATGCCAGAAAAAAAATCCAAGAGAAATTTCTGGTTGTGCTGATATCAAGTTTACTCTTAGTGGATTTTGGAAGTATCGCAACGCGATATGTCCACAAAGATGATTTTGTTTCAAAATCGCGTTCATCTGCGGTTCAAAAACCACGTGCAGTAGATCAACAAATTCTTCAGGATAAATCCTATTATAGGATTCTTGATCTCACGGTAAATACTTTTAACAGCAGTGTCCCTTCCTTCCATCACAAAAATGTAGGAGGCTACCATCCAGCAAAACTTCAGCGATATCAGGATATTATTGATCATCATCTCGACAAAGAAATACAAACCTTAGGAGCTCAACTCTCTCAAGCCACTTCGGACTCCTCATTAACTCAACTCTTGGCAGGATTGCAAGTGATGAACATGTTGAATACAAAATATTTTATTCTGGGTCAACCGGGTAAAGAACAAGTGTTACCCAATCCAAGCGCGAATGGACCTGTGTGGTTGGTTCAAAACATTCAATATGTTTCAACTCCTGATGAAGAAATCCAAACCCTTGCTTCAATACAGACTAAACAAACTGCAGTGGTGGACCAGATGTATAAAAATGAATTAAACGGATTGAATCCAGACGGAACTGGATCTATTGAACTCAGCCAATATTCTCCCAATAAAATAAAATACAATGCCAACCTTAGTACCGAACAATTGGCTGTATTTTCAGAAATCTGGTATGGGCCTGATTTAGGTTGGAAAATTTATATCGATGGAAAAGAACATCCTTTGATCAGAGTGAATTACACTTTGCGTGCCGCCAGAATTCCCTCAGGAAATCATGAAATCGTGATGGAGTTCAAACCCAATTCATTCCATCTTGGAAAAATGTTATCCATGGTTTGTTCCTTACTGCTCATTGGTTTTATGGGCTTTGTTGGATATAAAGAATGGATGCGCCAAAACCCATAATGAATAGGCCAATGCCTGGACTTTAGCCAATCATGGCATCCATCAATTTGGCCAATTGACGAGTTAGATTTTTTCTCGAAAAATTTTCAATTTTGCTCCGTTCAGGTTGAAATTCTCCATTCATTTGTCGCATAGTTTCAGAAATCGCAACCGCTATGCCCTGACCATCCATAAAATCCGCATGGCAACCTGAATTTGTTTCTCGAATTAAGACTTCCAGATCACTTCCTTCGGGTGAAATACAGAGTATAGGTTTATTCACGTACAGATATTCAAAAAATTTTCCTGTAACAACACCTTTTTCATCAGGTACTCCTATCAATAGGAGACAATCTGCTCTCCACAAATAGGATTGTAAATCAGCATGAGGCATAGGTGCAAATGTTTGAACTTTTGTGATGCCATTTTCTTTTGCAGAAACAATGACTTCCGGATCAATATTACCCACAAAAATCAATTCAAATTTTTCAGCAAAACTTTGATGCTCACTCAAGTATAAACTCAATTGTTGCCAAAGTAAAACAGGGTTACGGTCTGCAGTCAAAACTCCCGTATACAACATGATGATGCTTTCATTCTTAGGTACATGCGCTGGTTTAGGAAAAGGCTCATATCCATTGGTGATCACTTGTACCTCCCGATTCAATTGATCCATCAAACCCATCTTACAATGAGGGCTGACGGTCACTACAGCATCAGCCGTTTTCAAAACCTTACGCTCCAATCGCTGATGAATTTTTCTAGCCAATGGAGTCAACGGAAGAGATTTATAAAAAAATAATTGAGTCCATGGATCTCGAAAATCTGCCAACCATTTCACACCGGTAACTTTTCTTAATTTGCAAGCAATCAAATGCATGCTGTGGGGTGGTCCCGTACTCACAATCAAATCCACAGGGTGTAATTTAAGATAGGTTTTAAGAAATCGGACCGAAGAATTCACCCAAAATACCCTGGGATCAGGAATGAAACAATTTGCCCTTACCCATAAACCTAAGCGACCTATAAAGGAGGGCTTTCCCGATTGCCCAAAAATGGTTGGATCAATTTGGGTTTTCCTTCGAGACAATCGTCGAAACCATTGGTAAGGTTCCCAAATGGGTCTTTTAATCACTTCAACGCTTTCAGGCACCAATTCTTCCAGTCCTTTATCAAGATAAGGGTACTCGCCATTAGATACCGTATAGACCACAGGCTCCCAGCCAAATAATCTCAGGTACCTGACGAAATTCAGCCAGCGTTGCACTCCTGAACCGCCTGAAGGCGGCCAATAATAGTTGATAATCAATACCTTTTTCACGATCAGCGCATAAAGATAGACAGGCCACAGATAAATCTCAGAATTCCGGATTTTGAAAGCTTCACAATATTGGAGGGAGTTTTACCTTTGTAAAGTTACTATGTGTGGAATAGCAGGAATTTTTCATCTCGATGGATCTCCCATCCACACCCAGCAGTTACTTGCCATGACACGGGTGATTCGACATCGTGGTCCTGACGACGAAGGCTTTCTTTTGGCTTCAACCGAAAATAATTTTGCTGAAAGACATTCCGCTGAAGATAGTATTGACGAGATTAAAATTCAGCATCGCGCTTTGCCTGAAAAAACCCAAGGCAATCTTGGAATGGGTTTCAGAAGACTTGCCATCATAGATTTAAGTGCTGGAGGTCATCAACCTTATACAGATGAAGATGAAACGTGCTATCTTACATTTAATGGCCAGATTTACAATTACCTTGAAATTAAAAACGAGCTGGAAGCTTATGGAATGAAATTCCGAAGTTCGAGCGATACAGAAGTGCTCCTTAAATCTTATCTTCATTGGGGTGTTGATTGTTTACAAAAATTTATTGGCATGTTTGCTTTTGTCCTTTATGATAAAGCAAATAAATGCTTGTTTGTCGCAAGAGACCGCCTTGGAGTTAAACCATTTGTATATTATTATGGTAATCAAAAATTCATATGGGCCTCTGAGGAAAAACAACTGGTAACGACTGGACTCGTTAAGGCAAATGTAAATGAATCGGTGATGATTCGCTTTCTGCGGGATATTGCCTTATTTGAATCAAACGAAACCTTTTTCCAGGATATTCACCAGTTGCCACCAGGTGCTTATGCATTGGTGAATGCCCAAGGGATAAGAATAAAAAAATATTGGCATCTCGACCTCAGCCATACCAATGTTTCTATTCCCTGGGAATCCGCAAAGGAAAAAACCAACCAGCTTTTAACAGACGCAGTTAAGTTACGCTTGAGATCGGATGTCCCTTTAGGCATTGCCCTAAGCGGAGGTATTGATTCGTCATCCATCAGTAGTGTAGCAAGAAAATTAACTCAAGACTCCATACGCACATTTTCAGTTTATTATGAAGGGAAAGAATATGATGAAAGACCTTATATAGAGGAAGTACTAAAATTAGGAGGTTTCAATCAGACTTTTCACACGGGGGAACAAAATTGCTCCATCGAACAAATTCAAAAATGGATTTTCCATCAGGATGCACCCACTTCTGGTGCCAGCCCTTTTTCAGCTTACCAAAATTACCAAAATGTCCGAAGATCAGGGATTACGGTTCTTTTGAATGGACAAGGTGGTGATGAACTGTTTGCGGGTTACCCTTATTATTTTAAATACTTATTGGCACAGCAGTTTCATTCGAATCAGCTTAATGAATTGCTAAACAATATTTGGCATTATGGTAAATATCATGGTCTAAAAGCATTGACCAAACAACTGTACCTTTCCTTCATTGCCTATCAGGGTAAATTCGATAAGCTCAGGCAAACAGAGTACCACAAGTATTCTACACAAACATTTTATTCACAGGAGTTTGGCTTGGAATCTGAAAATAGTTTACCTCAAAACTGCTTTGTTCAAGCACTTTACCATGGTATAACCCGTAGCCACCTGCCTCATATGCTACGTTGGGAAGACCGAAACTCAATGGCGCACTCCGTTGAAAGCAGAGTTCCATTTTTAGATCACCGCTTAGTAGAATTTGCGTTTATGTTACCCGATGCTTATAAAATTCATAAAGGTGTTCAAAAATTTATACTCAGAGAATCGATGAAACATATTGTCCCTGAACCCATTCTCCACAGAAAAGATAAAATTGGTTTTGCTACTCCTACCGATCATTGGACTATCGGACCGCTTTACATGCCGATCCGTGAACTCATTAATGATCCCCTTTTCCTCAGCCGGACATGGATCGAAGGTGCACGCGTAAAAAAAGAGTTTGAAAAATCTCCAACGCGCTTTCGACAGCATGAGTTGTGGAGAATTATGACAGCAGAACTTTGGCACCGGCAATTTATTGATCCACATCCCCCTAAAATGTAACTTTTTGAACTTAAGATATTCTCAAGAAAACATCCTTCATGAAGCTAAACGGCTAGCTCATGACATTCGAAAACTGAAAGTGGAGTCTCTTCCTGTTCACGAAAGTGTAAAATCATATTTCCGTTTTGACCTTGGCAAGTTAGACTATGTCAGCGAATGCAATGCGTTCATGTTGTATCATTGCCTTTCAGATCGCAATGAAATTCATCCAGACATGGTCATTGTTGATCATGGTGCTGGTATCGGATTTTTTGCCTTGTTGGTTTGCAGAATGGGTTTGCAATGTATTTGTCATGATATTTCGAATGAATACATCGAAGGCATAAAAATCCTGGGACAGCATCTGGATGCCGAACCGGAACATTTCGTAGTTGGTGATACCCACCATCTAATTACCTATTGTACAAACCAACGTATCCGACCCATTGCATTGGCTTCTCGCAATGTGATTGAACACCTTCCAGATTACAGAAGCTTTTTCAAAGAAATACATAAATTATCCTCCCCTGGTTTTTCGATGGTGCTGACGACTTCTGCCAATCAACACAATCCTCTGGTACTTGCAATTCATCGCAAAATTCATCACCGATATGAGCATGTTGGAAGTAACACTGAAATGGATAATCCGACACTCAACACGGCCAACTGTGGAATAAAAATTCGGACCAAAATTATCCAGGATACTTTTCCTGAAATTGATTCCGAAAACCTGGCAAACCTGGCAATCCTCACCAGAGGATATCTTCAAAATGAAATCATCCAACAAGTAAAAGAATTTCAGCTTACAGCAAGATATCCAATTCCAATAAAACACCCGAGCAATACCCGAGACCCTATAACCGGAGCCTGGGTTGAGCGACTGGTTGCGGTTTCAGAATACCGCAAGGCAGCCAATGAGGCTGGATTTAAATTTGAAACGCAATTGGGTTTCTACAATACATACTATACAAAATTTTATAAAAACTTCCTCACGAAAATCTTAAATCGACTGTTACCCTATTTGCCGCAAACATGGGTAGCACTTTCTCCATTTCTTGCAATGAAGCTTTCCACTCCAAACAAAGATTCTCAACTGTCGAAAAATATTGAATCCAAATGAATTTTTACAAGACCAGTCTATACAGTGGTGTCTATTCTATCATCAACTTAATTACAGGCCTGGTCATTACTAAAATAACCGCCCACTACCTTGGGCCATCCGGAACAGCCTACATTGGCAAGTTTGCCAACATAAGCGGAATGATTTTGGTCATCGCTACCGCTTCTATATCCGTAGGTTTGATCAAATACATCTCTGAGTTCAAAGACCAACCTACGCAGCTTCAGAAGTTGATTAACACTGCATTTGGAATGATCCTGTTAGGCACTGTTGCAGGGAGTATATTGGTTTTCATAAGTTACCCTTATCTAACACATTGGATCTTCAATGACATTAATTTTTCAGCGGTATTTATTTTATTTGGAAGTTTACTCATTTTAATTTCAGGACAAGTCCTGGTTACCGGCTTACTCAATGGTCTCGGCGAAATTAAGAAACTTGCATTTGTCAATAGCATGGCCGCCATATTAAACATGGTTTTTACATCTTACTTTGTATACCGATTTGAATTGTCTGGTGCTTTGTTTTCTAATTCCATGTATGGTATATTGGTTACAGTTTCAGGATTTATAGTGTTAAAAAAATCATCTTACCTACGAAGAGATTGGTTTCAATTCCGAATTGACAAAAATCTGTCCATGAAACTCATTCGCTTTGGTCTGTTTGCTGCATTGACCTCCTTGAGTTGGATGACTACCATGATGCTTATTCGTGAACAGGTTGAAGCCAAACTTGATACTCAGTCTGCAGGTTTATGGCAAGCAATGTTTAGCTTGTCCGAACGCTACCTGACTGTGATCAGTAACATCATGATGGTGTATTTTATACCAAAACTTTCGGCTACAAAAGAATCTGCTGATTTAATTCATGAAATGCGAAAAGCCTTTACAAGAATTGGCATCGCGATGATGGTTATTTGTTTAGGCATTTGGTTTTTCCGACATTTGATCATCATGATTTTTCTTGCGGATAGTTTCAAGCCAATGGAACAATTATTCGGATATCAGATGATTGGAGATTTTTTTAAAACTTGTGCAGGTTTATTATCCTTATTGATAGCTTCTAAAGCTATGTTCAGGACTGGATTGAAAGCAGACTTGAGTTTTCATTGTATATTGTTGGTTTGCTCCACCTATGGTATACATCGGTTTGGTTTGGAAGGAGCAAATGCAGCTTATGCTTTGGCTTGTCTCCTCTACTTTCTCATTTACCTGTATCTGTTCAGACATCTTGTCATTCTGATCAAGAAAAGTGTCCTTCCTAAGGCATGGTTCTGACCAACCCTTTAGGAATTCTGTAAAATAATCAAATAAATATTGCTAAAATACCTGTTATGACCATAATCACCCCGGTTATGATACCGGCATTGTGTTCCCATTTATGTGCATCCAACCTCTGAAGACCCTGTAATGCTAGGTATACCCAACAAACCATACCACCTATACTCAATACACTATAACTTAGAATACATGCAATAAGCAGTCCGTCTCCAAATAATCCGGCATTTAAAAAGTATGCTTCAATTTCCAGGCAAGGTGACAAAAACATATAGGCGAGCAATGCATAGATGATTTGCTTATGGGATCGGGTCTGATCCAGCATATGATCATCAATATGAAAATGATGATGCGTATGGTGTCGATAAATAAAATACAATCCTGAACCAATGAGAACACCTGGGCCTATCCAAAATAAAATGCTTGAATAATCAGTCTTAAAATAAGAAAAACATTTACCTAAAATAAATCCCAATACAACGGTACTTAAAACATGCGACAAAGCCATATAAAAGCAAGTACGCATAGTTTCAGATTTACTCCAATTTTGCATTTTGGCATACGTCACCAAGGGTAACCAATGGCTCGGAATAAATGCATGCAATAAGCTGATGAGAATAGTTCCTGTTAAAATTTCATACATGGAAGACCAAATATCCGAAATCTTCCACAAATGAGCCATTCGAAGTTAAAGAATACCCACATGCTATTTGACAACGACTTCAATCTAACTCATGAAGAATAAGTACCGGATACCTAAGTTTTTTGACAATGGGTAAAGTATGACCCCTGAAAAACAAATAATATAAAACGTTGTGTTCATGGGGAAGCAAAATCAACAAATTTGATTCACTATTGATCATATAAGAATCGATACTTGCTTCAAATTGCTCAGATTCTATGTATTTAATCTGTTTCTTAAGACGGGGAAATACCAGGTCGGCAATTGCTTCGTGCTTCTCTTTAAACACTGCTTCTCCGGGTGGATAAACATGGACAAATCGAACAGTAGCCTTATTGATGAAAGCAAACTGTTCAAAAAGACGGATAGCCTTTTTATTCAATTTTAAATGAAAATCAGTCGCAAAACATACTCTTGACTTCATATCCTCAAACGCCAAATCAGGAGGGATCAGCAGAATGGGGATACGGGTCATGCTGATTAACTCCTGACTCGTGCTACCTAGAATAATTTTTGAAATATTACTACCGCCTCGGCTACCCATGATCATTAAGTCCACATTGTGCTTCATTCCAAAATTGAAAATGGTTTCAGCGGGTTGCCCAGTTTCACAGAATGTACTAAGTGCAATCTTACGAATATTCAACCTTTTCAGAATTTTATCCACATATACACTTAATGCTTTGCTTTTCTCCTCTACGTAAACTTCAAAATCATATATCTGTAATACCCCTTCATTAAGTCCACCAAAAGGTGAAACTACATGCAATATGGACACTTCTGACTTCTCGTTTTTAGCTAATTTTAAACCGTACTCTAATGCAACTTCAGCGCTTTTAGAAAAATCAATCGGTATCAGTATTCTTTTCTTATTCACCAAAAGTAAGATTTTACAAGTCACCAAGTTAGTGAAATTCGATCGTTCATTCATTGATTGTAGTCATTGAATAGATTGACTAAAATCACTTCCTCACCCCGATAATTTTGTAACTTTACAGCATCAAAGATGAGGAGGTATTCTATGAATAAAATACTCATTGCATTGGATATGGGACCACTGAGCTACAATCAGTTGGTATATGCATTAAGATGGGCAGAAACGCTTCAATCACAATTGCATGTGATACACGTCTACCAAATTCCGGTAGTATCAGCCGATTCGTTTGTTTATGTTCCTGATGCCTCCAGCCTGGAGGAGATTAGGAAAACCAAAATGGATAATTTGCAAACCCTGATTCATCAGGTTATACATGACACAAAAATTAATCAACCCACTACATTGGATTGTGTCTTTGGACAACCATCAGAAGTCATAGAGTCAATTGCAAAAGAAAACCATTGTGACTTAATCATTTTAGGCCTCCACAATCAAAGTTACCTCGCAGAAAGATTACTGGGCAGCACAACCACCTTTCTTTTCCGTCATGGTTCCATTCCGGTTCTTGCAATTCATCAGGAATCACATCTCGTAGAACTTAAGAATATTTTGTTTGCTTACGATAGAAAGCCATTCTCCAATAAATACATTTTACAGCCGCTGGTTAAAATTTCAGAAGCGTTTGATGCTCGGATACATATTGTTACAATCGAAACAGAAATCGAAGATTTTCCACTGATTTCAGAAAGTCTAATAGATGAAAAGCTAGATGCAATGCCTGATTTAAACCGAGTATCGTACCACGTAGTTCAAAAAGAAAATGTGGTGGACGGTTTAAAGGAATATTGCGCCCAACATGATATTGATCTAATCGTGCTGGTACCGCGCAAACATCATTTTTTTGAACGGCTGGTAACCGAAAGTTCAAGCAAAAAAATTGCCTACCACTTGGACATTCCAGTATTGGCCCTTCACGATTAAATCAATAGAATATGTTTATACAGGTTGAAGATTCATTGTCATTGGCTCAGGTTCAGGAAAAGTTTAGTACTCGATATCCTTATTTGAAATTGGAGTTTTTCAGACAGCCGCACAGCCTACACGGCGGTTCACGAAAAGAACATATGATTGCAAATGATACGCTGATTCGCAATTGCCGTACAAAACACCAAGCGGGTAGTTTGGAAATTCATCCAACCGACACGGTGGCCCATGTGGAACAAACTTTTCAGGATGCGTTTGGTCTTTATGTTCAGGTATTTAGAAAATCCGGAACCATTTGGATTGAGACCACCGTGACCGACGACTGGACTCTCGAAAAACAGAATGAAGAAGCAGAATTGTTCTTTAAAGACATTACAGAAAAAGGAGGCTATGACAGAGATTCCATTTTACAATAACCTGCTATAAGACCATCAATAAATTTATAGGGTAAAAAGCCCAAACTAAAAATAAAAAAGCCGGAAATTTCCGGCTTTTTTCTGTATAAAGGGTCACCCGATATTAATCAATCTGAATTTGTTTTCCTTTGCTGGATAATTCAAGTTCCATCTTGGGGATGTGAATACTCAAAATTCCATTTTCATAAGATGCTCCAATCTTGCTCACATCAGTATTTGATGGTAGCGTGAAACTTCGGCTAAACTTAGCATAATTATACTCTCTGCGTTTTATTTTTCCTTTTTCGTCTTCCTTAATTTCCGATTTACTCTCTGAAGATATCGTCATAACGTGATCATTTACGGAAATTTTAAAGTCCGATTTTTCCATTCCGGGTACAGCCATCTCCAAGGTAAAATGTTTGATGGCTTCAAGTACATTGACCGCTGGCACCGTCAACTCTGCTCCTTTAAGGGATTCACCTTCAAAAAAATCATCCATCCAATTGGGTAAATTTCCAAACCATGGAAACTCACGTGAAAATCTCGTTAGATAGCTCATAAAAATTGTTTTTAAGATTATTTTACAATCAAAACCGGACACTTCGCATCGCGCAATATCGCTTCTGCTACGCTACCCAGAAAAACGCGTTTTAGACCTTTGCGGCCATGTGATCCTATGACCACTACATCTGCTCCAATGCGCTGCTGGACATGAAGTACGGCCTCTCCGATATCATTTTCTTCAGCAACCAGCATATCAATGTTCAGTTGAGGATGATCCGAACTAATTTTCTGCTTCAATTCATCAAGTTTGGCACGCTCCTCACTTCTAATTTTTTCCAATAAATCCTGAGCCAGAATATTACTGGTCAATAAGGGATTGCCTCCTTCAAAAAGAAAAGGATTTACCAAAACATGCATGACCGTCAGTTTACTGTCTGAACATCCGGCTAGTTGAATAGAATACTCCAATGCCTTTTCTGAAAAATCAGAAAAATCATATGGACATAATATATGATTAAATGCTTTCATGATACAAACAAATTATTTCATCCAATTGGGTAATCCGGTTACCTACCAAAATACAGGGTAATTTCGTAATTCCTCTTTTCATCAGTTCAGATAATGCGGTTAACTCCTGAAAATTAAACTTAATACCATTCACTTTAAGCAAACCTAATGTTTCTGCTCTCCAAACAAAGTAATTTTCATCAGGAATCCCACAAAAAATCAAATTCATCATGCCAACCGCCTTAAAATATCATAAGGAGTTACTAATCCTACCAACTCACTACCTTTTACAACAGGTAAACAATGGAAATAGTTCGTTAAAAAAACGTCTATTGCCACCTCTATCCGGTCATCTGGTTCAAGTTTGCCCAAGCGATTTACCATAATTTGTTTTACTTTGGTAAAGGCTAGTTTTTGATCTTCCTGAACATCCACTTTATGCTCTGAAACCATTGAGTTGCAGTACAATAGAAAATCAGATTTTGATACCAATCCCACCAAGTCCCTAAAATGAACTACCGGAATGTGGTGAATGGCATGGTCTTCAAATAACTTCTTTACCGTTACCAGATTGTCTTCCGGAGTAACCGTAACCAAGTTTGTCGTCATAATTTCACTAACAGGTGCTTTTACATCCATATTTCTTTTTTTACAAAAATGAGGCTTAATGTAACCGTTTCTATTGATATTTGTCAATGTAAATTGTGATCCTTGTCAATACCTGATCTCCCCTTACAATTCGATGCTCATTTGGTAGATGGCGGTTTTTTCAAATCTGTCTTCGAAACCGCAATCGATGGCATCATCATCATAGACCATAAAGGGATTATCAATATGCTAAACGGCAGTGCTTCAAAACTTTTTGGTTATGAAGCCCAGGAATTGATTGGCAAAAACATCAGTCAGCTGATGCCCGATCCTCATAAAACCCAACACGACCAATACCTTCGTAATCACCTGGAACATGGAACGCAAAATATCATTGGGATTGGCAGGGAGGTTTTGGGTGTTAAGAAAACTGGAGACCTGTTTCCCATTCGATTAGCGGTTAGCCGCTTTTCCATCAATAATCAAACTTATTTTACCGGTGTCATCCATGATTTGACCGCTCAAAAAGAAGCAGAAAAAAATCTGTGGTTTTTGAATAAAAATCTGGAAAATATGGTTGAATCCAGAACCGGCCAACTTCAGGACAGCTTAAATCAACTAAGTGTCATCAACCAAAATCTAGAAACAGAAATTACCCAAAGGAGTCTTGCAGAACGCAAACTCAAAGAAAACGAAGCAGAGTTAGTCAATGCGCTCGAAAAAGAACGAAATCTTCATTTATTAAAATCACGATTCATCTCTGTTGCCTCCCATGAGTTTCGGACACCTTTGGCCAACATTTTAAGTTCCTTGAGCCTAATCGACCGATACCACAGTCCAGAGCATCTTGAACAACGCAATAAACACATTCACAAAATAAAAATTAATATTCATTATCTCAATGGAATTCTGAATGAATTTCTCAGTCTTACCCGGATTGAGGAAGGACAGTTTGTCTTAAAACTAGAAAAATTTTCACTTCGGGAATTTATTCAAGAAATCATTGAAGATTTCAATTACCTTAAAAAGAATAACCAAAGTCTCCTCTTTTATGCTAAGGTAGATGACGAGGACTTTATGATACTTTCCGACAGGACCTGCATTCGCCATATTTTATACAATTTGTTGTCAAATGCAATTAAATATAGTGGTGAACAATCAGAAATAAAAGTTAACTTATCCAGAGAAGACCAGGAATTTATCATTGATATTGAAGACAATGGAATTGGGATACCTCAAAAAGAACAAGATTTTATTTTTGATATTTTTTATAGAGCTTCTAATGTTTTGAATATTCAAGGAACAGGCCTTGGCCTGAACATAGTCCAAAAGTATCTCTCTTCCGTTGGGGGACGCATGGAATTCAGTTCGAAGGAAAACAAGGGCTCAAAATTCAAAATCAGATTAATCAATCATGAGCACAAAGTATAAAATATTAGTCATTGAAGACAATGCCGGCATGCGCGAAAACATTCAGGAAATTCTTGAACTTTCTCAATATGAAGTTCAATCAGCAGCCGATGGTCTTGAAGGGATTCAAATGGCCAGGCAATTTAAACCAGACCTTGTTTTATGTGATATCATGATGCCCAACCTGGATGGTTTTGGCGTTCTGAAAATTATGCAGCAAGATTCAACTCTACAAACCATCCCTTTGATTTTCTTAACAGCAAAAGCCGAAAAAGAAGATTTTAGAAAAGGAATGAATTTAGGTGCAGAAGACTATTTGGTCAAACCATTTGAAGATGTAGATTTACTTGAAGTCATAGAGAAAAAGCTGCAAAAATATAGAGAGTTGGCAAGAACCAGAACCAGCAAAACCTTAGCGGGTCTGATAGAATTTAATCAGCTGGATCAATATTCCAGTGTGGTCAACCTGATAAACCAAAGCCCATCGCGTGAGTTTGGAAAGAAAAGTAAATTGTGGACCCAGAATGAAAAAGTAAATTCAATTCATTATGTCGAAAGTGGTTTGTTAAAAGAAGGAATAGATACGGTTGGAGCCAAAGAATTTATTTTTGAGTTCTATACAGGCCCCGGCTTTGCTGGAGTTAATCATTTATTTCAAAGTGTTTTCCACAGCCATTGCGAAGTGATTGAACCTGCACATGTTAAATCGATTTCCAGAAAGCAATTGGAAGAAATTATTATACAAGAAAATTTGTGGACATCCTTTCAACACTATTTCTCCCAGTTGTGCCAAGACCATCTTTCCAGATTAGCCATTAATTCCTTTGGAAACGTAAGGGAAAAAGTTGCTTTTCACCTCCAATTATTACGCGATAAATTAAATTCAAACTGTATACAGCTGGGAAGGGAGGACCTCGCCTCCTATTGCGGCATTGCTAAAGAAACTTTGATCCGCAACCTGACTGAACTAAAGGAAGACAAAGTGATTGAAATTGATACCCATGGCATACATATCTTAAATGCACAAAAGCTAAATGCTCTATATAGCTTTTGATGCAATGGTTCCTACCCCTTTGTAGAGTAAATAAAGTACTGAATCCATCGGTTTTCAAAGTTTTTTGAACCCTTCTAAAAATAATATTCAATCCAGACTGAATTCAGTATAAACAATTGGATAACTTGTGTTAAGTCATATCGCTTAATCTGGCTGCCTTATTCAAACACAAGGTAGCAACCATATAAAACCACCAAAATGGCAAAACTGGTAAGTCCGTAAAGAAAAAATGAATTCAGTGAAGGTGCAACATCCATCATGGTAAAAACACATGCAAGAAACCCTAGAAAAGACCCCAAACCCATATACAAAAAACCTGGACGTTGTCGCTGTTGGGAAAGGTATTTCTTCCAGGATTCAATTAAAAAAGCTTTATCCTCTTCTTGTAAAGCTTCGTTTTGCAAGGATTGCAAGGCATCTTCCAGATTTAGTTGTTTGATTTTCCAGGTTTCCAGAAGTTGTTGCGCTTGTCCTGAAAGCGTTTTCATCTTTGGTGTGTTTTGTTTGAACGAAAATACTAATTTCTTAACATAATTCCTTCAAACCCTAATCAGAAGGCCAAAATTTGACTTCCCATGTAAAACATGTATACCTGAACAGTACAGATGGTAGCTGCCCTTTATTAAAAGTACTGCCTAAAACAAACTCAATGAAAATTCCTGGTTATCTCATTATGAGCTTGAACCAATAGAATTTATAAATGTCTTCCTTACAGGTTATATTTAACTCTTCTTTTTTCTGAGGCTGGTAATTATCCGAATGGCTTCTTCCTCAGCTACAGCATCATTATCATTGAAACTAATCGTCGCAAAAAAATTAGTATCCGTGTCAGGGTCGATAAAACCCAATACAATTAACCTGGACCCAGACTTGTAACCTTCAACATAGGCCCCATTTAAGCCGTTTAAGTTCACCACATCGACATCATCCAATTCTTCCAATTGAATGTGTTTTGCAATGGCAATGGTATATGCGGTAATATTGGAATGATCCACGGTGGCATCACTGAATGGGAAAATGCCAAATTCCATCCCATCTCCACGGGCTGTGAATTCATCGGCAGTATTGGTAACCGCCTTAAAATCTTCCGCTAAGGTAAAAGCAATATTATGGTGCGCCCATTCGTAATCATAATCGCTTTGGGAATAACCCTGAATAGAATAAAATGCAACAATGGAAAGCGTTAATAGTAAAAACCGTTTCATAAACATAATGATTTAAAGTTTATTTTAAGAAGGTAAATTTATGATATTTATAATGCCCTGGCAACTAAATATTATATCTTATTAATGCCACCCTTCAAATGGAATTTGTTCAATTTACACCTAACGAATGAGAGTAACATCGCCCGATAATAGATGAAGCTCTCCTGCAGCATCTTCCCATTCAACAGTACAAAAAAAGACAGCTGGATTGGCCTTCTGGCCATTAAATAAGCCGTTCCATCCATAAGCAAGCTCATTGGGAGAAAAGCGCTTTTGCTCAAAGACTAATTGGCCCCATCGATCATAAATACGAAGTCTAAGAATTTCGTGAATCTCCGGAGTCGCAAAAACAATAAAGCGATCATTGACTCCATCGCCGTTAGGTGTAAAAACATTTGGAATAAAAACATCTCCTCGTTTCAAAATATTCAAGACCAATACATAGAGTGAGTCACAACCTCTTTCAGTTTGTAGGCGCAATTCGTAAACTCCCTCTTTATCGTAAAGTGTTTTTGTAACGGGCCAAAAATAATCCCCGAAAACATAAAGGGTATCTGCCGAGAAAAATTCTGTATCAATGGTAAGGTTCAATTGCAAAATAGAATCACAACCGTTCCGGGACTTCAAATCAAGCTGATAATCCCCACTTGTTGAAATAAATTTTTGAGCAGCCTCCCAATAATATTCCCTACAATGTCTTTGTGTATCTAAATGCTTGTAATCTTTATAAACAGCTAGGCTAAGCACCACAATAGAATCGCAGCCTAAGTGATTTACCAGCGTATCTGTGTAGACTCCACTATGGGTGAAGCGTTTGCCATTGAGAGGCCAGTAATAGGCGTTACAGATCTCTGCTCTCTGTGTATCCCTGCTCGATTCAAGAATTTCCAAATTCAAAACCCGTATAGAATCACAGCCGAATGAATTGCTAAAAAATGCTGTATAAATTCCGCTTTGATAGTAGACACTATCGTTAGTAGACCACTTGTAACTTCGGCAGACTTTCACTGTTTCTTCATTTTTGCTACCGTAGAGGATCTTTAAATCGAGCATCCATATTGAATCGCATCCTTCCTTGTTAAAAAAAGTATCGAGATATACTCCACTCTGATGATATGTTTCTCCATTTACAGGCCAAGTATATTCACTACATGATTCTATCGAAATATTTTGAAATGAGGCATCCAATATTTTCAATGACAATTCCCGAATAGAATCACACCCGAGATGATTGACCAGCGTATCCCTGTATATTCCGCTTTTATCATATTGCATTCCTGTTATCGGCCAGGTGTAATTTTTACAAGCTTCTACTGCCCAGGAAAATTTACTGGATTGTAAAATATTTAAATGCAAAACCAGGACACTGTCACATCCATTCTGATTAATCAGGGTATCCCTATATATTCCACTAAGCTTATAGGTCTTTCCATTTACTGGCCAGGTAAATTCTTCACAAGTGGCCACTTGCATAGAACTTTGGGTAACTTTATGAATGATTAATTTCAGGGTTGCCAAACTATCACACCCTTTCTCATTTTGTAACAACTTAGTGTAAGTGCCACTTTCTCTATAGGTTGAATCATGCCAATGGTACAAATTACAGGTTTCAAACTCCATAAATCCATGAGGCAGACTATCAAAAACCACGGGGACAGGCGCAGATACCTGATATTCCCCACACGCTAGTAAACTGCCAATCTGATATACTCCTGCTTCGGTGGTGATGAGGAAACTATCATTAGCACCTGCTATTGCATTCCCATTTAAATACCATTGGTAATTGCGGCTACCATTTCCTGCCGTCAACAGAACATTTGAAGCCGGGCATTGTCCATGTTTGATGTACAATACATTGGGTACAGGTGGTTGATCTACGAGATTTGAAAAGGTAGCCGACATGGAAAATCCTCCTCCTATTTGAATAATTGCCACATATAATTTTACGGCACTTGATATTGAAATGGTTTGTGGATTCCCAACTTGGCTGCTGTTTAGATTGATCATATACCAGTTGGTTGTACCGATCTGTCGCCTCTTGGAAACTATGGATTCAATATCGGTTCCATTAAAATCAATCTCAGCGTTTGCATCTTCAAGCAGGACATAACAAAAATAAGGCAGGTTATTTCCTCTGTAAGCTTTGAAAAATGAAGTTTCAATAAAATTCGATCCATTGCAAGGAGAAGATATTGGGAAACTGGTTGACACATCAACCTCACAAGATTGTGCAGAACCTGTAAATACGGCAATATTTTGATTGGAGTTAATTTCTGCAACGGAAAAAGGCGTTGTACCGTCCCCATTTGCTATGGTTAAAAAACCGCCTGCCTTTGGTATCAAATGGCTTGAAGTCGTTAAAAAATTACCACTTGCATTATACCGATTGACGACCAAATGTGTACTATCCACCGTAGCTACCAAAGTCGTTTGTTCGCTGATTCCATTTCCCTGAGTTCGCACGATAAAATAACGGTTTCCCAAGCTATTCACGGGGGGTATTTGGTCAAATGTACCATCTCCACACCCACCAGGCGCATCCAAAAAAGCACTCGTATTCATGACACAAGGCTTTGTGGCTTCGACAAGAGTTCCTATGGGTTGCCTGAATAAATAACTCTCACCGGCTTGCAGTTCAAAACTTACAATACCATTTATGGAAACTTGAGTTTGATTGTAAAGCGACATGATCGAATAGACGGGTAGTTCTGAAGGCAAGGGGCCATCGCGGTAGTATCCCACTCTGAACGCCAAGCCAATACCTGGATTGCCTAAACTGGTCAGGGAAGCATTCCCTTTTATAAACACATCGGTACCCAATTGATCAGAGGCAATATTTCGGATGTTTACGGAAAAAATTCCATTACTCTTCAGCATAATTCCTGCTCCCTTGATTTTGGAATCCATAGGATGCCTCGTAAAATCCTTAAAATTGCCAGTTGGTCTGAACACAGCCGGTGATCCTAATATTGAAGTAAGGGTGGCCAGATGAGTACCATCACTTTTACTAATTTCAATGTAAATAGTTGTATCCGAAGGCGTAGCCAATACAAATTCATTGGCATCATGCCAGTATTGCCAGGGTGCGGGAGCGATATGATGTTCCTTGTAATACTGTGCTAAGGTCTGGTGATTCCAAATCCCATTGACACAAAAAATCAAAATTGTCCAATTGAGTTGACGTATGGTATTTTGCAAAAGTCGTTCATTGATGTCCGATGGTAAATTTACATGAATAATGCCAAAATTTTTTAAACATTAGGACATTCGCCTTATATCCAGGTCGTTATTGCACCATAGGTTTAAAATAAAGATAAAGCAAAGCCCATACTATGGCCAATCCAAAACTCACCAAAGTGCCTATCAGAAAATATTCAGTTAGTTTTCTATCCCTTGCTCGAGAAAGGTCATTAAATCGGAAAACGGATTTGGCTGCCATTAACCAACCAATTGCCTGCCACTGGTTCAAGACAATAAAACCAAATACAAACAACCGTTCCATTACGCCAATATACTTCCCAGCATGCTTCAAAGAATCCTTCGCATCTTCATCTTCAAATTTCCAGGAAGCTAACGACAACATCATAATGATCGAAGATACCCTGGTAACACCAATTAAAGCAACTACCAACAAAACTGCTGTTTCAGTTAAAACATATTCAAAAGGTATCGAAAATGAGAAGCAAACATGTGATACGACTACCAGCACCGCAACATGCAATCCTTGATCAACAAAGAACAATACCTTACTTTCCGTCTTGTGACTCAAAAGAGATTTCCCTAAGTCAATAAAATAATGGGAACCGGAAATAATGGCTATGATCGGCCAAAGGCTCCATTCGAAATGAAGCACCACAAACAACAACAACGCATGAACCCCCGTATGCAAATAGAGGTAGACAGATTTGTGGCAGTGTTCCGCTTTGTCTCTGACCCATTTTTCTGGTTGAAGTACGAAATCACCCAGCAGATGTGCGAAAATCAGGATCAACAGGATGTTCATGACAATTGTTTTATTTGTTGTTGATAATACCCTTCCATTTGCCTGACCTCATCATATCCTCCCCTTTTCAAGGCCTCGCTAATGGTGCTTTGTGATTTTTTCAATTTCCTGGAGATTTCCATTTGATTGAGTTCCGGATGTTCAATACAAGTGGAAATCACCTTACTCACCACTTCGCTCCAGTTATTCATCGTTAGCAACGCCAGTGAAATCATAACATCCATGCACTCGTCTAAACTTGACTCCCCGGATAGAATCCTCAAATTTTGTTTCTTAAGTCCTTCGAAGCACTGCCCCGATCGAATAAAAGCGATGCCATTAGCTTCGGTAATTTTTCCCATTTTCAAGGCCTGCTTTCCAATACCTATACCCATACGGACATCTAATCCAGGTTTTTGTCTAACACCGGCCTTCAGGTGAATTGCGGCTTTTAATGCTAAAGAAGCATCTAAAGCGAGTTGAAAACTATCACCCCTATACACCATCCAATGGGTAGATTCGGTGCCATAGTGCCTGAGTATTGCTTTGAGCCGAGGCAACCAAACGCTCCGGGGTCGTGTTCTGGAAGAAACTATATCTCCTGTAATGACTGCCAACATAAGAGACTGCTTGAAAGGCAAATATCGCTTAATTAACCGATATTTTATCATATCGTTCCATTATACGATAAATTTATAAATCGGCCAATAAACCGAAATCTTCCGGATGTATCTGGGCAGAAAAAATGAGGTAAATGAATCTGGTCGCCCAGGTGCAATGCAGATAGAACAAATCTAAAATTGAATTGGGTCCTGGTTTCATCCTCTACTGCAGGTGTAATCCACCCTACAAATGCAATAGATTCCAGTTATGTTTTGGATAATTTTTACTGGATAGAGTTACTTTCCGATACAGAATGTAATATAAATTGATTTTTAATACGTTATAATAATAATATACATATAAGGTACATTAAACCAATTTTAGAACGGTTGGAGAAAAAAAAGTGCCTCTTATTTGAATTAATTTCAAAAAATTATGAATTTTGTTACCTTAAATAGCTTTCATATTAATATATATTGCCAATATAACAAAATATCATGAGTAAGAAGTCGAATTAATCTAAAGCATCAAAGCCTAAATCTGCCCTTACGAAAGATTGGTGAAGAATCACCTCAGATCGGGTATCAAAGCATCATGTAGTACTTAAAGCTTTTACCTGAGTCGGATTGTGTAAAAAAAATAAGTGCCATGGAAAAATGTAAAGATTGTGGAGGGAACGGAATTGGAATGATGTATGATACTGTTCATACAAAATGTTCTCGTTGTGGAGGTTCAGGTAACGAACCTCAAGGCTGTGTAGACAATTTTGCACTTGGTCTGGTTCAAATTGTTTTTTTTATTATATTTTTAGCTTTAGTATTAGCTTTTCTTACTTCAAAATAATACAGGAGCTTCTGAAGTATTAATAAATTAAGAAGGTACAAATTTATATTGCCCGAATTTTGTCAATTTTTTTAAAGCTAAACCGTAATCTAAGTTAAAATCTATAAACGAAAAATTTGAAATTGGTGCAAACCCGCATACGAATTAAATAATTTATCATTTCAAATTGATATTTAGCCTCCCCTCCAAAATCCCCAAAAGCTCCGCACTCGGTTTATACCCGGTCAGCAATGCGGCCGTTTCAGGACAAACCCAATCATAAACCTCTGGCATAAAAACCAACTCCTCATATTTCGTTAGAATGGTCTTTTTGCTTTTCTTTGGTCCAGGTGGCAAATTAAATCCGAACCATTCAAAAATCCGGTGACCTTCAATCGTTCCTCTGATATTGTGAAAAGCGGAAACATAGATATAGGGAGAAACTTTGCGTTTTGCATTTTTCTTCAATAATCTGATTGAAAATAAAATTAGACCACTCGCTTTAGGAAGAAAAAATTATCTATTCGCCGGATCTCCTGAAGCAGCTCAGCGTATTGCAATGATGTTCTCTTTCTTTGGCTCCTGTAAAGCAAATAATGTAAATCCCTATGAGTGGCTCAAGACGACACTAGATCAAATACCAGAAACCAAATTATCAGAATTGGATTTGCTCCTTCCAGGAGCTGATATGTAGTTGGTCGGTGGGATACTTTGTTCCGGCTTAAAATTTTATTGAAAGATAGTATCATTCTTCTCATTCGGTCTTTAAGTTTATATGCAGGGACAGCCATTGCCGCAAGTGTTACAAAATATGGTCCCTTCCATTGTTGGATTAATGGAAGATATTTATTGATTATCTCGGCATTCCGACTCTATGAGCAAATTATACAGAATCGGTTTTTACAATAATTCCCATAAAATTTATCTACGACATCTATTATGCGGCTTTGACAATGATAGGTATTCTAATAAGCTTTTTCCATTTTGGGTTCGTTTCTCCTTTTTGTTGCATTGATTAATGCAATCGTGATCATCTGTTTGTTAAGTTTTTTCTTTGCCTCATTTGTCAGTGATTTTGTATTTCCCTTTTACGCACCTTCTACCTGAACTATTATTGGTGGTTTATCGGTCTCCTGGTCACTGAAATTCCTGTCCCGGTTTGTGCTAATGTATTCAAGAGGTACCATTTACCCTTTCAGTAATCATTTCTTCAATAAATATTTTACAAGTATCCATATTTCGGGGCAAGGAAATTTTGCATTTGCAATATTCCAATAAAGACAAAAAATATCCATGAGTAATTTCTTCAGCTGTTTGAAAATGATCAATATAAGGAATAATTTGAATTTTATCCTTAATTGATGATGCAACTTGATTAATTAAGTACATTATATGTGAATCGAAACTTTTTACATTACTGGAATATTCCAATTTTTGAATTTCCTCTAATGCATTAGTTAATACATTTCTAAGATTAATTCCTTGTTCAAACTTAATATAATCAAATAAATAATCAATACACACTTTGCTTAATTCCTGTGCATCTCTAATATTTAAATAATCACTCCCTCTTACTTCCCTATGCAACCTGTAAATTTCATCCTTAAAATAATTGAGGGACACTCCAACAATTTCAGCTTTGCTAATCCCTAGATCACCTTCCAATTGTTTAAATAATTTCGCTGCAACAAAATATTCATATATTGATTTATGAGAAAACTTGTATTGCCCTGCTGAATTTCTGTTCAGTAATGATCTGCTTTTTAATTCAATTAAACTAAGATTTATCTTACTTAAGTCTGCAATTGCTTGAATTTCCCCTTCATCCAAAAGTAACATTTTATTATCTTTGTTTTTCTCGAATAAAAGATCGGATATTTGTCTTGAAAACAAATAAAGTTGTTCTTTAACAGTTTCAGTCTCCTCTGGGTCATATCGATTAGCCTCTCTGCTAATCCATTGGTCTATTAAGAAAGAGTAAATCTGAAATGAATACTTAAAATCACCCGTAAATTGCATTATTTCATCAATATGATTTAACAACATTGGTCTAAACATTAAATTAGGAACCTTCATAGCAATTTTGAGTCCTCTTTTCCTTTTAAAATAATTTACAATTGAGTACTTTCTTCTTAAATAACTTTTTATATCGCGTTCATCAAATGGAGAAATATAATGCTTTTCAAATTGAAAATAACCACCTTCCGGTCCAAACTTTTTTAAACCTGTGTTTTTGGGCTCCTCCATTTCATTTGGAAAAAATTGGGTTCTACAAGTAAGAATGGTGCATCTAAATTGGCTTGTGGCTTTAAGAATTTTCTCTTCGAAACTTCTAAAATCTTTTAATGCCTGAGGATTTTCATCAAAAGCATCCAATAATAAAATAGTATTGATTTTATCATTGATTTTTTCTATTTCCTCAATAGGATTATCCAATCCTAATGGAATCAAAGATATATTACACTTACCAAATGGAAACAATTTATATTTATATTTTAAATAAAAATTAATTAAAAAAGTAGTTTTCCCCATCCCAGAATCCGCTAAAAAAAAGAAGTATTTCTCATTATCATTTATTTTTTTATAGTCTATCTTAAGGAGATGCTTAATTAACTCCCTTTTATTTATATTAGAATCATTAATTGGTTCCTCTCCACGTGATGGAGAAATATTTTGAAATTTCGTTTGGATAAAATTTTTTGTAGCTTTTTCAATTTCATTTGGTGTATAAAATTGCATTAAATTTTTTATTAATCTTCTATTACTAATTATTAATATTATCTTTTTAATAATAAAGTAATTTGCATAGATTATCCCAGATAATATACCAGACTCGATAATCCATTTAAAATTTTCAGCCAACCAAATTTGGTTATGTTCTTTTAAAAAAGATTCGATTATAGGATAATAATGGTTTAGTATTTCTTTCATATATCCAATATAACATTAATTAGCAAAATATCCAAAGACTAATAATTTTCCCATATTTCAGAAACTAATTATTTCATTCATTTCGCAATTCATCATTTGAATAATCAAAAACATTATCAATTATTCCTTTATTTTAAAAGATCGCTGTAACTTCTGAATACAACATAATTTAACTTGTGATCCTTTTATCAAAGTTACTCGTTTTTCTCATTGCAATTCCAAATTCATATTCCCTCCCAAAATCCCTAAAAGCTCTGCGCTCGGCTGATACCCGCTCAACACCTCTGCTGTTTCCTCACTTACCCAATCATAAAGTTCGGGGAAAAATACCAGTTTTTCATAATAAAACAATACAGTTTTCCTCTCTTTCTTTAGAGCTTTTGGCAGATTGAATCCAAAACGTTCAAAAATTCTCAATCCTGACATGGCCTTAATAATATTGTGAAAAGCAGCCGCATATATAATTGGCGATACTTTCTTACCTGCTCCCTTTTTCATTGTCGGATCTGTAAAAATCTTACTGCCATATTTCACCACCTCAATCAGATCCTTTAATTTATCATCCACTTTTCGCATGTGCTGAGCTTTCCGCGATGCATAATCGGGAGTGCATTGTTTCAGCCATTCATCAATAATCCATTGTGCCGCTTCCTTCGTTGATACGATTAGGTGAAAATGCGGATTGTAAGTTCGTCTCTTTGGATTATAGTTGCATTCCAATGATCGTATGCCCTTTATTTCAATTCCTGTGCCTCTTTGCAAGCGTTTCTTATTCCGGTTCAAAATTTTTCGCAAAGAGCGGGTCATGCGCTCCATCCTGCTTTTTAGTTTACGTGAAGGAACTGCGATGGTTGTAAGTGTAACTAAATAGGCTTCTTCCCATTCTGCTATGACAGGCAGATACTTGTTGATGATGTCTGCTTTTCTGTTTCCAGCACATAAAGTACAGAAGCGGTTCTTGCAATAATTTCCATAAAGCCGTCCATCGCTGTCTATGATTCTACCCAAACAATGATAGGTGTTCCAATATGTTCTCACCCAATCATGTTCTTTTCTTTGCAGGGCAATATCAATAAGAGCAAGCACGATTGTCTGAGTAATTACTTTTTTCTTGGCACGATTCAGCAGGCTTTGTCGATTGCTCTTATCAGAGCCATCACCTTTCACTATTATCGGGACCATACTATTTGTTGTATGTGAAGCAGTCCCGTTTTGTGCTAATGTATTGAATTGCCCTTTGGCAATGCTATTAGAATTACTCTTTCTGCCCATTATTTCCTTCCTTTGGTTAAGTGCTTTTGAGCAATTTCCTCCAACTCAGAATTGGTTCTTTTCCGGCCTTCCTTAAGATATTGGAGTAAATCTCTCTTTGAGAAATAACAGCGTTTAGACAGCTTCATACTTGGTAGCTTGCCTTGCGAATTGAGAGTGTAAATAGTTGGCACAGCCAGGTTCAAAAATTTGGCTGTTTCCTGGACAGTCAGGATTTCTTCCTCTTCAAATCTGGTATCATGGATTTGTTGTTTTTGGTGCAGGGTCTCTAATAAGGTTTCAATGTTTATCAACCTCTGTTCTAAAACTGTAAATGGGTTGTCCATATAAAAAATATTTATGGACAAATGTGCGGGTGTCTTTAAGCCAGTAACCGGTTATAACCGGTTATAATGAGTTACAAGTTTATTGGTAATCAGATGCAAAAAGACGCTCCAAAGCGGCCAAATCCTCCCTGGCTCTGTCAAGTGCACTCCCTTCCAAGTATGGCAATACGCTGGAAAACAACTTGATTTTATTCTTAAAAGTGATCTTCGTTTCTGCAGTAGGCCTTGCCTTTCGATCAGTAGGGTTTGCATACTTTACAAAATCATGGTAAAGTCCTTCCCCTGAGTTTTTAGCAGCGAATCCATATTGTAATGCTATTTCTGAGGCATTATCCCTTGTAATCTGTTTTCCCTTATAAATATGTATAAGTGCAATTTGAGGCTTAGTTAATTTATAGCTTCTGTCAGTAGATTTTAATCCATCAGTTTCAATTGGGACGTTGTTGGCATCCCAATCTTTAAGCATTTTATTCAATTGCGGTAATAATACTTTCTCAAACTCATATTTGCAATTGGTCCAATGATCAGACTCATTCACCCACATCATATGTTTTAGCAGAGCTTCTAAAAAATAGCTCCGCAGGTTTCCACTCAATAGCCTGGCCTGTTTAAATAACTTTTGTTTATGGCCCTCCAAATCATAATTCTTGTCAACAATATGATGTGAGAACTCAGTCATGGCATGTGGGTTACCAAAGCAATTTAAAAAAAAGGAATAATCCTGTGGGTCATCTGAAATAAATTTCAATCCAGCCAAAATAGCTTTTGTATTCGGACAACATGCATTTATTCCAGACAAATCTAATTGATGTTTGACACCATCCAATAGCAATGAAAATTCAAATCTGTTTTCTTTTATCAGTTCCATGTCATAATGTAAGATTCAACCAAACTTCAATTTAGGTAATCCCTCAACTATATCCACCGTCTGCACACTAACATTGATAATGCTCAATAACAAGTCCAAAATATACCGGGGTTTGTCATGCTCTCTGGACCAATCATTCGGATCATTTTTGATACCGCTTTCTTTGTGAACGGTAACCTGATAGCGCTCCATGATCCATTCTATTGCACTTTTGCCATTGACCACATAATCATAAGCCTTTGCCGGGATATTGGACACAGTTATCTTGCTGTTGTAAATGATGCTATCTTTCTGGCCCTTCTTAGGAAATCGCATTTTAACCACATTGTAAAAATTTTCATCATCACCACTAACTTTCACATCTGGATGAGGATCGATATTTTCATAATTCAAATGTAATTCCGCTAATTTTCTTCCTGCTTTGCTAAATGCCCAAAAGTCTTTTACTTCTTCTATCAATGGCAAACGTGGTAACATTTTCTTTAAATCGTTGGCAAAGGTTAGGCAGTATTCGGGGCTATGTAAAAAACCGTACACATAATAGAAAATATCCTCCTTAGTAACGGTTTTGCCGTATAGTTTTTGGGCACGTTCTAATATGAAATCGCTAATAGCATTCCGGCGTATATAATCTTGCTTTTCGTCCTCGTCAAAAAGGCCTTTTTGAGTGGAAGTGTTATCTTCATAATAATAAATAGGAAAACAATGAGTGTCGCCGATAAAGTGAAAATCACAAATTAAATTTGAAATAAAAACCGACAAACCCTTACTTGACCCCATTGAGGATACTGTTATACAAATATTGGTTGCATTATTTGTGGGGAATAGTCTTGGCAATTGGTAGCGTTCTTGATTTAAGTCATCATCGAAATAGTAGTTAGTTTTAGTAAATGGCCGATAAGGAGCCTTTAAAAAATTTTGTGTATAAGAACAAAGTATAATTTTTGAAGGGTTCAT
>CAZMSE010000003.1:0-197349 GCA_964568865.1 uncultured Saprospiraceae bacterium
TCCGGTAAATCCAAAATGAAAGCAATATCTTCCTGAATTAAACCGGAACGCTTTCGATAAACTTTTAAATAATTAGGTGGTGAGGACATAAAATTAAAATAGGCATCAGAAATTAATTTCCTGATGCCTTAAGTTTATTCTTCTAATACTTCCTATCGTAGACGGTATTTGTTGCCAAATTGGCAATTTTTTCGCGCAAGTTCCATAATTTGTTGAAACGCTATTGAATTGTAAGCAACCGATTATGGTGGTATCATCTTGTTGTAGATTAAATTGATAAAATAAGCACCTTCGCACCTGTAGGTGCCCACAATCTACGGAAATGAAAAAGAACCGCAGATTGCAAACCAACGGTGCAAAGGCACCGTTAACATTTCTATAAATTGTCCTTACATAAAATTTAGTTTTTGCCTAGTGAAAATTCGGAGGGTTTGCAAGTCAGTTATTAATGTCGCCTTAACTTGACTGTCTTATTTAATTATACCATAATAGACTTATGTAGTCAAAATTTTGTAGTTATTCTTATTGCCTTTTAAAGTATCAGCAATTATGCTATAATCAGGTTTGTGCAATACAAAAGTTGCCATGAAGGCTAAAATTATTCGAGTGGTATTTCATTTTATTGAACAAAATATTTTGATTGACAATTTCATGCGCCCTTAGCTCAGCTGGTAGAGCACTCGACTCTTAATCGAATGGTCGGAGGTTCGATCCCTCCAGGGCGCACAAACAAACATTCAGATTTAAAGAATTTGAAATTTATACCAAATCATTTAACGGGTGCTTCACCATTTGCCCCCTCAAATGTTCGGCACTGGCTGATAGATATATTGTAGTAGTCTTGATATCCGAATGCCCCATCATTTTTGAGAGAGAATAAATATCACATCCTCCTTCAAGCATGAGAGTTGCAAAAGTATGTCTGAGTTTATGAACCGTGAAAGATACTCCGGAGGATTTACGAACCTGATCCACCAACTTTTTTAATCCATTATCAGTAAAGCCGACATTCCCACGCAGAGAGGAAAAAAATTCAGGGTTTGTTTTATTCAGTCTTTTTCTTTCGTCCATATATCTCTTTAAACTCTGTGCTAAAGTATAGCTCATCGGTACAATTCGATCCTTATTGCCCTTACCTTGCTTAACAAAAATAGTAAAGTTGTCCGTGTCAATATCTGTGTATTTAAGATTTAATAATTCCTGTTTCCGTAATCCGGTGAAAATGAAAGTTGAGAAGATAGCGTGATTGCGATACCTTAAAAATTTGTATTCGTATGGGTAGTTGTAAACGACCTCCAGCAATCGTAAAGAAACTTGTTTATTTAACTTAACCGGCAAGCGCTTTTCAATTTTAGGTTTTTCAATGTCTGTAATTGGGTTATTCTTCATATAACCCTGAGTTATACACCATCGGAAGAATACTAATAGGGTCTTATGATAGACGATAAATGTATTCACCGACCAGTTTCGTTCTGTCCTGCCATAATAAAACAGAGCCCTTACATTTTCATCATTAACTTGATTGATCTCACTTATGTTTGCGAGTTGACAATATCTCTTAATTACATTTCTATATCTCCTGATAGTATGTTTTGAATACCCACGAATTGACGAAGAATAATCGCAAAACTTCTGCGACAAAATGTCTATATCCATGATCTTTTAATTCAAGCAGATTATTTTTTTGAAGTTAAGCCAAGAACCTGTTCACCACGGGAAGTGGTCGTTCAAAATCGCCAATTTTCTTAAAAAGCCTTTTAAATTCAATTATAGTGTTCCTTCTTTGATTCTAATGCGGGGCCACTTCCTTAAGAGGAACAATGGAACGGCCATTTCCAAATTGACGCATATAAAATAAAGCTAAAACTCAATTTTGACACTTTCAACAGGTGCAATCGTACGACCTGTTTACCACTCAACAACTTCAATGAAAATACTCTGTTTTTGATACTTAATAATTAATAAATTGTTCGACATGTATCATTGTAGCAGATTTGACATGAAATATCAAAAGTTTTAAAAGGATATTTTTCCAATGTCTTCTTCCATTGCTTCAGTTTGCAAAGAACGTGCATACTTTGTTGTCATGGAAATACTTTGATGTCCCATCATTCTTTGTATTTTAAAAATGTTGACATCTGATTCCGCCAGTTTACAAGCGAAGGTGTGGCGAAACTCATGAAGATGAAACTTTACGCCGGATTTGTCGATAATACTTTGAACCCAATGCTTTAATCCTTCTCTTGTTAAACCACTATCTCCTCTACTAGAAACAATGAGCCATTCTGTTTTTAAATTCTTCCTTTCTTTTAGGTAATCTTTTAAATGAAGCATAAGAGTTGGATGTATTTTTAAAACTCGTGTTCTCTTTGATTTAGAAGTTTCACCTTTTATCGTGATTTCTTTCTTCTCAATATCAACATCCTTTACTTGGAGGGAAACAAATTCACCTTTCCGTATCCCGCAAAATAAAAGAATGCTAACCATGACTGTATCCCGTCGAAGAAGTAAAGTATTGTTAGAGCATCTAGTAATCGCGGAATATATTTTATTGATTTCCTCATCCTCCAATCTTCGAAAATCATCATAGTTTACTTGAGGTGCCTTAATATTCTTCAAAGGGTTATGTTGCAAATATCCTTTTTGACATAACCATCTAAAAAAGACAATAAGTTTACTGTATTGAGTTTTGATAGTTGAACTTTTGACTCCGGTTTTGAGGGTATTTCTACCTACAATTCTTTGACGGGTTTTAATGCGTTTGAAAAACAAGTTCAACATTTCTGAAGTTAGTTCTTTAGTAGAGGAAACTTCCGGCATTACTTTAGAGAATAGACTGAACACAGCTTTATATCCTCGAATTGTTTCTGAACGCAAGCACATGGAAAATTGACACTCGTTGACATATTCATTAAAAAGTCTTTCTAGTTGGGAAGCTTCTATTCTTTTTTTATTGGATATTTTATTCATGGTTCTTTGCAATCCAGTGTAATCAATTTATTTAAGAAATAAAGAGAGCATAAATTGATGTATTGGCAAGTAATGCCGTCTTTAATTAAAGATTCGCACCCTCTATCATTTATTGATGCAAGTAAACTCAATAATTGACATAACATACATTGGCCAAACAACTTACCGGAATCAACAAAGACGATTTGGTATTAGACAAGCTGACCGACTAATGCACACATACATGATTGGTAAAACCGGTACCGGTAAATCCACTTTGATTGAGTCAATGATAATACAGGATATACAAGCAGGACGAGGATGCTGTTTACTTGATCCGCACGGAGACCTTGTTGAGAAAATTGTGAAGGCAATTCCAGTAAACCGGAAAGATGACTTAGTTTATTTTAATATCCCTGATTCCGGTTTAAAGTTGAAATATAACCCATTTAGAAGAGTATCGCCGGAGAAGCGTTCTTTAGTCGCCTCAGGCATATTGGATGTGTTCTCGAAGCTCTGGGATAGTGCCTGGGGAGTTAAATTGGAGCATATCCTAAGACATGCCATTTTAACCCTACTAGACCAGCCTAAGGCTTCCATAGCAGATATAGTTGAAATACTTCTAAATAAAGATTTCCGAACCGAGGCTTTGAAACATGTTAAAAGTGAGAGTGTAAAGAAGTTTTGGAAACGGGAATTTAAAGAATATCATAAGTATGACTTACTTCCGGTATTAAACAAAATCGGAGGTATGCTTGTCCATCCGGTTATTAAACGAGTTTTGATTGAGAACCCAGAGGAAGTATCTTTAAGAAAAGCAATGGATGAGAATAAAATTGTCCTTGTGAATCTTTCTAAAGGACATGTTGGAGCGGATGTCTCTCATATACTAGGTGCATTGTTTATTACCTCAATTGCTTCTGCTTCATTCAGTAGAGTAGATACTGAAGAAGAAAACAGAGTTCCGTTCATGGTGTATGTGGACGAGTTCCATAACTTCACAACCTTATCACTAATTGGTATGTTCTCCGAGCTAAGAAAATTTAAAGTTGGAATAACACTAGCTCATCAGTATATGGCTCAACTTGATCCTGATATTAAAAGTGCAATGCTTGGCAATGCTGGAACCATCATATCTTTCCGGATAGGAACTGAGGATGCCATGCACATGGCAAAAGAAATGTACCCTGAATTTGATGTTGAAGATTTTATTAATTTACCCAATTACAAAATCTATTTAAAGCTAATGATTGATGGTAAACCGAGTAGACCATTTAGTGCAATGACTACAATTTAAATAATATGGAAACGCAATTTATATTTAACATACTTCATTCTTGCATTTTACCGTTTCGATTTCTATTGTAGAATGAGTGATTTGAAATTTATCAATCAAGATATTTTTTACTTCATTTATTACAAAATAGCTCTTAGCCACATTTCTCGCATCAATCAAAACATGACAACTTAAAGAAACAAAATGAGAAGATACTGACCAGATATGCAGGTCGTGAATACTTTTTACCAGAGGCAAACAAAGAATAGAATTTTTAACTTCTTCATACTCGATGCTTTCCGGAACACCTTCTAGCAAAACATGAAGTGTTTTCATCATGAGACTCCAGCCACTCACTATCATCAAAACGCCTATCAAAACACTAATTAGAATATCAAAAATCGAATTAGAGGTGAAGTAAATCAAAATACCGCCAATCATTGCGCCGATAGAAGATAGCGCGTCATAAAAATGATGAAGAAAAACGCCTAGCATATTCAAGTCTTTTTTATCCTTAGAAAAAAGAAAAGCCATTACACCATTAAAAATGGCAGTGGCAAAACCGACTATAATGACAATTAGGTAGTCTACTTCCTTGGGATTTTGATACCTTTCATATGCTTCATAAAAGATGTATAGGGCTAGTATAAATAGTACAATAGTGTTTAATAAAGCACCAAGAATAGTAGCTCGAGCATAACCATAAGTTTTAACCTTCGTGCTTTTTCTTTGACTTACCTTTTCAGAAACCGAAGCAACAATAAGAGATAGGACATCGGCCAAATTGTGGGAAGCATCAGATATTAATGCCAAACTTCCAGAAAGAAATCCAGCAATATACTCAATCGCAGTAATAAGCAAATTGAGGAAAATGCCAATACCTAGTTTTTTGGAGTGTCTATGTTCGTGAGGCATGTAAGTTTAGTTTAACATTTTTAAGAATTAAGTAAACAAAACTCGCTTACATCCTTTTAGACCCACATAAGTTGTTATCTACACATTAAAGTGATATCCGGAAATTAAGACAATATTATCCATAAGCATAAAGTACTGTTTTAATCAAGTAATATGCATAAATCCTTTTCAAGGATTAGATATGAATGCTTAAAACAGAACCATAGCCAATGAGTGAGAGTGGCAGATTAAACTGCTATTTTATAGGTGATTTAATAATTCACCTTTACGGTTTATTTGATCCTTTTTGCAGTTTAAGAGTGTGAAGTACCTGTTCGTTGGTGCCAATGAGTTTTACGAAGTAAAGGCCATCCATCAAAGGGCTAATGTCATAGCTTTTTCTTTGCATCGCTTTAAAGGAAGCTACTTTATTACCCAGCATAGAATACAAATCAATCTTGCTCAGACCTTGATTAAAATCTATAAATAAATCATTAAATGCTGGGTTAGGATATACTTTTATTTCGATGTTTTTGACTTCATTATTGGAAACAACTTTATTAAAGAGATAATCAACTCTTAATTTTTTGGACGTATCTTCCTTCTCAAAGACCCAAATTACAATATGTGCCTGTCCATCAGTACCGTTATCTGTGACATACACATCTAAAATTGTCGAATCATTTGTTTTAATTATATTTGGAAAATTGTCCGGACATTTCCCGAGATCGGGACTGTAGCAGTAATTTGCATCGCAAATATATGTGTTCCAGTCTAACGGTAATTCGAGAATCTCACGAGTCCAAAGCACTTTAATGGTACCATTAGTCCTGTTTTTAACTGTACCATGTGCTTTGTGACTTGTAATATCTGGAATAAACGAAATGCTGTTTGGATTAGGCTCCACAACAAACCTTTGATTTTGTGCAAATATCCCATTAAGGCATACAATGCAGAGAAGTAAAAATTTATTTTTCATAGTTTTTGTTTTTTGTACTTGTAAATATACTTCTGTACTTATTAAATCCTTTATTGTCTAGGTAATTTATTTTAATATTTAACAAAATCGACTATGATAAGACTACGCCTAGCCCTAATTAATTGGTTCAGATTAACGGATAGTAAAAAGATTGCCTCGCTATTCAAATTTCATCAGATTTAAACTAATCAATATCACAATCAACGTGACCCCTACATCTGCCGCAATTGCTAACACCAAATGGCTATAGCCAACTAATGCCAAAATAATGAATATGGCCTTTACAAGTATAGCAGCGATAGTATTAAATTTTATTGTATTAACGGTCGCTTTGCTCAATCTAATGAGAAATGGTATGAGTGAAAGTTTATCATTCATCAAAGCGATGTTTGCGGTTTCAATTGCAGTATCACTTCCGGCAGCTCCCATGGCGATACCCACAGATGATAGCGCTAACGCTGGAGCGTCGTTTACTCCATCTCCCACCATGGCTACATTTTTATTTCGAGTTGTAATTTCTTTGATTCTAGCGACCTTGTCTTCTGGTAAAAGTCCGCCGTAGACTTTTTTAATATTTACAATTTCTGCTACATATTTTGCAGAGGCTTCCGAATCGCCCGTGAGCATAATAGGCTCAATGTTCATTTCTGTTATTTTTTTTAGTGCATCAACACTATCTGGTTTTATTTCATCCATTAAACCTATAACACCGGCGACTCCCTTTCCGAAACTTACAACTACACTTGTTTTTCCTTGTTCTGAGAGTTGTTTTACAATTTCTGTGGATTCGGCACTTATAGGTTGGTGCTCACTTATGAAAGCGAGTTTACCAACAAATATAGTTTCATCTTCACAAATTAGACATTTTGCTATAGCTCCTTTGCCTGCAATACTTTCAAATTTTTCAGTTTTGTGAATTTCATAACCTTCCTTTTTTGCCGCATCAACGATAGCCTGCGCCAAAGGATGTTCGCTAAAAATTTCCGCACCCGCAGCACAAGCAAGTAATTCTTCACGGCCTGTTCCCTGAAGAGTAATAACATCTGAAACGGTTGGATTACCATAGGTAATGGTCCTGGTCTTGTCTAAACATATTGCCTCAATGTGAGCCAAAGCTTCAAGATATTTTCCACCTTTCACAAGAGCTCCTTTGGATGAAGCATTACCGATAGCAGCATAGATCGCAACGGGAGTAGAAATAACCAGTGCACAGGGGCAGGCAATAACCAATAACGTTATGGCTTGTTCTAACCAATGATCCAATTCCTGATTGAATACAAAAACGGGAATTATGAAAAGCAAACTTGCTAAAACAATAACAGACGGCGTATAAATTTTTGCAAACCGCTGAATGTATTTTTGTGTAGGGCTTTTGTTTGCACTTGCTTCAAAAGTAAGCTTAATGATTTTAGAAAAAGTAGTATCAGCCGAAAGTTTAGTTGTTTTGATTTCAATAAACCCGCTTTTGTTGAGTGTGCCCGCAAATACATGATCTCCTTTGTGCTTATCTTGTGGTATTGGTTCTCCTGTAATTGTTGCCTCATCAATTGCTGATTCTCCATTTTCAATAATTCCATCCAAAGGAATCAGATCATGTGGCTTTATCTGTATCAGCGTACCTACCGGAATTTTATCAATGACAACTTCTGATTGGCTTTCTGCAACAAAGGCAGTTTTCGGAGATTTAGAAACGAGGTCTTCTAAGGCAGATTTTGAATTTTCAATTCCAATATCTTCCAATCGCTCTCCTAATACATATAACACGATAACTACTGCTGCTTCTGGATACTCGCCAAGGTAAAAAGCCCCGATAACTGCGATAGTCATCAGTAAATTTATGCTACTGAAATTTAATTTTACGAGTGCCTTTAATCCTTGCCATATTACTCCGTAGCCAATCCCAAGAATGAATATTGCAAATACAAATGGTGCGAAAGGTTTTGGAATGTGAATATTCAAAATGGAAAGGATTTCTAATGCAACTACAATAACAATTGCGAATATCAGAAAGAGAAACTTTCTGTCATTAATTGGAAGCTTCATTATTAAGTTTTTATAATGTTTCTATTCTGGAAATCCGTTTACTTTCCAACACTTGATGATGTTGAGTTCTTCATCAGTAAGTTGTATCGAGGTATCAGGGGGCATTTTACTTTCTAAAATGATAGCTTCGTAAAAGTGATCAAAGTGACGAGTCAAACTATCGTAATTAGGTATATAATACCAATGTTCGGCTCCTTCTGCTCCTTGTGAATGACAATTTGAGTTTCCGCATTTAGTGGCAAGAAGGTTGGAAACCATTCCAGAATTAGAAGTAAATTTAGCGCCACTCACAGCGGAACAGTTTATCGAATCATCCTTTTTGCAAGTAAATATTCCGAGGCTCAAGAAGGCGATGCTAAAAATAATAGCTCTTTTCATATTGATTTAATTATTGATTAATCGACTTTGCCTTTAAAATTTAATGTTGATGACCCTCTCCTTTATTTGTCATCTTGGCTAAAATAAAAAATGCTCCATTAGTAACCACTTTTGCGTTGGCAGGAATTACTTTCAGTAATGTAATTTCACTGTAGCCCACATCAGTTGTGCCTTTACGTATTGGTATTTTTTCAAATGTTGTTCCTTTTTCTTGTTTTCCGTTTTCTTCTTGATCTTTATGTTCATGGCCTTGCTCGTCATGTTGATGTGCATCTTCTCCAGCTTCATTGTGTTCGTGATGTTCTTCTTCACTGTGCGTATCTGTAATAATGAAAATGTAATCCTGTCCTTCATGGTTGATGATGGCAGTTGTGGGTACGGCATCCACAGATGCATTTTCCAAACTTACCAATGCGGTAATACTCATTCCATCTATCAAGCCTGATTTATTGTCTTTTACCCTGGCATGAACGGCAACCGCCTTGGTGCTTTGCTCAAAAGTGTTGCTAATTGAATAAACCTCTGCATCGTATTCTTTACCGGGGTTGTTGGTAAGTGTAAAATGAATGGTCTGACCATTTTTGAGTTTGTTCAAATCCTTTTCATATACATATAAATCTAGGTGAAGCTGGGTATTATCCACTACTTCTGCAATCGGGTTATTGGCATCAATAAAACTACCGATGTTTATCATAACATTACTTACCGTACCCGTAATTGGACTTCTTACATTAATAACCGATTGTAAATTTTCACTTGTTAGTAAGTTGGCGTTAATCCCAAGAAGTTGCAATTGTTTTTGCAAACTTGCTTTTCTGGCTTTTAATGTTTTATATTCAGCTTCTGCTGATTGCAGGTTTCTTAAAGCACCCGCATTACCCTCTTGCAATTCCTTCTGACGGTTTAATTCCAATTCGGCCATTACGATTTTAGATGAAACATTCAAATATTCTTCCTGAAGTGTTATAAATGATGAATTTACGATAGAAGCTATTACTTGCCCTTTTGTCACTTTATTGCCCGGTTGTACTAAAATAGATTTGATCACACCGCCTGTAAAAGCGGTTACAATGGCTCTATTTTGATTTGGCACTTTCAAAATTCCATTCGCTTTAAGAGAAGACGTAAGTTGTTTTTTTTCAATTTTGCCCAATTCAATTTTTATGGATTTCATTTGTTCGTCAGTGAGCATAGTTGTATTGCCACTTTCATTTTCGTCATGGTGTTCTTCCGCATGCCCCGCTTCTTCTCCATGATTGTGACTCTCACCGGCCTTGTGATTATGACAAGAAACAAGCCACAAGCTTGTTATTGCAATAAATATGGTTATAATTAGCTTATTCATTGTTAAATACATTTACTTGTTGATTAAAAAATTAATGTGAATTACCGATTGATTCAATTGGTTTACAGCCTGGAGTGCATTGAGATGCACATCGATTGCGGTTTGCAATGCCTGGGTGTATTCGATGTAACCTATGTCACCGCTTTTAAATCCTATCCTTGCCGAATTAATAATAATGTCTGCGTTGGGCATTGCAACTGAAATATAATAATTGTATTGGGAATAGTTTTGATTGTATTGCTGAAAGGCATTTTCCAGTTGCAATTGCAATATTACCGTTCCGCTCTCGGCCTCTTTTAAGAAAGACTGTTGTTTGTAATTGAGCGATTTGATTTTTGCTGAATTACTGAAAAATGTCAGGGGTAAGTTGACTCCGATATTTATTCCCTGGAAGCGTTTGCTTCTGTCAAAAAACATATCTTCTCCATCTACCGTTTGCGTCCCAATTATGGATTGATTAAAATAACCAATGGAAAAATCGGGCAATACCGCTGATTTTTCAACTCTTTTATTTTGTTCCGCGATGACGGCTTGTTGATACATTAATTTAATAGAAGGATTATTGTTAATCACCGCAACATCGATATTGTTGCTAATTGTCAATGGTTCAAATTGCCCGCTTGCGATGATTTCAAAATTTTCATCTGTATTCATCAGCGCTTTTAGAGAATTGTGCGCTGTGGCATAATCCGTTTCATTTTGTTTAAGCAAAAGCGACAATTGCCCCTGCTTGGTTTCTGCAGTAGTTTTTTCCAATAAATTGGTTTCACCTGACTTATATCGCAGTGCAGCGGCTTTAACAAAATCGTTTAGCAAACTGTCTAGTGATAGCAATTGTTTTTTGGAAGCTTGCAAATACAGTAACTGATAGAAATTAGATTGTACCTGTGCTTTTATCTGGTTAGCCTTAGTCTGTTGACTCAGTTCGCTTCCCAATAACTCCGCCTTATACAGACGGGATTTAGCTTTAAAGTACGTGGGAAAAGGAATGGTTTGCGAAATTTCAAATGCATTATCTTTTTGCAGGCTGTTGAACTGACCATATTGAAAATTGATTTCCGCTTTAGGGAGTTCGAACACCGATTTACGTAGTGCCCTTGAAGATTGAACGTTTAACTGTTGCGATTGCAGTTCAAGGTTATTTTTTAGTGCCATATCAATAGCAGCTTCAACGGTTAATGTTTTTGGCAATCCTTGTGAATAGATATCGTTGAAAGAGAATATCACAATCAATAAAATAATTTTAGTCATAATTCCTGTTTTTTTACTTTTTTTGAAAACAAAATATACAGCAATGGCAGTACAATTAGTGTGAGAAATGTTGCCGTGACTAGTCCTCCAATTACAACTGTAGCCAATGGTTTTTGAACTTCAGCGCCGGCGCCATGTGAAAGTGCCATCGGCAAAAATCCTAGTGATGCGACCATAGCCGTCATTAACACAGGCCGCAACCGGATTTTTGTGCCTTCCCTTATTCTTTGTAAAATATCCGTAACACCGTCACTTTCCAATTGATTAAATGTGCTGATTAATACAATGCCATTCAACACGGCTACTCCAAACAATGCGATAAAACCCACACCTGCCGAAATACTGAATGGCATATCCCGCAGCAGCAGTGCGAATACACCACCTATTGCTGCCATCGGAATAGCGGTAAAAATAAGTGTGGCTTGTTTAATGGAGGTGAACGTGAAATAAAGAAGCATAAAAATTAATGCAAGTGCAACAGGAACTGCAATCATCAAACGGGCTGATGCAGCCTGTAGGTTTTCAAAGGTTCCTCCATATGTATAATAGTACCCTTCAGGTAATTTTACCTTTTCGTTGAGTTGTTTTTGAATATCTGCAACTACACTTGCGACATCTCGGTCTTTTACATTAAAGCCAATTACGATTCTCCGTTTGCCATCTTCCCTGCTAATTTGTGCGGGACCTAACTCCATTTTTATTTCAGCTACTTGCGATAAGGGAATTTGTGTGCCATTGGCTGTAGGAATATACAGATGACTAACATCATCTATATTATTACGATGAATGCTGTCTAAGCGAACTACTAAATCAAACTTTCGCTCATTTTCAAACACTACACCTGCCTCACCACCTGCAAAAGCAGTACTTACAATATGGTTGATCTCCTCAATATTCAAACCATAATTAGCCACTTGAGTGCGGTTGTATTTAATAACTATCTGTGGCAATCCGGCAACGCGTTCTACACTTGGCTCCGTTGCGCCATCTATAGCCTGAACCACGTTGTTTACTTTGTTGGCATACATTAAGAGAGTATCCATATTCTCACCAAAAATTTTAACAGCTACATCCTGTCGTATACCGGTCATTAATTCATTAAATCGCATTTGTATGGGTTGGCTTTTTTCAAAAAACACACCAGGAATATTCTCCAGTTTTTCATTTATTTCATCAGCTAATTCATCGTATGAAATTTGTCTTTTCCATTCGCTTTGTGATTTTAAAATAATCATTAAATCGGTGGCTTCAGGAGGCATTGGATCTGTAGGAATTTCGGCCGCACCTGTTCTTCCCACTACCATCTTAACTTCATCAAATTCTTTGATTAGGCGAGCGGCTTGCATAGATGTTTCCAGACTCTGTGACAAAGAGGTTCCCTGAGAAAGAATACAGTGAAATGCAAAATCACCTTCGGCTAAGGTTGGAATAAATTCGCCTCCCATTCTTGAAAAAATAATAGCTGTGATAAAAAAAATAGCACCTGTTATTCCAACCACAAATAATTTAGCTTTGATTGCACCTTGTAATAATGGTGAATAAATCCGCTGGAAAAATTCCATCATCTGGTCAGAAATATTTTTTTTGTGACTCACTTTTTTACTGAGAAATAATGATGATACCATAGGAATATAAGTGAGCGAAAGAAAGAAAGCTCCGAGTATGGCAAACGAAACGGTTTGTGCCATAGGGCCAAACATTTTTCCTTCTATGCCAATTAAGGAGAGAATTGGTAAATACACAATTAGGATAATGATTTGTCCGAAAGCTGCGGAATTCATCATGCGCTTTGCACTTTCAAAAACGGTTTCATCCATTTGTTTTGTTGTTAATTCTATTCTCCCGCTACTCAAATGACTGTTCGTGATACGATGAAAAATGCTTTCAACAATAATGACGGCCCCATCTACGATTAAGCCAAAATCAATGGCTCCCAGGCTCATAAGGTTGGCGCTTACTCCAAATAGATTCATCATACCGAGTGCAAAAAGCATGGAAAGTGGGATGGCGGATGCCACGATTAATCCCGCCCGAAAATTTCCAAGAAACAAAACCAAAATAAAAATGACAATTAATGCACCTTCGATTAGGTTTTTCTCCACAGTGGAAATAGCACGGTTTACTAAATCAGTTCGATCCAGGAAGGGTTCAATAACGACATCTGACGGAAGTGATTTCTGGATGGTTGTCATTTTAGCTTTTACACGGCTTACCACTTCGGCACTGTTTGCTCCTTTAAGCATCATAACAACTCCACCAACCGCATCAACTTCTCCATTATAAGTAAGTGCACCATAACGGACCGCGCTGCCTAAACGAACATCTGCTACATCTTTAATTAATATCGGAATTCCGTTCGGGTTGTTCTTCACAGCAATATTTTTCACGTCATCAAATGAACCAATCAAGCCCACGCCGCGAATGAAATAAGCATTCGGCTTTTTGTCAATATAAGCCCCACCCGTATTCTCATTGTTTTTTTCCAATGCCGTAAAAATCTCAGGTATACTAACTCCCATTGAAATCAATCGATCCGGATTTACAGAAACCTCATACTGCTTTAATTGTCCGCCAAAACTGTTAACTTCTGCAACTCCAGGCGTACCGTAAAGTTGCCTGGCTACAATCCAATCCTGCATTGTCCGCAAATCCATCGCAGTATATTTTTCCTCGCTTCCTTTTTTAGGATGTATAATATATTGGTATATTTCTCCCAAACCGGTACTAACTGGAGCCAATTCAGGTTTACCAATGCCATTAGGAATTTTTTCTTCGGCTTCTTTAAGTTTTTCGTTGATAAGTTGCCTGGCAAAATAGATATCAACTTTGTCATCAAAAACAACTGTAATAACAGATAGGCCAAATCGGGAAATGCTTCGCAGCTCCTCCAAATCGGGTAAGTTTGCAATGCTTTGCTCAATAGGATAAGTAACCAATTGTTCAACCTCCTGACCCGCAAGAGTTGGGCAAAGTGTTATTATCTGAACCTGATTGTTGGTGATGTCAGGAAGTGCATCTATAGGTAATTTACCGGCACTCCAAACACCCCATATAATGAGGGCGAGGGTCATCAATCCAATGATGAATTTATTATGTATGCTAAAAGCTATTATTTTGTTTAACATAAGTGAATCAGTATGATGAATAAGAAATTATTTACTTCCAGTTATTATAACTGAAAGCAGCTGCATAATTGTCCAATTAGGGACAAATAAATCTTATTAGCTGATCTTCGGCGGTTGCCAAATATGGAAATAAGTAACGGAAAGGGGTGACTCTATATAAACAGGAAAATCTATCACGTAAACCTGTACGATTTCTGAAAAGATTTCTGGTAAATTTAAGCTGATCATTGAAGTGCCGCAACAAGAACAAATGCAAAAAGGTGTACAGCTTTCCTGGTCATGCTTGTGATGGTCATGATCGCTGCTGGCAGATATCTTAATTTCCTCAATTTCATTACATTCTCTACCGTCACCACAAGGCACTAACGAGAGCACAAGGATGTAAAGGCTAAGCGTAATTGCAAAAGATTTCATCTCCGCAAATATAAAGAAAAAATGACTTTTTTTAAAAAAGTAAATTTTACATGAGACAAAAATAAAAATGCTAAACCTTTTGAATCAGATGGCTATGCATGATTGCTATAAATATATGATATTCAATTAACAATTCTTTAAAATTCTTTTATTTTTACTGTAATCAAACTAGCGTTAAACCACTTTTAGAAGTTTTCATATGCCATACGAGATTTACTTTCAGGAGGCGCTTAAAATCCATTCCATATGGATTAAAGGAAATCACTTAATCTTAACCTTGTATATTTCTACCTAATCAATAAATCCCTAATAGATTTCAAATGAGTATTTCAACAAAAATAGAACCGACCAGTGATTTGAAGGAGTTTTGGAAACTCGTGTTAAAAAGAGTACATGTTGAATTTGGTAATCATAAAGCTCCTGCTATATATGGAGAGGTATCAGCAATTATTCCACTATTATATATTCTTACTATTGCTGCAATATCTGGTGATATCTACCTTGCGGTTAATATTTTAATGAAAGCAGGGGTCAAGCCTGCTTTTGTCTTTATACAGATTGGCGCAGACATTGTTCTTGCTATCTTGCCATTCCTCTTATTGAAATTGGGTTTAAAATTCCTCGATAAAGTAGCGAATAAAAATTTAAAATTATTCTATGAATTAGATTCACAATTAAAAAGGAAAGATGAGTCTGCAATTCAATATCAAAATAGGAAAAAGGCAAATGATAAAGCACTTTTGCCTCCCGTTGAGAGTAATTTATTCTGGAGTAATTTAGTCTCTTGGCTTACAAATGCTGCAATTTTTGGTGTTGCTTATTGGAAGATTCATACTTATGCAAGTACTATTCCTTACAATATAATAAACACTGCGAACGGCAAAATGGTTATCACGTTATCTATTTTGGTTGCCTTATTCCACATCATTGCAACTGAAAACACTTTAGTGCATTCGCTTTATTGGTTTCATAAAAAGAAAGCTATTGATAGATATAATCAAGTTATGAACATAAATGATGAACCTAATATTGACGATACAGAAATAAAATATGTTGGAAATTATACAACTGCAAAGTCAGGATATACCGAAATAGTTAAAGAAGATCAAGATAAAATTGTTTTAAAGTATGCCTATATAATTAGGGACGAAGATATTAACAACTTACTTGCCCGAAATACTGATAAAGATGCAAAGATGGGAATCATTGCCGCATGTAAACAAATTCAATTAAACCAATAAATTGAAGTGTTATGAAAGGAATGTTTTTTTTGTTATTGTATGTAATGATCTTTTGTTCTTCATGTGGCGGAAAAGTCGCTATGCCTTATTCTATTGAATTTATTTGCGACCAACCAATATCATCAAATGGCAAATTTCCCGATTATTTTTCTAAGGTATTAACCCCAGATGAATACAATGAGGAGTATTTTTTACTTCCCAAACCAATTAAAATTAATCGCGTTGATTTAGGTAGTGCGTCAACAATTGAAGCTTTTGCTTTTGAAAATATTGCAGATCCTACATTTGATTTATATAATACATGGCTCCCGGTATACTTTAGAGATAGTATTCCTCCACAAGAGTCGTTAGCACCAAAAGGCAATAAAAGCTCTGCCATTGATTGGATAAAGAACAATAATGATAAAACCATTTTAGTCATCTCCGGAAATGACAAAATACCAGGGCTTTCTGGTAAAAACTTAATCTATTGTGAGGACGAAATGGCAGTGAAGCCTAAAATTGTTGAATTATTAAAAAAGAATTCAGATGCTAAAATATATTTGGTAAATTATACTGGATTAGAGACTAATGAAGAAAAGAACGATGAAGAAGAATGGGTTAGTGCAGGAGACAAAGAATCAGAAAATAGCGATTATCATATTATTCTTGTCAATGCCGAACCTTATATTCGAGATGATAAAGATCACGACTATGGACATCCGGAAGCTTATAGTATGTTGATTAAGTCCTGTAAAGTTGCAATTTCTAAAGGCCAAGGTCCTGACTTAGCGAGTCATTTGCGTGAGGATTGTGAAAGGAAAGAAATCATTTGTAGAAAATTAAAACCCGGCCATGAAGGAAGGTGGCGATTAATTTTAATGGCTCTGAATGAAAATAATCCAAGCTTACTGGAACAAGTATATACGGAAGTTAAGAAAACAAGACAAGAATTAATTAATGATCTACTTCACAATAAAGAACATAATGATCATCACGAAAAACATTAATGTGATTTGCGCGAAGGGCTGTTAAAGAAATTAAAATTAAGCGTTCAGTTTCTTCTCTTTTCTTTTCAAAAGACTAAGTTTAATCTTTTCGTTGATTGCTCTTATCCCCATCGTAAGTACTAAAAGTGGACCCATCCCGGTGCCTGTTATAAATACACTTGCCGCAAAGGTTTTTAACTTATTTCCAAAATTATTATCTCGCATCAGTACGAGGGGAGGAATAGAGAGCTCAGTAAAATCAGCTAGTTGGCTTTTTGTGTTTGCATAACTTTTTTCTAACAACGTAATTTTATTTTGCAATTCCTTCAGTTGAGAATCATCCATAGACTGAAGGGTGTTTTTGATGCCTTCTTCTCCGCCGACACTTTTGAGATCACTTTCTAGACTCTCTAAATTATTCGAAAGTGTATTTAGAGAAGAGTCCAAACTTGCGTCGATATTTTCTTCGGCAGATTTTATAAGAACTTCTTGTTTTTCGGTGGGCCTTTCGTTAATCTCATTATTATTCTTACTTTCTTCTAGAGTCATAGTATTATTGATTAGAGTTGGTAATAGATTGTTTCAACTGCTCAATCTTTACTTCTTTTATTAATAGACGTAGAGATGACATCGAATTATTTAATGCTTCAACCAGAGCGAGTTCTTCTTCTGGTATTGCAGTTCCATTTTGTACTTTTTCCACTAATTCTAAAAATTTATCATTCATACTCTTCATTATACCTTTTATTCAATTTGCGTCAAATATGAACTGTGGATAAAGGAAAATGCAACTTATTACTATTAGTAAATAATCCAAAAGGTTGGCAAAAGTCTCCTAAATAACTAAAGCATAAATCGCCAATACGGCAAATAATACCGTCTTGGTATTCCTTTCCATTCCTAATACACTGGTTTAGAAATATTCCTTAACAACCTAAATAAGTTAACATGAATAGACAAATTATCATCAACCAAGCGGTCTTCCTCTGGCGAGTTGCAGAGGTAAAAGTTAAATATCATGGGAAGGTAAATTTGAGAGAACGTCCCATCATTTCCGGTTCAAAATCCGCAGAACAAATATTCCGATTAAATTGGAGTGATAACATGGAAGTGAATGAGGAATTCAATGTCTTGTTTCTGGATCGAGCCAATTATGTCAAAGGTATATTAAGGCTTAGTAAAGGAGGCATTACCGGAACAGTTGCTGACATGCGAATTCTTTTTGCGGCAGCCCTGAAAGGATTAGCTACAGGTATTATTGCAGCACATAATCATCCTTCTGGTAGTCTTAAACCAAGCAATCAAGATATTGACCTTACAAAAAAAATAAAGGCTGCCGGACAGGTGCTTGACATAACTCTATTGGATCACATCATCTTGAGTCCGCATTATGGCTATTATTCTTTTGCTGACGAAGGAGCACTCTAAGTAAATTATTTTTTCACTCTTAAAATTTATTGTAATGAAAACAAAAACTGAACATAAGGTTCAACAAACTTCTATTACATCACTTTACGAAGAAGTGTCCAACAGAATCATCGCTATGATTGAAAAAGGTGTAGCTCCTTGGAGAAAAACATGGAGCACATTTGGGTTAGCTCGTAATTATATATCCGGTAGATTATATTCCGGTATCAATTACATTCTAATGAACAATACCGGACATCCCATTCCGTACTTTGCAACATTCAACCAAGTCAAAGAATTGGGTGGAAGTATAAAGAAAGCTGCAAAAGCCAATATGGTCATATACTTCAAAGTGTATTACAAGGATAGTGATGACAAGACACTTACTCCTGAAGTAGCCAAAGGCAGATACCAAAAAGGAGAAGACATTAGAGTATTGAAGTTCATCCGGTATTACAATGTTTTTAATGTCGAGGATATCGAAGGTATTGAGATAGACCTTAATCGGTTTCCAGAAGTAAAACTCTCCAATAACGAGAAAATCTCACGATGTGAGGAAATCATCATGAATATGCCTAACCCACCGGATTTAAGGCAAATTGACGGTAATAGAGCCTTTTATTCACCATCTCAGGATTTCATCAACCTCCCATCCATAGGACAGTTTGAAACTTCCGAACATTATTACGCTACTTTCTTTCACGAGCTTATCCATGCCACCGGCCATTCATCCAGACTAGCAAGGGCTGAGGTTATTGACTTTTCCGGATTTGGAACTAAGCCATATAGTAAAGAGGAGTTGGTGGCTGAAATGGGGACTTCATTTCTTTCATGTCATTGCCAAATAGACTATGATTCTTTAGTTGAGAATAATGCTTCCTATTTGACAGGCTGGCTTAATGTCTTGAAAGAAGATTCCAGATTTATTTTCAAAGTTTCTGCTGATGCACAAAAAGGTGTGGATTACATTCTGAATTTGTGAATTTCGAATTTCTGAATAAGATTCTTCAGATAAGCCTGTAAGTAAATTACACTTGCAGGCTTTTTTTAGCTTATAATTCATTACGAACATATTTTTATTTTATTAATTTATAAAAATTACTAATATACTTAGCAATAATTATCAATTGATTATGAGGGTTTTTTAAATACAAGTCTATGTCTTTCAATATATTATAAAAAAATAATTTGTATAAATGGATTGCTTTGTTATACATTTGTGCCAACGAACCCAATTACAGTAAACTCTTGTTCAAGAGTTTTTTCTTTAAAACGAATTTAGCACACTATTAAGCTATTGGTGTTTTATCAACACTGATAACTTGATGAATTTCAAATCAACTCGTGTAATGTTTTGTGCATTATGCAAGTGATTATATTGACTAAATTAAAATTGATTAAAATGAAATAAAAGAAAAAAGCTGGCTCTTGTCGGAACCAGCCATTGAATTTACTTTGAACCCGGTTCTCATTTCTTGGTCGAAATTACCGGAATCAAATAAACAATGCAAAGATAGATTATTCGGTCAACTTTTCCAACACCGAATTATAATCCTTAAGTCGTTCCGACAAAAGAGTCCAGCATATTTGAAAACAATTAAGTATGCGTATGACTCATTCATTAACTCCTGTTTATTCTCCATTTCTTCTGCTACTCATCAAGCATGAAAAGCTTCTTGATGAATAAATAATAATATTTATTGCCAATATTTCTATTTTTTGAGAGGAATTAAATTTTGAAAACTACACTATTTAATTTTTTTTTGTTCACAATTAATAATTAGAAATGAAACATAATAATGAATTTTATTTCGGTATTCGAGTTGACTCACTCGAGCAGGATATTAAAGCGAGCCTAGTAGAACTTAAAGACAAGGCTATTCAAAATACTGATCTCATAGTTCATCAAGGACTGAAGGAAACTCTTGTAATTCAGCATGAAGTTGCTACCGGTATTGAGGTTATTAAAAACAAGGTTAGCAAGACACTCGATACTGAGATTGAGAAACTAAACCAAGAACTACTTCAGGGCGATTTAGATGAATTAAAAAATCGGACAATGCATGAGGTAGATATTAAAGATCAGAAGATCAAAAACCTTGATGTAGATATTAGGAGAATCAAAATTACTTACGATTGGTCTTCTTACTACAAAGTATTGATTGGAATTGTCGCCTTAAGTTCTATTGATGCGTTAATGAATTACTCCAGTTATCAGGTAATTGCTAAGTATTTGATTCTTGCAATCCTTCTTGCGATTGCCACGGCAGTAGGCCTCTCCTTTGCATCGCATACCATTGGTAAACGGATGCAAAAAGCTTTGACCACAAAGGCAAAGTGGATCTGGTTTTTATCTGGTCTTTTCGGAGGTGGAGTTGTTTTCTTTGGTTTAGGTTTATTGAGACAGACATATCTCAGGGATACCGGCCTTCTCGCTAATTCACCAATCATTTGGATGCTTTTAAACAACTTCTTCTTCGCAGTTGCTGTACTCCTCGCCTATACTAAGCTCCCAACGGAAGCTCAAGAAAAGGAAAAGCAGTTGAAAGATCAGAAGCTTATAGAGATTGAAAAGTTAAAGAAAGAGAAAGGTGAATTGCTTGGTCAACTAGAAAGAGAGGTAAAGAGGATTCATGACTGTAAACAAAAACTAGAGAGTTTTAAAATTTACAGGAATAACCTATTTATCCAATTGGATAGTGAAAGAGATCATATTATTTCGAATTGTAATCGTGAATTTACAATCAAAAGTGGTTCACGTATTCCACCGTTATCTCCGCCTCAATTGTTAATCCAAAACAATCAAATGTCATGAAAGCAATTTACACATTTTGCACACTGCTGATTTTGTCAGCAGTGTGTTTTTCATCTTGTGATGATAAATTGAAAACCCACAGCTTTACTGCAATTTTGGATTTGACTGAAATCCATTTTAATGGAATTTCAATTTCTGAAATCAGAAAGGTATCAGCTCTGAATAAAAATCCAATGAATGGTGAGTCGATGAGATTAGTACCAATAACTGAACTAGGATTTAATAAATCTTATGAAGTTGGAATTCAAAAGGACTCGAACCTTTTGATGGGTAATGATTATGAAAGATCCGATCTGGTAAACGGGTATTTTTCCAAGATTGATACTTGTTTGAAATTAATGATGAGAGAAAAACATGAACGAACAGCATCCGTAATCTTTAAAGTAATGACTGAGGAGCTTAATAGATTGAGTGAATCAACTGCTGATTCAAGGACTGCATTAATCAATACTGACTTTATGGAAAAATCTTTTATCAATTTCTATGACACAGCAACGATGAATGCAATCAGAAAGCATCCGGATACTATAATGCAAAAATTGTTAAAAAGGTATCCTCTTAAACGACTAAATGGTGTAGAGATTTATTTTGCCTATTTGCCTAAGAATATTGAAGATAGTGAAAGGTATGAAGTTTTATCTCAGTTTTATAAAAAGCTGTTTGAATCATTTGGGGCGAAAGTCCATATCGTAGGAACACTTTAATCACCAAAGCGAATGATATGTCCCAGACAAATAGAAACATCTTTTTTGAAATATTAAAGTCATTAATTGTCTCTACATTAAAATTATTGACCCTGCTATTTGCATACTCATGTAAGTTGTCCGGAACGATACTTTTAAAAACTGGTGAATTTTTAGAAAAACTATTGGCGAAATGATAAAAGTAATCAGTTTTATATTGGAATTGTTATTTGAAATTGCTTCAGCTGTTTTTACTGGATTTATTGAGTTTATTGAATCACTCATTGGTCAGGAACGAAAAACGGAATATGATGCGGATTTCGTTCCAGCCAGTGAGATTTTAAGTAAGTTTGATAAAGGATTTTGCCTTACTGGAAGTCATTGCCTCTCAATTACAGAAAGCTATAAAAACGGAGTTGCTTTTGGTGGCTCCGGTTCCGGAAAAACCTCCACTATACTCATTAATAGTGCTTTGTTAATGGCGAAGGGTAATTCGAGTTTAATATTCAATGATCCGAGCCATGAAATCCGGTTATTAGTCAGTGGAGCACTCATTGAAATTGGATATGAAATCAGAGTAGTAAATTACAGCAGTTTAAATTCAGAATGTTTCAATCCATTAAAACGATGCAAGACTGTCTCGGATATTCAGAAGCTTGCGTCATTACTTATTAGAAACTCATTAGGTGATTCCAAAGATCCGTTTTGGAATAAGTCAGCAGAAGCAATTATTTCTCTTTTCATTAGGTACCTAATTTTTTATGCAGAGCCGGAACATCGAACGCTCTATAATGTACTCCACTTAGTCAATGTATTTGCGGGTAGTCCGGAAAAAATAGACAGGCTTATTGTAAAGACAAAGGATGAAAAAATGCTATCAGAATACAAGGCATTTGTTGCCTACGGCGATAAAACCCTGTCTTCTATACTCGCAACAGTAAAGGCTTCATTAACATTGTTTACTGATGATATAATAGCATCCATAACTTCAATTGATACGATTGATTTTGCAGAGTTTAGAACTAAGAAGGTGGCATTGTTTATAAACAATTCCGTGCCAGACATGCACTATTATGGAGCTTTGACTTCTCTTTTCTTTCAGCAATTTTTAAATGAATTATTGGTGCGTATCCCAGATAAGAATGAAAATAATATCTTTTTTCTTCTTGATGAAGCATCATCGATGTATTTGCCTGGACTTTCAACAACAATTTCAAATATTCGCAAATACAATAGTGGAATACTTTTAATTTACCAAGACTATCATCAGCTTGAACATATTTACGGAACTTATGAAGCCAAGAATATTACCGCTAATTGCTACGCCAAAGTCTATCTCCCTGGACAACCAATTGGAACCTGCAAGGAACTTGAGACAATTTTAGGACGATTTGAGTATTTGGATGAAGATGAAGTAAGACATACAAGACAACTCATGACAGCTGATGAAATCAGAATGACTGACAAAGCCATTATATTGATTGGAAACAAACCGCCAATTCATGCAGAACTAAAACCATATTATAATGACTGGAGGCTAAATTCAAAAACAAAAAGACAGCCTTATGAGCCATCAAATAAACTTCCTTTTGAGGTACCACCTTTAATTCAATTGGATGAAGAGAAGAAGGCTTAATACCAAATGTAACTTATATTCTTATTTAAAATCAAGTGGTGTTCTTGAAAATGGAACGCATGAGCAGATTCAAAAAGTAAAAAAGGATTATTGGAGAGAATACAAACGAAATTGGAGAAAAAACAAACGGAAATCAGAAAAGGAAATCGTTATTTCATTCACAGCAGTTGAACTTAAAGAAATTCAAATAGAATCCAAAAGGCACAATTTAAACCGAACCAAATTTATTAAGCAAGCTTGTTTCGCATATATTAATAAATCATTTATTGTTGCTGATTCGAAAACTGTAAAACTCATTGCTCAACTATTATCTATTTCATACAATTCAATTCAAGAATTGATGGAAGAAAATAAAACTGAATTTAAAACCGGCAAATCAATTTTAGAAGCCATTTACAAATTGGAGCGTGAAATACTTCCAGTCTTAAATAATCCCAAATCTTTAGAAGTCGTAATCAAAGAGCATATTGTGAAAAATGCAAAAAACAAACACTCATTGATTGAATTCATCAATTCAATATGATTCTAAAGAACCTCACAAGAAGATCAAATACCGGCCAATTGGTAAATTATCTTTTCAAACAGGAAAAAGATAACAAGCCAAAACCCATTCTAAAACATAATTTAAGAAGTCGGACAACCAAAGGATGGACAAAGGAGTTGGATAAAAATTTTGAATTAAGATTAAATAGACGGAAAGACAGCATCCGCCTTCATCATACAATCATTTCCTTTTCAAACAAGGATAAAAAACAAATCAATCCGGAATTGTTAAAGGACATAGCAAAAAAGTATATTGAACTTCGAGGCAAAGAGAACATCTATATAGCTTCATCCCATCATGATAAAGAGCATATCCATCTTCATATAGTGATGTCCTCTACCAAATTGATCACTGGCGAATCCAATAGGATTTCAAGACAGGAATTCAGAGACTTGAAACTCGCATTGGATGAGTATCAAAAAGCAAAGTACCCTGAACTTCTAAATAGCCTGCCTTCTCATGGTAAATCGCAAAAACTCCAGCTTTCCGACCCTGAGCTGAAGCTTCAGGATCGGGAAGGAAAATTATCACAAAAGCAAGAGCTTTTGGAAACCGTTCAGACGGTTTTTGGTCGGTCAAAATCGATTGATAATTTTCTTTCTGAGCTCAAATCCGAGGGGTATAATACTTATAGTAGGGGTGGCAAAGTGTATGGTGTAGAGGATGAATCTGGACGACATTATCGGTTTAATACTCTCGGTTTTGACCTCAAGAAGCTGGAGGAATTAGACGGGCAAGCTCAAGAAGAAGCGAGGCAACTTCAAGAGCTTGCCAATCTCAGGGATGCAAAAAGTCCGGAACAGGAGCAGGATTATGATGGATTTGAACGTGAGATGGAAGAGGATAATGAAGCCCACACTGAAGACCCAGAATCTGACGATTCAGAAGAAGAAACCGGAATACAAGAGGAGGATGATTTAGATTCAGAGGATGCCGAAGATGACTAGGCCAGATGCCATTTTGGATGAGTTGCAAGATTGCATTTCGCCATGGCGATATGAATATCTGCCTTATGGCGAAATGCAATCTTGGCGGGAGACCCGCACCCCTTATTGATCCATAAATAGGTAATATTCTAAAAATCGACAATAGACTGATTCCTCATTTGAATTTATTAATGATTCAATTATTTATGTATTTTTGTATGCGAATTAATTTTAATATGTCCGAATCACTTTAGTTAAAGTTTATGAGGTTTTTTCCATTACAATATTTAAATGATGAGGAATTTGAAAATTTGGCTTCATTAATTTGCAGAAAAATTCTTGGAGAAGGAGTGATTCCATTTTCAAAGGGAACAGATGGAGGAAGGGACGCAAGATTTCACGGCAAAGCAAATAGTTTTCCAAGTAATTCCGAACCTTGGAATGGAAAAATTGTTATACAGGCAAAACACACTAATAAAGAAAATGCAAGTTGTTCTGATAAAGATTTTCAAAAAATATTAAACTCAGAGATACTTCCTGCCATTACAAGGTTAAAATCAGAGAATAAGATTGACTATTATTTGGTATTTACCAATAGAAAGCTATCTGGTAAACAGGATGAAAAAATTGAGAATCTTATTGATTCAGATACGGGAATCCCAAATGTTGTGATCGCAAATGAAAAAATCCAACAATGGCTTCAGTCTTTTCCAGAAATTGTTAAGGAAGCAAGATTGCAAGAATTGTTGATGCCATTGCAATTTGATGAAAGCGATTTAAAATCTATTATTGAAGTTTTTCATGCCCATTTACCTAGTAAAGAAACTCTTGAAAAAAGCAATGTCGATTTTAACTTTATTGCAATGGAGAATAAAAACGAGTTGAATAAACTTAGTCAAGCATATTTTGAGGATGTAATTAAAAGACATTACCCATATTTTGAATCTATTTCAAATTTTTTGAAAGACCCTATAAATTCAAAATTAAAGGAATCATTTGATGATTTGGTAGATGAGTTAAATGCCAAAATAACAATTTACCGAAATGAATATGTAATGTTTGAAAATTTATTGGATGCTCTTTACGATTTCGTTATTCATAACAATGTGGAGTTTGAAGGCTCTGGAAAGAAACGTTTAGTAAGAGTTTTTATTAATTACCTTTACTGTACTTGCTTCATAGGAAAAAAGGAAAATGTTAAGCCCTGATAAAAATACAGACATTAAGTATTCAATAATATTTCTTTCGACAATAGTAATCAAAGAAATTAAAGCCAATGGTGTAATCAAATATGAGGACTTAAAAAATAATTTAATAGATAAGATCGGTAAAGAGATTTCCGAGAAGTATGACTTTACCCTATCTTTTTTGTTTCTTCTTGGTAAAATTGAATATTTAAAGAAACTAGACTCAATTAAGATTACAGAATTATGAAGCTAGTTAAGTTGTTTGCAAATAAAAATTTCAAGAACATCGAATTTGATTCTCAATTTAATGTTGTTCTTGCTACAATTATTGATCATAAAAATAAAAAAGATACGCATAATTTAGGGAAAACATCTTTAATCCATGTTATAAATTTTATTTTAATTGGTAGTTTTAATAAGAATATTTTTGGAAATAGTATTTTTCAAAATGTAATTTTTTATGGGGAACTAGCACTTAATAATGGCAAGTTCTTAATTATAAGAAGAGAAATAGAGCATAACTCCAAAATATCTTTCAAATTAAATGATACCAAACTAAATGGTTTTGTAGCTCCATTATTGTGGGACAATGAAAATATCGGTTTTGATAAGGCACGTGAATACTTAAATGCTTACTTGGGCTTCGATGTCGTACGGAGTTATGACTATCGCAAATCCATTACATATTTCCTCAGAAGTCAACAGGATTATCTCGATGTGTTTAAATTAGATAAATTTAAAGGAAAACATATTGACTGGAAGCCATTTGTTTTTGAATTACTGGGATATGATAGCAATATATTAATAAATAAATTAACACTTGAAGAAGAAATCAATACAAAAACAAATATAATTGAAGTATTAAAGGAAGAAGCTCGAATCAATATCGATGATAGAGATAAGCTGGCTGGTTTGCTTGACATTAAAGAAAGTGAATTGAAAGAAGCTATTGAGACAATTGATAAATTTAATTTTTATAAACAAGATATCGTACTAAATAAAGATATAGTTGAAATTTTAGATAACAAAATTCAAATTCTTAACACTGAGCGATATAGCTTAGCCTATGAGATCAATAAAATTGAAGAGTCGCTCTCAGCCATTACGGAGGTTATTAGCATTAGAGACCTAGAAAAGCTACATAAGGAGGCTAGTTTATACTTTCCTAACGAGTTAAAGAAAGAGTTTTCTGACTTGATCAGCTTTAATGATGCCATATCCAAGGACAGAAAAAAATATTTATTAGAGAATTTAGAAACTCTCAAGGATGAATTTAATTCAATTAATGAACAATTGAGATCACTTGAAAGCGAAAAGAGTGAAAAATTATTTTTTTTAACGGATAAGAATAGTTATGATAAATTTAAAGAGTATCAAAAAAACTTATCAAAAATAGAAGCTGAAGTTGCAAGAATAAAAGATAAAGTATTGGCTATTGATAAATCCATCCAAATCGAAGGAGATATTTCCGAAATCAAATTGAAAATTAAGGAAGCTATTTCCGATATTAGAACTGCCATTAATAAGAGAAAACACTCAGAAATTAACCGAATATTTAATTCAATCATATCAGATATTTTAGGAACAAGCGCTTTAATTTCTATTAACCAAAATAAGCAAGGAAACATTGAATATAGTGCCGATTATCAAAATCCTGCGGACTTAATAACTACTTCAGAGGCTCACGGAACTACTTATAAGAAATTGTTATGTATGGCATTTGACCTTTCACTATTAATTCACTATTCCAAGAATTCGTTTTTTCGTTTTGTGTATCACGACGGGATTTTGGAAGGGCTAGACAATAGAATTAAATTGCGTTTATTGAAAAAAGTCAAACAAATATGTTTCGAATTTGATTTGCAATATATATTATCTTTAATTGATTCAGATACTCCAATAGATGATAATGGAGCGAAATACATTTTCTTAGATAAAGAAGTTTGCTTGAGATTAAGTGATAAGGATGATGCAGGAAAATTATTTCTTCATAGTTATTAAGGCTATCAAGTTAAATCAAATTAAATTATTTAAAAGTAATCACTGATTCTAAGGCTTCATCGGTATCCTTATTAATAAAACTAGACTGATATCCAATTGTAGTGGTAATCGAAGTATGTCTATAAAGTTTTTGGAGCAATTGAATTGGAATTCGATCGCCTGACAAGTTTCCAAAGGAGTGCCGAGCAATATGCATCGTTAGTTTTTTATCAATTTCTAAATTTATCGCCAATTTTTGCAACGATTCATCAATGGTCTTTGTTGCATTTGATATTTTCTTTTGCACATCGAAAAGGTCAGAAGGATTAGCAACAGATTCTAAATGGCTAAAAATATATTCTCTAGTTTCCATGGATTTGGTCTTATATTGCGATAAAATTTTGATAGCCTTTTCTGAAATTTTAAAAGAACCTGCTTTTTCGTTTTTTCCCATCTTATAGGTTAATCTATCTTTGCTTATATCAGACCATTTTAATCGGAGTAAATCGGAAATACGCATACCTGCAAAGTAAAAAGATAGTAGCCACAAATTTCGGGCATGATCTAATGATGATCCCTTTGGTAATTCTGCGTCTTCCAATTTTTTAATTTCTTCAATTGAAAGACTTATTTTAATGGAATCCGGAAACTTAATCCGGATTTTATCTTTACCGAATGGATAAAATTTTTGTTCAACGATTTTATCCTTTATAGCTTGGCTAAAAACAGAACGGATAACAACTAAGTGATTAATAATTGTTCTCTCTGATATTTCACGAGTACCTTTAAGATAAGCTCTGAAGCGATTGAGCAATGGAACTGTAATATCCTGAAATAATATGTCGTCTCCATTTAAAAACTCTCTAAACCTATTCACTCTGGGTTTCTCTGAAGAATAACGGTTATACTTACCAGCTCGCTTTAAATTTTCCAAATAAAAATCGGCTTGACTAAAAAATGTAGAGAGGTCTTTTGACTTTAATTTATTTCTAATTGTTTTGGAAGTCGAATGGGCTTTTCGGGTTTCTAATTCCAGAAATCTATTATTCGTTTCTGTAATTTTTTTCAGCAAGAAAATATTCAGTGCTTCATGATTAGGATGTGATTTTTTTACTACTTGTTTTGTTTTATCCCAATCCTTAGGGCTTATATATTGACCTAAATAAATGAGTGAATTTTTTCGGTCTTTTACAATTTGAATGCAAAGTGGTAGCTTTGATTCCGCATTTGGCTTCTTCCGGAGAACTATTTTGACTGATGCCATAAAGGTGGTGTAAATGATTCAGGTAGAGCAAAGGTAGAACATTTTAAGTATTTACATGGGCTTTAAAGGATTATTAAAATTTATAAAAGCTTATAAATTAGTGTTTTGGATTCATTTGAATACATTTAGAACCATTAAGGAAGAGACTTAAAATCCTGTGGCCAGGAATGGCCGTGCGGGTTCAAGTCCCGCCCCGGGTACTAAAATCAGAGCGAGAAACAAAGCGTGTGTGAATATCTGATTATTCACTTTTTGATATCCTAATTCAATGCCTTTTCTTGTTAATATCCTTCATTCTAAGAAGCTGAATAAATTTTATATTGGGACTACAGATAATTTAGAAAAAAGAATCCGAGAGCATAACTCCTGCCATTATCAAAATAGTTTCACCTCCAAAGAGCCTTTAAAAAATTTTGTGTATAAGAACAAAGTATAATTTTTGAAGGGTTCATTTAAATTTTCTTTTCGTCATTCAAAATTAGCAATTGATTATAAATTGAGCCCCAATTATGAACCGTCATTGTCCATTTATTCGAGATTTGTTGTAGAGCAAAATAAACAGATTTTAAAACAGCTGATATATGTCTATTGATTATTATATTTGGAGGATGCAACATGAAAAATTAGAAAGTGTAGAAATGAATGCAATACATTATTATTTTCCAGAGCCAACAAGTGAAATGTGATTATATTCAAACATAAAATTCATACAAGAGTATATGCATTAAAAGGACTACTTACAAACCATGATAAGTTCACTCACAAATTTTTTCAATTCCGAATTTTCTTTTAAAAATGTTTTGGGCGTTACCCCTGCAAATTCTTTGAACTCACGAATAAAATGTGCTTGGTCATAATACCCTGCATCTAAACCAATTTGTGTAAGTGAAAAATTGCTATCATCCCTGAGTAAGCCGACTGCTTTTTGAAATCGCACCTTGCGAACAAAGAAACTCATTGGTAATCCTGTTGTTTCTAAAAAGCGTTGTTCTATTCGTCTTCGACTTATTCCAATTGTACCGACAATATTTTTATACGCATCGGCAGTGGGATTAAGAATAATAGATTTGGCAATTGTAGATGAAACATTGTCAGGCTTATAATCACGAAGTTTATCCAGCAGATGTGATTCTAATTGTTGAAGTAAAGCGGTTTCATTCTTTGCGTCAATAAGCTTTTCTCTCAATTGGTTTTTACTGTCAATACTTTGAACACGTGTCACACGGTCAGTAAATTCCTGCGCAGGTATATTAAAAAGTAAATTACCCATCCACGGTTGCAAACTCACCCCAATACATTTTGTGCTTTGAGTAAAGTTCAAAACAAAAGGTTTAGTGAATTGTCCGGGATATAAACTTTCCGGCTGCAAAAAACTTTCATTATCACCAAGCACCTTCATTTGAGGTGCATTATGCAAATTGACAATAAGTTCAAAAGAACCGAAAGGAAACAGCAACTGAGAAAATGGAATATCACATTCATTTACATCAAACAACCAGTAATGTCGCACAAACGGTTGCAATGCTGCTGACGGAATAATTTTCTTAAACTCCATTTCGCTTTAATACAATTTTCTTTTCACAAAGGTAAGTATTTTCGCACCACAAATTTCAAAACATGTTGCCATGCGTAATTTAAATTTCTTCATTCTCCTTCATCTAATCTCTTTCGGAGGTTTTGCTCAAACTTGGACAACTCAAACAAGTACACCCGGTTCTGCCTACGACTATCAGGGCGGAATTGCATTTGAATTACACGGAAAAGTTTATGTCGGTGGCGGCTACTACAGCAAATCATTTTATATGTATGACCCCATTACTGACACTTGGACAGCAAAAGCAAATCTGCCCGGATGTGCTTATAGTCGCTATCAGGGAATTGGCTTTTCAATTAACGGTTATGGTTATACGGCTTTTGGCGAAGACAACTATACGGCATCAGGAACTTACACCAAGTTAACTGATATATGGAAATATAACGACACCACCGACTCTTGGTCATTAGCCCCTGCATTTCCCGGCCTGTTTCGTTTTGCAGCATCAGTATTTGTAGTCAATAACAAAGCGTATATCATCGGTGGTGCCGACAGTGCCAATTTTGCAACAAACGAAACTTGGGAATTTGACGGAGCCGCTTGGACACAAAAGTCAAACTACCCACAAAGCAATATTGCTGGCACTGCTACTTTTGTATTAAATGGAAAGGGATATTCAGTTGGTGGATTTAAGGCAACAACTTCTTTTGGTGTTTACCTTTCAAACACATACCAATATGATCCTGCCACAGACACATGGACTTCAAAGGCAACATTTCCTGGTTCAGGCCGAGCAGATTTTTTTGGATTCAGTACACTCTCGAAAGGTTATTGTGGGTTAGGTAGCTCATTGAACACTTCAACTTTTACTTTTACCTATTACAAGGACATATACGCTTATGATGATGTTACCGACACATGGAGTTTAGCAAATGCCAACTTCCCTGGAGCCAGCCGTCAACAGGGCTTTGCCGCTTCACTTGGAAATTACGGTTACATTGGAGGTGGCTACTCTTATATTTTAGCTACTGAAACCTTCTTCACTGATTGGTATAAGTTTTCAGAAACATCCACAGGAATAAATGAAACTAAAAATTTTCAATCTGGTTTTTCAATTTATCCAAATCCAACTTGCAACATCATCAACTTTTCCAAACCAATTGGAAACTTCTCCATTTTTAATAAATTAGGAATTCTAGTGGAAAATATTTATTCTACTAATGCACAAACACAATTTGATATTGGCGATTTGCCGTGCGGATCATATTTTATCCGTTCCGATAAAAATATTCGTTTCAAATTTCTAAAGACATCGGATAATTAACACAAAAAAATAAATGAACAAATTATTAGTATTAGCATTTCTCCTAACATTACCTATCTCCTCATTTAACATTGCCAATGCAACAATCATTAGTGTTCCTTCACAGCACTCGACTATTCAGCGGGCAATTAATGCTTCATCAAACGGTGATACGGTAGTAGTATCGCCGGGAATTTATTATGAGAACATTAATTTCAGAGGCAAAAGCATTGTCCTTACAAGTTTGTTTTATTTAAGCTACGATACTTCTTATATCAGTAGTACAATTATTAATGGAAGCACTCCGTTATATCCCGATTCTGCTTCATGCATTATTTTGAACTCCTACGAAGATTCCACAACAGTAATACAAGGGTTCACCATTACAGGAGGGGCAGGAACAAAATGGGTTGACATTCATGGTGCAGGAACCTATCGTGAAGGAGGAGGAATCCTAACCGAATTTTCTTCACCAATTATACGCTACAATTATATTCACGATAATTATGTAAACAAAACAACAGGAGTAAGTTCAACGGGTGGGGGTGCTATCCGTTGCGGGGATGGAAGTCCGGTCATAATAAATAATATTATCTGCAACAATCAGGCGTATGGTTATGGCGGCGGAATCGTTTCCAACTACTGCACCTCAACAATTCAAAACAATTTAATCGCGAACAATTCAGGTGGTCATGCTTATGGCGGTGGTGGAATTTGGCTTACTGGTGCCAATATTAATACGCAAGTGAATGTCATCAACAATACCATTGTTAATAATCATGTAGCAGGAACAGGCACTTATAGTGGTAAAGGGGGCGGTGTTTTTGTTTTCACTATTCGGGCAAACCTTGAAAACAATATTGTATGGGGAAACACACAATCATCAGGTAACGCTATGCGAACTTTTGCAGGAGGTTTAATTGTAGCAAACTATTGCGATGTTCAGAACACCACCTCAGGCATCGGAAATATTTCTGCTGCCCCTTTATTTTCCGATTCAACTTACTTCTTTTTAACCTCAACCTCACCATGCGTTGACTCAGGAGACCCATTTGCACCTTTCAACGATTTGACAATTTCTATGAATACCGCACTTTTCCCTTCATTAGGAACGGAGTTAAATGATATTGGATACACCGGTGGGCCAACAGTTGCTGTCCTTCCAGTCTGCGAAAACACAACAACAGGAATTGATGACTTTCAGGAGAATATTTACTTTAACTATTTTCCTAATCCGGCTGATTCATATCTCTTAATTCATTTTGCAGACAGGTTATACAAAAGTCTTTATGTCGAGCTGATTAATCAATTTTGTCAAAAGTTAATTCATCAACCGGTTTCAGAAACTGAAATTAAGTTGAATGTTTCCTCATTTAGCAGCGGCCTGTATGTTCTGAGAATTGTGTCTTCTAGTAAACAATTTGTCTCCGAGAAAATTCAAATAATTCATTAGACAACAACTAATAATATGAAATCACTATTTAATTCATCAGCACATCAATCAATTTTACAAAGAATTGGAAAGTTAAATCACGACACAAAAGCACTTTGGGGTAAAATGCATGTAGCACAAATGCTGGCACATGCAGCTATAACGATAGAAGCTGCTTTAGGTGAAAGAAAAATCCCCGGGAAGGGGAATTTTCTTTTAAGGATTTTTTTCAAATCCGTTCTATGCTGTGACAAACCTTACAATAAGAATTCCCCAACCAACAGACACTTTATTATTTCTGAAAAAAAAGATTTTAACACAGAAATGAAAAAACTGGTAGGAATTATTGACAAAGCTTGTAAAAGAGGAGAGAATGGTAACTGGACAATTCATCCGACATTCGGTGAGCTTACCAACGAACAATGGGGACAAAGTTTTTACAAACACCTAGACCATCATTTAAAACAATTTGGAAATTAACAGGACAATAAAAAATATGAGAAATAGTATTTACTTTTTAACAACTCTTCTAATATTCTTGCTGCTGTACATTCAAAATAGTCAGGCAGTTGCACAAACCAGCACAAACTTCGAAATTGAATTCGACTCACTTGAAAAGCAGCATCGCATCAATGGAAATGTTCTTATTGCAGATAAACATAAAATCATTTTTGAGTCATCGCTGGGTTTGGCTGAAAAAGAATCTCAGTCAAAAAATACCAAAGAATATTCCTTTGAACTTGCTTCCATATCCAAACTCTTTACAGCCGTATCCATAATGCAACTGAAGGATCAAGGAAAACTCTCATTGGATGATACTGTAAAAAAATATTTACCACAGTTTATTTATCCCACTATTACAATTAGGCATCTGCTAACTCACACATCAGGCATAAGGGATTTGGAAATGTTTATTCCCACAATTAAAAAATCACCTGACAAAATTCTTTCTAATGCTGATATTCTTACAACACTTTCTGAATCGAACCCACCGCTCAAATCAAATCCGGGTGAGAAATGGAAATACAATAATATCGGCTACAATCTTCTTGCACTCGTTATTGAAAAAGTATCGGGGCTTACCTATTCCGATTATGTGCATAAAAAAATACTTACACCTGCAAACATGAACGCAACCTGCATCAAGTCGGCAATTGAAACCTGCAGCAACCTGAAAATACCACGATCATATCGCTTTGCCAATTACTATAATAGCAATGTTACAAGTATTGATACTTTGATGACCACCGATTTTCAAATCAAAGTTTTCAGGAATAATTTATCCAGTTTATATGGCAGCGATAATTTTTACAGCACCATATCCGACCTTCACTTGTTTGACAAAGCCTTAAACAACAACATACTTCTTTCCACAAAAAGTATAGACGAAATGTTCACCCCTGCCGTACTGAACAATGGTAAACTAATTACAATAAAAAAGAGTGGAATGGAAAACACCATGTTCGGTTTGGGTTGGTTCATTAACGAGATTATAGGAGTTGGAAAAATAGCTTGGCATGATGGAACCAATCCTGGGTACGAAACTGTTTTTCTTCACAACATCACCAAGCAACAATTGGTAATAATTTTAGATAATTTTGAAAGCGAAGGAATTCAAAAATTATCTTTTGTCTTGTTAAGCCAATTGAATAACAAATCAGCATCACCACCTCCTGTTTCCCTGACAAGAATTATTGGGCAAGTAATTTATGCAAAAGGTATCGAAGAAGCTTTGAAAACATTCTCAATTGCAAAATCGCAAACGGATAAATACTATTATGACGAAAATTCTCTCAACGATTTGGGCTACCAGTTTATCAAAGCAAAAAAACTAAACCAGGCTCTTGCAGTTTTCAAATTAAACACAGAAGAATTTCCGGTGTCCGCTAATGCTTTTGACAGTTATGGAGAAGCACTTGCTTTATCTGGAGAAAGAGAAAAAGCTATTGCTGCATATCAAAAAGTCTTGGAACTTGACCCTTCAAACAAAAATGCAAAATCAACAATTGAAAAACTAAAACAATGACAACATGAAAAAGACAGGCAAAATTATTCTCTTCGGATTTCTAATCTGGCTTACAACATTTATCGGTGCAATGTTTATTTTCAAATTACATGAAGCCGATCGCATTTTTTTTGAAACCCTCATCAGCATCATTTTTATCTTTTGTGTAATGCTCTACACTACACTTTATTTCAAAAAAATAAATTCTGAATTTCTTAATGAAGGATTCAAAGTAGGAATAATTTGGGCATTGGTTAATTTAGCCATTGATATTCCCATGTTCACACTTGGCATGAATCAATTATTATGGGATTACTTCAAAGACATAGGTTTCATTTACCTTGCAATTCCAATCATTACAATTTTTACAGGCTATCTGTTAAACAAACATACAAACTCATGAGCATACTTGGAAAACTATCTTCAGCACTCAACCGCAGAGATGAAGAACCGAACATCGAATTGGCAAAATCAATTTCAAAATCTAAGAACAAGAAAGCGGTCAAAGAATTGGTGGAGCAACTATCGAACAAGAAAATACAGAACGATTGTATAAAAGTCCTTTATGAAATTGGGGTGTTAAACCCTGCATTGATAAAAGATTACCACAGTGAATTTCTGTCGCAACTCACAAGCAAAAACAACCGCATGCAATGGGGAGCAATGACTGCACTTGCTTCTATCACTTCCGAAATTCCTGAAGCCATTTACAAGCTACTTCCAAAAATATTAGCAGCTTCCGATGCCGGCTCAGTTATCACAAAAGACTATGCAGTAAATATTTTATTAAAGTTGTATGGTCAACATAAATTTTCCGACAAAGTGTTTCCGCTTCTTACAGAGCAATTAGCGAAAGCCGCTACTAACCAACTACCTATGTATGCCGAGAATGCCATGCCATTCATTTCAGAAAAACACAAAGCTCTTTTTATCAAAACACTCTCCTCACGGCTTGATGACATCGAGATAGAAACTAAAAGAGCCAGGGTAGAGAAAGTCATTAAAAAACTTAGCAAGTAAGCAATGGTAGATGCAATCGCACAAATTTCAATTGACAAACCCTTTGAAGAAGTTGATAACTATCCAATTAACCCCGATTACGCGCCAACTTGGTATGTAAACTTACAATTAGCAGAATGGAAAACCCAACCACCCATACAGCAAGGTACATTGGTAAAATTACCAGCAAAGTTTTTAGAAAATTATATTGAATACACTTATGAATTCATTGAAGTCATTCCCAGTAAAAAATTAGTAATGCAACCCTCCGGATACCTCTTTCCAATGCAAACAACATACACCTCCAAGATAATATCAGATACTCAAACAAAAATGACATTGCAATATGCAGGCACACCAACTGGTTTCTCAATATTATTTTCTCCATTCATGAGTTTGATGATGCGGAAGGCAAACAACAAAGATTTAATAAAATTCAAGTCACTTCTGGTGAGAGAAAATGGATAGACGGACACTATTAAAACTTTCTTGCGTTGCCCTTTTCACACCAATTAATAAAGTATGGCATTCCTTAATAAATACACAACTGCCATCTCACATTGAATCTATCAGCATGAAAATACAACGACTGGCTTGGGCAGGAATAAAAATTGAAATTGGCTCGACAACACTTTTCATTGATACCATTTCGGAAGGCAATCAGGAAAATCTGAAAACACAAACAAACAATGTTCACGCTCTTATCACCCATCATCACACAGACCATTACGACATATCAGCTCTGAAAAATATACTGAACGAAAAAAGCTGGCTCATCTATTACCACGAAGTTTCTTCGCTTATTGATGCAAGAAATTTTCGTTCACAAACTGTAAAATTGTTTGAACCCATTTTCATTCCTCGACTCGGAACTGAGTTTACAATAATAGCCGTTCCGGCAGTTGATGGTTTTGGACATCCTCAAGTATCATGGATTGTTACCGGTGGCGGTAAAAGAATAATTCATTGTGGCGATACATTATGGCATGGTCACTGGTGGGATATTGCACAAGCTTTCAGACCATTCGATGCAGCATTCCTTCCAATCAATGGTTTCCGTAAAATATCAGGTCGCTTCACCGATAGCGGCATTTCAATGTGTTTGACTCCACAACAAGCCGTTGCTGCTGCCAAAATTTTGGGAGCAAAAACCGTTTGCCCTATTCACTACGGAAAACCATCTGAAAATTACTTTGAAGTTGATAAGCCCGAAAACAATTTCATTTTAGAAGCAGCACGGAAAGAAGTAAACACAAGTATTTTAAAAGAGGGTGAAGGGATTGCTTGGCCATAAGGTCAAGCATCAATTAGCAAACAAATATAGTTCGTTCACTAACAACTTATGAAACTCCTGTTAATAATTTTCAGCTTTTCTCTCATACACTCAATACATGCACAATCATTTGAAGTTATTCAGTTGCAAAATCTCCTTTGCGGCTTCAAGCATTTATCAGTACATCTTTACAATCCTGCCAACTTCGACACAGTTTTCTCCAAAGGATATTCAAACTTCTCACCAAGTATTGATTCAAAATACATTCGCGAAGATTTTGAGTTTTCTATTAGTGATAAAAGTATTTCAGGTTCAGCATACATCTCTTACAGCGAAGCCTATGATCGATTTGAATTATTGCAGATTGACAACACATCCAAAAGTTCAATAGTGTTGAATGGAATTTGGGACGATACCACACATCGAACCCTCACATTTTTTCCGGTCGAAAATTACCCTCAATGGGGATTGCCCGGAACAGTTCAACTAAAGTGGAAATACATTTTTCAGGAAGGTAATACATTCACTAAAGAAATTTGGCTTGCCAGCGACAACAAGGAAACACTCTCCTCTTCATACAACTACTCAAACCATTCAATTCAATTCGACACTGCTCAATGGGAGCAACACAGTATTCCAATCCATGATGGAAATATTTTTTTCCAAAGCACAGGAAAAGGTCAACCTATATTGCTCATTAACGGTGGCCCGGGATGGTCATCTAATCACATCAAACCATTTGCTGAAATGTTGAACAAACTAAATTATCGGGTTATTATCTACGACCAAAGAGGCACAGGAAATTCAAAGTTGAATTCACTCGATTCAAACACAGTTTCATTAAAGCAAATGGTCATTGACATTGAAGTAATTCGCAAACACCTCAACCTGAAATCATGGATAGTGGCAGGTCATTCATTTGGAGCTATGCTTGCAATGAACTACTGTGTATTACATCCCGATAACATTTCAAAACTTCTCTTGCTTGCCCCCGGTGGCATGAATCTGAACTTTTTTGAAACATATCAATCCTCTATAAATGCAAGATTAAGCAAACAAAATATAGACAATATTAGTTATTGGACTTCCAAAACCGAATCAAACTCCAGTATCACAAGCATGAACATTATTTACAACACGCTTCCAGCATTTCTTTATTATGATTCTTTGGTGAACAGCATGATGAATTACATTGACACAACAACATGGAATTCGCAAACAGCTTCACTGATTTGGAATGACTTAGCAAGAATCAATTTCGATATTACTCCAGGACTAAAAAAGTTTTCTAAACCAGTTCTCATAGTTCAGGGAAATCAGGATGCCTTAGGAAATCAACATGCAATGGAAATAAAAAATGTTTTTCAAAACTCACAATTACAATTTATAAACAATGCAGCTCACATAATTTGGGCTGACCAACCACTTCAGTGTTTAGAAATCGTTAGCTCATTTCTTAAATAGAACATTCCCATTTCTGTTCTTCTTCGTTTTCATACAATTCTTTGACTTATTATTTCATAACATTTGCCTCAATTTACTAATATTAATTCATTACAATTATGGCCCCCGCATCAAAAACACGCCATACAAAAAATGAAGTCACCTCTGAAGACCTTTTTTTATATTGCGCAGGCTATGGTGCAAACTGTAATCAATCAATGGAAAGCAATGCAAAGTACATACTAAAGTGGTTATTGGTATTCTTATTAAGTATCCCGTTTAATAGTTATTCACAATTTCAATCATCATCCGAAAGAATTGTTGGTTGGAGTTCAGATATTGACAGTCTTTTGGTATATATTCAACGTTACCATTATGTTTACAGTAAAGAATCTTTACCTAAGAAGCTAATTGCAAAGGCTAAAAAGTTAAGAAATAGCATGCTAAACTACAGTGACGAAAGAATGCTAATAGAAATGGAAAAATTGATGTACTATCTTAGGGATGGACATTCTTATGTTCTTCCCTTTTTTGCAAGAAAAGCAACAACATTTTTATTACCATTACATTTTTACTTATTTGAAGATGGTGTTTTTATTATTGATGCAGCAGAACAATATCAAAATCTAATAGGTAGTAAAGTCATAAGTTTCAATGGTATTTCTGTTAAAAAACTTATTAATGATATGCACTGTTATGTACATCAAGATAATTCTAATACTGTAAAATGGTTCGCTCCAACATTACTTAGAATTCGAGGGGTTCATGAGTTATACGATTTACCATCGGGTGCAAAGCACATTTCCCTTAAACTAAAAGATAGGAACAATCAAAAAATAGAAAAGCATATTGAATTTGTTCCAGCATTAGATTTTAAAGGGATACCCAAGCTAAAACCATCACAGTTAAATAATGCTCCTCCTTTACCTTTATACCAAAGTGATATTGAAACTTATTTTTGGTTTAAAAAGTTTACAGATCAAAAAATTATTTACTTTCAATTTAATCAAGTAAGAGATATGAAAAATGAATCTTTACTACATTTTAGTAAAATATTGGATAGTACTCTACATTCCGATAAACCACAAAAATTAATTGTTGATGTTCGACATAATAATGGAGGTAATAAAGATTTGCTGCCACCATTAATTGAAGTAATAACAACATGGTGCAAAAGGAATCCTACTTTTAATTTAATTGTGATAACTAGCCGAAATACATTTTCTGCAGCTCAAGTATTTATTTCATTGCTTGATAGAGAAACGAAAGTAGAATTTGCAGGTGAGCCTAGCAGTAGTAAGCCAAATTTTGTGGGTGAAGAAAATATCATAAAACTCTCATGGAGTGGAGCAATAGTTAGTATTTCTAACCGATATCACGAAAATATTCCTGGGGATAAAAGAAATTGGATTTGGCCCAAGTATTATATTCCCCTTTATTCAAAACAATATTTCAATAATGAAGATCCCGTTTTAGAATTTCTAATAAATTGTAATAGCCAAGACTTGAACTGACAGACAGTTAGTTTTTATTTTCTAAAAAGATCTGTTTTGTTGTGGCGATTTACAATATATTGGAAGCACTCGATCATTAAGAATATCGGCAGAGGTGATTGCATCTTTTGAATTATACAGCTTGGCTTGAGCCACTTTACAGTAAGTGTAGATAAAGGTCTGTTGATATATTCTTCACATGCATACCAACTTGAAAAGTATATCAAATCAAGAAAATCGTCTACCTATATTAAAAAGCTTAAGGACGATGATAGATTATTATCAAAATTGATTTCCAGATTAATATTCTAGACACGCAGTCCCGCTTTGAAGTTAATTGTCTTAACCCCCAATAAACTGGACGATTTTTCTAAAACAGTTTGCTACTAATTTGTCCTGGAACAAATTATAAGTTAAATTTCCATCAAAATTAAACGAAGGATAATAAATCCCTGGTCTGCCTGTTCGCGCTGCAACAACTTAAAAATAACATTTGAAGCGTTGAGCTATATTCATTAGTGGATAACCATCACCTGTTCATCCACCAGCCCAACCAACCTCCAACCAATCCCCACATCACTAAAGTGTCCACTAAATACATCATGCTATTCGTATCGAACCAAATGCTGTTGGTGTAGGTGATCACCAGATAGCCAATAAATCCAACGACAAGAGAACTTGTCAAGACGGTTTTGAAACTGGTTTCCCTGAACTGCATTAAAAGCCAGATCAGAAGAAATGCTGCAAACAGGTCTACCACCAGTCCCCTGAACATATTCATACCCATACTCATGTCAGAAACTTTTTGGTATTTGATCATAGCCCAAGGTTTGCCTTCGTTGATTTTCATATGTTCTTCGTGCTGTTCTTGTGTGGCACCTGGAGGTAAACCTGGCATAAAATAATTTCCGTCCTCTGATAAATTAGCATTCAATGCATTCAGGATAGCTTCCTGATTTGGAGTGTAAGTAAATTCTGAGGAGTGAAGGTTAAGCAGGCCCCAGGTGCAAAATTGCCAGATGAAAATGATGATTGCTGTAACGACAGTGCCAATGAGTTGATTTTTCATATTGTGTTTGATTTGGACGACTAATGTATGAAATTAATTTGGAATTATAATTTAGTTTACAAGCTTGAACAAAGCTACTTCTATCACTTTACATATGTGTTGTAGGTTAATGGAAGAAGGACGCATGAGAAATACTGTACTCCTTCTCCTCGGTAAATATTCATCGTAGTCATGCTTTTTTCTTAAATATTATGGGACTAAAATGAGTTTTCAAATGGGTCCAATGATTCAAGAGGTTACGACACGATCAATGAGCATACTTTTAACTTTCAACCTTTTCGGAACAGCAGGGTTATTAATGCTATACAAGGGTCCAAATTAACCACTCAATTTAACATTATATATTTATATAATATATTAAATGTTGTTATTAAAAGAGTAATGAGTAAACACGGAAAAATATTGGTGGCCATGAGCGGCGGTATTGACAGTACCGTTGCCGCATTACTGCTTCACGAGCAAGGTTATGAAGTGATTGGGGTTACGATGAAGACTTGGGATTATGCTTCTTCCGGGGGTTCCAAAAAGGAAACCGGGTGTTGTTCGTTGGACTCGCTCCAGGACGCCAGGAGAGTTGCCGTTGATGTAGGTTTTCACCATTTTATCTTAGATCTTCGGGACGATTTTGGTGAGTCAGTCATTGATAATTTTGTAGACGAGTACCTGGCGGGTAGGACCCCAAACCCATGCATCATGTGCAACACACACATCAAATGGGATGCGTTGTTTCGTCGTGCAAAAGCATTGGAGTGCGAATTTATCGCAACAGGTCACTATGCAAGGATAAAAGAGGGCAACGGAAGGCATTGGATCTCCAAAGCTACTGACCTCAACAAAGACCAATCATACGTATTATGGGGTCTCACCCAGGATTGCCTTGCAAAAACCATCTTTCCATTGCAGGATTTACACAAACCGGAAGTTCGGCAAATTGCCTACGAACGAGGGTACAAAGACCTTGCGAAGAAAGGAGAGAGTTATGAGATCTGTTTCATTCCAGACAACGACTACCGCTCATTTTTAAAAAGAAGGGCCCCAGACCGTCTCGATGCCATGAAAAAGGGTCAGTTTGTCGATCGCGAAGGCCATGTCCTGGGTGAACACGACGGTTATCCTTTTTTTACCATCGGTCAAAGAAAAGGGCTGGGCAAAGCATTCGGCAAACCGATGTTTGTGTCTGCAATAGACCCAATACTAAATACCGTAATGCTATCCGACGAACAAGAAATGGAATACACGGAGATGGAATTTGGAAAGGTGAATTGGCAGAAATATCCCCCGGGTGTTTATGATGATGAGTTTACTACCAAAATTCGTTACAAAGATCCTGGCCAGATTTCACGGATTGAGTCTTTGAAAGAGTCAGTAAAAGTGACTTTTACTGGCCCCGTCAAGTCAATAGCCCCTGGTCAGTCGGCGGTAGTTTATGAAGGAGATGACCTGGTGTGTGGTGGAATCATTCAAAGGTCCCATTTCCCGACCCAGTTGCAGATTAAGACTGTTGGAGCGCTTTAAACAATGCTAATCCTTAAATTATTTTGAATTTTTCAAAATAATTACGACCTTTGTTTTATATATTCAATTATTATTTAATGCGTATAATATTGAAAATGTGAATATAATAAAATATTTGTCGCTTATCATCGGCTGCAGTATAGGCTGGATGGCCTGTAATACAGAAGAGTCAGACCATCTGGGAGACGAAGAATTAGGATTGAATTATTACCCGGTTGCCCTGGGCAAATTCTGGGATTATCGGTTGGATTCAGTCTGGTATAAATTGTCCAATCAGGTGGAACAACATCGTTCGGTGTCCTTTATACGGGAAGAAATTGTGGATACTTTCCGGGATGTTACCGGACAGCTGATTTATCGGCTGGATGTTTTTCAAAGCACTGATACAGTCAGTGGTTGGGAATTAATTGACAGTTATTTTCTCGAAACTAACGACCGTTTGCTTGTTAAGCGGGAGAATGGACTTTCCTATATCAAACTGGTATTTCCTCCTCAGACTGGTAAGTCCTGGAATGGAAATATTCATATTCACCCTAAAACTCAAATAAATATTCAGGGAGAATTTCTTGAGCCGTTTGATCAATGGTTGTATTATTTTGAATACGTGGATCGAAACGAATCCATCAACGGAATTCATTATGAAGATGTTTGTAAAGTCATAGAAGTGGACGATGAAAACATCATTCAGAAAAGATATTCCAGTGCATTGTATTCAAGAAATGTGGGTTTGATTTACAAAGAATTGCTCTTGCTCGAAACCCAGAATACCGATACTTCCGTTCCATTTGAAGACCGTGCAGAAAAAGGTATGATTCTCAAACAAACACTCGTTAGCCACAATTGATGGAACGTATCCAACTAAGATCTGCTGGTCAAACCTTTAAAACCCGAGGTTTGACGGGCCAACTTGTTTTTGAGCTTGAGGAGCGTTATATGGATTTTGTTTCACGCGAACGCGTCTTGTTTTTTTTATTAGAGGGTGATGCTGTACCATATTTTATCAAGCCCGAATGCAATCTTGACGAGGATGATCTTATGCTTGAAGAGGTCGAAGACCCGGAAACAGCCAAGATGTTGGCCAATTCCACCATCTATATAGATGCAAGCAGGTTACAGGGTGAAGATGCAATGGATGTACGGGAAGAGGAGTCCTCTGACTTTCTGGGATATACCCTGGAAGATAAAAGTTCAGGTAAAAAGGGGGTGATTACGAGCATCGAACAATTTCCTGCTCAGGTCCTATTGGTGATTACCATTGGACAAAAACAATTTTACCTCCCATTGAGAGAAGAATGGATTCTTGATGTGAGTGTCAAAAAAAAGCGCATTACCATGCAGCTTCCGGAAGGGATGTTTGATTAATTTTATGATTGATTTTAACATTCACTAATTTCATCATTGCCAACTCAGGTTAAATAATTTGGGCAATGATATAAGACTTTACACAAATAATTATTACCCATATTGAATTGTTCTCTGAACTGATCATCTAACGATTCAACATCCTTGTTTATCAATCCAATATCTTTTTTATACTCTTTTTTGAATTTGAAAACCTTAACTGCCAATGATATAATTTATAATGAAAAAGAAATCGGTACGCACCATTTGGACTCAGGAATTTATTTTGCAAAAACCAATTTTGCATCAAGGAACAATCTTTAATATTACCTAATATAAAAATCATTATAGGCGGGGGAAATGTTTAATAGAGATATCTCATTGATCTTAGTATTGCATTGATTTAGAAATTAAATCTATATGCTAACGAACGTTAGTGTGAAGTGTTATTTTAGAAATGGATTAATTGATCTTCAGGTTCAAAGCAAATGAGTGACAATATTGGCGACACAAGCTGTCATCAAACAAGCTATGGTGCCTCCAATCAATGCTTTAAGTCCGAGTTGTGTCAGATGTAGACGTTGATTTGGTGCAAGAGCGCCAATGCCACCAATTTGAATGCCAATGGACGCAAAATTTGAAAATCCGCAGAGGGCATAAGTAGCTATCAGGACCGACTTGTCGTCCAATAGGTTATTTTGCTTCATATCCGACAAAGAAAGATATGCAACAAATTCATTGAGGATGGTCTTTTCACCCAAAAGTTGGCCAAACGGGATAATATAATCCCAATCCACTCCAATGATCCAAGCTACCGGGGAAAATAGAATTCCCATAAGGTATTGAAGATTCAATTCGGTGTATTTTCCACCTGTGTAATCTGCGAGCCATTGATTGATTCCTGTTCCTGCGCCAATTTGGGTGATGATCATGTTTACGAGATATACCATGGCCATGAAAGCCAATAACATGGCACCAACATTAACCGCTAGTTTTAATCCGTCGGTTGTGCCATGGGCCAATGCATCTAAAAAATTTTCACCAATCTGAGTTTTTGGAATTTTCATTTGTTGATTGACTTCTTCTGTTTCAGGGTAAATAAGTTTCGCACAAATGATGGCAGCAGGTGCTGAAATGATGGATGCAGTCAACAAATGCAAACCAAAAAATAATGTACGTTCTGGATCAGCTCCACCCAGCATAGCCATGTAGGCTCCAAAAACACTTCCAGCAATTGTCGCCATACCTCCTGTCATCAGACAGAGCATTTCTGAGCGCGTCATTTTTTCCAGATAAGGTTTAATGACCAGGGGTGCTTCAGTTTGACCAACAAAAACGTTGATGGCCGCGGCCAAGCTTTCTGCACCAGATAGCTTAAAGGTTTTATTCATGAGCCAGGCAAATCCGTATACAATTTTTTGAAGTATGCCAAAGTAGTATAGAATCGAGGAGAGCGCTGAAAAGAAAATGATGGTGGGTAAAATTAAAAAAGCAAAGCCATATGGGCTACCCGGCTTAGCCAGATCTCCGAATAAAAATTTGGCCGATTGACCACTGCTGTCAATCATAAATGAAAAAAACCTGACAATGTATTCAAATAATCCTTTAACGATCGGAACTTGTATCATTAAAAAAGCAATGATCAACTGAAATACTAAACCAGTTCCAATCATGGACCATTTGATTTCTTTTTTATTGACACTCAGCGCATAACAAAGAGCAACCAGTACCAGAAGACCAAAGGAACTTCGACCTATTTCGATAAAATTCATACCTTTAACTGTTAATTTCGCTTAAAAATAATTCATTTATCTTTTCTTCTGCGCAAATCTATTTTGATCGGAATTTCAGGCGGCAGCGGTGCTGGTAAAACAGCTTTTATACGTTCCTTACGCAACTTGTTTACAGAAGAACAACTCGGTTTGATTTCCGAAGACAATTATTACAAACCCAGAGAACTTCAACTGACCGATGACCAGGGAGTCATCAATTTCGATATACCCCAGGCCATTGATCACAATGCATTTATTGAAGATTTGAATAAGTTGCAAAATCACCAACGTATTGAGCGATCCGAATACACTTTTAACAATCAACTGGCAGAACCGAAAACCATTGTGGTTGAACCGGCTGCTGTTTATTTAGTAGAAGGTTTGTTCATTTTACACCACGAAGATACCCGTTCGAAGTTGGACCTGACGGTGTTGATCCATGCGAAGGATAATCTTAAAATCATAAGGCGGATAAACAGGGACCAAAGAGAGCGTAACTATCCGTTGGAAGATGTGCTTTACCGCTATCAACATCATGTTGCCCCTGCCTATGAGAAATACATAGAACCGTATTTGGATGAGTTGGATATCATTATCAATAACAACAGAAGTTTTGACAAGGGGATCCAATTGCTGGCAGCTTACATTCGACAGCACCAGTGAGGTCTTTCCAAAATTCCATAGGCTGGCTTTTACTTTGCTTCAAATAAAGAGGCTGAAATCAAGCGGTATCGATATGGCTTCTCACTAGGAACACCATTGATTGGCTGGCACATCAAAGACTGAGCATTATGGGAAATATTAAGGCCAAAAATCCAGGTTACACCCTTGGAATATACCTCGTATGGTAAAAATATTGTATAAATCTTTTATATATATATTAATTTATTTAAATTTATAAATACCTTATAAACAGCATTATATTGTAATTTTTTTGCCCTTTTTCCGGATATTCTTTATTATATTATAAAAATTTGGTATATATTTTGCAGTTCATGGCAAGGATCTAAAACTAACTGCGATTACTCAATACCTTAAAATGAAAGTGACCATGAACAATTGTAAAAATGTGTTTAGGTGTTTGACCAGTCTTATGATTTGCTGGTTTATCCTACAAAGCGGCTATGCAAATGGTCGGAGCATCATTTCCGGAAAGGATGCATCGATGCCCCAGATGAATTGCAATGATTTGGTGCACATATCGCTTGATGCAAATTGTACTGCAACGGTAACTCCTGAGGCAGTATTGGAAGACATGATAGGCGTCAATGCTGACTACGGTATCATCGTTTATTATCCAGGAGGCCAGGCCCAACCTGACCTGTTGTTTGATCATCACGACATTCGTAAAGTTTATGAGTATAAAATCGTACACCATGTGAGTGGAAATTCATGTTGGGGTAAAATATTGATTGAAGATAAGTTACCACCGGAGCTGGAATGTCATCGATTTGATATCCGATGTGGAAATGACCCAAGCCCGTTGAGTCTCGGATTGCCCATTCCTTCTATTTTTACTTTCACCATTCACCACTCAGATACCTTGAATGATGGCACCATAAGATTTATCATTTATAACTGGGATCAATGTGGTTATGTTACGCTAAGTTATATAGACCATGTAGAAAACTTCACTTGTGATAGCGTGTGTATACGTCAAATCATACGCAATTGGAGAGCAGTCGACAGCATCGGAAATACAAGCTATTGCAATGATACAATTTGCATATTGAAGCCAACTACTGCTGATATTGTTTATCCTCACCATTTTGATGGATTTGATTATAAACCCTTGGGATGTGATTCAATATTTAAGAAACTTCCAGACGGAAACCCTCATCCTGACTTTACAGGGTGGCCTGCACCAAAATCATGTACGACGTTGAATGCAACTTTTTCTGATTTAAAAATTACCGTTTGTGGAAATACTTATAAAGTTTTGAGGCGATGGGTTATTCTAGATTGGTGCAGCGGTGCTGTGATCGAGTACAATCAGATCATAAAAGTAATCGATGAAAAGGCCCCAGTGGTAAAATGTCCCAACGACATCACCATGGGCATGAAACCTTGGGAATGCGAGAGCTATGGTAAATTGCCTCCTCCTTTATCCGTTTATGATTGCAACGAATGGAAATATGATGTATACACCCGTGTGGAAAATCCTAATCCCACATTGCCGGATATCGTCAGTAAGCAATATATTCACTTTGATAGCGCATCAAAATCTTTTTTCCTGATAGGGGCTCCAGAAGGAAGAATCTGGATTGATTATCATGTGGAAGATGCCTGTGGCAATCAAGCCAAGTGCACCATGGAAGTGGGAGTGGTCGATGATCTGGTACCTATACCTGTTTGCGATCAAAAAACAGTTGTTAGTTTGGGAGCGGATGGTACGGCAAAGGTATATGCAGAAACATATGATGATGGATCTCTGGATAATTGTGGAATCAGATCTTTTAGAGTAAGAAGGATGCAGGATACGTGCCATAGTGGGACGGACAAATTTGGACCTTATGTAGAATTTTGTTGTGCCGACGTTGGCCAAGTGGTTATGGTAGCTCTGGAAGTTTCTGATTTTTATGGAAATAAGAATACTTGTATGATTGAAGCTACTGTTCAGGATAAAGAACCACCTATAGTGATTCCTCCAACCGATATAACTGTGCATTGTGATTTCCCAATTGATTTTGATGACCTCTCCATCTTTGGATCTGTAAGATCAAAGGAATCTGATAGAAAAATCATTGTCATTCCGGATAGCTACTATGCTGGAAAGAATTACGAAGCGGGATTGGATGGCTTGGCTTACGACAACTGTGAATTGAGTTTGGTTGAACGTTATGAGAAAAACATTCAATGCAATGCAGGAACCATCAAGCGGATATTCGAAGCAAAAGATCGCCAGGGATTGGTCACCACTGCTTTTCAAACCATTACGATCATCAATACAAAGCCTTTTACCAGGAGTGATATTGAATGGCCGAAAAGCGTTGAGATCAACAGTTGTAACAATGTGATGACCCATCCGGATCAAACCGGTTATCCAAAATACCGCAATACGACCTGCGCACAAGTAGCAGCGAATTATGATGATTTGAAATTGGCAGTACTCGACAGTACTTGTTATAAGATATTGCGTAAATGGGTTGTGATCGATTGGTGTCAATATGATCGCGTAACGGGTAAGGGTATATGGGATACCACGCAAATCATAGTGGTTAAAAGTTCTGAACCACCGACTATTTATAGTTGTGAAACGCGTGAATTCTGCGATCCTCTGTCGTTTTTTGATGGAAATACCAATAAATGTATGGGATCATATTCCTTAACGGGTTCAGGAGAGGATGATTGCACAGAAGAGCAAGATTTGATTTGGCAATACAGGATTGATGAGAACAATGACGGAACTTTTGGTAATGTCAAAAGCGGGAATTCTGTGTCGGGCGTTTTACCTGTTGGGACTCATCGACTCCGCTGGATATTGACTGATCAGTGCAATAATTCCAGCACCTGTGATCAGGTATTTACCATAAAGGATTGTAAAAAACCTACGCCTTATTGCATAAATGGAATTGTCACGGTTGTGATGCACACAAACGGAGAAGTTACTATTTGGGCAAAGGATTTTAATCTGGGTAGTTTTGACAATTGCACCCGCTCACAAGATTTGAAATATTCCTTCAGTCCAAATGTAAATAACACTTCTATTACTTACAATTGCGATAGTTTGGAAAGACAAACGGTAATTACAAAAATTGTAAGAGTTTATGTAACTGATGAATATGGCAATCAGGACTATTGCGAAACCAGCGTTCGGATTCAGGACAACAATCATGTATGTCCCGGAAGTTCACCAGGGTATAATTTAGGTGGAAAAGTTACCCGCGAAAATCAGGATCCTATGGGTAATGTAGAAATTGTTTTGGCAGAGCCTATAACAGACATTGAACTGGATCGTCAAAACACTGATCTTGCAGGACGATTTACATTCCTTGATTTGCAATTCAAAGATTTTTACATCAAACCCAAAAAACAGGATGACCTTACCAATGGCGTGACCACCCTGGATATCGTGATGATTCAAAGACATATACTGGGAATCAAATTGTTGGATTCACCTTATAAATTGATAGCAGCCGATGTAAACAATTCGAGTAATTTAACGGCAAAAGACATATCCGATATTCGAAGAGCTATATTGGGTGTTATCACTGAATGGCCTAACCAGACACCTACCTGGAAATTTATTACCAGTGACCATTCGTTTGTGGATCCAAAGCAACCCTGGGATGGTCCAGATGCAATTCAAAGCAAGGACCTCACAGATCAGTTGGATGATCTAAATTTTACAGGGGTAAAAACCGGGGATGTGGATTTAAGTGCAGACCTCTTTTTTCAGCAACAACAAAGGGCTCATAAAACATTTAAAGTGATCACGGTTGGATCTGCGGGTTATCAAAATAGAATTGATCTGATGGCTTCTGAAGATATTTTGATGGACGGCATACAACTTGAAATCCAAAATAACGGAAGGGAAGGTATACGCCAACTTATTCCCGGTAAACTCAACCTACAGGAAGATGATTATGTAATACGTGGAAATGGCTTGCGACTGAGTTACGTGGGTAGACAGGCGGTAGAAATAAGAAAAGGCGAAGTGTTGTTTACGATGGTTACGGATCCAACTTCAAACGAGGTAAGTGAATTATTTAGTCTGAACCGGAAATTTAGAAACGAGTGTTATGCGGGTGAACAGATTCTGGCTTTACAATTGGGAGATGGTGTTGCATTTTCAACTCAGCCATTATCCCTTGAAGTTTCAGGGGTACGTCCCAATCCATTTGCATCAACTGCAATATTGTCTTATCATCTTCAGATACAACAAGAAGTTGAATTTAAAGTGATGGATTTAACAGGAAAAGTTTTGATGGTCCGGAATTTGACATCCGCAGCAGGATGGAACCAAATCGAAATCAACCGAAAAGATTTTGGAGCGGGTGGGTTGATGTTTTATACTTTGTCCACTTCAACCAACAGCGTGTCTGGTAAAATGATTCTACTGAATTAATGTAATCAACTCCAAATCAAACGAATATTAACCCAATCGAAAGGCAGGAATGACTTCCTGCCTTTTGTCATTTTATTAAGCTTCCGTGTTCATCTAAACAAATACACATTCGGATGACATACAATCGTTAGATACTACCCTTATTCCGAGCACCCAAGAGCAAAAAACAAATATATTTTTTTTTAATATTTTTTTATTTATATTGTAATAAGTTATATATTTGCCTCGAAGATATATAATCTTTCTACATCCCTTTAGACTGTATCTCATTTAGAACCAGCGAGTTATAGCTTGTGTGGACCAAGGTTTTTTGGCCTGTCCTTCACAATAAAAATTGATCAAGCTTAACTTATTGTTTCTTGAAATGAGAAAACTAATACTAACACACAGCAACCAAAAGAACCAATTCGGTTTTTTTAATCTCCAGAGTTTATCATTCACCTTCATTACATTGTTGATGGGTCTCCATGGAGATTCCCTCAAAGCACAATGCCAGTTGAATGCTCAAAAAATCAAAGGCTCAGTTTATGAAGATGTAAACCGCAATGGTGTACGCGATGCAAGCGAATTGGGTATTCCTCAAGTTCCTGTTAAGGCATACAATAACGCCAATCAACTTGCAGCCCAGACGATTACTGGGAACGACGGTGCTTATGAATTGTCAAATCTATCGGATCAGCAGCTCTATCGCATTGAAGTAGGCAAGATTCAGCAATATCAATATTCAGTCATGGGTTCTCAAGGAGCTCAGGACATACGAATAGTTCAGGGACCGGCTTGTGATGTCCATTTTGGCCTGATCAATGCACAGCCCAATTGTTTACCTCAGCAAGCATTGTTGTACACAACCTGTTTTGTAAAATCAGGAGGAGATGCAACCGCTCCGACTTTGGTGAGTGTACCTTTCAATTTCAAACAGAATACCATGCCTGCCAAATTGGCTATGCAAAATCAAACGGGTTCAGTTTGGGGATTAGCATGGAATAAATCCACGCAACAGCTGTTCTCATCGGCTTTTGTAAAATATGGCGCCGCTTTGGGATCGGGAGGCACGGGAGGAATTTATGTTACGGATCCGTCAACTTCCACTACGCAATTGTGGATGGATTTAAATGCTATGGGTATAGACTGTGGTTCCGTCACCCATGCAGATCCTTTAGATTGCGGTTATTCTGACGGAGTTGGAAAAGCAGGAATAGGGGATATTGATATATCATCCGATGACAAAATGCTCTATGTAACTAACCTGAACAACCGTTCGTTAGTCATGATTCCAATGGATCATCCCGATGCATCCAATGTAATCGAAGTTAAAATTCCTGATCCGGGTTGTTCCAACGGTGATTATGTCGTAGGTGCTGTAGAATACCACGATGGAATGGTTTATTTGGGGGTCACCTGCACGGCAGAGTCATCGCAGCAAAAAAGTGATTTTTATTTTCACATCTATTCATTCAATCCGGTCAGCAAGGTATTTAACATTATCTTTTCGACCAGCTTTGCGCGTGAGAAGTGGTTAAGCCAACCTGGAGGTCAAAGGCCGGTTTCACAATGGCTTACCAGTCTTTCTTTCGTCAATAATGATTTTATGGTCTTGGGGATTGCGGATCGGACTGGACATACTTATTGTGATCCCTACTCTCCATTGACCGGAGAGTATGGCGATATTCTCATGTTATGGCGCAACGGCAACAATTGGTTATTAGAGCATAAAGGGGTGGCAGGAAGCCGCACAGGAAATGGTGTTAATCATTACGAAGGTCCAGGAGGTGGAGAATTTTTTGGTGATGATTTTTGGGTGGTGGGCCCAGGCCTTCACCCTGAGATTTCTTTCGGAAGCGTAGTCATACTGCCTGGAACGGAAGAAGTTGTTTCAACATGTTTTGACCCAATCTATGACTCATTCTCCGGTGGATTTCATAAATATTCTACTTTGAATGGAAAGCGTTTGTCCTCTATTCAGTTGTATAACAAAGAGAGTTCTTTATATGGAAAATCAGCAGGATTAGGTGATTTAGCGGTTGGTTGTCCAAGATTGCCTATCGAAATAGGAAATTACGTTTGGTTGGATGATAACGAGAATGGAATCCAGGACCCAAATGAGTTACCGGTGAAAAATCTTCAGCTCGTATTGCTTGATCGAAATTGTAATGCAGTAGCTACCACGACCACTGATAATTATGGATATTATGTATTTAACCATACCAATGTAGATACTGATTTTAATGGAACTCCTGATGGCATTCGTTCATTCGAAGACTATTACCTGGTGGTAAATGATTTAAGATATAATACTTCGAAGGGCATATTGATCATGGGTACGGATACCATTCAACTTACGGCTTCCAAATTGGACCTAAGTACTACCTTGATCAACAGCGATGCTGTGGTTTGGAGCAACTCGTCATGTAGTTTGTTCAAGCAACTGCCCGTGGTTAAAATTCATACCGGAAGTTCAGGACAAAATGACTATTCTTTTGATATAGGATTTGTTAGGACGAAACCTACGGTAACGCCTCCTCCACCGCCGGATGTAAAAGTGTATGATTTAGCATTGGTGAAGAAAATAGATGGAGTAAATCCGGTAAAGAACGGAGACCTAATGACCTTTCAGATTGAAGTTTATAATCAGGGTAATCAACGCATTTCCAAATTTGAACTCACAGATTATTTGGAATCCTATTTTGAGTTTGATCCCACATTAAATCCAAAGTGGTCCTTAAACCAGGATAAGGTCGTATATGCTGGAAACGAAGGAATCAATCCTGCGCAAGTCTTATCCATTCCAATCACTTTGAAAATAAAATCCAATTTAAGGCCTGAGCAAATTATCAACACTGCCGAAATTTCAGGCATGTGGAATGATCAGAATCTTCCATTGGCAGATGCGGATTCCACTCCAGATCAAATTAAAGACAATGATAAAGGGGGCGTACCCAATTCCAATTCAGATAATATTACCAATAACAATACCATTGATGAAGATGATCATGACCGCGAGTCTTTACCGGTTGCGGATCTCGCTTTGAGAAATGTACGAATTGGAACCATGCCAGTACGCAGAAATGAACTGGTTACCTTCCGAATGGAAATCTTTAATCAGGGAAATATTCCGGTTTATAATATTGATATTGTAAATTATATAACCACAAATTATGCATTTGATCCAGCTGCAAATAACGGATGGACATTGAACGGCAACAAACTTTATGCAACTTTAAATACCGAGTTGTTACCTGGAAATTCCATTTCACTAGATTTGAATTTGCGTTTAATCCAACAAGATCCATCCTTATTGAACAATGTGGCTGAGATATATGGGATGCATAATGTGAATGGGGTATCCATAAAAGATTATGACAGCACGCCAGATAATAATCCAACCAACGATGCTGGTGGGATTTTATCAACTTCAACGGATGATTTGTTGACGGGTGACGGGATACAAGATGAAGATGATTCTGATCCAGCAACTGTTCCTGTTCATGACTTAGCATTGATTTTGACAACCGATCAAAACCTCCCTGTAAAGAAGAATCAAGACATTTTATTTCATGTAACTCTTTGCAATCAGGGAAATGTTGCTGTTAAAGATCCTGGAATCGTATTGTATGTTCCAAGCGGATTAACCTTGAGTTCGAATGATCATCATGGATGGTTTACCATGGGAGGATTGCTCAGAAGTACTTTGTTTGTGGAGATAACGCCTGGTGCCTGTGTTACGAAAGACGTGCTCATGACGGTTAGGAAGGAAGCAACTTCGGATGGTCTTCTGGCAGTTGCAGAAATCACCAATGCCTATGATCTTACGGGGCAGGATATCTCTGCAAAAGACTGGGACAGTACTCCAGATGTTATCGCGATTAACGATGCAGGTGGAGCAGTAGGGACTTCAACCGATAATATTTTTACGGGAGATGGCATCAATGACGAGGATGACTCTGACCCTGTAGCATTGCATTTGATGGACCTTGCGCTTATGAAGACCTATACCAATGGAACATCATTGAAATATAATGGTTCAGCTCAATTTGAAATTACCGTTTACAATCAAGGCAATGTGAGTGTACGCAATGTGTTGATTTCAGATTATGTACCGAAAGGTTTTACATTGAGCAATCAATCTATCCAATTGGGTTGGACACAAGCCGGTAACCTGATCCAATTCGAATTAAAAAATACCTTACCGCCAAAGGGTTCGGCGAAAGTGATTCTGGTAATGAATCATACAGGAGTCATTGAGCCCTCAGAACTTATTAACAGAGCTGAAATCAGCAAAGTTTTTGATGTTAATTTACAAGATATCAGTGCATATGATTTTGATAGCACACCGGATCAGATTCCTGGAAATGATGCAGGAGGAATTCCAAACAGTCCAACGGATAATGTGGTAAACCTAGACGAGAGTGTAGATGAAGATGATGCAGATCCAGCGGGTATTCCGGTATTTGATCTGGCCTTGACAAAAAAATTGGTCGAGTCGAAACTGGTTTACCGTAAAGGGGATACTGTTGAATACGAAATTGAAGTCATCAATCAGGGAAATGTAATCGCCAAGGATATTGAGTTGGTGGATTATCTACATACTGATTACATTTTTGCCCCTTCCGTCAATCCAAATTGGTCACTATTGGCAGATCGTCAAGTCAAGACGAAATTGAATACGTCGCTTCAACCGGGTGAACGAACAAATGTTAGTATCTTTTTGATATTTAAAGAACTCAATAAAGGAGCATCCGTTCCCAACTTTTCAGAGATCATCTTCGCACGGGATAATGTGGGTAATGTAGGAGAGGACTTTGACTCTGTAATGGACGCGATAAAAGATAATGATAAAGGTGGTCAGCCTGGAACTGCAGAAGATAATCTGCTTTCAGATCATGGAGAAATCGATGAAGATGATCACGATGGCGCGGATTCGAATCCTGTTAATTTTGACCTTGCTCTGATCAAAGAAATTGATCAAAACATTGTCAATCGCAATCAATTGTTGACATTTAGTATTCGGGTATATAACCAGGGTTTATTGCCAGCTTCGGAAATTGAGTTAGTCGATTACATCCCGCAGGGATTGATATTGGAAGATGTGAATTGGACCATGGGTGGCTCAGAAAATGGAATTTCCAAGGCATATATCAAATTGAATGAGCAAAATGGCAAACTTCCGGTGGGTGGATTAAAAAGTGGAGATAGTCTTTCTACCACAATCAAATTGAGAGTGGATCCATCTCAACCGGCAGGTATACTTGTAAATAGGGCAGAAATCTTTAGAGCTGCCAATAAAGGAAGTATCATCGATGACGATTCGCATGCCGATGATGATTATTTGAATGATCCGGGTGGTGTAGTATTTAATGATTCAGATGGAAGCAGTGCAAATCCAGATCCATTGGCATCTCCTGAGGATGAAGATGATGCTGATCCTGCTGGAGTCATTATTGTCGATTTGGAAAGAACTGCACCATGTACCTGTTTAGATAATGCGACGAATTCAGACAATGGTCAATTCTGGGAAGAATTAAGTTTTAGATCAATTTCCAATGATCTATGGTTTATTTACGAAGTAGATGGATTATACGACGCAGGAAGTATGCCTCCTCCTAATTTACCAACCCCATTCAATACAGGACCGGTCGGCGAAATATTGACTGAATTGCCACTGGGTGATGGAACCAGTATTTACACACTACAAGGAATACATATAGATGGAAAAGGATTTTCTATCATTTTATCAAATCAATATGGAGTGAAGCTGAACACAGGCTACCATACCTGTTATTATAACGATCCTAAATTATTGCAAGCCGCATATAGCGTGTGTTCCGGAACGGAAAGTAAATATGAAGTACAGAAAATTGATGGCGCTACATACCAGTGGACATTGGGCAGTGGAGGAAACATCATCAGTGATCCAACCAGTCATGCCATTATCGTAAAATGGACAGGAGCAGTGAATACTGTACATAACTTATCCGTTGATGTCAACTCTTTGGATTCATGCTATAATCCTTTGGAAATGGAAGTCAGGATAGGAAATGTATCAGGTCCGGTAAGTTGTATTGGAAGTGTTCAGGTATCTCTGAACCATGATTGTGAAGTACAGGTAACGCCTTCGATGTTGCTTTTAGGTGGTCCGTATGATTTGAATTCGCATGCAGTTATGGTTTTCAACAAGGATGGCTCTTTGGTACCGAATAACATTTTAAAATATGAGCATGTTGGTAAACCTCTGGTAGCGAAGGTGATCAATGTATGTAGCGGGAACTCTTGCTGGACTACAGTGAATGTTGAAGACAAAATCAAACCACAGATCATATGTCTCAATGACACCATTGAGTGTACTTTAATGAAGTCTTACTTGAAACCATTTATCAGTGATAACTGTGATGTAGATCCAGACAGAATATTAGTAGACGAAACAATAGAGAATACACCTTGCAATGATCTCTATTCAAAAATTGTTACCCGCACCTATCGAGCAAAAGATGAATCTGGGAATTATTCTCAGGATTGCAAGATGAATATCTTTCTGAAGAGAATTAATCTGGATTCCATTGTTTTTCCAGACTCATTGATTGTACCCAAGGGTAATGCATTGTTGTGTGGAGAATTTGCAGAAGATTCTTTAGGAAGGCCATTGCCAAGTGTTTCGGGTGTGCCATATTACCGTGGTCTACCTGCGTGGCCTAACCGTGATAAATATTGTGATTTTGTATCTGGATACGAAGATTTTGAATTGTACAAAGGAAATGACTGTATTCGAAAAATCAGACGAAACTGGAAGTTCACTATTTGGTATTGTAATACTTTCGAGCAGAGGTCTTATGTACAGGTTATCGAAATCATAGACAACAAGCCTCCGGTCATTGAATGTCCATATAGTTTTACGGCCACAACAGATGGTTATTCTTGTCGTGCAAATGTATGGATCCCGATGCCTAAAGTTTTTGATAGCTGTGGAAGTGTGTTGCGGGTGGATTTGGCGTATCCGGGAGGTCTTATTAAAGACTTTAAGGCTCAATATGTAAGTTTAGAGCATGGGTACAATAAAATGACGTTTTATGCATACGATTTATGTTATAATCTTTCCGGATGTCCATTTTACGTGGACGTAGTCGATCAAACACCTCCAGTGGCGTTGTGTGACCGTGAGACGGTCGTGGCACTTGATCGTTTTGGAGAGGTTTGGGTTCCGGCAGCCGTCTTCAATGATGGTAGTTACGATGACTGTCATATCAAAAGTATGGAAGTCAGGAGGATGAACAGCCAACCTGAATGTACTCCAAACGATACACTATACAGGGATTCAATCCATTTCTGTTGCAGCGATTTAGAACAAGAGGTTATGGTCATGTTCAAAGTAACGGATCATGATGGCAATGCGAACACTTGTATGGTTAGAGTGGAAGTACAGGATAAAACTATACCGCACATTTATTGTCCACATGATGTGACTGTAACTTGTTATGAGCATATTGATACTGCTGATCTCAGCAGATTTGGTTTTCCGCGTGTTTCCGATAATTGTAATACGACATATACCGAGCGGGTTGAAAGTAATATAAATAAGTGTCGTGTGGGTTACATTGACCGTATTTTCACAGCTGGAAATGGCAACGGGATAGATGTGTGCACACAGCGGATATGGGTACAGAATCCGGAGCCATTCAATGGAGAAGACATCACCTGGCCTTATGATTACGAAACCTCTGGATGCGATATTGATAGTTTATTGCCAGAGCGTTTGGGCCAACACTTCGGATTCCCTGTAATCGATGAAGACATTTGTGATCTGGTTGGAATTTCTTATGAAGATCATACATTCCGTATTCTAAATGGAGCAGATGCTTGTTATAAAATTATAAGAAGATGGAAAGTTGTCAATTGGTGTGAATACATTGATCCATTGATCGATCTTCCAACAATTTATACTCACGATCAAATACTTAAGATACACAATAAGGTTGCACCCACCATATTAACAGGATGCAAGGACAGTACATTTACCATCATTGATACAAGTTGTGCCGGAGGAAATGCCTATTTAGTTGCAACGGCAGATGATGATTGCACCCCAAATAATGAATTAATTTGGGAATACCATGTAGATCTAAATCGCGATGGACTTTACGAGTACAGTGATGTCGGAGTAGGTGACCGCATTGATGCCAGTCGCTTCTATCCTTTGGGCAAGCATACCATAAAATATGTATTTGAAGATCGTTGTGGAAACAAATCTGTTTGTACAGCGAATTTTGAAATCATCAATTGTAAGCCTCCAGTTGCTTATTGTAAGGTTGGCTTATCGACTTCTTTAGTCCCCATGGATGTAAATGGAAATGGTAGTGTAGACGATGAGTTTGTGGTGATATGGGCTAAGGATTTTGACAACGGAAGTTACCATCCATGCGGATATCCTGTAACGTTTTCGTTTGGAAAGGATACTACCAACAAGTCTGTAAAATACGATTGTGATAGTTTAGGAAGGAGGACTGTTACCATTTGTGTTACCGCTTCCAATGGTAAACAGGATTGTTGCAATACTTATATTGACGTACAGGATAATAACAATGTCAGTTTTTGTGGATGTGTTCATTTTCCTCCTAATGTGACCATTTCGGATTGTTCACAAAATGTGGATCCGGTAGTCATTAATTCAAGACCGAGTATCGGAAATTGCACAGGCTGTATTCATAAAGGAACAAGCTATACGGACAGCACCGTGTTTAATGTGCCGAACGCATGTTTTGCAGTGCGCAGGACTTGGAAAGTTGTTTTTGATTGTCCAGGTGAACCCAACAGAACTTTTGACAGGACGCAGGAGATTATTGCAACCACGGATTTAAAGCCTACGGATATCACTTGGCCAAGTGATTCAGTAATTGTTGACAATTGCAGGGGTTCAATTGATACAGTTGATATTGGTGAAGTTCCTCGTTTTTGCGTTCATAACGGAAACATCATGTTGATGTACACCGATCGGGAGATTCGTCGGGAAGCCAATTGTATTTTTTATGAAAGAAACTGGAATGTGTTCAGTAAATGCGTACCATCACAAAGTTATTCCTTTAGACAAGTATTAAAAGTCATTGAGGGTGCAGGAATACGGTACATCCTTCCACCGGATATTACGGTTACCGATTGCCATGCATCATTGGATCCAGGCCAATTAAATGGTGTTCCAAAAACGAATTGTCCTTGTGCTAATTTTCAACATACGTTTAAAGACTCTGTAGTAACCACACAACCAAATACCTGTACGGTAATTTACAGAAAGTGGACCTCTGTGTTTAATTGTCCACCAGATGTGAATGGAACTTTTTCCGGCACTCAAAAAGTTACTTTGCGAATTACCTTAAAACAAAGTGACATCAAATGGCCGGAAGATTCTGTGTTGGTGGATAATTGTAGAGGCTCCATAGATACCAGTATTATTGGTAATACACCTATGCTCTTACAGGATTTTTGTGGACGAGTATCCATACGGTTTACGGATCAAACCATTAGCCAGAATGATACCTGCCGGATAGTGCATAGACGATGGTTTGTGAAAAATGAGTGCAGTGCTGTACCGAATTTGGAAGAATTTAGCTTTTTGCAAGTTTTGAAAGTTACCAAACCAGGTGGCCCTAAAGTTGATTTCCCGGATGATATCACTGTTACAGATTGTAAGAAAGTACTTTTACCAGATTCACTGAACGGATATCCTAAACTGAATTGTCCTTGTAATGTATTTACACATACCTATCAGGATTCCGTGGTATTGACTGAACCTAACACTTGTTATGTAATATACAGGAAATGGACCTCAGTGTACAATTGTCCTCCCGAAGTCAGCGGCACATTTAAAGGAACTCAGAAAATTACCATAAAGATTAACCTGAATCCGGCTGATATCATGTGGCCTAAAGACACCGTGATTGTTAACAATTGTCCGGGATCAACAGATACATCAATCATCAATAATGTGCCTAAGTTGACAAAGGATTATTGTGGTTATGTAAGTTTCCGATACAGTGATCAGACCTTGTCAAATCAAGGAGACACCTGTCGTTTCATTCGTCGCACTTGGATTGCTTCAAATGATTGCACTGACCCTCCGAGCAAGCAGGAATTTGCATTTAATCAGATTTTGAAGGTCACCAATCCCGTTAAGCCAAGAGTTACCATTCCTCCGGATTTGACCATTACGGATTGTAAGAAAAATCTGTCACCTGATTCGCTCAATGGATATCCTAAAGCGCTTTGTGTATGTGATAGTATTCGGTACAGTTATAAAGACGATACCATCTATACGAATCCGGAAGTTTGTTTTACCATAGAAAGAAATTGGGCAATCCGGTTTATTTGTAAACCGAAATACGATTCGACATTTTTCTATATCCAACGGATAACTTTGAATGTTGATTTAAATCCAAATGACATTACATGGCCTCCGCCTTCTTATACTTCATTTACCTGTACTCCAACCTTGGATCCAAAAATTACAGGACAACCAAGTTTAAAGAAGGACTATTGCGGGCTGGTTACCTTCACTTATTCTGATGTACCGGGTACTAGCGGGGTGTGTAAGGGAGTCGTAAGGACTTGGACTGCCATAAATGCATGTAGCCAAAGTCAAAGACCTCAATTTGTGCAATTGATCGAATTAAAAAATCAGGATCCGCCATCCATTACCTGTCCGAAGGATACAGTGGTCAATGCGGATGGAAATACCTGTGGAAAAGCATTGGTATTGCCTAATCCAGGTTTGAACAATAATTGCAACACGGGAGTCACCTTTACCAGTAATGCGCCTGCTATTTTCCCTGTGGGTATGACCTTCGTAATTTTTACCGCAAAAGACAGTTGTAATCACACCTCAACGTGTACTACTAAAGTAACCGTTATTGAAAATGTTCCGCCAGATATAACCTGTCCTGCGAACATCACTATTTCTTGCGGTGAGGATACACAAAACCTTAACAAGTACGGTACAGCAAGTGCAACTGATAATTGCCCAGGTGTTACCATTGCAGAAACCGTGGTTAGAGCACAAGATGTTTGTGGTATTGGAACGATAGATCGGAAGTTTGTTGCTACAGATGCATCAGGAAATAAAGACTCCTGCACGCAGCGGATTACGGTATTGAACCTCGATCCATTGGATGATGCCGATATCATTTGGCCACCATCTCCCATTACGGTAGGGGAATGTGAAATATTTGATCCGAGTGTTACAGGAGAACCTGAATTTGATTCAACGGGAATTTCCTGTTTGAAAGCAAGCATTTCCTTTGTGGATACAAACCTCTGTAAAATCAGGGTAGATTGTGAATGGGAGAGAACCTGGACGGTTTACGATACTTGCAGCAACAGAACATTCACATTTGTTCAAACCATAATAATTGATGATCAGAATGCACCTAATATTCTGGGAGTAAAGGATACCACGGTGTATGCGAATGATACCTCTTGTAACAACTTTATCAATTTAAAAGCGTTCGTAGACAATTGTGATTCTTTAAATATTCAGATATTTAACGATTCGCCTTACGGTGCAAATGATTTTGAAGACGCATCAGGGCTTTATCCGCCAGGAACGACCAAAGTTACCTTTACAGCCGTAGATGGATGTTGTAACACGAGTATGAAAATGGTGAACATTACGGTTGTGGATACCATTGCTCCTGAGTTTACTTGCCGGAAAGTGGTGAAGAAAATTCAAGATGATGGATGTGCGGTATTCAATTCGCAAGAATTTATTTTGAAGGTAGATGACAATTGCACCGATTCAGCCTTTATCAAGACTTCATTCAATATCAATGATTTTACGGATACGATTCGGATTATCTGTTGCGACTCCATTACAAATTACGAATATACTACTCCAGTAAAGGTTTACTTTATGGACCAGGCAGGTAATATGGATTCTTGTTGTACCCTGTTGCAAGCGGTGGATCAGGATACCATTTGTGGACCTACTCTGTTAGCCCACGTTAAAGGATTTGTAAGGTCAAGGAGGGAGGCCAGCATGCCTGGTGTAGAGGTAATGCTGAATGCTGGTGCAGCAGGAATGGCACCGACAGGACTTGATGGATACTATGGATTCTACAATATGCCGAATGGCGGTAGGTATACACTGTCGGCAGAACATGATATTAATCCATTAAATGGAGTGAGCACAGCCGATATCATTCATATCCAAAGGCATATTTTGGGAATAGCGCCATTCAATGATCCGCTTAAGTATGTTGCCGCTGATGTAAATTCGAATAAGAAAGTTACCACCGCTGATGTGGTGGAGATCAGACGATTGATTTTGGGTAAGACAGATCGCTTTGCCAACAGTCCATCCTGGAAATTTATTTTAGATGGATATCAGTTTAAAGATCCTGAAGATCCTCTCAATGAATTGTATCCGGAAGATTACCTGATTCAAAAGTTGGACAAGAATTATTATGTGGATTTTACTGGCGTTAAAATGGGTGATGTGGATGATTCAAACAATCCTGCAGGATACCAAAATGGATTTTCAGTCAGGAATGGTAATGCGGTATTGGTTTCCACTCAAGATAGGATATTGCAGGCTGGTCAGGAGATGGATATTGAGTTTATTATACCTGAATTTGGAAAATTGGAAGGATTGCAAGTTGGATTGCAGGTTAATCCAAATTTGGGTGAGTTGATGGGTGTTGTCCTTGATGAAAAGGGATTTGTCAATGAAGAAAACAGCCATGTATTAACCACAAAGAACGCATTACGGATATCTTATGTTACTCAGCCGAAATACCTGAAGGAGGGACGATTTATCATCCGTGTTCGTGCATACAGTTCAGCGAAGATTTCTGAATTGATTAGCCTGGAAGGAATTTCATTTGCTTCTGAAGCATATACAAAATCCGATGAAGTGAAAGAAATGCGTCTTGAATTTTTGGAAAAGGATGCTACAGAGGGTGGTTTGAGTGTATTCCAGAATATACCCAACCCATTTAGCCAAAGTACAATTATTCCATTTACAACAGACGAGGAAGCGGATATTTTACTCAGAGTAGTAGATCTGAATGGTCAGATAGTTTTTGAGAAGAGATCAAGTTATCATAGAGGGTATCATGAAATTGAAATCAAGAGATCCCAATTGAGAAAAGGAGGAATTTATTACTACCAGTTGCAAACAAGTAAGCAGCAAGTATTCAAGAGGATGATTTTAATCGACTAAGGTCCAAAGAAATTGTGTGTAGTAATCGGTTTCGTTTATTGCAGCTCCCGGGAAACCGGGGGCTGTATTTTAGAAAAATATTAAAAAAAATTATAATATGTAAATAATCCGAATTATTTTTGCACTTACACTCCCCAACACGTTCTTTTTAGCACTTTTAGAATTTAGCGAAGGTTCATCTTAAAATAAGAATTATGAAACTACGTGCTTCGCTAAGTCGTTTAATTTGTTTATTGCTTGTTTATTCTACATGCTGGCAGGTGGCCCAGTCCCAGGGATTTTGTAACGAAGATACCCAACCACCAGTTATCTTAAATTGTCCCCAAAACCGTACGTTTTATCTCGATGGTATTAATTGTTCGACGAATATAGGGTTTGCTACACCTTCTCAGTTGGCAGATGATAATTGTGGAGGCGTAAATGGGTTTTCTGCTGCAGACTTCTTTAGCTATTACAACAGTGTAGGTGCCGGATTCGGTGACGATGCCCAACTGCTCATAAGCAATTTTGATTCCATGACCATAGTTGGAACGACCAATGGAGCTGCTGGGGTCAACAATCGGTTTAATGTTTGCTTTTATGCAAGTTGTAACGGTATGATCTCATTTAACTGGCGAGCAAGGATGAGCAACGGGGATGGTTTTGCCGGTGATCGCGTTCGACTCATGATTGATCATCAGGGTCATCAAGTGGCAGTGAATACTACACTTACGACGGGTAATGGAAGCACAGCTTCTGGAGTGGTACTTGCTCAACAAGTTCAGGCTGGAGATCGCGTTTGTTTCGAAGTACAATCCGATAATCAGGGAGGTGTAGATAGTTTCACCGTCACCAATTTAAGTTTTGTCCCTATTGCAATTCCAGTCATTCAGACCAAAGGTCCTCGCTTTGGAGAAGTATTTGTTCCGGGTACATATCAAATGGAATATACCGCAACAGATTGTTCCGGTAATTCATCTGTTTGTCAATATACCATAACGGTTGAGCAAAGGCCTGGCAAAGAACTTTTTGCCTACTGTCCTGAAAATACAACCGTCATTTTAGATTATCCAACGGATTGTGATACAGTTGTAAATGGGTTGACTCCGGTTACGGCCGATCCGTGCAATACAGTTGTGAACTTTAAAAGAGAATTTGATCCAAGAATTATTGGACCGCTTCTGGACGAATTTGCCGAACCTGGTATGGGAGATGGAATTATTGGTACCGATGGAATTTTATGGTTAAGTAATAATGAAGATACGTTAAAACTCATAGGCATTAATAATGGTACACCAGGTGATGACAGGAATGATACTTCCTCCATTAGGGCTTGTGTACAACCTCTTTGTTCAGGATTGGTTTCCTTTGACTGGAGTGCCAGCATTGAAGCCAATCTTGGAAATTTCAGAAGAGATGAAGCAGGAATAATTTTTAACGGGAAGGATAGTATATTATCTATACCACCTTCAGGATTTTATGCATCAGGAACGGTTTCACTTACACTTGATGGAGTTAATCCATTATGTTTTTATGTAAGGTCTACCAATATGGCCTATGAGGATACCTTGACCATAACAAATTTTACAATGGTTTATGATGATCCCATTTTGACACAAATAGGCGGGGTTGATATCAATACACCAATTGGTCCAGGGATTTATGACTATGAGTTTGAAGCTGCGGATTGCTATGGGAATCTGGATACCTGCAGTTTTCAGGTTACCGTGATTGGTAGCGGACCCATGCCATGCAAAAACATTAATTTATCACTGGATGAAGATTGCATTACCACCATTACTCCAGACATGTTGGTGACTGGCGTATGTACAGGAACTATGATCGTTGAGTTGAGTCATTACGGAAATCCGGTACCCAATCCACTGGATGAAAGTTATTTATGGAAACACATCACGGCCAAAGTTACAGATACTTTGACAGGAAATTCTTGTTGGAGCGATGTATTGATCGAAGATAAACTGGCTCCTGTTATTGTTTGCAGAGCGGATACCGTAGATTGTAATTTGGTTGAAGAAGAATTCCCCTTAAATTATGAAGGGTTTGATTGTAGTAAGTATACGGTAACCACCATTGGAGAACGGTTTGAACATTATGATTGCAATGATCTCTTTTTAAAAGGAATTTTTAGAGATATTGAAATAAAAGATGAACAAGGTGGTGTCGATTATTGTACCGATACGATTTATGTGAAAAGAATCAGAGCAGAAGATGTTGTTTTGCCCACACTTGATTTTTTTAATTTTACCTGCGAAACCAAATTTACGAAAGATGCGAATGGAAATCCAAGTCCATTGGTTACCAGAGTTCCTTATATTATTCAAAGTGATGGAACCAAGAATGACATATGGCCATTAAATGAACTTTTGGATTGTCATTTATTCATCAGTTATGAAGATACGGATTTAGGTGAGATCAATTGTGTTCGTAAAATTATGCGGACATGGACTGTTAGAGAATGGTGGTGCCACACCGAAATCACCAGACAATCTAACCAATTGATTATCATTAGTGATCCATTTGGACCAATAATCACTCATAAGCCCTATGGCTTTGATGCCACCACAGGACCACGCAGTTGTTATGCAAGAGTGCTATTGCCGCCCATTGAAGCAGAAGATAATTGTCACGATAATTTAAGAATTGATGTTGCTTATCCTGGCGGAATTTTAATGAATCAAAATGGTGGTTGGGTAGATCTTCCAGTTGGAAAGGATACGGTCTATTACAGAGTTTATGATGCTTGTTATAACCTTACAGAAGTTTTCATCATAATCAATGTAATTGATGAAACAGAACCTGTGGCTGTTTGTGATCGAAATACGGTAGTGGCCCTAAACCGTTTTGGTGAAACTTGGGTTCCCGCTGAAACCTTTGATGATGGAAGTTTTGATGAGTGCGCAGTTCACCATTTTGAAGTCAGAAGAATGGATGATGGATATTGCAACACAAGAGGTGAGGATGATTGGGGACCGGAAGTTGGATTCTGTTGTGAGGATGTCGGTCAGACAGTAATGGTAGGGTTTAAAGTGATTGACCATAGTGGCAATGAAGCAATCTGCATGGTCAATGTGGAAGTACAGGATAAAGAAGGACCAAAAATTAGCTGTCCTCCAAATATCACAGTGGACTGTCGATTCGATATCGATTATAATAATCTCGAAGTTTTTGGTAAAGTAGTTACGGATACTTCTGTAAGAGAGAAAATAATCATTGATTCAATTTACCATCCGCACATCGATGGCCATCCTTTGGATGGTTATGCTGCTGATAATTGTCCACCTACGATTTTGGAAAGATTGTACCTCGGTCCAGAATTAAACCAATGTGGTGTTGGATATTTTTATAGGTATTTTGCTGCAAGGGACCAACAAGGTAATTACAGCCCTGAATGCTTTCAAAGGATTACGGTTATCAATTACAGGGTATTTGATGAGAATGACATTGATTGGCCGGATGATTACGAAACTTCGAATGTATGTGATCCAAATCAGTTAATTCCTGAGCGGTTGGTTTATCCTTACGATAAACCTGTGACCAACGATGATGAATGTAGTCTGATTGGATTGAGCTATCACGATCATGTATTATCACCTACTGCACCCGGAGATCCTTGTTTTAAAATCATTCGAATTTGGAAAGTCATCGATTGGTGTCAACGTGATTTTGAGGGTAATGTCTTGATTTGGCAAGATACCCAATACATTAAAGTATTCAATACGGTAGATCCGGTGATCAAAAGAATTTCCGCAGATACCTCAATTTGTAGTTATGATGTCAATTGCCGTCCTATACCAGTCAGTTTTTCAATTGAAGCCAATGATGATTGCACGGATTCAACCCAAATGCTTTACGTATGTAAGGTAGACTACCACATGGACGGTACGATTGATTTTGTACAAAGTAGAATCGGGGGTACGTTTGTCACTGGAAACTGGCCTTTGGGTAAGCACTTGGTAAAATGGGAAGTTGAAGATCGTTGCGGGAATACCGCCAAGGCTAATTTTACTATGGAGTTACTGAATTGTAAAACACCGGTTGCTTATTGTATAAATGGATTATCCACCAATCTGGTTCCGATGGATACCACCGGTGATGGAATACCGGATACAGCAATGGATACCGTATGGGCAAAAGATTTTGATGCTGGTTCATATCATAATTGTGGATATCATGTTGCACTGAGCTTCAGTGCAGATACAAATGATGTATTCAAAATATTTGATTGTAATAGTCAGGGCAAACAAGATGTTGAGCTTTGGGTGACAGATGTTAATGGAAATACTTCATTTTGCAGAACATTTATCGATGTTCAGGATAATAGCAATTTCTGTCCGCCCAATATCCGGAATTCAAAAGTTGAAGGAGAGATCATGACTGAGGTGTCTGACCGCGTTGAGAATGTTAAAGTTGAATTATTGAATTCTGGAAAGAATGAAGTAATGACCAACATTCAAGGTGGCTACCTCTTTGATCAGATCCCTAACGGAAATTCGTATGAATTGAAGCCCAGTAAGAATGAAGCTTGGCTGAATGGTGTGACCACTGCGGATATTGTGAAAATTCAGCGACATATTCTCGGATTGGAATCCTTGACTTCTCCCTACAAAATGATTGCTGCAGATGTGAATAAAAGTGGAGAAATCACTGCAAAGGATGTTTCCGAATTGAGAAGACTCATACTGGGAATCACAACGGAAATCGCAGGGAATACCAGTTGGCGTTTTGTACATAGTTTGCATGCATTCAATGATGTTACACAAACGTTGAAACAATCTTTCCCTGAAAGTTATATCATCAATCAACTTCCAGGAGATATGCAGCTGAACTTTTATGCTGTAAAAGTGGGGGATCTGACAGGTAATGCGGTCACCAAAGGATTTAGCAATTCTGTGGTTCGCGGTGGAAATATCTTGCATTTGGAAATGGACGATGTATACCTAGAGAAAGGTGAAGAAAAGGAAGTTTACTTAAGGGTTGCAAATGGAGATCGTTTCATAGGACTTCAGTTTACTTTGGAAATATCTTCGAGCCAATTGGAAATTACTGGAGTGGAGGGCATTGCAGAAAATGGAATAGGGGAAGAAAATTTCTCAACACATCGCATGCACCAAGGTCAGATAACTTTGAGTTGGAATGGTCATTTGAAAGATGGAATGGAACTCATTCGGGTTAAGATCAGAGCAAAGGAATCTTGCCAATTATCCAACGCCGTAGTGATTGGAAGTAGCATAACCCCGGTTGCATCAGTCCAAAATGAAGGTTCTGAAGGTGGGGTGGAATTGACTTTTCATCGTACACACGAGGAAAACTTTTTCGTAACGCCTAATGAACCCAATCCTTGGAACCGTGAAACAAGCATCGGCTTAAGATTGCCACAGGATGGAACGGTGAGCATTTCGATATACGATGTAGATGGTAAAGTACACTATATCGAACATTTGAATCTGTTGAAAGGATATCAGGTGTATCGGATCACAAGAGATATCATTGGTAAACCTGGCGTTTATTATTACCAATTGGATTATAAAGATCAAAGCCATACCGGCAAAATGGTCGTTATGGATTAAAGAAGTATAAGTAGTAATTTTTTAAGGGGTATCTGCGCAAGTGGATACCCCTTTTTCAATATTTATTATCGCCAATAATTTTTTTTTAAAAAAACATATATAAAAATTTTAATATATAAAAAAATATATATATTTGCCCTTGAATATTTCCATCCCAGGAAAGCAGTAATTTTTAGGCATACGAAGAGGCAGTAAACTTCTTTTTATGCTACACATCCCAACAGTAAGGCGGTTTGTCCGCTTGGCAGTAAGTCTGTCATTCATTTTATTTCTTTTGCCTGTCTATGGGCAAATGTTTAAGACCATAAATAACGGAGATTGGTCAAATCCTACCACTTGGATGGGAGGCGTGAGTCCGGGTTCTACCATTGGTGTTAATGATACGGTGTTGATTGAACACTATGTCTGGTATGATGAACCCAATGATTTGACCATTTTTGGTTTTCTAAATATCTATTTGGATACACTAGCTTCAGATCCTTGTCTTGGAAGATCAATCACGATAGAAACCTCAGGAACTTTGAAACTTACCCATGGTGCTTTACTGTTTGGCATGGATTGCGGTGGTGTGCCAGGAATTGGACAAGTAACCAATAAAGGAAAAATTCATTCTAACGATTGCTATATTCAAATTCCAGGTGATTGGAATTCAAATGGCGGAACACGTTTGATTACAGGTGGTTGCGTGGACTTAGGGGGAAGCTTTATCAATGATAAAAGCCTTGATACCATGGTCAATTTTTGTTTGCGATTGGGTTTGAATGGTACGGGAAATTTTGAAAATATCGACCCAGCATTAAGTAAAATTCACCTTTGGAATAATACTAAAATTTTATTCCGCGGTAGCGCTGGAAATTTTATGAACAACGGAACCATTACCGGTGGGGCAGGTGCGGCTATTACTCATCTGGATGTTGAAACCGGAAGCATTATCAATGCTGGAACGTGGACCAGTCCTTCGGTAACATCCTGGTGCTGCGGTGGAACTGTTTGTCAGGGTCCATTATTGAATCCTGAAAACTGTGGTATGGATGCCGAAGTATGTGGTTGTGCAGCGGATAATTGTGTATTGCGGATCACGTGCCCTTCTGAAACGGGAGGAATGTTTCAATGCATTGATGAAATTCCATTACCTGATACGAACCTTGTGGTCCGAAATGATTCTTGTTTTGATATTGTATTCGAAGTTGTTCAAGATACTTTGGGCCTCGGCTGTCCAATGGATACGCTTAAAGTCATTCGGTATTATATTGCTATTGACTCCGATGGAGATCCATCTACAACAGATATGAGGGATACTTGTATTCAAGTTTTTCATGTGGTGGATACGACCAGACCTATTATTATTTGTCCAGCGGCCATCACGGTAAATTGTGATGGAAATATGAGTCCTGCTCAAACCGGAACAGCCACAGCAACGGACAATTGTCATTTGGCGGTCACCCAATTCAACCATACGGATGTAAAAACACCAGGAACTTGTTCGGGAGTGTATTCAATTCGTCGTGACTGGACAGCAACAGATTCATGTGGCAATGCGAACAGTTGTTCGCAGATGATTTTTGTCCAGGACACGGCACGGCCAACGATTCAATGTCCCTCCGCGATCACCGTAAATTGTGATGGAAATATGAATCCTGCTCAAACCGGAACAGCCACAGCAACGGACAATTGTCATATGGCGGTAACCCAATTTAACCATACGGATGAAAAAACACCAGGAGCTTGTTCGGGAGTGTATTCAATTCGTCGTGACTGGACAGCAACAGATTCATGTGGCAATGCGAACAGTTGTTCGCAGATGATTTTTGTCCAGGACACGGCACGGCCAACGATTCAATGTCCCTCCGCGATCACCGTAAATTGTGATGGAAATATGAATCCTGCTCAAACCGGAACAGCCACAGCAACGGACAATTGTCATTTGACGGTCACCCAATTCAACCATACGGATGTAAAAACACCTGGCGCATGTTCTGGAGTGTACACCCTGCGACGCGACTGGACGGCGACCGATTCGTGCGGCAATGCGAACAGTTGTTCGCAGATGATTTTTGTCCAGGACACGGCACGGCCAACGATTCAATGTCCCTCCGCGATCACCGTAAATTGTGATGGAAATATGAGTCCTGCTCAAACCGGAACAGCCACAGCAACGGACAATTGTCATTTGGCGGTCACCCAATTCAACCATACGGATGTAAAAACACCTGGCGCATGTTCTGGAGTGTACACCCTGCGACGCGACTGGACGGCGACCGATTCGTGCGGCAATGCGAACAGTTGTTCGCAGATGATCTTTGTACAGGACACAATGAGGCCTTCTGTCACATGTCCATCTGCTAAATTAATTAATTGCGATGCCAGCCAAGATCCAACGGCCTTGGGTTATCCGATTGCAGTTGATCAATGTCACCTTGCAGTGACTGACCTGGACTTCGATGACGACACAGTTGATGGAAGTTGTATTGGACAATATGATATATTGAGACATTGGATGGTGGCGGACAGTTGCGGAAATGTAAATTATTGTACACAAATGATATCCGTTCAGGATACAACACGGCCTTTCATACAATGTAGGGAAGCTACTGTTTATTTAAATTCCAATGGAGAAGCTACTTTGAATCAAGACAATGTCGTTCAGTCGACAGGGGATAACTGCGGATTTAGTCATTTTGAAGTCAGTCGAATAGATTTTAATTGTTCAGATTCAGATGAAGCAATGGTTGAAGTCATCGCATATGATTTATGTGGTAATTCTAATTCTTGTAATGCAAGAGTCTATGTAATTGATACGATAGTACCTAAATTTAATTGTCCGGATGATTGGTCGGTGTTGGCTGAAGCCGGACAATGTAAAGCCAAGGTGATTTTTGAAATCAGCGCAAGTGATAATTGTGATATACCCGCAATTACGCAGATAGATCCATCCGGTTTAACCTCTGGGGATTTTTTTCCGGAAGGCCTGACAACACTTAGTTATGATGCTTTAGATTCAAAAGGTAACCGGTCTGTTTGTACTTTCAATGTAACCGTATTGCCAAACTTACCCGATGTACCACAAATGGTTTGCAGAGGGAAGTTGAATTTATCATTGGATGCCCGATGCGATTTGACCATCACACCTTCGATGCTATTTCTTGGCGGGGATGCGAGTTGTTATGATTTATTTGAAGTAGTAGTTTGTGATCCTTATTCCAAACTGCCATTGAATCCATTTATCCCTCGTGACCATCTTGGAAAATCCCTTTCCGTAAAATTGGTTGATACCTTTCATAAAAATTCCTGCTGGAGTACAGTGATTTTAGAAGATAAGTTAGGTCCAATGATTCAATGCAGTTCTGCTAGCATTTCATGCTTGCAATTGCATCAGCATGATTTTACTCCAGTGCATGCAGACAATTGCGGTAAAAGTTCGATAAAATTATTGGATGAATGGATAGAAGAATATACTTGCCACCCAGATTACATTAAAGCCATTCACCGTAACTGGATTGCTGAAGATGAATATGGAAATTTCAGTGATACATGTCATCAGATATTGTACATCAGCAGAACCAATTTACAAATGATCACTTACCCGGAAGATTATACCTTATTATGTGATCAAGATTTTCTTTTGGATCAGAATGGAATGCCTTCTCCATATCAAACGGGCAGGCCCCATTTGTTTGGAGATACACTATGGCCCATTAACCAGCACTATTGTAATTTTCAAGTGAGTTATGAGGACCTAGATTTAGGAGAGATCAATTGTGTGAGGAAGATCATGAGGACGTGGACAGTACGGGAGTGGTGGTGTCATCAGGAGTTTGTGTATACGAGTTTGCAGATCATTGTGATCAAAGACGAGACGGGCCCGGTGATTACGCATATGCCATATGGATTTGATGCGACGACAGGAAAGCGTGACTGCAAGGCGCGTGTATTGTTACCATCGATAGAAGCGATGGATGTATGTCATAATAAATTGCGGGTGGATGTAGCGTATCCTGGAGGAATATTGATTAACCAGAATGGAGGCTATGCGGATTTACCGGTAGGAGAGGATACGGTATATTACCGAGTGTATGATGGATGTTACAATGTGACGGAAGTATATATAGTGGTACATGTGAGGGATGAGACGGAACCTGTAGCGGTATGTGACCGTAACACGGTGGTAGCGATTACGCACAATGGATATAGTTGGGTACCGGCAGAAGTATTTGACGATGGAAGTTTTGACGAGTGTGCATTGCATCATTTTGAAGTCAGGAGGATGGATGTAGATTTTTGTGGAGGAAGAGGAGAAGATGATTGGGGAGCGGAAGTAGGATTTTGTTGTGAGGATGTAGGAAAGATGGTGATGGTAGGATTTAAGGCGATAGATCACAGTGGTAATGAAGCGATATGCATGGTGAATGTGGAGGTACAGGATAAGGACCGACCATTGATCAGTTGTCCACCGGACATTACAGTGGATTGTCGATTTGATATAGACCGGGAGCATTTGGAGGTATTTGGAAAAGTGGTAACGGAGCAGAGTGCGAGAGAGAAAATAGTGATAGATACAAATTACTGGCACGTGATAGGAGGGCATCCGTTGGATGGATTGGCCGAAGACAATTGTCCACCGACGGTGGTAGAGGATCCGGATTACGGAGGAGTGAATCAGTGTGGATTGGGAACGATCTATCGATATTTCACGGCAGTGGATCAACAAGGGAACCGAAGCCAGACGTGTTTGCAGAGGATCAGCATAACGAATCATCATGTATTTGATGGAAGTGATATAGATTGGCCGGAAGATTACCAGACGAGTAATGTATGTGATCCAGGTCAGTTGATACCGGAGCGATTGGTAGCGCCGTATGACAGGCCAGTAGTGAGTGATGATGAATGTAGTTTGATTGGGATGAGTTATCATGACCATGTGTTATCACCGACGATACCAGGAGATCCATGTTTTAAGATAATCCGAGTGTGGAAAGTAATTGATTGGTGTCAGCGGGATTTGGACAATAATGTGTTGATCTGGCAGGATACCCAATACATCAAGGTAACGAATTTGAAGGATCCGGAAATACTACGGGTGACCAAGGATACGGTGATTTGTAGTTATGATATTAATTGCAGACCGATACCGGTAAGTTTTTCGATAGAGGCAAAAGATGATTGTACAGATCCACAACAGATGTTGTATAGTTACAAGATAGATTACAACAATGACGGAACGATAGATGTGGTGAGGAGTAGTATAGGAGGAAACGTAGCGAGTGGAACATGGCCGTTGGGCAAGCATTTGGTGAAGTGGGAGGTAGAGGATCGATGTGGAAATACGGCGAAGGCAAGTTTTATAATGGATTTACGGAATTGCAAGCCGCCGGTAGCGTATTGTTTGAGTGGATTGTCGACGAATCTGGTACCGATGGATTTGGATGGAGACGGATTACCGGATGCAGCGATGGATACGGTATGGGCCAGTGATTTTGATGCGGGATCGTATCACAATTGTGGATACCGGATAAGATTGAGTTTATCATCAGATCCGACAGACACGTATCGGATATTTGATTGTGACGATCAGGGAATGCAGGAAATAGAGTTATGGGTAACGGACGAGAATGGAAACCAGTCACATTGTAAGACCTTCATAGATATCCAGGACAACAGTGGATTTTGTCCACCGAATATACAGAATGCAAAAGTAGAAGGAGAGGTGATGACGGAAGTATTGGATCGGGTAGAGAATGTAGGGGTTGAGGTAAGGAATTCAGGAAGGAATGAGGTGATGACGAATGTGGAAGGTAAATATGTATTTGAGCAGTTGGAGGGAGGCAATTCGTATGAAGTAAAACCGAGGAAGACGGATGGATGGTTGAATGGGGTGACGACGGCAGACATTGTGAAGATACAGCGACATATACTTGGATTGGAGCCATTGAGTAGTGGATACAGGATGATAGCAGCGGATGTAAACCGGAGTGGAGAGATTACGGCGAAGGATGTATCGGAGTTGAGGAGGTTGATATTGGGGATCACGACAGAGATAAGTGGGAATACAAGTTGGCGATTTGTAAATGGCATCCATACCTTCAATGATCTGGGCAATGTGTTGAAAGAGAAGATACCGGAGTCGTATGAGATCAGCAAACTAAACGGTGATTTGAAATTGGATTTTTACGCAGTGAAGGTTGGGGATGTGACAGGTAATGCTGCGACCAAAGGATTTGGAAATGTAACCAGCCGAGGCAATAGTGTATTGGAATTGCAGATGAATGAACAGAAAGTGGAGAGAGGCGAGGTAGCAGAGATTGTATTGAAAGTGAAGAATGGAAAACAATATGAAGGACTTCAGTTTACTTTAGAATGGTTGCCATCATTACTGGAAGTGATAACAGTGCAAGGAAATCAAAGTCAACGGATCGGAGAAGAAAACTATTCATTAAATCAAATGAGCCAAGGAAAGTTGAGCTTTAGTTGGAATGGGAAGATGGAAGATCAGATGGAACTGTTGTATATACAAGTAAAGGCGAAGGAAACATTCCAGGTATCGAATGCATTCCGGGTGGGTAATTCAATAACTCCATCCATAGGAATAGGCAAGAACGAAGAGGACGCAAAAATTGTCCTTCAGTTTAATTCCATTGGAAATGACCAGGTTATTGTATTGGCCAATGAACCCAATCCATGGACGCACTACACCGAAGTTGGAATTATGGTCCCTCAAGAAGGGGACTTAAAATTTACGATTTACGATATCCATGGCAAGGTCCATTTGGTAGAAAATACAGTGGTTAAAAAAGGATATCATGAGATAATCCTTCGACGAGAGAAATTTACTCATGCCGGAGTTTATTTTTATCAATTAGATTTTGGAAGTTTTAGTTATACCGGAAAAATGGTTATTTCTGAATAATGTTGGAAAAAGGATTGAAATATTTTAAAAAAAATATATTAGATTTATTTAATATATAAATATTTTGTATATTTGCAGCTGATACCCAAGACTCGCGCTCTTTAGCACAACATCGTATTTAGCGAAGTTTATCATTATTCAACTCATTGAACATGAAAATTACTACTTCGCTGAGGCTTTGTTGCCTGTTTATCTCTGTACATTTTATGATCCTAGGATCATTGATGGCACAATGTGATCCTGATTTACCGCCGGTATTTACCAGTTGTCCGGATAATTTTACTTATTCAATTCAAAGCAATTTAACGTGTACCCCGTCAGTCTATTGGCCTGCACCGGTTGCAACGGATGATTGTGAAACCATTACGGATTTATTTACTGGATTCATGAGCTTTAATAATTGGGCGCAGTCCACTTCCAGCGGTACTGCAGAATATTCAAATTTTACTCCTGATTCCATTCGAATTCGCGGTACAACTGGAGGTCAGGGAAATTCAACAGCTGACATGTGTATTCGTTTTTCATGTTATGGAACCATCAGCTTTGATTGGGCGGCTCGTAAGACGGGTTTTAGTTTAAATTTTAACGGAGATCATGCATATTATGTATTGAACGGAATGCAAGTGCAATTGACACCTGGATCAGGAAATAATGCATCAGGTACGATAACCCTGAACATCGCACAAGGTGATCAACTGTGTTTTCGTGTGGCTTCAAACAACTCAGGAACACAAACTTATTTGACTGTTTCGGACATAGAGTTCAGGACCGTTTCTATTGTTCAGACGATTGGACCTGTACCTGAGAGTAGCCCGGGAGCAGGCGACGGTGATGCGGTATCCCCTGGGATATATGATATTCAATATGAGGCAACGGACTGTGTTGGAAATGTGACAACCTGTAGTTTTACCATGGAGGTTGTCGACACACCTCCAACGATTGTTTGTCCTGATGATGTGACCATATTATTGGATACTTTCGATTGTGAGCGTGTCTATTGTTATAATGTAATCGGAAGTGATAATTGTACCAATTCTGCATTGGTATTTCCTGGCATGAGTTACATCGGTACCCACAATGGAAATACTTATTACATTTCTACACCAGGAGTAGTGAATCATGTCCATTGGCTTCAGGCAAATCAAATGGCGGCCGCCATGGGTGGTCATTTGGTCACGATTGAAAATGCCGCAGAAAATTCTTTTTTAACATCCAATATTCCTTTTGCCAATCCATTAGCACCAGGCAATGGGCTTGGTTCAAATCAATATTGGATTGGCCTGCGTTATTCCCCAATGCTCAATCAATTTAAGTGGACAACTGGGGAACCGGTAAATTATACCAATTGGGGATTAGGGCAACCAGGGATTATACCCGGCGATTATATTTGGTTTCTCGATTTATTGAATGTAGGTACCTGGTGGGATTCACCATCATTGTTGTACCGTCGATTTATTGTTGAATTTGAAGGAGGCCTTCCCATAAAACTGACCTCTGGTATTCCATCAGGAAATATCTTTCCTCCGGGACAAACGATCAACACGTTCCAAGCATGCGATGCACAAGGAAATACAGCAACCTGTAGTTTTTCTGTGGATGTCATTGGTTCAACCAGTTTGTCCTGTAAAAACATAAACGTTTCACTGGATGAGAATTGCCAGGTTTTGATAACCCCTGAAATGATACTAACGGGTGTTTATAATTGTTATGATGTTTTTGAAGTTCAACTGGCCTATTATGGGAACCCCGTACCCAATCCAGTAGATTCTACTTACCTCTGGAAACATCTTACGGCTACCATATATGATCCAACCACCGGCAACAGTTGCTGGTCGGATATTGTGATCGAAGATAAATTAGCACCCGTTATCATTTGCAGGGCCGATACGGTTGATTGTAATCTTGTAGAACAGGAGTTTCCTCTTAATTATGAGGGATTTGATTGCAGCCGTTATTCTGTTAAAACTATCGGCGAACGTGTTGAGCATTTTGATTGCAACCAACAATTTTTAAAAGCAATTTACAGGGATATAGAAATAACCGATGTAAAAGGAAACTCTGAAACTTGTACAGACACAATTTTAGTCAAAAGAATACCAGGTGAATTTATAGTGTTACCCGATGAATTGGTGGAGTTACACTGTGAATACCCATTTCCACTTGATGACAACGACCATCCAAGCCCTGAGGTTACCGGATTTCCTTACCATTTTCAATCAGATGGTACGATCAATAATATCTGGCCACTGAATGAGCTACTGGATTGTCATTTGTTTATTTCATACACGGACCTAGATTTAGGAGAGATTAATTGTGTGAGGAAGATCATGAGGACGTGGACAGTACGGGAGTGGTGGTGTCATCAGGAGTTTGTGTATACGAGTTTGCAGATCATTGTGATCAAAGACGAGACGGGCCCGGTGATTACGCATATGCCATATGGATTTGATGCGACGACAGGAAAGCGTGACTGCAAGGCGCGTGTATTGTTACCATCGATAGAAGCGATGGATGTATGTCATAATAAATTGCGGGTGGATGTAGCGTATCCTGGAGGAATATTGATTAACCAGAATGGAGGCTATGCGGATTTACCGGTAGGAGAGGATACGGTATATTACCGAGTGTATGATGGATGTTACAATGTGACGGAAGTATATATAGTGGTACATGTGAGGGATGAGACGGAACCTGTAGCGGTATGTGACCGTAACACGGTGGTAGCGATTACGCACAATGGATATAGTTGGGTACCGGCAGAAGTATTTGACGATGGAAGTTTTGACGAGTGTGCATTGCATCATTTTGAAGTCAGGAGGATGGATGTAGATTTTTGTGGAGGAAGAGGAGAAGATGATTGGGGAGCGGAAGTAGGATTTTGTTGTGAGGATGTAGGAAAGATGGTGATGGTAGGATTTAAGGCGATAGATCACAGTGGTAATGAAGCGATATGCATGGTGAATGTGGAGGTACAGGATAAGGACCGACCATTGATCAGTTGTCCACCGGACATTACAGTGGATTGTCGATTTGATATAGACCGGGAGCATTTGGAGGTATTTGGAAAAGTGGTAACGGAGCAGAGTGCGAGAGAGAAAATAGTGATAGATACAAATTACTGGCACGTGATAGGAGGGCATCCGTTGGATGGATTGGCCGAAGACAATTGTCCACCGACGGTGGTAGAGGATCCGGATTACGGAGGAGTGAATCAGTGTGGATTGGGAACGATCTATCGATATTTCACGGCAGTGGATCAACAAGGGAACCGAAGCCAGACGTGTTTGCAGAGGATCAGCATAACGAATCATCATGTATTTGATGGAAGTGATATAGATTGGCCGGAAGATTACCAGACGAGTAATGTATGTGATCCAGGTCAGTTGATACCGGAGCGATTGGTAGCGCCGTATGACAGGCCAGTAGTGAGTGATGATGAATGTAGTTTGATTGGGATGAGTTATCATGACCATGTGTTATCACCGACGATACCAGGAGATCCATGTTTTAAGATAATCCGAGTGTGGAAAGTAATTGATTGGTGTCAGCGGGATTTGGACAATAATGTGTTGATCTGGCAGGATACCCAATACATCAAGGTAACGAATTTGAAGGATCCGGAAATACTACGGGTGACCAAGGATACGGTGATTTGTAGTTATGATATTAATTGCAGACCGATACCGGTAAGTTTTTCGATAGAGGCAAAAGATGATTGTACAGATCCACAACAGATGTTGTATAGTTACAAGATAGATTACAACAATGACGGAACGATAGATGTGGTGAGGAGTAGTATAGGAGGAAACGTAGCGAGTGGAACATGGCCGTTGGGCAAGCATTTGGTGAAGTGGGAGGTAGAGGATCGATGTGGAAATACGGCGAAGGCAAGTTTTATAATGGATTTACGGAATTGCAAGCCGCCGGTAGCGTATTGTTTGAGTGGATTGTCGACGAATCTGGTACCGATGGATTTGGATGGAGACGGATTACCGGATGCAGCGATGGATACGGTATGGGCCAGTGATTTTGATGCGGGATCGTATCACAATTGTGGATACCGGATAAGATTGAGTTTATCATCAGATCCGACAGACACGTATCGGATATTTGATTGTGACGATCAGGGAATGCAGGAAATAGAGTTATGGGTAACGGACGAGAATGGAAACCAGTCACATTGTAAGACCTTCATAGATATCCAGGACAACAGTGGATTTTGTCCACCGAATATACAGAATGCAAAAGTAGAAGGAGAGGTGATGACGGAAGTATTGGATCGGGTAGAGAATGTAGGGGTTGAGGTAAGGAATTCAGGAAGGAATGAGGTGATGACGAATGTGGAAGGTAAATATGTATTTGAGCAGTTGGAGGGAGGCAATTCGTATGAAGTAAAACCGAGGAAGACGGATGGATGGTTGAATGGGGTGACGACGGCAGACATTGTGAAGATACAGCGACATATACTTGGATTGGAGCCATTGAGTAGTGGATACAGGATGATAGCAGCGGATGTAAACCGGAGTGGAGAGATTACGGCGAAGGATGTATCGGAGTTGAGGAGGTTGATATTGGGGATCACGACAGAGATAAGTGGGAATACAAGTTGGCGATTTGTAAATGGCATCCATACCTTCAATGATCTGGGCAATGTGTTGAAAGAGAAGATACCGGAGTCGTATGAGATCAGCAAACTAAACGGTGATTTGAAATTGGATTTTTACGCAGTGAAGGTTGGGGATGTGACAGGTAATGCTGCGACCAAAGGATTTGGAAATGTAACCAGCCGAGGCAATAGTGTATTGGAATTGCAGATGAATGAACAGAAAGTGGAGAGAGGCGAGGTAGCAGAGATTGTATTGAAAGTGAAGAATGGAAAACAATATGAAGGACTTCAGTTTACTTTAGAATGGTTGCCATCATTACTGGAAGTGATAACAGTGCAAGGAAATCAAAGTCAACGGATCGGAGAAGAAAACTATTCATTAAATCAAATGAGCCAAGGAAAGTTGAGCTTTAGTTGGAATGGGAAGATGGAAGATCAGATGGAACTGTTGTATATACAAGTAAAGGCGAAGGAAACATTCCAGGTATCGAATGCATTCCGGGTGGGTAATTCAATAACTCCATCCATAGGAATAGGCAAGAACGAAGAGGACGCAAAAATTGTCCTTCAGTTTAATTCCATTGGAAATGACCAATTCCTTGTGTTGCCAAATGAGCCTAATCCTTGGGGATTAAGCACAACTATCGGTTTTGTGATCCCAGAAACTGGTGAAGTAGGGATTACTGTTTATGACATCACCGGAAAAATCCATATGATTGAAAGAAGGGAATGGACCAAAGGGTACCATGAAATCAAAATTCAAAAAGAACAACTCGCCCAACCGGGAGTGTACTATTATCAGGTAGACTATCTTGATAACACGCATACCGGAAAGATGATTGTTGTTGAATAAACATATATTTTTTCTATTTATTGAGACAGTCCCCAAAAAGGACTGTCTTTTTTTTATCAATCCAAAGTGAAATTTGTAAATAGGGTAATATGATCTGGAGGAGTTTATTAGGATGTATAGCAATGACTGTGGTGAGTACTGGATTGATTTTTGGTCAAGGCCTTAAAGAAGAGTGGTCAACTCAGAAAATTAGACAGGAATTAAAATCGAGTAGCTGGTTAAAACATTCATTTGCAGTTTCTCATCAATATAAAGACCCTACTACCGGATGGCGTCATATTTATTTGCAGCAAATTTTACAGGACCTGGATATTTTTGGAAAGGTAGCATCCTTACATTTCAATGAGAGAGATTCATTATTCCATTCGAGCAACAATTTTATCAACATTGATGATTGGAAAATTCTAAGTAATGTACGAATGGTCAGTGAAAAATTTGTTACTCAGAAAATATTGGAAACGTATGATCAAGACAGTAATGAATTACAGACGAAGTTAGAAATACTTAAAGATATAAACCGCATTGAGTCTCGAATTCAATTACCTGACATAAAAATGCGCAAAGCCTGGGTAGAAGACGAAACATCAGGAAAATTGATCCCTGTATATGTGGTTATTTGGCGACATCAGTCCAACCAGCAATGGTTGGAAATTTTGGTAAATGGATTAGATGGAAATATCATCAAAGTAATTGACCTAATCAAATCTTGTTCATTTGAAGATTTTAGATTTGAATCTTCTTCACGATTTGAACTTTGCGAAAATTTAATTCTTCCCAATAGTTATCGCGTTTTTCCGATGCCTATGGAAAGTCCATTGTCGGGATCTCGGTCAATTGTAACCAGTCCATGGGACAAAGCCGTAAATGCAAGTCCTTTTGGATGGCATGGAGACGGTCTTAATTTTTATTACAGCACAAGAGGGAATAATGTGGATGCTTTTGAAGATGCAGATGATGATGATTTACCAACCGGTGGTGATGCAGCAAGGGCAGTGGGAGGATTTAATTTGGAATTCGATTTTCCTTATGATCCAAAGAACAGCTTATCCCAGAATAAGGATGCATCGGTGACAAATTTATTTTATTGGACCAATCTCATGCATGACATTTGGTATCAATATGGATTTCATGAGATGGCAGGTAATTTTCAAGTCAATAATTTTAATCGCGGAGGTATTGGAAATGATCCGGTATTGGCGCAAGGATTTGATAACATTTATTATGCAAGAAACAATGCGAATTTTGGAACTGCTCCGGATGGAAATAGCGGAATACTTCAAATGTATATGTGGACCCAGCCGGTTTATGATACGTTGAAGATTGAATCACCTCAAGGGTTAGCCGGTAAGTTTATTCTGGTACATTCACCCATTACACCTCCTTTGTATGCCCCGATGAGTAGACAAATCGTACTTGTTCAGGATGCCAGTAGTTATCCGACTTTTGCATGTTCAAATCTCACCAATGGTGTTCAGCTGGCAGGCAAAATCGCCATGGTCGATAAAGGAATTTGTTCTTTTTATAACAAAATTCAAAGGATACAGAGTGCAGGCGCTGTAGGCGTTTTGATTTGTAACAATGATGATACTGAGCCTTCGGGATTAGGAGGGTGGTCTTATAACATGACTATACCCGTATGCATGATGCGAAAAGCAGATTGTGAACGAATCAAGTTTTATCTTGGCCAACAAGTGATTGGGACCATGTTTCCAACGATTAATTTGAAATTTTCCGTGAATCAGGAAAAGTATATTTTTTCAAGAGCTTTATTTGGGGCGCCCATATCAAATCTCCAAGCGGGTATTGTTCAGGTACTTGACAATGGATTTAATGGATTGGATGGTTGTGATCAAATTCTCAATGGAGGTTCTCTGAATGGTAAAATTGCAATCGTGGATGAAGGCAATTGTGAGCCGGCATATAAAGCTTATCAGGCACAAAATTATGGAGCTGTAGCGGTGATCGTATGTAAACAGGGTTCAGGATATCCGGATGTATTAACCTCTGGATCTTATGGCCAGTATGTAAGAATACCTGTGATAGGATTAAGTGCCTTAGATTGTCAGCAAATTCGTTTGATGCTGCCTGTAAATGGACAGCTCAAGAATGAAACCCCTCCTTTAATTGATGGAGATTTTGATGCAGGGGTAGTTTGCCATGAGTACGCACACGGAATAAGTTTACGATTGACCGGTGGAGCAAATAATGTGGATTGCTTGAACAATGCCGAACAAATGGGAGAGGGATGGAGTGATTTTTTTGGATTGGTGATGACTATGCAACCTACAGATTATGCCTATAAGCCCCGAGGAATTGGGAATTTCTGTTCTGGCCAGTCTGTAAATGGGAATGGTCTTCGCCCTTTTCCATACCATGTTTCTCTGGGTATCAATCCTGCGCAATATGGGCAGCTGAATGATATAGTGCGCATATCGCAACCGCACGGTATAGGATATATTTGGTGTTCGATGTTGTGGGATCTGTTTTGGGCCATGGTGAAACAACATGGTTTTAACCCAGATTATTACGATGCTGATTCAAATGCCGGAAATGCCAAAGTGTTCAAGTTAATTGTTGAAGGGATGAAACTTCAACCCTGTTCTCCGGGATTTGTCGATGCCAGAAATGCCATTCTCTTGGCGGATAATATGCTTTTTAATGGTGACAATTATTGTATAATCTGGAATGTATTCGCGCGTAGAGGTCTGGGCTACTATGCAAATCAAGGAAGTTCTGATCGACGGGATGATGGATTAGATGATTTTTCCCTTCCGCCTGGTTGTTCTTATTTAAATGAGCAACAACTTTTTGGATCTGGCAGTTTAGCAAATGATATCATCAGCTTGTTGAGTTACCCGGTAGAGGATTATATTCAGTTAACCTGGCAAGCTCCGACAGGAGATAATGTTATTGATAAGTATATACAGAAGAAATCTGAGAATCATTCTTTGCTGGAACGTTTAAACGTTTCATCCATAAAGGGAAATGAGAATACGATGGTGGATAAGAACGTAGAGAACGAAAAATGGTACTATTACCAAATGGTAGTTGAACTCAGATCGGGTCGCAAATTGCTTTCCGATTGGGTTTCTGCAAAGTTGACCGGGCTTGAAAAAAATTGGAATATTTTTCCTAATCCTGTCAATGACTATTTGGTATTGAGATCCAATAGAAATCAAATGGGTGCATTATCCATTCATTTAATAAATGATAAACAGCAAGTATTGGATAAAACCAGCTATTTTGTAAGGCCTGGTCAGGAAATTAAAATGCAATGTCATGATTTATTACCAGGGAATTACATTTTGTTATTAGAACGAGAGGATTCTAGACAAATATTAAAATTTGTAAAGTACTAATTTATCCCTGCTGATTTTTGCTACATGTACTTCCAATGACAATCGTGCTTCCAGATTAAAATATAACCTATCGTTATAAAACTGCATATTTTTCAAGTTATATTGTATTAGTTCACCTTGCAGCATTACACCAGGGTACCAGTTTTTCTGGTTCATCAGTTGTATAGTATTTATTTCAAATTCCTTTAATGTTAAATTAAGTTGATCTTCAATAGAATTTTTTATTCGTGATTCTGCTATGCCTTTAACCAAAGTAAATACAATTTTATTGAGGCTGCCTCCTTTCTTAGCCTTTAATTGAAATTGGTCTAACTCAATTTTTCTATTACTTTCATTGAATTCAGGAATGAACTGCATGAGCAGTTCACCTTTGTAAGAACCTTCGGTCATCAATTCCAGTTGCATGATTTTACCAGCGGCCTTCAAAAAAATTTCATTGACTTTAATTTTGGTAACTCCGCTACCATACGTTTGATTTATTACTTGTTGCCGAATTTTATTTTCAATGTAAGTGACCGGAATGCGCGATTGTATATTGATCAGTGAGGCATTTTCAAAGAATGGTTGAATTGAAAAATTGCAGGAACCTCCAAAATCATGTGGAATACTGTCTGAAAGTACCGATTCAAAATTAAAAATAACGGGTATTTCAAGGTATTCACCGTTTATATTCATAGGACCAACTGCTAGTTCTGTGGGATTCGCAAAAACATGGATGAGTTTATCCTCAGACGAATACACAGGTTGGATAAAGTTATTATGAACGGTTTTTGAAAGTTCGCTTAAACGAATGTTTTTTGTAATGGATTCATCTATGGATTTGCAGATGGTTTGTTTATATTTTTTAATGATAAAATTTCCAATTCCTTCAATTGGAAGTTTGATGCCCATCACATTCACCACTGGTTTTTTTGTCCATTGATGTTGTTTGATTTCGGTTTTTGAAATAAGTGTTCCTTGAAATATGTCAAATTTTGATGCTAATATAATATTAATTGCTCCTGATACTTGAAACTGCTTGAAGATTCCGGATGGAGTAATTTCTACATAAAGTGGTAACTGAATTTGTAATTCCTGTCCAGTTGCTTGTAAGTCAATTGTACCATGTTGTCTGGTAATTATCTTAAAGCCATCTTCGTAAGTGAATCCTTCCTGAAATGTCTTACTTACGATATCATTGATTAAAGCATTAACTTCATACCGACTGATCTTTATTTTTAAATTCAATGTTGAACCAGTCAATACAGGTTTGGGTAAGCTGTCATCCAGGGTTAACATATCAAATTTTTTTTTACCACATGACCATTGAAGCATACCTATTAGGATTATCAGTATACTTAAAATTGTAAGGTGGTCTCGGAGCATTAAATTTGGGTTTGTCATTTTATTTATTAATCTATACTTCAGGAAATTCTACCCTCTATGATGGAATTGACAATAGACGGATCCAAAAGCGTAGTGGTATCCCCCAATTGATGTATTTCGCCTTCTGCAATTTTACGAAGTATTCGCCGCATGATTTTTCCGCTTCTTGTTTTTGGTAATCCAATGACAAACTGAATTTTGTCGGCCTTGGCAATCGGACCTATATGGTGTGATAATATTTGATTGATTTCGCGCCGGATCATATCCGGATTTGGAAATTGGGATTCATGTACCACAAATGCATAAATGCCTTGGCCTTTTACCTCATGTGGAAATCCGACAACCGCGCTTTCGACAATATCATCATGCATATTGATAGCATTTTCAACTTCAGCGGTGCCGATCCTATGTCCACTAATTTTTAATACGTCATCAATCCTTCCGCTGATCCGATAGAATCCATCTTCATTTCTAAATGCGCCATCTCCTGTGAAATAATAACCCGGATACTGAGAAAAGTAAGTTTTTTTACAACGATCATGATCCCCATAGGTGGTTCGGATAATGGATGGCCATGAACCTTTGATGCATAATTGACCATTCACATGGGTCTCTGTTATTTCGCGTCCGTGATCATCCAGTAAAACGGCATGAATTCCCGGTAGGGGTAGTGTCGCAAAGCTTGGTTTTTGAGGGGTTACACCTGCAAGGTTGGATATAGCAATACCTCCGGTCTCCGTTTGCCACCAAGTATCAACAATCGGGCAACGGCTTTGTCCGATATGTGTATAAAACCATTCCCATGCTTCCTCATTAATAGGTTCTCCAACGCTTCCTAAAATTTGCAAGCTGGAAAAATCTTTATTCTGAAGAGGAGTAAGTCCAAAGCTCATTAAACTTCTAATGGCCGTGGGTGCGGTATACAAAATATTGACTTTGTGTTTTTCAACAATGTTCCAAAATCTAGACGCATCAGGCCAAGTAGGGATGCCTTCAAACATTAAAGTAGTTGCACCAGCACAAAGTGGACCATAAACAATGTAACTGTGTCCTGTTATCCAGCCAATGTCTGCTGTACAAAAATGAATTTGCCCAGCTTTGTATTGAAAGACATTCACGAAAGTATATGTGGCGTATATCATGTATCCAGCACAGCTGTGGACAACACCTTTTGGTTTGCCAGTTGATCCGGAAGTATACAGGATAAATAACGGGTCTTCAGCATTCATTGAAGTGGCAGGCGTTTGAATTGCCTTATCCACCTCGACAGCTGCCATAGATTCATGCCACCAAAAGTCCCTGTTGGGTTTCATGCTGATTTCACAACCTATATGTTGAAATACGATAACTTTTTTTACAAAGGGTAAATTCAATAATGCTTCGTCTACTATGTTTTTGAGATTAATTTGTTTTTCACCGCGATTTGATCCATCACAGGTCACAATATATTCCGCATGCGCATCTTGTGTTCTGTCAATAATGCTCTGAGCGCTAAAACCCCCAAAAATGATGCTGTGTATTGCGCCAATTCGGGCACAAGCTAACATGGTTATGGCCAATTCCGGAACCATTCCCATGTAAATACAGACCCGGTCACCTTTTTGGATACCGTGGGTGCGCAACATCTCAGTGGTTAAACAAACTTCCTTATGCAATTGTGCATAAGTAAATTGCTTATTTTGAGTCCTTGGGTCATTGGGTTCCCAGATCAATGCTATCTCGTGGGCATGATGTTCAAGATGCCGGTCCAGGCAATTTTCGGTAATGTTAAGTTGACCACCTTCAAACCAGGTAAAACGAGCCTCTTGCATGTCGACTTTAGAAACACTATCCCATGGTTTTCTCCAGTGGAAATTTTGGGCAACTTGACTCCAAAACAGTGCGGGATCCTCTAGACTTAAAGCATAATGTTGATTATATTCTTCAAAGCTGTTGATTTGGAAGGGAAACTCCATTGGTTTTAAAATTTTTGCAAAATTAACTATGTGGATTAAAGCTTAACCGTTTAATGGCAATAGTTATTGCAATAATTTTGACTCTGTTATGAATTTAAGCTGTTAGACTACGGGTTACGTTGCTTTTTTGTTAAACAAGGCTTTAAAAGGGGCCAACATATGTCCAAAAAAACTTTCCGGATATTTTTCAACCTGTTCAAAGCCTAACTTAATGTCTCTGCCAGAACTTGGCATGTAAACGGTCCCAAATAAGTAATCCCACAGACTTAAACTCAATCCAAAATTTACACCTGATGAGCCAGGAGGCAAATGTTCGGCGTGATGCCAAATGTGCATTTGTGGGGAGTTGAAAATGTATTTTAAGGGTCCGATAGGCAGATAAATATTTGAATGATTGAGGTGTCCAATGGCTAATGCAACTAAATGTACAATAATAAAATCTGTAAGGCCAAAGCCAATCATCGCCAGAGGAATATATTCCACAGCACGATAAATGAAAGTTTCCATGAAATGGTATCGTAAATGAGCTGCAAATCCCATTTGTTGGACCGAATGATGAACTTTATGAAACTGCCATAGGAAAGGAAAATAGTGCAGCATCCGATGAACGTTCCATTGGATAAAATCGCGAAGTACAAACATCAATGCAAGTTGAGTCCAGAAAGGCCATTTTGAAATTTCGATAGCCACTAGATTTTCAATGCCAATACCCTTGAGCAGATCATTAAAAAGCTTTACAAATACATCTGAAATGGCATTGTAAGCAATGAGTGAAAAAAGAAAGAAATTGAAAAACATATAAAAAGCATCAAGCCAAAAATCTTTTCTGATTTTAGCTTGTTGTGTTCTCCACGGAAACAACCATTCCAACGTCATGGCGGCTATGGAAAGGGCTATTAACCAATAAAAATAATTGTGCCATGATGGATTCGTAATTTCATTCCAAAGGTAATGGGCATAAGATGTGTAAGAATCCGTGATTACTTTTAGGTATGTCATGGGGGTTTTATTTAAACTTTAAATTTTGTATGGTTCGAATAACTTTTATGATCAGTAGACACCATGGCCAGGCATGAAAAACAGTATCAAACCAATCTAAGGAACTCATTCCGATGCCACCTCCAACAATCCATCGCAATTTACCCACGATATGAGGTTCGGGATAAAACGGAGCCAATCCAATGGTAAGGCACGTCATAGTGATGAAACGATAATCTAGTATTATTTTTTGCATGGATATAAAACAATATTGAAATTATCCTTACAATTATATGTTTATCGTAGGTGTAAGAATTATTTTGGATTTTATCGAATTTGAAATCAGGCAGGCGGCATCACTCTTATGTATGATGCGTTCTGCTTTTTCTCTGTCTTGTTCATTTTTTAGAACAATGATAGGCTGAAGATGAATTTCAGAAATTATGTATTTCCCGTCGACCGTCTCCAGTTTTCCTGAACCGTTGCAATGATAACTGATAAATTCAAGTTTCGAATTCTCAGCAATCGCTAAAAAAGTAGCCATAAGACAACTGTTGACCGAGGCCACTAACAAATGTTCTGGTGACCAGATACCCTCTTCTCCGCCAGGAAAGGGGGGAGGTGTAGCCACTTGTAATGATTGGTGCAATTCATCAGATTGCATGATACCTCTTCTTGCAGTTTGCCAGGTGGCAGCAACATGATATACGTGTGAGAATTCCATAAATATTAATTTTGGGTTGATTTTATTTTATCTAATAAAAATTGTTCTGAAACTGCGCCGGCTTGTTGCCAAACAATTTTACCAAACTTAAATAGAATGAAAGTCGGTACTCCTGAAATGTTATATTCCTTCATAACGGATGGATTCTTATCAACATCAATTTTAATGATGTGTGCCTGATCTCCAACTTTTACTTTAAGGGATTGAATGACTGGGGTCATCATTTTACAAGGGCCACACCATTCGGCAAAGAAATCTACCAATACCAATGGTTTGTCCTGAAGATATTCTTTAAATGTCATATATTATGAATGAATTTTCTGATTTAGACTTTGCCATCCACCGCCATTATATACTTGGTTCCAACCTAAGGAAAGAAGCATTTTTCTGGCACTTTCACTTCTCATGCCCGAAGCACAACACGTGATAATGACTTTTTCTTTATTCAATTTGGAAATCCCTTTTTCAAGTGATTGCAAGGGAATATTCATACTGCCCTTAATGTGCCCTTGAATGTATTCGGATGGAGTCCTTACATCTAGTATGATCGCACCAGCTTTGTGCAGTACAGCATAATTAACTTCCGGAGCTTTTGAAAATATTTTTTTTAATAATTTGATCATGATTTGTGTGTTTATTTAATTTCAATTTGACTCACAGGGAACCCAGAATCCGCTAACCATTGTGCGGCCTCCTGAAAATTATAATGATCAGGGACATGTAGCGTAATAATTTTTTGAGGCAGTTGATACTCAACATTTATTTCGACCAATGACGCACTTAATTTATTTTTAATGATCGATACACAACCATCACATTTAATATTGGGAATATGAAATAGAATTGTCATAGGTTTTTAACTCCTGTAAATGTTTACAATAATATTTAAGGCTGGATTATGTCTACAATATGCCTACAATAAGGTAGTGGGGCAAACGTAATCTGTAATTTTAAATTTTTCGGACTTTTTGATGGATTGGAAACCACCGTCGACATCGATTAATTTATCAAATCCGCGGGCTTTTAAAATTGAACAAAACACCATTGAACGATATCCACCTGCACAATGGACGTAATATGTTTTATTTCGATCAATTAACTCCATACTTTCGTTGATGTAATCCAGGGGAGCATTGATAGCCTGAACAATGTGTTCAGCATCATATTCACTTTTTTTCCTGACATCCAGAATATTTATTGAGGGATCTGCTGCTTCGCTTGCTGCAAATTCCTCAACAGAAACCGATGGGATGGTGTCCACCTCAAAACCTCTTTGAATCCAAACTTCCATTCCGCCTTCCAAAAAACCTATCGAATGATCATATCCAACCCTTGCCAATCGCAGGATGACTTCTTGTTCTCTTCCAGGTTCTGCTACGATTAAGATTTCCTGTTGGATATCAGCGATCAACGTTCCAACCCATACGGCGAAATTTCCATCTATGCCTATGTTTACTGCACCAGGAATAAATCCTTTAGCGAATCGCTGGGGTTTTCTTGTGTCTAATACCAATGCATTGGTTTCCTGGGCAATTACTTGAAAAGCTTCAGGACTTAATGGTCTTGCTCCCCGGTCCATAACTTGCTCGATGCTTTCATACCCTTGAATATTCATCATAACATTTTTTGGAAAATATGAAGGAGGTGTGGTTAATCCAGTGATGACTTCCTTGATAAAATCTTCTTTTGACATGGAAGGGTTCAAGGCATAATTAGTTTGCTTTTGATGTCCGAGCGTATCTGAAGTCTCTTTACTCATGTTTTTACCACAAGCGCTACCGGCTCCATGAGCAGGATAAATGATGACATCATCCGGTAATGGCATTATTTTATGGCGAAGAGAATCAAATAACATTCCTGCTAATTTTTCTTGTGTCAAATCTGCACTGATTTTTTGGGCTAAGTCAGGTCGACCTACATCACCGATGAACAAAGTATCGCCAGTAAACAATGCAATTTCTTTTCCCTTTTCATCTTTTAGCAAATAGCAACTACTTTCTAAGGTATGACCCGGTGTATGGATCAATGTAATGCTGATCTCTCCAATTTGAAATACCTGCCCATCTTGGGCTTTAATGCATTCAAACCCGGTAGTCATCTCAGTTGGACCATAGACAATCTGTGCCCCGGTTTTTTTGGCCAGATCGATGTGTCCTGAAACAAAATCTGCATGAAAATGAGTTTCAAAGACATATTTAATGTCAGCTCCACGCCTTTCTGCCATTTCTATATAGGGCTGGACCTCCCTTAATGGGTCTATGATCACGGCTTGGCCTTTGCTTTCAATGTAATATGCGCCTTGTGCAAGACAACCGGTATAGATTTGTTCAATTTTCATTTTTTGTGATTTACAATACAAATTTACAATGAATCGGGGGGACACTGTGTCACTTAAGTTACATTTTCAAGAGCGGTATAGTTGATCAAATTCCCTGAGTAATTTGATCTGATTGCGGTATAAGAGCAATTTTTTATTATTCTCAAGCGTCTTGAGCAAACGGGATATAACCACCCTGGAGCTTGCCAAATCATCCGCAATTTGCTGGTGCGACAAATTGATGAGACTGGATCCGGCAATTCTCGATTTTTCTTTGAGGTAATAGACTAAACGATCGTCCAGCTTTTGAAAGGCTATTTGATCAATGGTTTTGAGAAGTTCGTCAAATCTGAGTTTCAGATTTCTCATGACATAACTTTTCCAGGTAGGGTATCGCAACATCCATTCATCCATATATTGAATGGGAATAGCCAATAACTTGAGGTCGCTTTCGGCTTCGGCTTTGATTTCGCTTGGATATTGCTGCATACAACAGGTTATTGTCATTGCGCATAATTCCATTGAAAGCAGGTTGTACAGAAATATTTCATTGCCTTCATCATCCATCCGGCTGACTTTTACTGCCCCTTCCAAAACCAGTGGCATGTGTTTAATCAATTGACCAGGATTTATGATCCCTTGTCCTGTTGGTATCTCCAGCAATTTTGATTTTTGAATGATCTCCTGGACCAACTTAGGTTCAAATATGGATCCTAATTGTTTTTCTATCTCCAATGCATGTAAATTTTACGTGTAAATCAATCAGTTCTAGCACAAATTTTAGAAAAATCTATAAGACTTCCTTTATTTCCTCAGGGGAATAGGTATTTCCGCAGATGATTCTCTATTTCTATAGATTGTCGGAACATTTTAACTTTTTAAACAAACAAGTTTACCGAAGTGTTTGATTTATTTTAGTTTTACACAAAATCAGCTTTATGGAAGAAATCTTTTTATCCCTGCATTCCTGGTTGCGCTGGGTTGTTTTAGGACTGGGCATTTATGCTTTATACACCAACTACAGAGGTTGGAAATTCAAACTCCTCTATGGCGGTTTTTACAAGAGACTTAACTCATGGTTTATTGCTTCATTGCATACCCAATTGATATTAGGTTTGATCATTTACTTTGGCACATCAACCATGATGAAGAACATTTTGGCTGATTTTGGAGCCTCCATGAAATTAGCTGAAACCCGGTTTTGGAGTGTTGAACACATCACGGGAATGGTAATTGGAATTGCCGTAGCTCAAATTGGAAACATAAAAGCCAAATTAGCTGCTGACGATGCACAAAGCTACAGAACCGCTTTCATTTGGTTTTCAGTTGCGCTTTTAATCATTACTCTTATGATACCTTTCGGTCTTTGGAATATCGAAAGACCTTTGTTCAGGATCTAGTAAAAAGCAACTTTTAGCTCACACAAATTATTATTCGCAAACCCTTTCTCCAACACCAAGAGGGGCATAGCGACATATTTCATATACCGCCGTAACATTGAGGGTAAAGTCAAGGTTAAACTTGGTTCTGGAACCTTTCGGAAAAGGTTCTCCCGTCATGATAAATGAAATATCTGTCGCAACGTCGGTAACCGTGATGTATCGTGCCAAAGCTTTATTCAGTTCGGTAATTGCTTTTCCATTAAGGTATTCATTTATGTTGACCCCTTCAGTAAAAGGAGGGAGGGTAGGAATGTCAAATAAAGGCAATACCTGATTGTGTTCCTTTAATAACAACAGGTCAAAAGTCCCATCACTGGCTATAGCACCAAGGTTCAGATAAAATGAAGCAGAAGTATTTTCATTAGCCCGCGTATAAGTAATTTTGGCGGAAGTGACATTTACTGATTTTAGGGTGTGGGCTTCCGTCGGAATTTGGAGGGCTTTCTTTATATCTGAACTGGTAATTTTGTTTGCCACCAGCCATATTTTGTTCTCATCGACAGAATAGCTGGACTTCAAGGTAATATTCCGGGTTTCTGTAAATATTTGATTTGTACATTCCTCAAAAATCTCAAGTCCACAACATCCTGAAAATCCGGTTAAAGCAGCTAATAAGAAAATGTAAAGTTTCATAGAAATAAGTTTAAAAGTTTAATGAAAGGCCTGCTGACGCTGTCAAGGGCCCTGAATATTGAATGGATGAATGAATATTAAATATTGCAAATCGAAGGGCTGCCGATAATTCAAGGGCCACATCGTATTGGTTATCCAATTGAATGCGATTGGTTTGTTTTATCCCATCACGAAAGTAATTATAAGTAATATCGGTTGTTGCTTTTTGATAGCCTGCCATGAAATGAACTGACCACCACGAAGCTGATTTTCCTACATGCAAGGACATCAAATGAGCATTATGGGTCAGATAGGGATCATCTTTAAATTGTTGATAAAAATAACCCACCGAAAGATCCACTGGAAGGCTCGAAATATAAGGATTTAACGAGTGTCGCATGCCCAATCCCAACATGGAAACTTTACCCAAATCGTCTTCAAGCTCAAAGGCAAAAAAGCGCGCTGTAAATTCTGTATAAAATATGCCTCCAATGGTAACCTGAGGGGTGGCTAAAGGCATGGATTCAAGATTATAGCCTCCTGGATAGACATAAACCGTTCCATTGATCCCATCCACATATACGGGATTTATGTCTCCAATAATGGTGGGCACTTTTGTGTCACCTGGAACCAAAGGAGTAAAATCAGGATCGATCTTTGCGAAAAAGGTTTTCTGACTTGCGTTTGGAAACGAAACGGTTGCGACCATGCCAATACGGAAATACAATGATGTATCTATGGAGGACCATTCCCGGGTGCCCGTATGCAGATTCGCAGTAAACAAATCTGCTAAAGGTTGAATATAACCCGCTGAGTTTTTGTCAACATATGCATCAAAGAAATCATCCACTTTTTGTGCGCGCAGAAAATTTCCGTAAGAGAATATGACAATTGCTATTAGATATTTACTTTTCATAAGTCCTGGATTTATTGTTTGTTTCTTAAAATTAGTACAAGAATGAAAAGCAATCAAGTTTTTTAAAAATTAATTTGAAAGGTCAAATAATGATTTTGTATGGAAAGTGAATATTCATGATTCAAATTTGCCCAAGCCAGCTGGGACCTAAAATCGAATGTGGATTGGTTGCCTACATCCCAGCTGAAACCCGGATAAACCAACAAAAGGTCATTCTCTGTGCCATACAACAATGCCATTTGTACATTCAGTCGATCCCAAAATACTTTGGACCCTTGAAGCATTACAGAAAATTGTGAAGGAAACAATTGCTTTGGGCTTAACACTAACGAAGGGCTGAAACCAAACAATTCATTGGATGGAGCATACAGGCTATGATATAAGATGGACATCGAAGTGTACCATTGACCCTTAAACATATGATCCCAGGACGTTGTTAAGGTCCAGGAAGGCTTCTCTTCATGACCTCTGATTTTCTTTCCACCAAAAAAAGTGCATTCTGTTTTCCATCCTGAAGATCCTATCGCCCCGGCCCATCCGGTTCCAAGGGCAAGCTCGCCCTTGTACATGCCTAAAATTCCTTGAACATCATAACCGTTTATTTGAGTGAAATAGCGAATGCCGGTTGTGGCATCTACAATATTTTTTTCAGGGTGAAATACAATGTCAAAACCTGATTCCAGTCCTGTTGTCCGTTGAACTCTAATGGCATCTGTTCCGGGTCTTTCTGGATAATCAAAGTCAAGAAAGTCATGTGTGTTGAATAAATCGTTTGGATTCCAATAATTGTGAATCCCCCAATGAATGCGTTGACGTCCAAAGGAAATGCTCCATTCCTTCCAAACCAATTTCCAAACACAGCGATCAATGTTGGAATTTAACACCAGATTAGTCTTTAAAATGTGATGAAAACTTAAGTCTAAAAAGGAAGGATCATCACCAATGGATTCCAGCAATTCGGGAAATAAAAGAAAATAATCTCCCCACAACAAACGGTTCCTGATTTCAATTCGTAATGTTTGTTGATCGCTTAAGGTATATTTCATTCGTATTCTATTCTGAATATTACCTGACAAAAGGATGTTTTCCAGACCTTTAACAGCACTGAATCCGCTTAGCGATTTAAAATAGCCATCCAGTTCTAATGGATTTGTCTGGGTTTTGGGTTCAACGCATACAAACAACAGGATCCCTGTAATCGAAAACCTGCTGAACATGATATTAAAAAATAATTTTTTAAACACTGATTTTTTCATCTGAGACGATGCGCCCATCATCTAAGGTAATGATTCTTCGTGCTCTTTCAATGACTCTTTGGTCATGGGTCGAGAAAATAAATGTCATTTGCTCTTTTTGGTTAAGTGATTGCATGAGATCTAAAAGCTTTGATGCCGATGCTGAATCTAAATTTGCGGTAGGTTCATCCGCTAAAATGAACTGAGGTTTTCCTGCAAGCGCTCTGGCCACGGCAACGCGTTGTTGTTGTCCACCGGATAGTTCAAAAGGCCTTTTTTTTGCTTTGTCGGTCAAGCCAATTTGTTCAAGTAATTCGTTGACTCTTTTTTGGATTTCATGGCGATTAATTTTCTTTAATTCCATGATAAAGCCAATGTTTTCCTCTGCCGTAAAAACCGGAATCAGATTAAAGGATTGGAATACGAATCCGATATGATGCAACCTGAAATTTACTAAAGCAGATCCACTCAAATTTGTTACTTCATGACCGCCAATGATAATTTTACCGTGACTGGGTTTATCCAGACCACCCATTGCATTGAGTAGCGTCGTTTTGCCAGAACCTGAGGGACCTTTTATGGCAATAAATTCAGCTTGATCCACGGAAAAACTGACATCATCCAATGCCTTAACAGGAATGGTGAATTCGTCATAGATCTTACTCACGTGTTCGACAGAAATAACGGATGTATCTTTCATGGATTAATTGCGAATGGCTTTAATAGGTTTAATGCTGAGCACTTTGATGGCCGGAGCTAAAGCAGAAATTATGGCAGTTCCCATCAAAAGGATCAACACGAGCAGAAGTTGACTGGATTCTATTGAAGGGTAAATGACGTCACTGTATCCAAAATTTTTATAGGCTTCTTTGTATTGCAACATATGAATGCCATCCTTGGCAAAATAAGCGTTGGTCAGCATGGCACAAGCGATACCCACAGGACTGGCTGAAATCACTAAAAAAATCGTTTCCATTAAAATCATGATAAACATTCTGAAACGGGACATACCAATGGCCATCAACATGCCAAGTTCTGAAGTTCTTTCCAAAACCGACATGAGCATGGTATTGATGATACCAAAACTCAATGCAAGTAAAATAATACCCATATAAATCAATATCATTTGATCAGTCATCGAAGAAGTTAATTCCAACTCTGGAGAAATTTCCATCCAGTTTTTGACTTCCAATATTGAAAACTTGTCGATCAATGCAGATTGTACGGTCGTCAGGGGAACACCTTGCTTTAAAAAAATTGCAATTTCGTGTATTTGCCCTGGTATGCCTGCAGGCGCGTCGAGGCTGTGGATCTGGGTAAAAGCATTGTTTTCATCATAAAGGGCATTAGCCGTCTCGAAGATTCCAACGACGCGCAAAGCAACGGAAATCAGGTTACCGCCAAGACCTTCAAACGTGACGACAATCTTGGATTTAAGCTTGGCGTTTAGTTTTGAGGCCAGCCCTCTGCCAATAATGATTTCATTGGTTTTTTCGGGATTAAGATAACTTCCTTCAACCAATTTGGTTGACATGCGTGTCAGCGAATCCTCCTGTATTGGATGGACTCCATAAATTTTTATCCCCGAATGTCCTCTGGCATTGGCCAACATTCCATAGGCAACAATACGTCCACTCCATGCGACAATGGAATCATTGAAATGGAGATAATTTGTCAACTTTTCAGCATCGTGAAGCGTAAATTGAAGTTCGTGTTCAGATGACCAGTTTTTGTCATGAATTTGCAAGTGTGAAAATTCCTGACGAATCGCAGTTTCCAAACGTTGACTGATCATGCCATTGTAAAATGAAACCAGAAAAATGCCTGCCCATAATCCTATAGCTATGGCCATCCAAATGATCAGACTCCTTTTTTTATTTCTCCAAACATTTCTCCATGCCAATTGAATCAACATCATAAGCTCGTCATTTTGATCTAAAGGCTTTGACTGGATTCAAATTTTTAATATGCCACATAGGATATAACGATAGTATACTGGCAATACCGAAAACAATTACAGCTTGCCGAATAAAAATTGAAGGGGAAACTGCCATTGGAAGTAGAGCCTCAAAGCCAAATTCTTTATAGACTTCAGCAATTTTACCGCCTAATTGTATGGGATGTTCTTGAAAATAAAAAGTAATCGGAATGCTCATCACCATCCCGCAGACTACACCCAACAAGCTAACCATCATGATTTCTAAAAATAAGGTGAAAGAAAGGATAGATTTTTGCATTCCAAGAGACATCATAATACCAAATTCCCGTTGTCGTTCTGCCATCATCATCATCAGGGTTCCAAAAATCCCGAAGGTGATAATAAAGTACAATACCCCTGAAAAAATCGAAGAAGAATTTTTATCTGCTTCAATATGACCATTGAGATCAGGGAGCAATTCTCTCCAGTTGAGGCATTCATAAGAAGAGTCTAAATTTTGCAACAACTTTTTTTGTACCATCACCATTTGATTTTCATTCGGGATGTCAATCGACAAGGAAGTGATGAAGTTTTCTGCATTCAGTTGAGTTTGAAGGAAAGGTAAACTTGAATAGATGAAACGAGCATTTTGATCCGGTGAACCAAAGTGCAATATGCCTTTAACTGGAGCCTTGAAAGCGCTTAGACTTCCCTGCATTTCCTGACCTAGTAAAATAAGGCTGTCACCGGGTTTGATCTTTAATTTATGGGCCAATTCATCGCCCAATAACAATGCGTTATCGTGTAATTCCAGATATGAGCCGGCAACCAGTCGCGTTTGAAGTCGCGTTAAACGATTTTCTAAATCAGGATTTGTTCCAATGACAAAACACCCTTTCGTATGCATATCTGAAGAGGCCAGCATGAAACTTTCAAGACGAGGCACCCATCCTTGTATGCCTTGTATGTTAGATATTTTTTTCTCTAACGTGCCCGGCCATTCAAAACTGTTTTCAAGAATTCGCTCCTTCCAATATCCGGCTTGATGAATCTGAACATAACCTGTGTAATAACGAACCACATTGTTGATCATGTGGTCAAATATTCCTTTTTGCAGGGATTGCATTACAATGGTCAGAAAAACGGCAAAGGCAACAGAAAGCAGAGTGATAAGTGTTCGTGAACGATTTCTCCAAATATTCCTCCAACTCAATATCCAAATCATTTTAGCCTGGATAAGTTTTGAGTACTGAAAAATTGATCTTGAATGGGTACATCAAAAGCCAACGAAATATAGGTCATAACGGTTTGATGCCCTGGCTTGTCACTGGGCTCCATGATCATGCGAGATGGAAGCAGGCGATCGCCAAACATTTTAACGTCAAAGGCCTGCATCCGGTTAACGAGCATGTCATCTTCATCAAAATATTCTGCCTTCAGAAGTAGAAATTCTTTTGGATAGATCCAGAGGATGATTTTGTTCCAGATGACCGCTGCACGTTCTTTGGGTCTTAACTCAATTTTTGAACAAGGGTATTGACCGATTTTTTCTTCCCCAATAATTTCTTGTGTATAGTCTTCAACAATGCTGGATTCCTTTACCAGATCATCGTTTGTAAAATCGGTGCCCATCCAGGATTGGGTCATCATGGAAGGTGGTAATTTGATATGGCGTTCAATGTTGGGTATCCAATTCCAGATTTCCTTGTTTTTTTTTAAAAAGGCAATACCTCTGTCTTTGGTGGGTTCTGTTATGAGAATCATGCTCATTTCTTTGCCTTTTGTCCAAGCTTTTAATTGAATTTCTCGGGTCCATTTGGGTCTGACCGTTTGGATTTTAATCAAAGCCTGCGAACTGGTTCCTCTCCCTTTTTCTTCTGCCTTTCTAACCAATTCAGTCGCCGATTGAGAATTTACATGAATTAAAAAACTCATCATAAAGGCAATCAGATAAACAAGCCTGGAATGTTTCAAAAGGGAATTAAATCTGAAGGTATTTTTCTCAGATATCAAAGAAAATCCTATAAAATGGTTTAATAGCATGACAACAATAGTATGATTAAATTTAACATATTTTCCAAGGTATTTTACTTGCACTCCAAAGTGATTTGCCTAATTTTGGAAAAAATTGATGTAATGATTCGGTTGGTATTGTTGATAATGATGTTGTTTTTTACACATTCACTTTTTGCTCAGGTAAAGGTATTGCAAGAATACATTGAGGATGGGCATAACTTTCATCAAATTTGTAAGAAAGCGGAAAAAATGATCCGCAAGAATAGGTTGGAAGATGATGCTTACCGGGAGAATCACTTTAGAAAAGGGGATAAGAAAGAGTTTCTGGATGATGAAAAACTGAAATTTGAGCGGTGGAAATGGTATTGGCGGGATAGGGTTCATTCAGATGGGACTTTTCCAGATTTACACCGGCAGTGGCTGGAGTATCAATCGATTGTACAACATGCCCAAACCATTCAAAGCAGAAATACACCCAGTTGGAAACACGAAGGGCCCGTTCGAAATACAGGGGGTTATTGGGGAATGGGCCGAACGACACATGTGAGTTTTCACCCAACACAAGCCAATACATTTTATGTGGCATCACCCAATGGTGGCATTTGGAAAAGCACCGATGGCGGAACGACTTATACCTCTATTGCCGATAATCTTCCCTACCAACCTGTAGGGATTGTGTTGGCCGATCCTACAAATCCCAATGTACTCTACGCCACCCTGGGGGAAAAGGAAGGCTGGTGGCAATACAGTCTGGGTATCTATAAAACAACAAATGGAGGCAATACCTGGAACCCAAGCTCATTGAATTGGAAACTTACTGACAATAAAGTGATCTACGGATTACAAATGAACCCACAAAATTCATCGATATTAATCGCTGCCACGAGTGATGGATTGTATAAAACTTTTAATGGAGGTAATTCCTGGATCAAAATTCGCAATGAGAACTTTTCTGACGTCATCTACCGTCCAGGTGATACCTCTACCGTCTATGCGGCCAACAATGACTATTGGGGGAATTCAGAAATCTTTAAATCCACTGATGGAGGCAATACGTTTTTGAAAATTACTTCATTTGGCTTGCAAAAAGTCTTCTTCCGGTTTGCTGTTACGATTGCAGATCCAAATTATTTAGGCTTAAACATGAGCGTTGATGGTGAAAAAAAATTCTATTTGTCCAAAAATGCAGGCCAGACGTTTGAGTTCGTTTCGAATATGCCTGAGAACCTGGTTTTATATTTTTCACAGACCAACCGGTCTACATTATATTGTGGATATGTCGTGATTTATAAGTCTACCGATGGCGGACGAAGTTGGAATCAAATCACTGACTGGTGGGCAAGTGGGCAAGGACTTCCTGAAATTCATGCAGATCATCATTTCATAGGCCACCATCCCAGCCGGAAAAATGAATTGTACTTTGGTTGTGATGGTGGTGTATATCGTTTGAATGAAACTACAGGTTTATGGAGTGAGTTGGTCAACGGGTTGGCCATTACGCAATTTTATAAAATGGCCATTTCCACTAGTACTCCTCCTGTTTTGATTGGAGGGAGTCAAGATAACGGTGGATGGATACGGCGGGCTAATGGGTCTTGGGGAAATACCAATGGTGGCGATGCAATGACGCAATTGATCGATCCTAGAAATGCCAATATCGGTTATACAGAGTATTGGGGAGGAAATGCAGTTTACAGGACTACCAATGGGTTTAATGACTTGGAAGACATTACTCAGAATATTGGTGCTACGCTTCCCGGTCAGTGGGTGACTCCTTTCAATCTGAACCCTGCAAACAGTAAGACATTCATCATAGGATATAACGATGTTTTTGTTTCGTTTGACCGCGGTAACACTTTTCGGGCCATCAGCAACAACTTAACCGGAAGTTCTGACAATGATCTAAGAGAAGTCAGAATCAGTCCGGTCGACACACAGTTTATAGTGGCAACAAGGGCCAATGTATTTTATTCGACAAAGGATTTTGGTAAATCCTGGAAGAGTCTGAACCTGGTCACTTCTCTTGAAATTACCGACATTGAATTTCACCCGAAAAATGTCAATCGTCTATGGTGCACCAGAGGTGGAGTGGGTGCAATTAAAATTATGGAATCCAACAATCAAGGAAACACCTGGTCAAACATCACCCGAAACATGCCCAACGTGCCGGTATTGTGCATTCGTTTTGATGAAGCCAGTAACAGCTTGTTTATTGGGACTGATTTTGGTTTATTTTATACTGATGCGGACAATATCGATTGGCAATATTATGGAAGCAATCTTCCACACACTTCGGTGACCGATATTGAGTTTCACCAAACTTCGCGAAAGATGTATATCAGCACGTATGGACGTGGATTTTATTCCATCGATTTGCCGGATTGTGCTCCAGCGGCACTTCACCTCTCATCAAGTGTAGATGCCGGCGGATTTGTGGTTCATGATTCCATTAAAGTTTGTGCAGGTTCAAAATTAACCTTAAAATCTCAGGATGGTTTATCAGGTACGTTTCATTGGAAGGGACCTAAATTGGATACCACCATTCAGAATTCTGTTTACCTGGATCTAGGAGTATTCAATAGTTTCACCCAAAGCGGAAACTACATTCTTGAATATACCTCGCCAACCGGATGCAAAAGGTTGGATACTTTGTACATCAGAGTGCTTAACAGACCTTCTTTTAATGTTCGTGCCGATGGCCCTCATTTGGATTGTCATCACCCAAGCCTCATTTTAAATCCAGGTATGAGTAATGACAGTATAAACTTTTCTTTTAATTGGAGCGGACCCGATTCATTCATGGTGAACAATTATACGGCTGTCATCCAACATCCTGGAACGTATATTTTGAACCTTGTGAATTTAGTCGGTAATTGCAGTTTTTATGATAGCATATACATAGTTAAGTATGAAGATCTCAACCTTGATTCAGTCCAAACCATACACAATATTTGTCATGGCGACAGTTTAGGTTCTTTATTTTTATTTCCAGAGGGAGGAAGAAAGCCTTACCATATTCTGTGGTCCAATGGGCAACAAACAGATAGTTTGTTTTCTTTAAAGTCCGGAACTTACATCGTAAACCTAACAGATGCAAATGGATGTAAGGAAATAGCCAGTTTTGACATTAAACAACCGGAGCCATATCAGGTAAAAGTTACGGTCAAAAACAGTTTGTCAGAGGATGGTTTTATCCATCTCGAAGTTAATGGTTCTACCGCTCCATACCGTTTTGAGTGGTATTTGAATAATAGGCTTTATGCTGAGACAGAAGATATCGAACAGCTTAAACCAGGACTTTACGATGTCATCATCAGAGATGCTAACAACTGTTTGTACCAGATCAATGGAATTGAAATAAAGGAACTGGTGAGTGACGAAGTGATTTCGGCTAAGGAAATTAAAGCTTATCCAAACCCGTTTAGCGGAGAATTGCATTTATCCCTACCCATGAATTTCAAAACGGATCCCTTATTTCAGATAGTCGATTTGAATGGTAAAATACTCTCAGTTCCGTCCAGGAAAATCGGAAATTCAGAATGGTTACTGGATACGAATTTACTTCCAACTGGTCGTTATTTGCTGAAATGCAAACTCGGAAATGAAATATTGGAATTCAAAATTACCAAAACAAAATGATGCTGTAATTGGAATGAACAACAATGGGTATAGTTCAACATTACCTTTTTAAAACAAGTATGTTTTATAGACACTAATTAATCCAGAATTTTAATGCAAATTTTCAGCTTGTATTGGTTTAAGTGTATAAACCTGTGATAACCTGCCGGTAACGATTATTTTCGTCTAACTGCAGCATTCACTTTATATTTGACCTTCTTTAAAATAGATATTTAATAAAACGATTATGTTAAGGAAATTTTTCTTCGTCTTCTTTTTAAAATTGTTTTTTATCAGTTTTCTGACTGCAGGAGAGGGCATGTGGTTACCCTTATTTCTGAAGTCATTAAATGAAAAGGAAATGAAGTCCCTTGGAATGAAAATTACTGCCGAAGACATTTATAGCGTAAACAAAGGATCCTTAAAAGATGCCATTGTCCATTTTGGAGGTGGCTGCACTTCTGAAATCATTTCGAAAGAGGGGCTTATGCTGACCAATCATCATTGCGGTTATGGTTATGTACAATCTCATTCTAGTGTAGAGCGCAATTATTTGAGAGATGGATTTTGGGCTCAAAACAAATCAGAGGAATTGCCTTGTCAAGGATTAACAGCAACTTTAATCGTTCGAATTGAAGACGTTACCTCCAAAGTTTTAGAAGGTGTTGATTCAAGTTGGGATGAAAATAAAAGGAGGAATAAAATTGACGTTAATATCCAAAAAATTAAGCCGCTGATCCACAAGATGGAGGATCAGGATGTTTTTATAAGAAGTTTTTATACAAACAACCAATACTTTGCTTTTATCACAGAGGTTTTCAAAGATGTGCGTCTTGTGGGAGCCCCTCCTGAATCTATAGGAAAATTTGGTGCAGATACGGACAATTGGGTTTGGCCGAGACATACGGGTGACTTTTCATTATTTCGCATATATGCTGGAAAGAATAACAGACCTGCAGCATATGACCCAACCAATAAGCCCTACATTCCTAAGCACTTTTTACCCATTAATATTGGTGGAGTTCAAGAAGGAGATTTTACAATGGTTTTTGGATTTCCTGGTAGAACGAATCAGTACCTTACCAGCGAAGGTGCACGTCAGCAAGTCGAGGTGCTTAACCCGGTACGAATTTCGTTACGCGACAAGACGCTTAAAATTTTAAACAAACACATGAGATCAGATGAGAAAATAAAATTACAATACGCTTCTAAATATGCTTCTATTGCGAACTCATGGAAAAAATGGATTGGAGAAAATTTGGGAATGAAGATCACGCAGGGAATTCAACGTAAAATTCACCAGGACAGTTTATTCGTTCTCCGGGTAAATGCCAATGTTCAATTTCGAGACTATCGGAATCTGATCTCAGATCTTGATTTTGCTTATAAACGACTGGAACCTTTTGCCTTTTCAAGAGAGTATTACCATGAGACATTTATGCGCAATGTCGACCTGGTCAACTTTTATCAGCTGGTTGTAGGGTTGATGAATACTTACGAAGGTAGGGGAGAAGAGATTTTTAATACGAAAAAAAGTGAGATTCTAAATAATATCAATGGCTATTTCAATGATTTTAATCAGGATATTGACCGAGAAGTGTTTGCTGAACTCATTGGGCAGTTTCATAAGGAAGTGAATCCAGCATTCGTATTCAGTCATTTCAAATCAGAACTTAAACGACATAATAATGATTACGGAGAATACGCTCAGGAATTGTATTCAACGAGTAAATTATTGCATCGAGACAGTCTGGAGAGAATATTAAAAATGGAGTACAAAGAGTGGGTGCAGGCTGTAAAGACTGATCCGCTTTGGATATTTTACAATGAAATGAAATATTACCTGGACAATGATCTCAATAAGCTTTGCGGTGAATATGAAGACCAGATTGCCGGGTTGAGACGTAAACACATGGATGCATTATTGCACATTTTTCCGGAGAGAAAGTTTTATCCGGATGCCAATTCTACTTTGCGCGTTAGCTATGGACAGGTCGAAGGCTATCAACCCAAAGATGCAGTAATGTATAAAAGTCAAACATATCTGGATGGGGTCATGGAAAAATTTATTCCCGGTGATTATGAATTTGATGTGCCCAAAAAGTTACAGCAATTGTATCGCGATAAAGATTATGGAGTTTACGGAGAAAATGGAAAAATGCCATTGGCTTTTATCGGTAGCAATCACACTACAGGCGGAAACTCCGGTAGTCCGGCCATCGATGCACACGGCAATCTCATCGGATTAAATTTCGACCGGGTTTGGGAAGGGACCATGAGTGATATCAACTACGACAGGAGTATTTGCCGAAACATTATGGTAGATGCCCGGTATATCCTTTTTATCATAGACAAGTTTGCCGGTGCCAAATGGTTGGTCGACGAGATGAAATTGGTAAAACCGAAGAAGAGGAAGAAGTAGTTGAAAGTGTTATTTAACAAGTAAAGTTAAAAAAATTGTTGATTTTTGCCCGGAACTTAATTTTACCGAGGCTGTAAATCTTGTTATCGCAATAAATGCACAACTCCGTTTTTAAAAGTTTTTTGCCCTGATGTACCTGCATAAACTAGTTGATAAATGTAAGTTCCTGGAGTTGCTTTAAGATTTTTCATGTTGCCATTCCAACCGGAGGTATCGTCATTTGTAGAAAAATCTTTTTGAAGAAATACAAGATTTCCCCACCGATCGAAAATTTCCAATGAATAAATATGGATGTCATATTTTGCCTTGATGGTAAACAGGTCGTTTATCTGGTCTCCATTGGGAGAAAAGGCATCCGGTATCCAAATATCATTTTGATCAATGGCCAAGGCAAAGAATTTAGAGTCCTGAAATACACAATCATCATCCGTTTGAACGGTAACGCCTATTAAAACATCTTGATTCATTTCAAATTCAAATTCCCTGTTGTCTGTTGCGGCAAGTTGGCCATTAAGAAACCATTGAATGGATTGAATATTTTGATAGGATGAATTCAAATTAATTTTTTGGATGGTATGTCCTTGAGCAATGGTATAGGGTCCTAATTCAATCAAGGGATTATCATAATAATGAAGTTGAAGTTGTGCTGTATCTGCAGGACAATGATCAACTCGTTGATACAAATAGTGAAATGTTCCTGATGGTGTCTTTGAAGTATTGATGATACCATTATTCAATTCATTTTCCATCCAGATCCCGTTTTTGGTTTGCTGAAAATGCAATGCAGATAAATCAAACATTCCATTCTGTGGACACAACCAGATGCTGGTGTCTTGAAGTCTGGCAGAAAATTGTGGTATCGTAATCCGGGAATATGCAGTATCCTCAAACCACGGAATAAAAACAGTGGTTCGCAATGTCCGCTCGCCCGGGCTGGGATTGTTCAGATTATTTTTGTAACGAACGCCTCCCAGGATTTTTTTGATTTCTTGTCCTGATATTTTAAGATTCGAATAAATTTTTAAATCATTCGTCCCGTTGCCGATCACAACAGCACCCGGAGGAAGATAGCCGGCCCAAACATACTCATGTATGGAATCCACATTTCCACTCAGAATCTCTACATGTATGGAATCAAGTGAGCCATCGCTGTGATAATCCCAATCCAGGTCATGGATTTCTTGTTCGATCCGTGGACATGTATAAGTGATCCGGCAATTTCGCACGGTATCTGTTGAGTTGTTCAGATCGAAGTCAAACTGAAAATCGCATTCTCTAAGATAATCGTAACCACGATAACCTTCATTGTCCTGAAATTCGAAATGAATAGGAATGGTACAAGCGGGTACCAGCCTTTTATTATTAAAATCAATTTTATAAAATCGGGTAAGTGAATCGTTGTTGGTGAAGGAACTCAACATCAGGTTTAAATGATCACAAGATTCATAAGCTTTGAATAAACAAAAATAAGGACTAATATGTTGAGGGTTGTAGTCTTTTGCCCAATGCGTGGAATCTACCGTAAACAGGACTTTGACTTTTTCCGGTTCATAGGGATTCATCTGAATCATTCTATAATGTCTGGAGGGTTGCAGAACTTCTTCAAACCCCAATAATTTACCTCCAACAGCCAGAATACTGCGCAGTCCCTTGCTGACATTGCCTAATATCGTAAAACGGCCCGTTGTGTAATCATATTCCATCAGGTAGGACAAAGTTGAATCATCCCAGGTGCGCATGACGATGTATATAAGCGATCTGGAATCTACACATACCGATACTGCTCTTTCATTGATCCTGCTAATATCTGAGTATTTATGTTTTTTTATGGGTGAATAAACCACAGGCATGGAATCACTTAAAAATCCACCATCCCATTCAGATGCCCTGTACAGTCTGCCGTCCGGAAATTTTATGATATTGATTGTTGCGCCAGGCAGAGCTTTTGCCAGGGGTATCCTTTGAACAATGCTGCAATTTGAATACTCTGCAATTCCAAAACCATACCATTTTGAAAAATAATACATTTGTTGGGCATCACTCATTTTAGGAGCAAGGATAAAAATTAAAACAAGTTGCATTATTTTTTTCATAGCAGTGGTTTTAGATTTGCAGAGTATTCATCCGGATTTAGAATTTAATCCACTTTTGTACCCGTTTGTTTGAACGGTCTTCCAAAGAAATAAAATACATTCCTGGTTTTAGTTCGTGAGCAGGTAACCATAAAACATCTTTTTTAATGTCTTTAATTTGAATGACCGGGGTACCTTCTACATTTCTGATGATCAGATCCGCTTGTTGTAATCCGGCTTCTTTGAGAGAGATCACCAATTCATGACGCCCTGGATTTGGATAAACGAACGAACCGTCTTTCTTTAAACCAAAACTACCGATTTCTTTGATCAGTTTTACCGGCCCTGAATCGTAAGTGCTGGGATACCAGCTATTCCGGATCTGACTGATTGGACTTGTATTTAAGGTAAAATTGTTGGTCGAATCTTCGGCAATCATGTAAAAAAGTAAAGTATCTTCAGGTACTTCGACCGATTCAACTGTATCAATCATCCACATCAGATCCAGATCAGACCCATTTCCGCTGATCTGGTAATCTCCACGGATATCTCCAAAATCCAAAAACCAGTTGCTCAATCCGATATGCGATGAAGAAGGATCATGAATACTGATGGACAAAAGCTTTAGATCTGTCTCCAACTTACAATAAACCGGGATCTTGTAATTTCCGGTAGTGCCATAGGATTGGGGGTTTCCCAATGCCAGAGTCAGGGTGTCGTAATTGGATCTGATTTCAATGTTGTTGTTTTGAATGGTCTGGCAATCATCGCAACTTCCATCTACATCGCCTACTTTATAGGCATAAAAATCAATATCTGACAAGGCTGTAGTAGACACCAAATCAACATAGTCTGTTTCGCGAAGCAGTTCGGGACTATGGCTTTGCCCATAACTATCTGTTGTTTCGTATCTCCAGGACTGGCTGAATGCTGGACAATATTCATTAGTAGAATCTCCAAGAATAGCTTTGCGCATACAGGCGATATCTGCAGCCGTGATGTATAAATTATTGTTGGCATCTGCAGCCAATTTTTTCCATCGAGCATCAAATGTCTGCAAGCCCAGGATATGTCTTTGAATGCGAACGATATCCGCAGTGCTTACCCCGCACAATTTTTCACCGATACCCATGCCGTATAAACTTATGTTATGGCTGTCATCGTAAGCAGCCGGAAAACACCAGTCTCCTTCAAAATTGGCAACCGATTTTAAGTCAATATCAGGATCCGGTTCGGTCAAAGTAATGCTTACCCCAACCAAAGGCATCCCATCCGGACAGTGCACATTGGGATCGTTGGGTTGTCGTAAAATTTTTCCGCTGATGTTGTAATTTCCGGAAACCGGATTGACATACAAAGGATAGTCACCCCAGGTATCATAGATTTCAAACTCATCCCGTATCCAGGTGCTTGAAGTAGCATGGTAATCAAAGGTGACAGTTGGCTCCACCATGTCTTCAAATTCCAACAGACCGGTACCATCTACATACATGTAGATGGTACAAAGATCGTAAACCACACCCTCTACAAATACCATGTCGCCATCGCAGCAAGATCCGTTTGGATTGTCTCCGGATAAGAGCAATTCTTCTTCATTGGATCCCGGATTGGTCACGTCTATCCAGGACTGGGCTTTGAGAATGGAATGAAAACTTGCTTTGGTGGTTGCCGGATCAATCCGGATGATGTTACCGGAATTGGGTTCCGGATAACAATGAATGTGAATATTCATGCCGGCAACATAGACATTTTCGCCGTTGGTACCATCTAAGTCTCCAGTAAATCGAATTCTCAGTTTTACCATCGCCATATCGCAGGACAGATTTTCCAATTCATAAAACTGAATTTGAAATATTGGGTCAGAATACTCCTGGGATTTGATATGATGATTGAATGCGAGAAACATCAGTATAAAAATGCAAACATTTACAATTTTAAAAATAAGGTTTTTCATAAAAATACGAATTAAAAAATGTGAAAGAATTTGTTTTCATCGTATCATGAGATCTATAGTGTTTTCCAAATGCATGGAAAAAATTTTTTCAATATCAGGAAAAGCGGGAATGATCTTGGCACATTGTTTAGTTGATGAATGCAATTCTGGCCGGAGCAATTAGTAAAGGGTGCAAACCGGTTTGATGAGTTAAAGCATAACAATTGCAATAGGTGTTCATAACACCACTCCCGATTACTTGATAATTGTAAGTAACAGTGGCAAGCTTAAAAAAGCAAGTTGACAAACTGTATTGTATTGGAGCTGATTTTTTGGTTACAGGGTTACAGGGTGCTTATGAACAATCATACACTCTCAATAGGTCTTTCAAAAAATCAGATGTTTAAGCCTGGTGGTAATATATTATCTGATTCCATAATGTGGGTATTTTCAATAAAAAGTCTTAATATTCAAGATTCCTTCAACAAGCCATTTTTAATGTGGTTAAGAAATCAACATGAGAAAATTTAAAATAAAAAAAATGATCTACCCTAATTTTTAAGACTCATTAAGAAAAAAACATTAACATATACTAATATTTAAAATACCTTAAGATCTTTGCAAAGGAATAAGATTTAATTTCTTTGCAAATTATTATTGAGATATGAAGAAAGTAAATTCTGCGTTTGATTAACGACTGTTAGTAAATATTAAAATCATTCAGGTTGTAAGCGTAAAAAATGTAACATTAATAACCCTTCGCTCTATTTTTTAACGAACGCCTGTTCATAAACAGGATTCGATATTTTCTTTTGATAAACACGAAGGAAATATATTCCGGATTCTATGTCTGTTAAACTAATAAATTCTGTTATGGCTAAAATGCGTTTAACCATTTTACCTTCCAGGTCTACAATGTCATAATGCGAATACGGATGAAGCTTATCTGGCATTTCAATGGTGAGATAGTCAGAAGCTGGGTTGGGATAAACCTTAAGAGCTCCTTTTAATTTTAAATTTGAAACAGCCGTATATGTTTTATCATCTGGTTTGTAACTGACCGATAGGACCCGGCCTAGTGTATCAACATTGACCTGTGCAACTATACCTTTTGTTTCATTCGACACAAAAGTGAAACTTTTTGAATTGATGTTGCCAAACAAATTGCCGAAAACACTGGCTGCTAAATTGGTAACATCGAGCCATCCTAATATCGGGACTTTAGCTTCAACCTTAGTCTGAGTGGTAGTCGTGCGGGTTTCTCTCAATACGTCCCAGGTTTTGGCTGGTAATTTTAAAGTACCCCATGCATCAGCCTTTTTCTGATACAACTGGCTGAAAATGATCTTAAATGAATCGGGCTTTAAAGGTAGGGTATTCAGTATACTATCAGGCAAAATGGAAGATGGGAGAACTACAGAATTGGAAGTCGTATACATCAATTCATCCAAGTAAGATTCCGGATACTTTTGGACGACGACCGGTTTAGGAAAAACATTTGCTCCGCCAGCTCCAGGAAATGGTCCGCCACCAAGCGTGCCAGTACCCAATAGTTCTATGCGGTCTGTATGAAATTTATAATATTGTTCATTGATACCTTGAATAACGACAGCATCGGCAGTGGGAAAACGATTGGCCAGCTGGCCTGCAGAGGCTGGTCGGTATACTTCAGCTCTGCTGGCTGTTCGGCCCAGTTGGCTAAAGTCCCAAAACAAATTGGAACCAGGCATTCCATAATCGATGGATTGGAAAGCTGTATCAACAAAATAATACAATGAATCCCCTACACCTGGGGCCACACGGTTTGTTATGGAAGTTTGGCTACTGACCATGGCGGTTGATAACCAACTAAAACAGATCAAAGAAATGGTAAATTTTTTCATATTGACATTAATTCGCTTCAAATGATTGTAAAGATACAAAGCGCTTATATTCTCCATTTTGTTTTAACAAAGATTCGTGAGTCCCCTCTTCAACAATTTGCCCCTCTTTTAGAACAACGATCTTATCGGCATGTTGAATGGTGGATAAACGATGAGCGATGATCACTGCGGTTCGTCCTTTTAATAAATCGGTCATGGCTTCCTGGATCATTTTTTCCGAATTCGAATCCAGGGCTGAAGTGGCTTCATCCAATATTAGAAGCTGAGGGTTTCTCAATACAGCCCGGGCAATGGTCAGTCTTTGTCTTTGGCCCCCCGAAAGCTTCAATCCGCGGTCGCCAATATTGTGTTGGAGACCACCTTCTCGTTCGTTGACAAACCCTTCTGCATGGGCAGTTTTTAAACTTTCCTGAACTTCGGATTCGTTGAAATCCTCGCGACCAAACCTTACATTGTTGATTATATTATCGTTAAAGAGGATGGCTTCCTGGCTTACCATTCCCATCAAATTTCTAAGAACGGATAATTTAATTTCACGTATGTCTACACCATCGATCAGGATGCTTCCCTGGTCAACGTCGTAAAATCTTGCCAGTAAATCAACCAGAGTGGTTTTGCCTGAACCGCTGGCCCCTACCAAAGCAATGGTTTGACCTTTCTTAATTTCAAGACTAATATTTTTAATTGTGTCCTCTGACTGATTGGGGTATCTGAATGAAATGTCTTGAAACCGTATTTCCGAATTGAATTCAAATTTAGCGATAGCGTTGGGGGCATCGGTTATTTGTTCTTCAGTTTCCAGGACTTCATAAATTCTATCCACGGCAGCTAGACCTTTTTGAATGTTAAAATATGCGGAGGATAGTGCTTTGGATGGCTCTATAACATTAAAGAATGCATATAAAAAAGCCATAAATACAGAGCCTGACAACTGTTCGTCAAATACTAGATTTGCTCCGTACCATAGTAAACAACAAACGATGGATACGCCTAAAAATTCTGATAGTGGAGAAGATAGATCTCTTCTTCGTTGTAATTTGATCAATAAGCTGCGATAAGCGTTAAGAATGAGATCAAATCGATTCTTCACATAGTGTTCTGCGGTGAATGCTTTTATGACTCGAAGTCCTCCAAGACTTTCTTCTTGAATGGAGATTAACTCACCCATTTTTTGTTGGGCCTCTCCTGATTGTTTTTTCAAAGTTCTTGAGATCCCACCGATCACCAATGACGTAAAGATCATGAGGATTACTACAAATATCGTTAGCGAAGGGCTGGTGTAAATCATTATGGCGATGCTTCCAATGATTAACAAGGGGTCTTTTACAAGGGCTTCCAACATGGACAAAATGCTCCACTCAACCTCCTGAACATCTGCCGTCATGCGAGATATTAAATCTCCTTTTTTTTCCTTTGAGAAATAGGAAATTGGCAATCTCATCCATTTATCAAATAACAATTGACGTAAACTGGCAGAAATACCTGCACGCACCGGTATCATTGTGTAGATGGCCAGGTAACGAAAAAGATTTTTAAAAAAGAAGATTGATGCCAGTCCACCACAAATGATCATCAATGCGGAGGTGCGTTCCTGTAAATTTATCCAATAGGAAAACTCATATTTCAAGTAGTTGATAAAGTCACCCAAACTTTCCACTGATGCTGGTGGCTGAAGAGTTTGCACTTGTTTCTGAAACAACATTTCCAACAAAGGGATAATGGCTGGAATGCTCAGTATGGTAAAGAAGGTTGAAAAAATGTAAAAAATAAAATGTAATAAAACCCGGTAGCGGAATTTAGCTACAAGGCGTAAAAGTTTGTTAAGTGATTTCACAAATTAACCCCTCAATAAATGGAATTGCACTATTTAGGTTTTTCCAACTTGAAATTATTCAGAAAACCTGTATGAAAATTTCCTTCCCGGAAATCTTTATTTTTCATTAATTGCTGATGGAAGGGTATGGTGGTTTTGACTCCTTCAATGATAAATTCATCCAATGACCTTTCAAGCTTTGTGATGCATTCTTCCCGTGTTTGAGCTTTACAAATCAATTTGGCAATCATGGAGTCGTAATAGGGTGGAACAGTATATCCCGAATACACATGAGTATCTACCCGAACGCCATGACCTTTTGATGTGTGAAGAGAAGTTATTTTTCCAGGATTTGGGCGGAAATCATTGAAAGGATCTTCTGCGTTGATTCGCAATTCAATTGCATGCATGGAGGGAAAGTAACTTTTCCCGGTAATGGGAAGACCTGCAGCCACTTTAATTTGTTCTTTAATTAAATCATGGTCAATGACTTCTTCTGTTACCGGGTGTTCAACCTGAATCCGGGTATTCATTTCCATGAAATAAAAATTGCGATACTTGTCTACCAGAAATTCAACGGTACCGACACCTTCATAATTGATGGACTTGCCAGCTTTAATGGCAGCTTCGCCCATGGCTTCTCTCAATTCTGAAGTCATAAAAGGCGATGGACTTTCTTCCACAAGTTTTTGATGTCTTCTTTGAATGGAGCAATCGCGTTCAGATAAATGTACCACACGTCCATGCTGATCGCCTATGATTTGAAACTCGATATGTCTGGGTTCTTCGATGTATTTTTCAATGTAAATGCCATCGTTTGAGAAGGCTGCTTTCGCTTCTTGACGGGCAATATTCCACATGTCCTCAAATTCATCCTCTTTTTGGACTATTCGCATACCACGGCCACCACCTCCTGCGGTAGCTTTTAAGATCACCGGATATCCAATATCCTTGGCCAATTTCTTACCTTGTTTAACATCTTTCAACAAGCCATCTGAACCAGGAACGACAGGAACCTGAGCCTTTATCATTGTTTCCTTGGCCGTAATTTTATCTCCCATTTTGCGAATTTGATTAGGAGTGGGGCCAATGAATTTGATACCGTATTGTGAGCAAATCTCTGCAAACTCTGCATTTTCGGCCAGGAACCCATAGCCAGGATGGATGGCATCGGCATTGGTAATTTCTACCGCAGCCATAATTTTAGGGATGTTTAAATAAGACTGTGATGAAGCAGGTGGACCAATGCAAACCGCTTCGTCTGCAAAACGCACGTGCAAACTTTCCCGATCAGCCGTTGAGTATATGGCTACCGTTTTTATTCCCATTTCACGCGCAGTCCGGATAATCCGCAAAGCAATTTCGCCCCGGTTGGCTATAAGAATTTTATTAAACATGCAAATCCAAATTAGGGTTCGACGAGGAATAGAACCTGATCGTATTCAACAGGAGTAGCGTCTTCCACTACAATTTTCACAATGGTTCCTTTGACCTCGCTTTCAATTTCATTAAACAACTTCATGGCTTCAATGATGCAAACGGTTGAACCTGCATCAACTGAATCACCCACTTTTATGAACGGTGGTTTATCCGGGCCAGGGGAACGGTAAAACGTACCCACCATTGGAGAACGGATTTCAAGATACTTTTTGGCATCGCTAGGCGAAGTTTCTATTGAGCCCGAAGTTGTGGCCGGTTCAGCAGGTTTATGCACCAAAGGAGCAATTGGGGCCTGGATGACCGGAGGGGTGTGGCTAATGGATGGAACCGCATGTATGATCTTTTCTTCAGTGGTGGTTTTAATGGTCAATTCAAACTCACCATCTTTCATTTTGAAAACAGATACACCTGATTTACCAACCAATCGAATCAGTTCCTGAATTTCTTTAAAGTTCATTTTTCTATTGTTTAACGCGTTCAAGATACTCTTTTGTCCGGGTATCTACCTTGATGATATCTCCCTGCTCAATAAATATGGGCACTTTTACTTGTGCTCCGGTTTCCAAAGTGGCAGGTTTAGTCACATTGGTTGCCGTATTGCCTCTCACACCCGGTTCAGTAAAAGTGACTTCCATCACCACATGTGAAGGAAGCTCGGCCATCAGGGGAGTTTCTTTTTCTGCGTGGTATAACACTTCAATTTCCATGCCTTCTTTTAAAAACTCACCGTTTTCGATCATGTTTTCGGGTATGGCTTCCTGGTCATAAGTTTCCGAATTCATGAAATGGTAACCCGAATCGTCTTTGTAAAGATATTGCATTTTTCTTCTTTCTACACGAACAACATCAATGGTATGTCCTGCAGAAAACGTATTTTCTACCACTTTTCCGCTGGTCATGCTTTTGAGTCGGGTTCTGACGAAAGCATTTCCTTTTCCAGGTTTAACATGCTGAAACTCAACGACTACATAAATGTCGTTGTTAAAATTCATACACAATCCATTCCTGATATCTGAAGTATTTGCCATAAAGATGTGCTATTTTTTAAAACAGCCGCAAAGATAATCCGATACCGTTGCAATTGACCTCCCCGAAGAATGTATTCTTAAAAAGGAGGTAAAAAGATCCTTATTTGGGCAATAAATTAAACTCCACTCTCCGGTTCAGATAACGTCCCGTATCATTATCGTTTGGAGCTACGGGTTTGGTAGATCCAAATCCAACGTAACTGAGCCGGGAGGCTGGAACATCAATGGATATGAGGTATTCATAACAGATTTTAGCTCTTCTTTCGGATAAATCCATATTGAATGGCGCACTTCCTGAATTGTCCGTATGACCGGCAATGGTTAAGTTATAGTCTGGATATTTCTTCATGATCTTAGCCACTTTGTCAAGAATGCTAAAGGATTCTTGGCGTAAAGTAGCCCTTCCAAGATCAAATTGGACGGCCCTCATGGCAAAATCAAGGGTTTCAATGTCAGCTTTTTCAATCACCGGGCAACCTTTATTACTGGCAGGACCCGCACTGTTGGGACAAGCATCAACTTTATCGGATAATCCATCGCCATCAGAATCTGGGCAGCCACTGTATTTGGCCGGACCAGCAGCAAATGGACAATCATCTTCATTATCTGGAATGCCATCTTTATCACTATCCTTTACGGTAACCTCTGGACAACCTTTGTTGGATATTGGACCCGCTTTTTCAGGGCATTTATCCTCCCGATCAATTAGGCCATCTCCATCAGTATCAGGACAGCCATTCGTGGTTTTCAAACCAGCCTGGTCTGGACAATCGTCTTTTGCATCTGGAATTCCATCCCCATCTTTGTCCATTTCAGGACATCCTTTATTTTCTGCCGGTCCTTTGAGTGTTGGACATTCATCTTCGGTGTCTTTTATGCCATCCCCATCAGTGTCAGGACATCCTTCAAACGTTTCAATACCTGCTAAATCCGGACACTTGTCTTTAGCATCTTCAATGCCATCTCCATCGGTATCAGGACAACCGTTGAATTTAAGCAATCCCGGTACTGATGGGCAAAGGTCGGCTTCATCTGGAACCCCATCCTTGTCTGTATCCAGCGGTGTAACCAAACCCACTTCCTGTACTTTTTTGCTGCCTAGTAAATACACAAATCCAAATTGATGTTGGAGATGCGCTTCCCAATTGGCTACCGAAACTCTGTAATCGGATTGTAAGTTAATATAAACCTGAGGGTGAATTTTAAACATTAGACCAATCCCCAGAGGTACCTGAACGGCAAAATCTTTATCTTTTGGTAGAATAAAATTTACCCCGCCGGTAATGTAAGGGTTAATCCAATCAAAGTTTTTCTTGAGGTGAAGTTGAGCCTGCGCTCCAAAGGTATAGAATGGTGATTTAAGAAAATCATTTGTACTGTCTCGGTATACCCCCACGCCTAAAGGAAAAGCCACGGATAACTGGTGGGGGAAATTTCTGACATAAGCCAACTCAAAACCATTTTGATAGTTACGTATGGCTCCGGTGTTTTCATCGCGAAAGCTACCAAAATCAAAAAAAGTTTTTCGAGCCATAACGCCATGCCGATGATCAAAATATTGCGCATTAGCCTGATTGAAAATTGAAAAGGCAATTATGCAAAACGACAGCCAAATGTTTTTCATATCAGAAATATTTTATATGCAAATGTAAATGAAATAGTTAAGAATAGAACAAATTATACCGTATGTAGGCAGGTTGGTCATAAGGATTCAAAAAAGCCGGTAGAGGTATTTTTTCTAACCTGACTCCAGTGAAAATACCTTCCATTCATCGCAATGTAAATTCCAGGGGGTAAAGTTTGAAGAAATGCAAGGGCGCTTCCCAGGTTGAAAAAACCATCGGATGAATTACCAAAAGCATAAGGTATCATGGCTCCGGTCAATACGATGGTTTTACCTTCAAGATTTGCAGAGGCCAGGGCTTTTGCCGTCAAACCCATCGTATCCGTACCATGCGTAATCAAAATGCGATCCGCAGTTGATTTTTTACAATTGTGGATGATGATCTCACGGTCTGTTTCATTCATTTCCAGACTGTCAATCATCATCAATGTTTTGATGTCAATATCCAGTGTACATCTCCCTCTGTCAAGAATTTCGGGTAAATGAGTGTCTTTAAAAAATAATTGGCCCGTTACAAAATTGTATTCCTTATCAAAAGTTCCACCAGTTACAAAAATCTGGATCAAAGGTGAATCAGGGTATGTCATATGTCAGATTCAGGCCTAAAATTAACAAAATAACCACGTACTCCCGGACTTTTAAAAAGCCTTGAAAAGAATCGTATAGGGGGATGAATATGCTGGGTTTCTGAAGGCTCAAATTTAATCATATTAATATAAAATGTTATTTATAAAATACATAAATTCAATTCTTAATAGTTTAAGTTGAAATTTAATTTGGAAGCTTAGGGCCCTTTGGCATGTTTTTTGTTTCATCTATTTGTATTGAATCATCATGTAAAGCGCCACCCTATGCGAACAATGAAATGGTCCGCTCTCTTGTTGCTTTTTTGGATTGCTCCGACTTCGCTGGCCGAAGTAAAAGCACAATGTGCAAGCGGCTACGTCACGCTGCTTGGATTTACTTCCACCGGTGGACAAGGAACCTATTCCGACCCCGCAACGGGCATGATTGAAATTAACTTCTGTTTTACCTTAACAGAGTTCTTTGAATCCAATACCAATTGGGTACATGGAGTATTTGTAGCCACCGATAATTTACCCGCTGGTGCTATTGTTTGTGAAGGAGCTACAGGCTCTCAAAATGCGCAACATGGAAGTAGAAAATGGATATTTGTCGATTCTTCTAAAGCCGTTCAATTTGGACTCTCAGGTCCAGGTTTTTATGTTGATGAAGGGGATGGAAATCCAACCAACAACTACGGTGACAATGGCATTGGAACTCCCATTGCCACGTTTGGAGATCTGGAACCGTTTTGTTTTAAAGTTAAAATCAACTGCGGGAGCACACCTCCTGTAGCTTATGTGCCAAAGGTTACCGTAACAGGTGATGGCACATCTGGAGGTTGGACCAATGTAGCCTGCATGGGGGATGTTTTTCGGGCTACCGAAGGGGGTCCGAATGGCAATGGAGCCGTGGTCGTTTGCGGTATAGTCCTGCCGGTCAAACTTCTTGGAATCAAGGCTGAAAATACCCAGGACGGAAACCTGGTCCGCTGGACAGCCTCCTCCGATAAATTGTTTTCTCATTTTGAATTGGAAAAAAGTCAATCCGGATTTTCCAGTTTTCAATTCTTAAGCAGAATAGAAGTCCAAAGAGGTTCTACTGGCAACAGCAATGAAATTTTTGATTATCAATTTTTAGATAACGCTGTTGGAGCTTTCAATGCATACCGGTTGAAAATGCTCGAAAAAGACGGAACGTTCAAATATTCACCAGTCGTCATCGTACAAACTAAACTTCCAAATTTATCAAACTCAAAATTTAGCATTTACCCTAATCCTGCCCGGGATTTAGTTTATATTCAAAATGAAAGTGGGAATCGATACACTTCGCTACGGATTAATGTTCTTGATGTTTGCGGGAAGTTAGTCCAGTCTAATCTTTTTACAGGACTTCAAAGTCGACAGCAATACTATCTGGACCTTAGCGAAATACACTCGGGGCTTTACCTACTGGAAATTTTTGAAGGAGATATTCGAATTGAAAGTCTGAACTTCTTAAAGTTATAAGCTTACCCTTTTTGTAATTCTGGTCGCAATCATGTGCGGTGATGTTTGCGATAGAACAACCTAACGCAAAATTTGCTAAACCATTAAAAAGTTCCATGGATTATTTAAGGAGCTAAACCAAATTTTTTAAAGCAGTTTATTCAGGTTCTTCTATTCTTTAAACCACTTTGTCTGCACAATACGATGATGCAAATGCATCTGGCTTTGCTTTAAAAATGAATCCCATAGACAAAATGTAGCCCATAGCTTCCCGCAATGCTGTATTGGATTTAAATCCAGGGTCTGTGTTAATGTCTGCATGCACTTCCAGCGCTATGTGGTGTTTTTCTAACAAATCACACAATTGATAAGCCACTTCGATGGACCTTGCAACTTCTGTAATCATCCGCTCTTTTATTCCCATTTTTACAGACTCGGAACTTTGCTTTATGAACATAAATCCTCCTCTTCCTTCTCTGAGAAAGACAATGACTGTGGCAAAATCAATATGATCTCCCCTGGTTTGGCTGTCTGTTCCGATGCAAAGCTTAAGGTGATAACCAAGTGATTTTTCCCGCAGGATGGTGCGTTCTACAGATTCCAATATTGGATCTTCGAGTAAATCTCCGTTCAGTTTTCGCCAGTGCATAATGAATGTCTATAAGCCTACAATATATATAATTAAAGGCATTCTGTATGAATTTCTTTATGAATAAATTATAAGATTTTTCTCTCCAAATAAAGGTTATTGGATGCTGGATTGATTGAAACGGCAGGCCATTTGAAATGCAAGATCATGATGGCGACATGTTATGGTGTCAAGTACCATAGGTTTACATTTAAACTCTATTACACACTAATTAAACTTTTTAAAGATTTTGCCTTCACTCGCAAAACGGCAGAGAATTGCTGTTTTGAGGTTGGTCAGTAGCCTTTGAATAGGGTAGATTTATACTGAAAAAATGGAATCTACATCCATTTGAAAAGCTATTGGTTTGTTAAAACCTTGAGCCTTCAGCGCTAATAAAGTCTCCTGAGGATGTTATATTTTTCCTATTCGGGGTGAGTTACCTAACTGAATGTCTACAAAAGAATAACTTTGCGCGCCTTATTTTGTTTTTGCTCAGTGTACGTAATCAATTAATTTATGGTAAAATCTATGTGCAATTTTAGAATAATATCCTTCGTCGTATGTGTGGTCATGCTAAGTTTGGGCTGCAATAAAGGGTCTCAAAAAAATGATTCCAAAAATGGCAATCACCTGATTCATGAGTCTTCAGCTTATCTATTGCAGCACGCACATAACCCCGTAGACTGGTATCCTTGGGGTGATGCCGCATTACAAAAAGCAAGTTCAGAAAAAAAATTAATGGTCATCAGTATCGGTTATTCTTCTTGTCACTGGTGTCATGTGATGGAACGGGAGACTTTTTCAGATACTGCGGTCAGCCGCGTGATGAATACAGATTTTGTCAGCATCAAAGTGGATCGGGAAGAACGTCCGGACATAGACAATGTATATATGAATGCATGTCAGATTATGAATCCTGATGGGGGATGCGGTTGGCCATTAAATGCAATCGCCTTACCCGACGGAAGGCCTGTTTGGGTTGGAACTTATCTCAACAAAGATGAATGGATTGGCCTTTTAAAACAGATCATTGACTTATACCACGAAGACCAAAATGATCTTCAAAAAATTGCCAACCAAATTTCCAATCATTTACAATCAGATTTGAGGTTCAGATTGACAGAGGAGCAATTGGAGTTTAATGAAAAAGCTTTACTGCCACTTCACCAGAGTCTTGTAAGAAATCTTGATATGGAAAAAGGAGGAAAAAAGGGTGAAATAAAATTTCCTTTGCCTCCTTTGGTACGTTATGCCATGGAATACCATTTCTTTAGTAAAGACCCTGTTGCGATGACCTGGAGTCGGAAAACCCTTGAACAAATGATGATGGGCGGCATTTATGATCAATTGTCTGGAGGATTTGCCCGTTATTCAACTGATCCCGAGTGGAAAGTTCCTCATTTCGAAAAAATGCTATACGATAATGCGCAACTCATTAGTGTTTATGCTGATGCCTACAAGATAAATCCATCGTTGGAAATCCAAAGACTCATGGAACAAAACCTCAAGTTTATGATCAATGAGTTTTCAAATGGTGACGGAAAGTATTTTTCTTCATTTGATGCCGAATCGGAAGGAGAAGAAGGTAAATATTACATTTGGAAAATGAGTGAAATCAAGCAAGTCCTCACGGATCCGAAGGAATTGGAGATGGCGACTTCTGTATTTGGATTAACTGAAAACGGAAATTGGGAAAAAGAAAAGAATACGTTGAGGTTGGACAAATCCTTCACTGTTTTGGCAAAACAGGCAAATCTGAAGCCCGATGAATTTTATCAGAAGTTGGATTTGATCAGGACAAAATTATTGGAGGTCAGGAAGAGAAGGATTTCGCCGAAACGCGACGAGAAAATTGTTTGCTCCTGGAATGCAATGACGGCCACTGCATTTTCTGATGCTTATGCTGCAACAGGAAATGAGTCTTATCGAGGTGAAGCAATAAAAATTGCAAAATTTATTCAGACCGAATTAATGACCGGAGATTTTCAACTCTATAGGACACTCTCAAAACCTAAGACAGGGCAAATGGCTTTTTTAGATGATTATGCGGCCACCATCCTGGCATTTATCAGAATTTATGAAATTACTTTTGATGAAACTTGGTTAAATCTAGCGAAAGGACTTTGCGAGAAAACCCTGGTAAACTTCAGTGATGAAGAAGGCGTATTTTTTTATTACAATGCGCACGATCACGGAAAATTGATTGCACGAAAAAAAGAAATTGTGGACCAGGTTTTACCATCCAGCAATTCCATGATGGCGGATGCATTGCATAAATTAGGATTGTATTTTTATAATTCTGCTTTTTTAAATCGGAGTCAACATATGGTGAAAGGTGTCATTGATGGACCAGGAAAACAGGACCCGGTATTCTATGCGAATTGGATGCGCCTTTACTTACAATTTGTTAAACCACCTTATGAGGTTGCCATTGTGGGACCAGAGGCAGCTACCTTGCAGAAGCAAATGCTGGCTCGGTTTACACCAAATGCAATTTTATTGGGTGGGACTACAGAAGGAAATCTTGAACTATTAAAAGAGAAACTACAAGAGGGATCGACATATGTCTATGTTTGCCGCAACAAAGTTTGCAAATTACCGGTAACGCGGATTGAGGAGGCCATCCGGTTAATGCAATAAGATGACATCGCCGACGGAAATAAAAATTTCTATTTTAGGTTATGTGCTGGCTACCCTAAGATTGGTGATTATCATTTCCAGTTTAGCCGTGATGGTTTTGATCGGAGTGATGTTGATGACATTAAGACTTGTCAATCAACAGATGGCATTCAGATTGCGTACTTATTGGTGCAGATTCGCCATTTGGATCATGGGTGTGAAAGTACACAAAAGTGGGAAACTGGATTTGACGCCAGGTACTTTATACGTGGGTAACCATCGATCATTGGTAGATCCTTTGATTGTTTTTGCTTACCTTAACAATGGATATGTCGTAGGTAAGATTGAAGTTTCAGGCTATCCATTGGTCCATACAGGAGCAAGTTTATCCGGTGTGGTTTATGTGGACCGATCAGATGCTAACAGTCGTAAGTCTACACGAGAGAGCATTTTTGAACTACTGAAAAAGAAATGGTCTGTACTTGTTTTTCCGGAAGGAACAATTTCCATAACCGCTGAGTCAAAAATGTTTCGTAAAGGTGCTTTTGAAGCTGCTGCGGCTTCAGGAAGCCCTGTGGTAGCCTTTGCTTTAGAGTTAGGAGATCCCCATCGAGATTTTTGGTATGGTGATGGTTTGTTTCATCTTTATTACCGAGGATTTTCAAAATGGAGGACAAATGTTTATCTCCATTTCTTCCAACCGGTCATACAGACCAATGGCGAACAATTGTGTGAGCAAGTGCAAAAAGAAGTGAATGCCAAAATGAAGGAATTTCAGAAGCATTACTGGACGAATGATCCTTATGAATTGGTTTAAACTAACAATAGTTATTATGCGTGGTATGTGTAGACTTAATACAGAATTGATTATTTACAAATGAATTGCTTATCAGTTTCGTTCTTAAGTGTATTTGGGAGATGTGAAAATGAAATGGTCATTGGATTATTGTTTTGGAACAAAATCCAGAGATATTGAATTAACGCAATGCCTTACATTTTTTGGTGTAAAGCGTTCCCCTTCAAAAACGTGCCCTAAATGACCTCCACAATGATTGCATAGGATCTCAACACGTCGGCCATCGGCATCAGGCATGTATCGGATGGCTCCAGGAATTTCATCATCAAAACTAGGCCAACCACAACCCGAATCAAATTTGTCGACGGATTGGTAAAGCGGCGTTTCACATTGCCGGCAAATATAAGTGCCCGGTTCATAATGTTTATTAAACTTACCGCTGAAAGGCATTTCAGTTCCTTTATATAAAATAACGCGTTGCTCTTCATCGGTCAAAGTCCTGTATGAATTCGGCGTTTTCATTTTTTTTTAAGTTTATTGGCAAATTTTTCTCTGAACTTGGCAACTTTTGGTGCAATCACAATCTGACAATAGGGCTCCGAAGCATTCAAATTGAAGTAATCCTGATGATAACCTTCTGCAGGATAAAAGGTTTCATAGGGAGTGATTTCTGTCACGATAGGGTCATCCCATATTTGTGGCGCTATGGTTGCTTTGGACTTTTCTGCCTGCAAACGCTGTGATTCATTATGATAAAATATAGCTGATCGGTATTGTGTACCTCGGTCAGCTCCTTGTCGGTTAAGGGTGGTAGGATCGTGGGTCGTCCAAAAGACTTCGAGTATTTCATCAAAGCTGATTTCTTTAGGGTTGAAATGAACTTGACAAACTTCAGCATGCCCGGTGGTGCCACTGCACACTTCACGATATCCAGGATTCTTGATTTTACCGCCTGAGTAGCCTGATTCAACTTTATATACCCCTTTCAATTCCTGAAAGACTGCTTCAACGCACCAAAAACAACCAGCCCCAAGAGTGGCGACTTCTGTAGGCATGTTCTGTGGAAGGCTGTCTTGTTGAACAGGATTTGAAATGCTCATAACTACTTCATTAAGATTTGATTTGTGGGGTGTTTGACATCCCGCTAGACTGATCAGGAAAAGACTGAATAATTTCATTTATGGTTGATATTAGACGAACTCGAATTCAACAGGCAAGAGGATTTATTCAAGTATTATGATCGCTTATCACTTTGCAACTGTTTTATCCATTAGAACAACAGATATTAAGTGACAATGTTTTCTTTCTTTGGAAAATTAATTTCCGCGGGATAAAGAAAAATGGTTGAAAACCCGGCAACAGGTGTCCCTTTCTTGCCGGGTTGTTTCTTAATCAATGAACAATGTGATTTTAAGGTAATTGGAATTTTTTAAACCAATCCCAATGATAAACGGCACCATTGAGGGGGTAATTTTTTCCATTCGGATATTCGTGGATCAGGCCTTTAACTTCAGCGATTAAAAAGACGTTGTTTGGGTCTCCTGATTTACCAGAATAATTGGCGAAAGTTATAGGGTTATTATCACCTCCAATGGTGTAGTTGTTTTCATCCAATTCGAAATTATTGATATAGGGTTTTACCTGAACAAAATATAATTGAGGGTAAAGGGTATACAAGGAATCAAATCCCATGGGTACCGAAGCATTGTCTGGTAAACCGAGTTTTTTCAATAATTTCCCATCCTGATTACCGAACATTAACATAACCGGTAACTTTCGAACGGGTGTATAAATAGTATCCGTGGGGAAAGAACCTCCACCACCACAAGAAATTACTGCTGCTATCCTATCGGAGATTTGAATAGCACAGGTGGCAGTGAATTGGCCACCATTTGAGAAACCAGCCATATAAATTCGCTTTGCATCAACTTTAAAAATTCTTTCCAATTGAGTAATCATTTCGCTTATGAATTTTACATCATCTTTCTTATTTTGTCCGGGGCAAAACTCGCTGCCTCCTGGGAATGAATTCCATTTAGTTTTGTTTTCGATTACACCCTCTTCAACAGTGCAATACACTAACGCTGTAGGGAATACGGTCAAAAAATTGGCCGTATCACCGACTTCTTTCCATCCGGAAACATTGTAAAATTGCTCTCCACTTTGACCGGAACCATGGCAAAAGATTACCATAGGCACCGATTCAGTACCTGAATAACGGGCAGGTACATGAACGACATAACTTCGCTCTACTCCATCAACGGAAATGGTAAAATTGTTTTTTCCAGGGGTAAACTGAGGATTCTGATCTTCCTTAGAGCAACTGTTCATCAGGAACAAGGATGAGAATACAGCCCAGAAATAATATTGGTTAATACTTATTTTTTTCATAGAATAAATTTAATAGATAATGAATTTTTGTGTTCCCGTTAATGCACCTTGAGTAATTTTTACCAAAAACAATCCAGCGCCGAGTTCATTTTTGGAAAATGTAATCCGAAGAGAATCTTTATTGGTTTTACTGAAAAGATATTGTCCTGTTGCATTAAAAACTGAAGCAATAACTGGATCTTGGAGTTGGAAATCATTCCACTCAATGGTCACAACATCATTGGTTGGATTTGGATACACTTTGAAATGGGCATTTTGAGAGGTTTCCTCTTTTGTGCTCACGGCTGTTGATCGTTTAAAAAATTCCCAGAAATTTTTCGGACCATCAAAAAAGTAATTGCTTCCATTTGGAAATTCGTGTCCCATATTTTTGGCCAGTGTAAAGAGGTAGGGCGCGCCTACTTCGCCAGGAATACTGTTTAAAAATTGATAAGTATGCAAACTATCCGTTTCAACTTTAATGAAGTTTTCATCGAGACCCTGGCACCCCAAAGTTCTTCGTAAAGGTTTTTGCAGGTAACCTAAAATGGTGTCTCCACCAAAAGGTAGTTCTGTAAAGGGAGGAACAATAAAACGGTCATCCAGCGTACCCACTACAGTCCAAAGTGGGACCCTTTTGACGGGGCGTGAGGAATCGCTCTCGGCCAGGGAGGATGAACTTCCGGCTAAGGCCGAAAAAACATCGCCTGCTTCATTAGCCATTTTATGGATCATGGAACACCCATTGGAGAAGCCACAAGCAAATATCTTAGCACGGTTGACAGGTAAACTATCAGCAATGAGCTTGGCTAGTAATTTTAAAAATTTTACATCATCAATGTAATCTTGTGGAGGTCCCGAACAAGGATTATCGATGACACTGCCATTTACCCAGCGGGTTAAATGCTTTTCTATCCCATCTTCTACGAAGCACCACACAAGTGAGGTGGGAAAAACGGTGATGAAATTTTCTTTTTCACCCAGTTCCTTCCATCCTGAAATATCGTAAAATTTTTCACCATCTCCGCTGGTACCATGCAACATATAGACTACAGGGTAACCTCCGGGTGGGGGTGGAGTGCTGGGTTGCACGATTATGGATTCTCGCATATGTCCATCGAGAGGAAAGCGAATGTCATAGCGTTTTTGACCGAAAGAATAAAAAAGGGTTGTGAAGAAGAATGCAATGGTAAAGATTTTGTCCATATTGAATGATATTTTATTCAACAAAGATAGAATTTGGAAAATCGTACATCTTTCACCCTTAAGGGTGATTTTCTGAATTTGCTTCAAGATCACCCTTATGGGTTAGACCTTAACGACGAGTAAGAATTATCTTTGAATCTTAATAATGAATTTGATTAATACTCATTTCCGGTATTTGATAGAGATTGGATTGGTGTATATGACTATTTACCCATTACAAAGTCAGGATACATTGATTCCATTTGACCATGCGAAGTTGAAAATTGCTGCAATACAATGGATGGATGCGCAACCTGAGCGCGCCACCGCAGTTTTAGAACAATGGTCAAAATATTATCAAGAAAATAAACAGACAGACCTTCAGGAATTGTCTTTAGTATTTTTGTCACAAATGTTGTTGGCCAGTAACAGAAATGATGAAGGCCATCAGATATTGAACAAAATTCTTCATGGGAACAATCCTTATGCAAAAGCAATGGCCAATAAAGTGTTGGCATCCGAAGAATTCAGAAACGGAAGATTTTTTGGATCTACAGTTAAAATCAGGGCTGCCATGGAACTTGCCAAGAGTATTCCTGATGAAGAGTTACTTGCAGAGTTGCAAGAAGACTTAGCCCAGGTGTTTGATAAAATCAGTAAACCGGAAAAAGCTATTCAGTTCTATAATCGGTCCTTATTGCTTTTTACAAAACTGGATAAAAAGGCGGCCATGCAAAAGAACGCACTGGCATTAGGAAGAATATATTTAGGTTTAGGTAAATTGGATTCGGCTTTTATATTTATACAACGAAGTCTTGATATTGCCATTCAAGAAAAACTAATGAGTGAGCTTTTTGAAGCAAGAATGGAATTGGGCAATTACTTTTATTTGAGCAACGATTTTGCTAATTTGCATTCCATCATTGAAGACTATGCATCAATTACCAATCGTCCCCGCGGTGATTTTGCACAGGTTAAATATCATGTACTGAAAGGCAAATATGCCATGGCAATGATTTCTGAATCAGAAGCAACGTATGAGTTTAATAAGGCTGAATCATTTTCGCACCAGGGATTTACACCGTTTCTTGATTATTACATAAAATCAAATCTAGCGGATGCCTATTATCGAAAGGGTAATGTGGCCAAAGCTTATGAACTGGTGAGTTATCTCAATCACAACAGTAACAGCTACGCTAGCAAGGAAAATCAAAAACTTGCAGAGCAGGTCTCGCAAGATTCAGAAATTGGGATTCGGGACCGTGAAATTGATTACCTTAAAATAGCTAATCAATTGAACGAGGAAAAATTAAAGCGGGAATTATTGCGTAGGCAAATTATGAAAAGGGAGAATGAGTTGAAAGACTATGCTTTTCGACAAGAGCAGCTATTGATGAATGCTTCTTTGAGGGAGAAGGAATTGCAGTCAAAACAATTGGAAAACGAAAAATCGTTGAACCAATCACTGTTACGGGAAAATGATTTAAGACAAGCGACTATCCGTGATGAACGCAACTTTCAAACGGTATTGTGGGCGGGCATTATTCTTTTATTGATTTTTGGATTCGTGATTTATTATTTATTCAGAAAACAGCGTGAAAAGAATGCAATTATTTTGAACCAAACTAAAGATCTTGAATTTGTAAATAAGGAAGTACATCATCGGGTAAAAAATAACTTACAGGTTATTTCAAGTTTATTGGATCTGCAATCGCAATTTACCCAGGATAAGAATTATGAAAATTTGTTGAAGGAAAGTAAGCACCGGGTTCAATCGATGGCTTTTATTCATCAAAATCTTTATGAATCAGCGGGCATGAACATGGTGGATATGCCAAATTACATTCAACACCTGATGGATCATTTAGTCACCGCTTATCAAAAGGATGATGAGCAGATCACCATTGACGTAAACGTGGATCCGATTCAATTGCATATGGATACAGTGGTTTCTATTGGAATGATCATTAACGAGTTGGTGACAAATTCAATGAAGTATGCCTTTTCCATGATCAAAAGAGGCGCGATCATGGTAAGCTTAAAAGATGTAGGCTCAAATCTTCGACTGGTTGTTGAAGACAATGGCATGGGATTGCCGGAACAATTCAATTTTCAGACATCCCAGAGTTTTGGATACAAAATGGTCAGGGCATTCGTCCAAAAACTAAAAGGGAGTATTTCCATTGACCGGGATAAAGGAACGAGAGTTTGTATCGATTTTAATAAACGTTGAATGAATGGATGAAATAAATCATAAAGTACGCATATTGATTGTCGAGGATGAACCACTCATTGCAGAAAATTTAGCCATGTACCTGAACAATCATGACTATGAGGTGGTGGGCATGGCCTATGATTACGATGAAGGTATCGATAAATTAAAGCAAGAGGTTCCGGATATTGTTTTATTGGATATCAATCTGGAGGGTCAAAAAGATGGAATAGACCTGGCGAAATTCATATTTGAGAACTTGAAAATTCCGTTTGTTTTTTTGAGTTCCTATTCTGATAAAACCACCTTGGATCGCGTTAAGAGTTTGCAACCTTCCGGCTACCTGGTAAAGCCATTTCACGAAAAGACTTTGTTAGCCACTTTGGAAATTTCTTTGGCCAATTATGCAAAGTCGCAATATCAGCTGAATGACGAACTGCATCTGAGTAAAATTAATGCTGGATTGAACGATCCTTTGTCTCAAAGAGAATTCGAAGTACTCCAGTTGATTTATGCCGGAAAGACAAATCAACAAATCAGTCAGTTACTGTATATTTCCTTAAATACACTGAAACGGCACATCAACAATTCTTACCTGCGTCTAGGTGTCAATTCGCGAACCACTGCCATGATCCGCTTGCGAGATCTGATGAAAAATTAAGGAAAAAGCACTTGAGGTTGAGGGAAGCATTAAGTTAGGTGTTATTTTTGGTCCGGACACCCAATATTGGTAAATTTATACAAAACTTCCGTAGTCTTGAGCAAATTCTGTTATTTGTAAGTGTTGGCATTGATTTTAACTTAAAAAGTATTTGCTATGTAAGCTTCCCCTCATCATTGAACAGTTTTTTTATTTCTTAGTAAACATATTAAGATAAATTGTAATATGAATTTTTCTTTGTCCATTTGTTGACGAATTAAAATAAATATTAATGATAAGGCCTCTTTACGGCAAAATTCGCATACTTCCTTCTTGAAGGCGCAACACTCCTCATATTCAAGTAGACGCACATCTTTTAAGGCATTGACAGGACATTATTTTGTAGCGTATCAGTCCAGGGCTAATTAAAATAGTGTAAAACATAGTATATAAAATGTGTAAATTATTTTCCTTAAAATATGTAAACAGAAATATTTTAAAAATGTAAAATAACCTTATATTTGTGAATATGAACTAAACTATGATTTATAAGAAACGCATATCTGACAAAGAATTACAACGAAAGCTCAGTGGGTCTGGAGCGGTGCTTATAAGAGGCCCCAAAGCCTGTGGAAAAACTGAATCGGCCAGGCAATTAGCCAAAAGTACCCTGAATGTAGACCAAGATGCACAGGTACAAGCATTAATCAACGTTGCGCCTAAACGACTCTTGTTGGGTGAAACACCTCGTTTAATTGATGAGTGGCAGGTAGAGCCTGCACTTTGGGATTATATTCGTCACGAAGTAGATAGCCGTCAAGAAGTTGCACAATTCATACTTACGGGCTCAACAAACCCAGAAGAATCAGCAAAACTGCATTCTGGTGCTGGCAGATTTACGATCGTTGATATGCGAACTATGTCTTGGCAAGAATTGGGTTTTTCATCCGGAAAGATAAGTTTGGCGAAACTCTTTGACGGTTATAAAATTGATATACATGATCAACCCACTGAAATTGAATTTATTATTGAAAAATTGATTGTGGGCGGATTTCCCACTAATTTAAATAAAAAAACATCTCAAGCAATTGACTTGAACCGCGCCTATGTTGAATTACTAGCTGAAGTAGATATGAGCAGGGTTTCGGATGTAAAGAGAGATCCTTCAAAAGTAAAAAGCCTGTTGCGGTCTCTGGCTCGAAACAGCTCGACTTTAGTTGATAATTCTGCTTTGGGACGTGATATCCGTGAAAAAGAAAATTTAGGCATTACAAGACCAACTGTTTATGATTATCTCGATGCGCTCAAACGCTTAATGATCCTGGAAGACCAGCCTGCCTGGAATACTCATATTCGCTCATCGTACGCATTACGTAAATCACCAAAACGCCATTTTACGGATGTTTGTTTGGCTATTGCTGCACTAGGAGCAGACGAAAATGCACTTCTAAATGATTTAAATTTTGCAGGCTCTTTGTTTGAATCGCTCGTTACACACGAATTGCGGGTATATGCACAAGCAAACGATGCTAAGGTATTTTATTATCGCGATTCAAGTGGTTTAGAGGTGGACAGTATTGTGCAAAAATATAATGGTGACTGGTGTGCATTTGAAGTTAAACTTGGCACCGGACAAATAGAAGAAGCTGCTTTAAGTCTAAATAAATTTGTTTCTATATTAGATTCAAAAAAAATAAAATCCCCAAAATCGCTCAATATTATAACAGGAACTGGAATAAGTTATACCCGAAAAGATGGAATTAATGTAATTTCTTTAGCCTCATTGGGTGCATAAACCTGTACAATATTACTTACACTGTCGTGGCGAGTTATTTGTCTGGCAAATTTGAATATACGATAAAAGCCCCAATACAATTTACCTGGTTTCTAATTTTTAACGGAATTCCACACCCACACTCACACCTACACTTATGCTGGATTCCCGGCGGAGGCAGGATGCTGACGAAGCCCATATGATGTTATTTCATTCCTTTCTTCAACTGATTAATGGCTTGTCAGCATGCCGACAAGCTTTGCTTCGTCGGCGCTCGAACCTGGACATTACATAAAATAAAAAAACCCGTCTATTGACAGGTTTTTATTTTAGTGGCGGAGGCAGGATGCTGACGAAGCCCATATGATGTTATTTCATTCCTTTCTTCAACTGATTAATGGCTTGTCAGCATGCCGACAAGCTTTGCTTCGTCGGCGCTCGAACCTGGACATTACATAAAATAAAAAAACCCGTCTATTGACAGGTTTTTATTTTAGTGGCGGAGGCAGGACTCGAACCTGCGGCCTTTGGGTTATGAGCCCAACGAGCTACCAACTGCTCCACTCCGCGATGTGAGGGTGCAAAGATACGATAATTTACCGATTGTTAAAGACGGTAACATATCATAAACATATTAAATTATTATAGCAAGTTTAAAATACTGAAATATAAATACTTAATATAATTTTTTGAAATGGATTGGGTCGCTCGATCATTTACTGGAAAAGGCCATTTTATCGTTTGATTGATTGACTAGTGATTTCAATACAGAAGGAGAATAGCATAAAGACAACGGGATCAGAAATAGACTTGCCCAGGTCAAACAACGAAAATGTTGAGTTAATCGAAAGAGAAATGTGCCAATGACATCAGAACCATACAATGGAGAATAAAAGAATAAGCAAATCGCAAAGACCAATACACCCACCCAGTATCGGGGCAATACCCCTGAATAATAGGCCACAGTGAAAAAATATAACAGATAACTCAACAACGGCAGGCCAAACAAGAAAGCATATTTTTGTTGATGGGGCATGAGTAGCGGAATCAGCAAGCAGAAAAAAGAAATTTCCCAGACCAGTTGTAGGGAATCAGAGGTTCTTTTGAAGGGGGGCCATTTCAAATAGAGTAAGGACAAGGCCAGCAATGCCATTCGGGTCAATTGAATCACCCATTCGACAACCTCTGGCCGAAGGTTAATCAGGTGACGTGGATAAGGCATCTCACCCAGAGTTTCAGTAAGGTAAACAGGGAGAAACGCCACCAGGCTGTGCGTTCCAATACCAGTTTCAAACAAGTGCTCTTTGTTGGCTGGATTGATGATTTTCCACCATTCATGCATTAAAAAAGTATTTGTGTCAGGGCCTATGAATAATGCCGGGAGATACAATAAGGCAATAAAGAAAACCAGGGTTTGAATTAAGCACTTGAAATATCCCCGGTAAAATAAATAAGGCAAGATTAAAAGAGGCATCATTTTAATATTGATGGCCAATGCCAACAGCCCAGCTGCTAGACCCTCTTTACCTTTTTGGACCAAATTCATGGCTTCTAATACGCACCAAAGTAGAAAAATGGTAAGCTGTAGCAGCCATATGTTGTAGAGAATGCTTTGCAAAGCAAAAAGAACGCTGAGCAATGCCCAGGTTTGTTGGGTTTTTTCTGGACATTGAGCAGGAATCAGCCAGTTTTTAAACAGCCGGGCGCTTCTGTACAATAACCCATACGATAATAAGGCCCAGCCGACTTCCGACCAAAAAACCTGGTGAGAAAAAGGGATTAACAGGGTAGCAAATAAAACGCTGTAGTAGTATTGAAGTCCGCGGACAAATGGGGGGGCATAAATATTTTCACCGGCGACCAGTTTCCTGGAAGCTTCTAAAAAAACATCAAAATCACCCCCATTGAAAGCCGTAGAAATGGATGAAACCAGGACAACTGCTGAAATCAGTAGATAAAAAATATAAGGTCTTTTTCTCAGTTGGAAGATCATAAGTTCACAGAAAATAATTTGGAGAATGTCCTTTTGAATTCATTTTACCCGTTTAAATTAATTACCCTCAAACAGGTATGAAAATTAAACACCTGACTCCATATGCAATAATAGAACTTCATCCTTTATTTTTCACCATCGGGACTCAAATTAACCCTAACCAAGATCAGTGCCTTCGATGAGTGATGTCATTCTTTTTAATTCCTATTCTGGTCAAATTTGTCATGAATTGGTAATGACCCGATCCGAATCTATAAAAGCATGGACCTTAAGGGCACTTCGAAAGTTTTCAATTAAGAGATATTGATCCATGAACCGAACGGTGGAGAAGTCGAGGATGTAGGCAAAATATGACGGGATGAATGGTCGACGAAAAGGACAGGGTATATGTCTTAAAATGAAATGAATATCGTTGGGCTTATTATTCCACCACTAAGTTTTGAAGTGCCCTTAAGTGGATCATTGAGTAAATGTTTGAATTTTGAATGAAGCATCCATCTCCCAAAGGTGGATGCTTTTATTTACATTGAAGATTCTGATTCTTATTACCAAAGCAAAATGACATCGGAAATTCCATGAAATCTGAATTTATGGATGGCCCCCCATTTTAGTTTTATAGTGAAGTGCTGATTGCCTGATTCACAGGGACTTGAAATAGTTTTCTTCACCCTTCAACAGAAATGAGTCTTGCATTCAGGTCAAAATAAGTCACAAAAGGTTTAGCAAAAATCGGACAAGGCAATGAAAAGTAATAAATGTACCGGAGTGGAGAATTCAAAGGCAAATTTTGCCCCACTTAACTTATGAAAGGTGGTTCGATATGCTTTTATAACTATCTTACGGGCGAAAAATATCTGGTAGTACACCTTATGCTAAAATCAGTGAATTAATCATGCAAGCGATTCAATCAAATTCATCCGAGTTTTTTGTCACCCAGGAAAGTGCACCGCATACCTCCAGGGCAGGTCAAATGTTGAAAAAATATCCTAAGGTTAAAGAGCTTTTCGGGCGCAATCTTCTAACTTGTCCTATAACCCTTGGATTGGTTGCACTTCAAGTGTATTTATCCTATGTTTTTACCGCAACACCCTGGTGGGTCATGTTGCTCGGAGCATACTTTGTTGGAGCATTCATCAGCCACGGTTTGTTTGTGATGATCCACGAATGTAGCCACCAATTGATCTTTAAAAGTCACACGGCAAACCGGATACTGGGATTAATCGCCAATTTTCCACACTTGTTGCCAAGCTATATTTCTTTTGAAAAATACCACCTGAAACATCATGCTTTTCAAGGGATATATGACCTTGACTCTGATTTACCTTCCAGATGGGAAGCTAGGCTGATAGATTCCAACTTCTTCATGAAATGCTTATGGTTGTTGTTTTTTCCCATTTTTCAGGCCATTCGAATCTTTAGAATTCGAAGCACCAAAGCCTTCGATGCTTGGACCTTAATCAACTTTGCAACTCAAATTGCTTTCGGCGTACTGGTGGTCTATTTTCTGGGATGGAAAGCACTGGCTTATATGGCCCTAAGCTTTAGTTTTTCGGTTGGACTGCATCCTTTGGGAGCACGTTGGATACAAGAACATTATTTGACCGAGGACCCAGATCAGGAGACTTACAGTTATTACGGACCCTTAAATACAGTATCGTTTAACGTCGGGTATCACAATGAACACCATGATTTTCCGGCAATTCCCTGGAATAAACTTCCGGACTTAAAGAATATGGCACCTGACTATTACGATAATTTGAGATCACATAAATCCTGGACTAAGTTGTTTTTTGAATTTCTAACCAACAAAAACATCAGCCTCTTTTCACGCATGATCCGTTCAGATAAATAAAACAATAAATTGCAAAAATTCTAAACGATTCGATTTTTACCCATAAAGGATACTGGATTTTCCGGATGTGTTAAATTTTATTGGGATGTTCTGGAAATATGTAAATTTATTGTTTGAAGAGACAGTCTAAGTAATTTTTATAAAAGGTTTATTATTAGTATATTATACATTTAATAATTATTATATAATTAAATACATTAGGGTAAGGATTTAAATTTAATTTATGAGATCATTTTTTACACTCGTTTTAACCTTGGTTTGTTCAGTGATTTTCGGACAATCCATTGTACTGCAACCATTCAATGCTCAGGTGGATAAAGCCACCCAGGACCATTTGAAAGCATTTTCCATTTTAGCTGTTGACCCCACAGGTGTTCGGCAAAAATTGGATGAAATTCCGGGACATGTGAAGCGCTTTACGTTCAGGACACCCGAGTTTGCCTGGAATCTTGAAGTGTATGAGTATTCATTATTGGCTCCAAACGTCATTCGTCGTGCGGCGAGCTCTGATAAACCCTTAACTGCCCGAACTGACTTCAGGACATTTAAAGGAAAGGTAACGGGTAAATCAGGATCAGCGGTGTCGCTCACCTTGGCCGATGGCTTTTTTAAGCTCATGGTCAATGACGGTAAAGAGACTTATTTTGTTGAACCCCTCAACAAGGAAAGCTTATCTGAAAATATTCCCGCTACCAACCAATTTATAGCTTACAAAAGCTCAGATGTGAATCCGGTAGAAGGGGTGACCTGCGGTTCTGATATGCTCAATGATAGGCTCAATGAAGGCCGTGAACATTTGAAAAACAAACCTCAAATTGATGAGCGGGCAGCCCCTTGTCTAAAGTGCGTTGAAGTTCAGATCGCTTTGGCAGCAGACTTATCCATGTATTCAAAATATGGAAGTGTAGCAGGCGCTGAAAATCAAATGTTATCCGTGCTTGCAGATGTTCAGACGGTTTTTGACAACGAATTCGCAAACGAATATCAATATCAGGTTACTGGCCTTTGGGTCGCTGACGATCCTATGAGAGATCCATGGAATAACGTGAGGGATATCAATACCCAGTTGGACGTTTTTGTTGCAAATGCCCCAACATTGTTTGCAGGGGTTGCCTATGAAGTAGCTACCAACTGGACCGCAAAATACATTTCTGGTGTAATTGGTCTGGCTTTCCTGGCACAGGTTTGTAATTTATCGCCTTTTAATGTGTGCAGCGATTTTCTACCAGGGGGTGGACGGCAAGGCAATTACCTGACCTTGCAAGCCCATGAACTGGGTCATAATTGGAGTATGACACATGATCCGGATATAGCCCGGACCATCATGGCGCCCGTCGTTAATGGAAGTAGTCAGTGGTCATTCCAATCCGTTTTTCAATTGAATAACTATGTAGGAATTTGTGCTTGTATTGAGAGCGGTTGCTTGAGCATCTGTCCAGGGTCAGACGCCCCAACTGCAGATTTTATCGCTGACGTAACGTATGGATGTCAGCCATTAACGGTCCATTTTCAAAATACCTCCCAGTTTACCGATGAATGGGAATGGTCTTTCCCAGGTGGAACCCCAGCCAGTTCTACTGCCCAGCATCCAACAGTCGTTTATCGCGTTGCGGGACTCTATGAGGTCGCTTTGAAAGCTAAAAATTCGAGATGTGAGGCAGAAGTTACCAAGATCGGTTACATCGAAGTAAATGATGTACCTTTTGCAAGCTTTAGTTTTGGACTAAATGGTCGTGAAGTATTTTTTATCGATCAGTCGACTCGAGCCGATGAATATTTTTGGGATTTTGGAGATGGAAATACTTCAAATGAAGCTAACCCAATACACGTATACGACCGTGATACCACTTATACGGTAACGTTTAAAGTGACCAATGACTGTGGAACCCATCAAGTCAAGAAAACAGTTTCAATTGTGAGCCTTCCGGTGGCAGATTTTGAATCCGATACGACCGGAGGATGTGCTCCAAAAATTATCAAGTTTTTCGATAAATCAACCAACAATGTCAAAAAATGGCAGTGGGAGTTTAGTGGAGGATCGCCCAGTGTTTCCAGTGATGTCAATCCAGTGGTTCGCTACGATAATCCTGGAGTATATGATGTCCGGTTGACGGTCTATTCCACAAAGTTTAAACACGGGTTAACCAAAAAACTTTATGTTACTATTGACAGCTTGCCCGATGCCGAATTTACCTTCAATGCAGTGGGAAGCAAAGTAGACTTTACAAGCAATTCCCGCTATGGCAAAACCCATTTTTGGAATTTTGGTGATGGCAATACAAGTTCTGATGCCAATCCAAGTCATACCTATTCCGAAGGCCGTTATGATGTTATGTACGTAAGCTTTAATGGATGTGGCAGCGATACGGCATTTAGCCAAGTGACCATTGGACAAAAACCGATTGCTGGATTCCAGGTAAACAATCAAATGGGTTGTATACCTTACCAGGTTCAGTTTCAGAATACCTCGACGGCGGCTGCTAAATCGTTTCGTTGGTATTTTCCTGGCGGGAACCCTTCCACCAGTACAGACATGAATCCATTGGTGACTTATACGGCATCCGGTAAATATGATGTCAGTCTGGTTGCTTATAATCCGTTATACTCCGATTCTGTTGGGGTTCCGGGATTTATCGAAGTGAGTGAAACACCCAGCTCAGAATTTAGTCATGGAGTTACGGGATTTAAGGCAAGTTTTACCAATCTGTCAAAATTAGCCAATAATTATTTCTGGGATTTTGGCGATAACCAAATTAGCTTTGAGCAACAACCTGCACATGAATACGGAGCTGAAGGCGAATACAATGTTCGTTTAGTTGCGCAAAATGAATGCGGCTGGGATACTTTTGACAAAAAAATTGCCATTTATTTAATTCCGAAAGTCAATTATGCAGCGGATACCTTAAGAGGATGTGCACCTTTGGCCATTCAATTTTTAGACCGGTCCTCTCTCGATGTGATTGAATGGGATTGGCAGTTTGAAAATGGAAATCCAGCTGTTTCGTCTGAAAAAAATCCAAAGGTCGTGTTCAATAAGCCTGGAAAATATACCGTAAAACTAACTGTGCGCAATACCAACGGTACTAATGCTTTGACAAGACTGCAATACATTCATGTATTGTCTACGGTGCTGTGCCCAGAACATCCGAAAGGGGATCGTACGTTGGTAAACAGTGAGATCATTGAGCCCCCAGTTGCACCAGAACAAACTTCAAGACTATCCCATAAAGAACCTTATGAAATACCATTGTTAGCACCAAATCCAAACAACGGATTGTTTGTAGTTTGGTCGAATGCTACCGATCGTACACCCGTAGATATGTCCATTTTCAATTTGGAAGGAACCGCGGTATTCCAAGGAAAATTGACTAAAGGCTCGACGAATTTAAACCTTCAACATCTTAAGTCAGGGAACTATATTGTAAAATTCAGTTCTGCCACACAATCACATGTGGTAAAACTCGTCGTGTTTTAATCGCATTTAACCGTTAGTCAAATGGCTGACGATTGATCACGACAACTGTGTTAGAATTAATTTTTTCCAATGGTGGAATCGCCCGAAAATGAAAACGAAACTCTTGTTCGAGCGGTTCCATTGTTTTTTATTGTACAGTCTAAATTATCCTAATTATGCAAAAAATATTTCTTGGGTTGCTTCTATTAAGCTCTCCCTTGTTTGGTCAAAGAATTGTTTTTCAAACTTTACAAACTCAAGTGATACCCGCTACCCATGACCACCTCAAAGCATTTGAGTTATTGTCCACTCCAGTAGCGCAAATTCAACAAGCAATAAATACTCAAGCTTCCAATGTAAAATATGTTTCAATACAGGCCGGAACCAGACAATTGGATTTAGAATTGTTTGAATTTGAACTTTTGTCTAAAGATTATATTCTGCATTTAGGCACCAAAGATGGCAAACAAAAACTGCCTGCTAGAAAAGATTTTCGAACATTTCGTGGTTTTATCAAAGGCAATAATCAGTCTAATGTAAGTTTTTACATTGCTGACGGATTTTTAAAAATCATGGTGGATGATACCAGAGATCGTTACTATATAGAACCATTGGACCATGAAAGCAGAAATACTGCATTGATAGGCCAGGAACAGTTTATTGCCTATTATAAATCCGACATTCTTACCCGAAAGGAAAATTTCTGCAGCGTGCATTATGGAGAGCATACGCCCATGCACGATCAATTAAAAAGAGAAGTGCAACAAGCGGTGGTTGCTAAGCCATGCAATCCTTGTGCTGAAGTAAAAATCGCATTAGGTTGTGATTTTAGTTTTTTTGTTAAATATGGAATGAGCGTGGCGGCTTGCGAAAATCAAATGCTTACCACATTGGCCGACGTACAAACGGTCTATGACGATGAATTTGAGAATGAATACGTATACCAGGTGACGGGCACGTACGTTCCAGATGATCCTTCAAAAGATCCTTTTTTCATCATTCGGGATTTAGATCCGATGCTCAATCAGTTTGCAGCAGAGGCACCCAACATGTTTTCTGGTTCATTTTACCATACCGCAACCCTCTGGACTGCAAAATTTGGAATAACAGCTCCCGAAGTAGGTGCAGCCTTTCAGGCACAAATTTGCAATGGCGCAAATCCTTACAATGTGTGCAGTGATTTCTTGCCACCAGGAGGACGTCAGGATGCTTATTTAACACTTCAGGCACACATGTTAGGACATAATTGGAGCATGGTTCATGATCCATTTACCGGAGGTACGATCATGGGCCCTGGAATTCCGAGCCCGGTCCGCTTGTGGTCATTTTTGTCAAAAGATGCTTTAAATGCCTACGTTCGTGATGGTAAAATGTTAGGCAATTGTCTGGATATCTGTCCAAATTCTTCTGCGCCAATTCCCGATTTTGCGTCGGATGTAACTTACGGGTGTCAACCGCTTACGGTGAAGTTTAAAGACCTTTCGCTCAATACCACAAAATGGAAATGGAGATTTCCTGGAGGGATGCCAGATTCTTCTGAATTACAAAATCCAGTGGTTGTTTATAAAACTGCAGGAAGGTATCCGGTGAGTTTGGAAGCTGGTAATCAACGATGTGAAGTGTTGGTAACCAAATCTGATTTTATCGAGATCAATGATGTGCCGATTGCTGATTTTACCTGGGGTATTCAGGGACGTGAAGTGTTTTTTATCGACCAATCAATTCGTGCAGTTTCTTATTTATGGAAATTTGGTGATGGCGAAGAAAGTGAAGAAATGAGCCCATATCACGAATATTATACCGATTCCACTTATGAAGTTACTTTAACGGTAATGAATGATTGTGGAGTCCATACTTTTAAGAGGACTCTCAAAATTGAAAGTATTCCAACAGCAGGTTTCGAAGCGGATACCATTGGCGCTTGTGCGCCTGGAAACATTCAATTCAGAGACATGTCCACTCCAAATGTCAAAAACTGGCAATGGGAATTTCCAGGAGGAATTCCAAGTGTTTCGACTCTGAAAAACCCATTGGTCCGGTATGATCGTCCGGGAAAATATGACGTCAAACTAACGGTTTACAGTTCGCGATTTAACAGCTCCCTCACGAAAAAAGAATTTGTCGTAATCGATAGTGTTCCGGTGGCTTTTTTCTCTCAAAATATCAATGTTGGTCAGGTGAATTTTACCAGTAATTCAAGATATGCTAAAGAGCATTTATGGATTTTTGGCGATAACACAACCAGTACCGAAGCGAACCCTGTCCATCAATACAAGGAGGGGACATATGAAGTGTGTTATGTTGCCATCAACAACTGTGGAACAGATACCGCCAAAACCAAATTTACCATTGGGGTTTTGCCAACACCTTTGTTTGCAGCGAACAGAGTGACTGGTTGCGCTCCTTATCAGGTTAGTTTTCAAAACAATTCAATTGCAGCAACGAATTATCAATGGTATTTTCCTGGAGGTAATCCAAGTACCAGCACGGATGTTAATCCGGTAGTGACTTATTCAACAAAAGGAAAATATGATGTAAAACTGGTGGCAAAAAATGTGTTTTATACAGATTCGGTCACCCAAAAAGATTATATTGATGTTCGGACAAAACCAGATGCAGACTTTGATGTTGCGATTTCTGGCTTTAGAGCATTTTTTACCAACAAAACCATTGATGGCACAAACTACATCTGGGATTTTGGCAATGGGAAAGCCAGTTTCTTGCTGAACCCTGAGTTGGATTACGGTGTTGAAGGAGAATTCAACGTAAGATTAATCGTACAGAACAATTGCGGAACAGATACCATCATAAAAAAAGTGGCGGTTTATCTGGTACCTAAGGTTAATTTTTCGGCTAATACCCTAAAAGGATGTCCACCTTTGATGGTAAGATTTAATGATTTATCCAGTGTCGATGTTAATCAGTGGGATTGGCAATTTGAATCAGGAAATCCAGCCACCTCAACAGACCGCAATCCTGTGGTGAGTTTTAACAAACGTGGAAAATATACGGTGAAACTAACCGTCCGTAATACCAATGGAAGCAATGCATTGACAAGAATTCAATACATCGAAGTATTGTCTCCGGTTGAATGTCCCGAACATACCACTAACACCAAAGGATTATTGGATGATAAAATCATTGATCCTCCTTTTACCAATGAACCGTCAACTAACATACGTTCGTACCAGAAGGAGATTTCAAAGCTCATTCCTAATCCGGCAAATCACTATGTTAAGGTATTGACAAAAGCCAATCTTGAGGAACCTGTACTGATTCATTGTTATGATTATTTAGGCAATCTTGTCAAAGCGCAAAGAACTTACCAGGAAGTCGTGGAACTGTCTTTAATAGATTTACCCGCAGGATTGTATTTTATTAAATGGGAAGATAAATCAGGTAGCCAGTTAGAACGGCTTATCATATTTAAATAACGGGTATTCTAAAAGAGTTGTCCGTTAAATGGTTGGACCTTTAGAGTGTCTCGCTGCCATAGCGATCGCCTAGATGTCCAACCATTTCTTTTATGGATTGTTCTTGCGATCGATCGCAAATCAACAACGCATCTTCAGTATTGATCACGATCAGGTCCCTTACACTTTGCATGGCTATGATTTTAGCCTGTCCGTTGTGGACTAAACATTGATGAGAATTACGCAATTCAATTTTTGGGCCAAGACTTACATTTTGATGTGAATCTTTTGGCAACAGACTGTACAATGATGCCCAGGTTCCAAGATCACTCCAGCCCAAATCTACCGGCAGGACTTTGGCATTGGAAGTTTTTTCCATGACCGCGTAATCAATTGAAATGCTGGGGCAGGATTGATAAACGTTATATGGATCATCACCAGGACGGTAATGGTCGAAGCACGAATAAATTTCGGGACACCATTTTTTTAAATTTAAATCAATGGTGTTGTTCTTCCATAAGAACATCCCGGAATTCCAGACATAGTCTCCAGCCTCCAAATATTCCTGCGCTTTGGAGAGATTTGGTTTTTCTACAAACTGTAACACTTGATGAATTCCATCATGATTAATTTGTCTGTCGTACCGGATATAACCATATCCGGTATCAGGTCGAGAAGCTTTGATCCCAAAAGTAATGAGGTCCTCTGGGTGTTGATTTACATAGGCACAAGCGGTCTCAATACTTTGATGAAATACATGCTCCAGAGTGATCAGATGATCTGATGGTGCGATGAACACAGTGGCGTTAGGATCTATTGCTTCAATATGGCGAGTTGCCCATAAAATACAAGCCGCGGTATTTTTACGAAACGGCTCTAATAAAATTCTGTTGGAAGACAACGAAGGAAGCTGTTCAGTAATGAGATTGGCGTAATCCTTGTGGCTTACAACCCAAATGTTTTCCGGTGGAACAACGGCTAACAAACGTTTGTAAGTCATTTGAATCAAAGTATGCCCGGTGTCCATTACATCCAAAAATTGTTTTGGTTTTTGATTGCGACTAAATGGCCAGAATCGGCTACCGATGCCACCAGCCATAATCACCGCATGCAATGATTCTTGAGAAGAACCTTGGTTTGTCATAATAAAATTAATCGTTGGTTTTAAATAAAGGAATCCATTCCGCGTTGAAGAGCTTGAATGATCAACGGAATTTCATCTTTTTTCAGTGTGCCTACTGATATGCGGTACCATTCTGAATCTTCAGAAGCCCCAAACGCTTTGAAGGGGACCAGACCCACCTTGCATTCATCCAAAACAAACTGAGTGACCTTTTGTTGGGTGGTTAATACACCAGCGCCTTTAACGTTTTTGCTTCGCCAGGGTAACCTGACCGTCAAATAAATGGCAGCCTGAGGCTCAATGACATCGATTGGATATCCCATCTTTTTTAATTCGTCAAAGCCATGATACAGTGATTTGAGACGGAGGTCAAGTTCTGACTTAAACCAGTCCAGATAATGCTTTACGTTTGAAGTATCATCCAGGAACCAGGCGCTGGCCATTTGTTCAGGTTTAGGTGCCCATGCGCCAACATGTGACAAGATGGCTCTCATTTTGGCAATGATGTCTTTGGGTCCAAAAGCCCAACCGACGCGAATTCCAGTGGCGGCAAATGCTTTTGACATGCCATCAATACTGATGACATAATCCCTTAATTCAGGATTTAGAAGTACAGGATGTTCATGACGTGATTGACCGAAACACAGTTCCCAGTATATCTGATCATACATGATGTATAAGGGTTTTTGTTTTCCCAGTCGCCTTTGGTTTTCTATTTGCACCAATTGCCCAATATCTTCAAGGGCTTTCTTCGTAAAAATCGTTCCAGTAGGATTTTGTGGTGAACAGAGAGCCAACAGGGTTGCATCGGCAAGATGTGACCTTAATCCTTCTGCTGTTGGCATAAAATTATCTCCAGGATCTACTTCGAGTTCTACCGGCACAGCACCACACAGATGGCAATAGTGGTTGTTGTTCCACGATGGAACAGGGAAAATGACTTTGTCGCCGGGGTCTATAAAAGCTTTATAGAGGGCATAGATCAAAGGTCTTGCACCTCCGCTAACGAGTATTTCTTCAGACGTATAATTAAGACCCAATCTCTCATGAATGTGACGTGATAAGGAGATTCTCAATTCCTGCATTCCATTGGCCATTGGGTAATTGGTGTGGTGTTGCTGATAAGCTTTTACAATATGGGCCGTCAGGGATTCGGGAAGTGGAAAAATGTGAGGGTCGAAATCGCCTATGGTGAGATTGAAAATTTGGTCACCATTGAGCACTTTTTGATGGATTTCATTGGCAAGCTTGATGATCTCCGAAGGAATCAATTGGTCTGCCATTTCCGATGTTTTGAGCACTTTAAATGCTACTTCGTGGTTCGCCTCCATAAGAATTGATTGTTTGCAAAATAGAAAAATTGCCGGTATGGCAGCAATTTTTTTTATCCTTGCGCAGAAATTAACCTATGGATCCAATCAAGAAAATCAGAAACATTGAATATTTGAATGGACCCATGAGCCGGCTATCCGAATTGCGATTCGTATGGGATGTCTTTTGGGATTTATTTAACGGTATCAGAAACATGTATTTTGTCGGGCCCTGTGTAACTATTTTTGGTTCAGCGCGATTTACCAGTGACAACCATTTCTATCAAAAAGCCCAGGAAGTCGCTGCTGAAGTAGCCAAATTGGGATTCACGATCATGACCGGGGGCGGTCCAGGGATCATGGAAGCTGCTAACCGGGGTGCAAAATCCGTGGGAGGAAAAAGTGTAGGTTGTAACATTGAGTTACCCACCGAACAATTCCCAAATCCTTATTTGGACCGATGGGTCAACATGAAATATTTTTTTAACCGAAAGACAATCCTCATTAAGTATTCATATGCGTTTATCGTTTTTCCCGGAGGGTTTGGGACAATGGATGAATTTTTTGAAGCCATGACCTTGATCCAAACAGGCAAACTGACCCATTTTCCCGTTATTGTTTACGGAAAGGAATACCATAAGGAGTTAATGGATTTTTTGGAAGCCATGGAAAGGCATGCCACCATATCACCCATTGACCGAAACTTATTTCTGGTTTCCGATGATCTGGAACAAATATTGAATCATATTAAAAATAATTATAATATAAAAAATTCCTTGTCTCCATTCAACGAAACCAGACCCATTAAATGGTTGTTTGAGAAAGCATGAAAAGTAAAACCTTGCAAAAATTCCACTCCAACAAAACTTCTTAAGAAGTAAGCGATAGGACAATATCTTAAAAAGTCAAAGGGTTAAATGGATGGGAATACCAGAATACAAAGGATGAATTTTCGAAATTGGCTGAAATACTTTAAGAATGATGGTTTCCTTCTTTCAAATGAAATGAGGAAACTCGTATTTGAAAAAAGGAACAAATCTTATGGTGCTTATGTCATTCGTGGTCAATATTTAAGAAATTATTGCATGGCATGGGCATTGACCTATGTGATCGTTTTAGGGCTATATTTATTGAGTGAATTGGAAATCACCAAACCTCAAACCCCCTTGGATTATATGGTTGAGGTCCAATTGGAGGCACCACCTGAGTTTTTGCTTCCAGAGAAAAAATCAGCTATCCAGAAAAGGGACAACCCGCCGGCCAATTTATCGGTTAAAAAGACAGAACAGGTCAAAGTGGTAGAGGAATCCACGGATACAGAACGCAAACAAGATGAGAAAACTTCCATCAATGATCAAAAGCCAGATAGCTTAATCCTTAATTCCGGACTGGAAGGACAGGATTCGGATCCATCGTCGGGTGATGGGGAATTAGCGGTCGATTTTGCCGATGTTATGCCCCAATATCCGGGAGGTCAAGTTGCGTTGTCAAGGTATATTCATTCTAAATTGATTTACCCAAAGGAAGCTGCAATTGGCCATATTGAAGGAATCGTCGTGGTAGGATTTGTCGTGGATGCTTATGGTCGTGTCAGACAACCCAAAATTATCAAACCACTTTTCCCTGCGTGTGACGCGGAAGCATTAAGGGTAGTTCGCAGTATCCCAGACTGGAATCCAGGAAAAAACCGTGGAAGAAATGTGAGTGTACAATTCAAGATACCCATTGAATTTAAGTTAGCAAGGTAGTTTATCCAGCTGGTATGAACGATAGTTTCTCCGATCGCTTGAAATGTTTACCATTAGATTTGACATTGCCAAGTCCGATGGAAGTTTTTGTTTTGAATAATCGGACCTTGTTCGTCAAACGCGATGACCTGATCCATCCAATCATCAGCGGAAACAAATGGAGAAAACTAATGTATCACTTGCATCATTACATTGAAAATCCGGCAGACGGGATACTCAGTATAGGGGGTGCACATTCCAATCACTTGCATGCCTTAGCTTATGTCTGCAACCTATTGGGAATACCGTGTACAGTTTATGTATATGGTTGGAATCAAATGTTTGTTACCGATACCCTGCGGGATTTACAAAACTGGAATACTCAATGTCTGCCAATATCGCGAATTGATGCACAGTTGTTCAGGAACCATCAAGATGAATATAAAACACTGGACGGAAAAACCTTTTACATCATTCCGGAAGGAGGTGGAGGCAAACGAGGATTAATGGGGTGGAAGGATTGGGTAAGCGAAATGCCGGACGGTTGGGATAACAAAGACAATTTACTCCTGGTTCCGTGTGGTACGGGTACAACATTGCACGGAATTTTGAACCACACACATTCCATTCAACTTGCAAGCCTGAAATCGGTTAGGCAGGCAACATATTCCTTCGAACATTCAAACCGGATCCATTGGTTGTCAAATCCTCTAACTTCCTCTTTTGCAAAACCGGGACAACAAGTGGTGGAACTGTTGCGTAAAACCAAATCGGAGTTCGGCTTGCAGTTGGATCCCGTCTATACAGGACCTTTGTGGTATGCTTTTTCAGAATGGCATCAACTTGAAAATTTTCGCATTATATTTTTTTTACATACTGGAGGTTGTCAGGGAAGTCGTTCAAATAAATATTTGAATGATTCAATCAGATAAGGCAAGGCTGGAGAAGTTGACATTTCCTGTGCCAAGTCTGTAACCATTCCGCAACATACATGCTAAGATGATTTATATTTGAAGCATGAACGGGTTTGAAGCGTAGGGAAAAATTACAAAGAAAACCCAAATTAAATTTCACGAATGCGATTCATCAACATCTGAAATCAACACAACAGCAGTCTAAAGATGCAAGAAAGTAAAGCTCAACTCAGTTTATTTTCCATTGGGATCGTAGTCCTTAGCCTGGTGATTGGCATGGGCATATTTAAGACAGCATCCGTGAGTGCTGGCTCATCCAATACTCCTGTTATTTTCTTTTCAGCCTGGATTTTTGGAGGGTTAATCGCACTTTGTGGAGCCTTGACTTATGCTGAAATTGGAGCACGCTATCCTGTAACCGGAGCATATTATAAAGTGTTTTCTGTTGCCTATCATCCATCCATTGCATTTGCGATGAATGGAATGATATTGGTGACCAATGCAGCTTCATTGGGTGGAGTCGCTTTGATTGGTTCAGATTATTTAGTTGCTCTTCTGTTTGATCATCCGGTCAGCACATTTTACGAATCAATGATAGCGGTTTTCATTATTCTAATTTTTTATCTGGTAAATTTAAAGGGACTTCGAATGAGTAGTTTAGCTCTGAATGTTCTAATGATGATCAAATTAGGGTTGTTGATGACGATTGTGACCGCTCTTTTTTTTACAGACCTACATGTAAAACCGGACATAGCCTTAGCTTCTTCCTCTCAGGCTATGGGCGTTTCTGAATGGATCTGGTCATTTGGTGCTACACTCGTCGCGGTATGTTTTACTTATGGAGGATACCAACATACGATAAACTTTGGAGAGGAAGTGGAGAACCCAAGGCGGAATTTGCCCAGAGGAATATTTTTGGGCATCGGCGTAGTCATTCTTTTTTATGTTTTGGTAAACCTGAGTTACTACCTGGTGATTGGGTTTGAAGAATTGAAAACTACAGAAGGAGTAGCGTCGGTGGTGGTTAGGAAAATGATGGGAGAAGTGGGAGAAAAAATATTTACTGTTTTGTTGGTCCTGGCCTTATTGACTTATGTTAATGTTAATTTGATGAGTAATCCACGCATCATGTATGCCATGAGCCTTGATGGGGTCTTGCCAAAGGTGTTTCAATGGAAATCAAGTAAGCATCAGGTATTGATTTATAGTTTAACAACTTTTGCCATAGCAGCAGTTGTCATTACTTTTTTTGCGGAAACCTTCGAACGAATTTTAGGGTTCGTCATGATTTTGGATTCACTGGGAATGGCAGCTTCTGCAGCGACAATATTTTATCTTCGAAAGTCCATGGACAAAGACGGAGTTCATCAGGAAAAAGTATTTTCCATAAAGTTATATCCCTGGGTTCCCTTGTTTTTCATAGCGGCTTATTTATTTGTAGCTGCATCATGCGTTTATCTTAATCCAGTGAATGGAATGGTTGCAACCATAGTGGTTTTGGGATTGTGGATTTTCTATTTTATCATTCGAAAAAAAATATAAACCAGTTCAGATTTTATGATCAAAAAGATTGTGAAAATATTCGGCATAAAAACGTTTGAACATCATAAGATTGACCTGTTGAACCGGTTTTCGAGTAATATTATTTTCGGAAATAGCATTGCCTGAACATTATCATGGCATTCGCGATTTTTATTCGACCCATTTAATGCAAAGGCATAGAGTGTGCGTTTTGATGGCTGGTGATATCCGGATCCCGACAAGCTCTTCTTGATTAGGGTTTTTCGGCCCTTAGGGCAATCCAAGCATCTTTAATTCATGAACTGGGTTCAACTGAAAAATTTAATTGACTAATTAGACCTGATGCTTACAAGATGGAAAATTATGATTTGTCGTTTATTTTAAATGAGTTAGGGGAGTGCCGTGATCAGTACTTTCAAGCGGTTTCTCCTCCTATTGTCCAAACCTCCAATTTTGCATTTCGGACGGTAGAGGAAATGCGGATCAGGTTTCAAGACGAATATGGTGGATATATTTATTCAAGAGGACTCAATCCAACCGTAGATATATTGAGAAAAAAACTTGCTGCTTTGGAAGAAACCGAGGATGCTCTGGTATTGAACAGTGGTGCAGCTGCTATTTTTTTGTCGGTGGTTCCTTTTGTTCAACAAGGTGATCATGTGATTTCCGTCCAACAACCGTATAGTTGGGCGCAAAAATTATTCAATGATATCTTGCCAAGATTTGGAGTGCAAACCAGTTTTGTGGATGCCAGAGAGCTAAGTCAAATAAGGGATGCCATTCAGAGCAATACCCGATTGATTTACCTTGAATCTCCCAATAGTTGGGATTTTGCCATACAGGATTTGGAAGGGGTGGCGAAATTGGCGAAATCACATAATCTATTGACAGTAATCGACAACAGTTATTGTAGCCCGATCTTTCAAAAGCCCAGTCGCTGGGGAATTGACCTGGTACTGCATTCAGCTACCAAATATTTATCGGGTCATAGTGACACCGTAGCAGGCGTATTATGTGGACGTACCGAATTACTGAGAAAAGTATTTAACCTTGAGTATTTGACGGCTGGAAATGGAATTCAGCCATTTAATGCGTGGTTGCTTATCCGGGGATTACGTACACTTCCTGTTCGCCTGGAGCGCATTCAAAAGACTACGATGATCATAGTGGAGTGTTTGAAAAAGCATCCTAAAATTGAGTCCGTTTTGTTTCCATTGGACCCAGAATTCCCACAATTCGAGTTGGCCAGGAAACAAATGAGTGGAGCTTGCGGATTATTTTCATTTGTTGTGAAATGCCGGGATCCACATCGCATAGAATTGTTTTGCAATAAGCTTCGTCATATCCTGATGGCAGTGAGTTGGGGTGGACATGAAAGTCTTATCATCCCAAGGTTGGCGGGTATCCCTCTTGAGCAGTTCAATCCGGAGGATTCAAGTCATCGGTTAATCCGGATGTACGTGGGATTGGAAGATGCAGATTATTTATTGAGTGATTTAACCCAAGCGATGGTTCATTTGTAAAGAAAGGTCTTGTTTCTTTTTTAACTGCAACCAATTCACCAATCCCAATATTGCAAGCAATAGAAAGACGAAAAACTCCAGTGCAATAAAGAGAATATCCTTTTGAAAGTAGAGATACACACAAATGATATCAATAACAATCCATAGCACCCAACTTTCAATGTAACGGCGTGCCATTAAGGTATTGGCGAAGATGCTGGCAATGGCTACCAGAGAATCTGAATAAGGATATGCAGCGGGTTTTTCAAAGAGGGAAGGAAAATATTCGTGCAATTGAGAAATCAAATGGCCGGTTAAGAGACTAACAAGGGTTAGTAAAATGACCAAATAATACTTCAGCTGTAGGCTTAACCACTTCAATGGAATTTTTTCTTTCTGTTCGTTTTTCCATATCCACCAACCATAGAGGCTGATGCCAAAAAAGTAAATTTGGAGAAACATATCCGAGTACAGTTGGACATGGTAGTATATGAAAAACGCTGTGGTAATATTGATCAACCCTAATGGCCAGGTAAGGATTTTTTCCTTGGCTGCAAGATATACGGCAACAATTCCAGAAAAGACGGAAATGATTTCTATCCAGGTGACTGGATAACCCAGGGGGTTCCATGCTACATCGAACCAATGAATCATGGATGCAAGCTAAATCGCGAAAACCGCCGGTATAAAATTAAATGCGGTTATTTAAGTTTTTTGGTTCCAGTTCCCACCAGGTAACCTTTATTGAATACCTCAATCTGATAAACTCCGGTTGAAAATCCGCCTGGATTTTTGAACTGGCCGCATAATTTTTTTTCGTCGTTGGCATAAGCTGCAGTAACTGCTACAGAAAATTTAACCATCTCTCCGTTCAAATCATTGCGAATAACTCCGGAACCTTCTGATTCGATTGACTGAGTTTCACCGGTAGGTGAAATTATACGTATATAAAATTTCTCAGAACCTGCTTCAGTATTTTTGTTTACCCCGGTCTTAAAGCACACTTCTAAAAAATCTGTTTCTGCGGCTTTTGACACACCTTTTGGTTTTTTTCCTTCCCGCTCCTGATATGCCTCAGCATCAACTTTTGAAACCTTTATGGCTGTGGCACGATTGTATCTTCTGCTCAGTTGATCCTTTTCCTTATTGATGCTTTCATTTTGAGCCGACAAATTGGCCTTAGCGGTATTGAGTTGTTGATTTTCGTTTGTTTTGGATTGTAGATCCTGGGTCAAACTGGCTTTTTCTTGTTGTAAGTTGGTGTTTTGTTGATTCAGTTGTTCGTTTTCAGATTTTAAGCGATTAATCTCAGCAATGTAATCCTGTGTTTTGGATTTCATCGCCTCAATTTCTTTGCGAGCGATGGATAGGTTTTTGCTATCCCTCAGCAAACCTGAAATTTTTTCCTTTTGAATTCTAAGTTCTTCCTTTTGAGAGTCAATTATTTTATTCAACTCTTCATTATTCGTTTTCATATCATTGAGATCTGAAACCGCTTGTTGGTAGTCTTTATCCAGTTTGGCTTTTGCATCTTCCAATTGGACCAATTCATTTTCTTTAGCCAGATTATCTTTTTGGAGGTTGGAATTGTTGACAAACTGATAAACGTTTAGACCGAATAAGCCCAGAATGGCAATAATGACGAGGGCTTTTACATTTTGATTAGACGTTGACATACGATTGTATTTGTTTGATTTCGTAAAGTTAGTGATTTAACAAGCATTTCCATTAATTTAGTATGGACATTGAAAAATTTAGGGTTTACCCGGAGGCTTCTCAGGGTAAACCCGGATAAATTCATATTATGATTCTTGATAATGTATTATTTATAGATATTGAAACGGTTAGTGTTTCTCGATATTTTCATCAATTGGATTCCAGGTGGCAACCATTGGTTGAGCGCAAGTTGCAATATTTCAAAGAGCGGGAACCGGAAAAAAGCATTGAACAAATTTATCAGGAGCGGGCCGCTATTTATGCCGAATTCGGAAAAGTGGTCTGCATTGGAGCCGCCTTTGTACGGGGTGATCAGCTGAGGATCAAAACATTTGCTGGACCCGATGAGGAGGTCATTCTATCCGATTTTTTTGAGTTGTTGGGTAAATACTTTTATCGACCCGAGAAGCATCGTTTATGTGGACACAACATCCGGGAATTTGACATTCCTTTTTTGTGCAGGCGGGCCACCATCAATGGATTACAGCTTCCAGCACTTCTACAAATTGCTGGCCGTAAGCCTTGGGAAATCAAGCATCTTGTGGATACCATGGAGCTCTGGAAGTTTGGCGACATCAAACATTTTACTTCTTTGGATTTATTGGCGGCCTGTCTGGGACTTGAAAGCCCCAAAACGGATATGGATGGTAGCCAGGTAGGTCGCGTTTTTTATGAAGATCAGGACCTTGAGCGGATCGCCGCATATTGTGCCCAGGATGTATGGGTAACCGCCAATGTATTTCTTGCTATGCATCAGGAAATTCCATTTTCCTGGGACCAGGTGGTGTACTGATGGGTTAGGATGGGAATCACTCCATTGACTTTGGCTATTTCGTTGAATTTCATAGTTACTGGGCTCTTAGCTATCTTTGTGGATCAAATCCGCTGACCATGCCCATCATTGCCCCTTCATTGTTGAGTTGTGATTTTCTCCGGATAGGTGAGGAAATCCAATGGCTTGAAGAATCCTCTGCCGATTGGCATCATCTGGATGTGATGGATGGTTGTTTTGTGCCTAACATATCTTTTGGCCTTCCTGTTATTTCAGCCATTCATCGGTTGGCAAAAAAGCCGTTGGATGTCCATTTAATGATTGTTGAACCTGAGAAATACCTCCCTTTGTTCCGAAATGCAGGAGCGGATCATTTGACCGTTCACCTGGAAGCTTGTCCGCATCTTCACCGAACCTTGCAACAAATCCATGAATTGGGAGCCAAAGCTGGAGTTGCTATAAACCCACATACTCCGGTCGAAGCCCTTTTTGAAGTTTTAGATGAAATCGATATAGTATGCGTAATGTCCGTGAATCCAGGGTTTGGCGGGCAGAAATTTATCTATCGCTCATTGGATAAAATCCATAGGCTCAGACAAGAAATCGATGCAAGAAATTTATCCACCGTGATTGAAGTGGATGGCGGGGTAGGACTGCAAAATGCAGAAGTCATTCTGAAAGCCGGAGCACATGTATTGGTGGCGGGTAATGCGGTATTTGCCGATCCTCATCCTGTTGAGGTGATCAATAAGTTAAAATCAATTTCTGTTCAGGGGTTCGAATTTTAGGCTTTCCTCACTTCGTTTTGAAGAATGCATGTTGTAAAAATGTCGTTTTTCAGAAACTTTTTCGCCTTTATCATGATTGCCTCCTGGTTGCCCGTTTTCAGCCAGAACATCACAAGGGAAAGGACGTCTATGATGCAGATAGAATGGCTTTTCCACATGTAACAGTTGATATGCCAGAAAGCCCATTTAATCGGAGACCGATTGAATGGAAATTTTACTTCAGCTTTCCCGACAACGAAGAATTTCCCATCCCTTTTAACCAGATTGGTTACGAAATTGCAACAATGATCCTGGAGCCTCAAAGCCTGCATTTAGGAAATACACTGATCCATAGTTGAATTAAAACTCTTTACAATTACCAGTTCGCAATACTTGACTAACTGACCTGACAAATTTTTCAGGTGGAGTTGATGATCCAGTTAATAATAGCCTTATTTATATACCGATTGTTGAGGTAGCTCCAATCAAAAGCACAAATAAATGGCAACTCTCCAACTTAATTTCTTTCCTCCGGTTAAACTTATTTGTGAGAATTGAATTCTTGAATGGGCTAAATGATCCAATAATTCAGAAAATAAAACCACCTTAATTTAATTTGTTTTATCATGCCTAGGGTAGATTCTAAATTATCCGATTTAACTTAAAATTTGTCATTAAATTCGGCATTGATTTACAGTTCCAATCTTCTTTTGGACAGGTGTGATTAACTTTTTAATTTAAATGACCCTAAACAATAAGTTATATTTACTTCATAAATATCATCAATTTCTATGTTCATTATTGAAAGTAGATTCTCATAATTATTTTTTAAATAAGGCAGTTGAATCTATACTTGAGGATTTTCACATTGAGGACTATATAGGAGGCAAGTGGAACGATAAAATTCTATCAGAAGAACTGTTTTCTAAATTGAAAATAATCTTTCAACAAATTATTTCGGTTTACGATATATTGGCAAAGCCAATAGGAAGTTATGATATAAATCATCATGACTTCTTTAACCATCCTCAATTGCACGATATTTTAATAGACATATCAAGAATTGAAAAAGAAATAGGAATAGAGTTAGCTGAAAGATATAATTTCGATGTCAATACAGGCAGATATCTCGATGGTTCTACTTATGATGATCATAAATTCGATGAGGATGAGGTTACTGTTCCGTCCATAAATTGGAAAAATAGTGGGAGCTTAATTAAAGACCTGTCAGATAATGTAAAAAAACAAGGAACAGAAAATAGGTTGTAATTATTTCCTTGTATTAAAAAGTTCTCAATTGTTGCTCTTTTTTATTTCAATAAAATATCTACCAGGCAACAAAGCAACACTCCAAGTATTAAATGTCCCCGGGGGTGTTTCAGATGAAGACAGCGTATAACTCGTGATCAAATCTTGCTGGATCATTTCCCCGCCTCTTAAATTAATAAAGCCGGTTCCCGTTCCCGTTTTATTGATATTTAATTGCCAAATACCCGCTTCGGGAATGTCTATATAAAACCAGTCTGCTAAATCTGTGCCGGTTAAATTCTCGGTTTGGGATCCATCGTAGGCAAATTTATTTACCTGGTTTGCCGAATTGTTAGGTTCAGTTTCGGAATATGCCAGTTGAAAATCCAAACACCATGCGGCTATAATAAGTAAAACTGCGATTTTCATCATTTTTTCTCTTAAGGTAGCACAAACGGAAATCAAAATCAATGACTTAAATCAATATTTATCAAGATTTAAAGCGACCATTTCTTAAATCCCGTGAGTTGGAATAAAAGATTTCGTATAAAATTTTGTAAGTTGTGGATAAAAACAGGATAAAAGGTGGTACTTTTGCGCCCCAATCTGTCGGCAGAGTCTGATTTACAGAGTAAGTCGATAGGGGTCTAAACATTAAAAATTTAAAGAACAAATGGCCGTAAAAATCAGATTACAACGCAAAGGACGCAAAAAAGCTCCTTTTTATCACATCGTCATTGCTGACGCAAGATCCCCAAGAGACGGAAGATTTATTGAAAAAATTGGCATATACAATCCAATCACCAAACCTGCAACCGTTGACATCGACAGGGACAAAGCCTTTGATTGGCTAATGAAAGGTGCTCAGCCCACTGACACCGTAAATGCAATTTTTCGATACAAAGGAATTCTATTCCGCAAACATCTTCAGCGAGGCGTTTCAAAAGGGGTACTGACTCAGGAGCAAGCAGATGCCAAATACATGGAGTGGATTACGGCAAAAGAGGGTAATATTGCACAGAAAGTACAGGCCCGTAAGCAAGAAATGGAAGATTTTCATAAAAAAGTGAGCGGAGTTGCTAAAGCTGCAGTAGTTGCACCTACTCCAGAAGCTGCAACTGAAGAAGAATAGAATTTTGACCTTTAACCGATTTTAAGTTTTTTGTTTTTGAATTTGTAGGAATATTAAATTAATATCCTGCATTATTAGATAACTACAAAATATAATAAACCTGAATATGCACCTTGCATGTTCAGGTTTTGTCATTCATAGCCATAAAAAATTTGACCTATGCAAGCCTTATTACAAGATTACAAAGAACGTCTTCAAGCTGTTGCTGAACTCATCCAGGGTTCAGATGAATTGACTGCTTATCTGGAAGAAGAGACCAATGAGCTTTATAAAAGTCTGCAGGATGTTTATGAACCGATGGTGGCCGAAATATACCAGGAAGTGGCTGAGAGACACCCTCTTCAACTTCCTGAGCTCGAAAAGGTTTTGCTCAACCCTTTCTTTGAAGGCCTTTTTCAACCGCGTGTTTTGGGATATTGTGTATTGAGGGGAGAGATTAATGAACAATTTAAATATGTACGTCCGCAAGAGACCTTTAAGCAATTCTTGCTGGCTATTGCCAATTCCACCAATTTTGATGTGCTTAAGCAGCGTATCGGACAAACCGTTCAACTTGGCTTTGCCCTGAGTTCAAATATTTGGATTGCTAACCTGCTGGATTCCATTGAAAATAAAAAAGTAAAAGCTTATTTCCAATCGATGATCCATGATCGGTTTCGGGATCTTGAGGAACGGAAGAACCTCTACATACGGTACAAAAAGCAGTTTTCACATTACAATTTTTTCTATGCCAGTTTTCCTGAAAGCATCAATGAATTGCAATTAGAGTCCAGTCTGCTCAAACAATTCCTGTTAAGTCGAATAGCTTTTAAATCGAATCACGACAGCTACATCGAAGAAATTCATAAACTCATTTCGCAAAAAAGTTTTTATAAAGAATCCGAGTTTATTGATCTGATTGCCATCATTTCCAATTTTGTCGAACTCAATCCAACGGAAACTCAGCACCTTGCCAATGCGCTCAATGCCTGTCGATATGAGAACCCACAGTTCAATCCAGTTTATTTCAAATTTTTAAAACTGGCTTATCGGCAAGGAATACAATTTGGGCCATCCACCGACCGGAAATTTTACAGCCTGCTCAACAGGAATGAAGGCGACGACTTGATTCGCTTTTATAACCTTCTGATGACGATTCATGATAAAGGATTTGTTCATGAAGACGCATTGGATGCTGTAAATGCCTTTTATAGCCAATACGAAGGCATGTCCATTAACAATGAATGCCTGCGACTGGCTGTACTTCAGCTCTTTACCAAGGTGATTACCCATCTGACAGAACCAGAGTACCTTTCGTTTTTCGAACTGATTCGAACATTTTACAATTACATGAATGTTTTTGGCAATAGCGCATTTGATCAGGAAACAAAAGGGCTTTGCATGGATTATGTTCGAAAATTACTTGGGTTCTACAAAGACAAAAGGAGCAAAGAATATCAGGAAATTAAAAAACATGTAAGCTCGCAATTCGTTGAATTTGAATTTCTTACTGAAAAGGAAATCGTTGATTTGTTTAAGATAAAGAGAAAGAAGAAAGAACAGGAATGATCCTTGCGGGGAACTATCCTGAATTCAAAACTGATACTTTTAAGCAAGGCTCCGGGAGCAGGAGTTTGATTACTTTTATGTGCGTTTAGAGGATTTCTTGTGGCAAAACAAGCACACATATCATATCTCATTTGGTGGCATTTGAACCATTACCATGGGTTCAAATTGCCAGGAATTGCCAGTTTCAAATCTGAGATTGAAAATGCCCATATCAATCACCTGGAATCATTAATATATCCGGCCAGGCTCAAACTGTCGATGGTTCCTGAGGATGATACGGATCCCACAGCAATGGTTGGACACCTTCATGACGCGTTTGGTTATGACACAGAGGAATTGAACGAGCAGATCAAAACGCTGGGACAATACCTTCGTGTTCAACTGGAAAAAAACGGAAGGATCGAATGGCAGCCCTTTGGGTCGCTAATCATGGAGGGAACTGAGCTTAAATTCATTCAATCGGATATTAATTTGTTGCAGGATGTATACGGCGCCGGACCCTTGCCATTGGAGCCCATACAGAAAGTATACAGCCCCAGTGGGATTTCCTCTGCTGTCAATATGGATTCAATCCCCAAAAGAAAAGAAAACAATCTAAAAGCATTGTGGATTACACTGGGTATTTTGTGGTTGATCTTTTTAGCATTATTGTTTTGGCCTGACCACCCAGATGGCCCGGTTTCAACCCAGAACGAAAACAATGAACTCGGCAGTCAGCGGAATGCTGAGGATAGTCTATTGTTGGGCTCGCGTATAGTTAGAGATTCCCTAGAAATCCCCGATGCTTCATTGGACTCCTCAGGACAAACCCCGGTAATTGACCATGAAGCTGGTGAAACCCTCATTGATTCCATCAAATTGGATTCAATCTCCAATGCAATTCAAAACAAACCTTGTATCATCATCGTGGGTTCATTCCTCAATCCATCCAATGCTCAAAAATTGGAAAGTAAATTGGAAAAATTGAATTATGAGGTGTACCGCGGTAGTTATAAGAACTTTCATAGAGTGGGAGTAAAATTTAATTGTATGACCATGGATTTGAAAAGTGTGCTTGCAGACCTTCAGCAAACCATACACCCTCAAGCCTGGGTACTTAAAATGTAAATTTCAATGGTAGAACAAATCTTACAGCAAATCGAAAAGAGAAGCTTTGGGAATTTTTTTTTGATCGCTGGTCCGTGTGTGGTGGAGTCGGAGGAAATTTGCCATCATATTGCTGAAACATTGCAGGTACTGTGTAAAAACCTGGACATTCCCTACATATTTAAAGCCTCTTATCGTAAAGCAAATCGCTCCAAATTGGATTCCTATACGGGCATGGGTGATTTACCAGGACTAGAAATATTAAGAGAAATCCGAGAAACTTATCAACTTCCCGTGTTGACCGACATCCATACGGATGAGGAAGCAGCCATTGCCGCACAATATGTAGATGTTCTGCAAATTCCGGCATTTCTTTGCCGTCAGACATCCTTATTGGTGGCTGCGGCTGAAACGGGTAAAACCGTAAACATTAAGAAAGGTCAGTTTATGAGTCCTGAGGGTATGTCTTTTGCAGTTGAAAAGTTGCGGCAAAGTGGAAATCAACAGGTCTGGCTGACCGACCGCGGAACCAGTTTTGGATATCAGGACTTGATCGTGGATTTTAGGGGATTACCTACCATGCAAAAATTTGGTGTGCCGGTGATCATGGATTGCACCCATTCTTTGCAACAGCCTAACCAGGCTTCAGGAGTCACCGGAGGTCGGCCTGATTTAATCGAAACCATAGCCCGCGCTGCAGTCGCAGTAGGTGCAGATGGATTGTTTATTGAGACGCATCCAAATCCCGCTGTGGCCAAATCAGATGGCGCCAATATGCTCAAACTGGAATTTATGGAGGCCCTTTTGGAGCGATTGGTTCGGATTCGGAAAGCCATTTCCTGATGGAAACCATTGTCGATTACCGACTACCTGCTCGATTGATCTCCGATGACAACGCACATCGAAAGGCCATTGGTGATTTGCTTTCGTGGGATCCAACTACCCGTTTTAACTTTCGAATCATCAGAAGAAACCTGGACGCCAGATCCAAAACCATTTACTATGTACTCAAAGCTGAGGTATACCTAACGGACGTTAGTAAGAACCTTTTCAATCCATATCTTTTTCAGCAAGTGAGCCATGATGATACGGTATATATTGTTGGCTCCGGGCCCTGTGGATATTTTGCTGCTCTTGAGTTATTGCTTGCAGGAATCCGTCCGGTGGTTTTAGAAAGAGGCAAAGATGTTCAGTCCCGCCGTCGTGATCTGAGGGATATCCAACAGCTTGGCCGGGTGAATCCGGATTCGAATTATTGTTTTGGAGAAGGTGGAGCGGGTACGTATTCCGATGGAAAGCTGTATACACGGTCTGACAAACGAGGTAACATCAGAAAGGTATTGGAATTGTTGGTCCAACATGGTGCCGATCAGGATATTTTGGTAGATGTTCATCCCCACATTGGAAGTAATAAACTGCCGGAATTATTAAAAAATATCAGACTTACGATTGAGGGTTGTGGCGGGGAAGTACGGTTTGGTACAAAGCTTGAAAATTTTAAAGTGGAAGCCGGTAAGATCAAAGCTCTTGAAACGACTACCGGTGAAATACCGGTAGAGCATCTTATTTTGGCCACTGGCCATTCCGCAAGAGAGATATATTCCCTGTTTCAAAAGAAGAAGTTGGACATTCATTGCAAAACTTTTGCCGTTGGATTGCGAATTGAACATCCTCAGGCCGTGATCGATAAAATGCAATACAAATTATCTGAAAGACCAGACTATTTGCCACCTGCCAGCTATAACATTTCCTGTCAGGTTGATCAAAAAGGGGTCTTTTCATTCTGCATGTGCCCGGGAGGTCTCATCATTCCGGCAGCGACGGCCCCGGGGGAAATAGTGGTCAACGGAATGTCGTTGTCTCGTCGCAATTCACCATTCGCAAACAGTGGGTTGGTCAGTACGGTTGACGTTAATGATTTTCAGGCTTTTCAACAACACGGTGCATTGAAGGGTATGATGTACCAGCAATACGTTGAGCAAAAGATGTTTGCTTTAGGGGATGGAAGCCAGGCTGCACCTGCACAACGCATGTTGGATTTTATGAAAGGAACGATTAGTAAATCCTTGCCTGAGACTTCTTATATACCCGGTATTCATTCTGCATCACTTCACCGGCACCTGCCCGAACCACTTAAGCATCGCTTGCAAGCCGGATTGGAAATTTTATCTAGGAAATTTCCAGCGTACAGTCATCCGGAAGCGGTATTGGTAGCCACTGAGTCCAGAACCAGTGCTCCTGTGACGATACCTAGAGACCCTGACACGTTTATGCATCCACAGGTTTTTGGATTGTATCCAGCCGGTGAGGGCGCGGGCTATGCCGGTGGAATTTTGTCTGCTGCAATGGATGGTCAACGCGTAGCGGCAGCAATTGCCGGGCAAATAAATCAAAATGTAAGATCCAGACTTCAGAAGGGTCCAGGGATATGAAATAGCTTAGATACCTTTGCAAAGATCAATTATGGGAAAAAAGAAACACCAAAACCTGCCTCCAGAATTGCTTGAACAAGCCTATCGGTTGCTTTGTACTGCCAAATCCTTAACAGAGGTTTACGAGGAGAATTTTAAAACGGTAAGTAAATACGTTCATGCAACTTCTCGTGGACATGAAGCCATCCAGATTGCCCTGGGTTTGCAGTTGTTGGACATTGATTATTTATCGGCTTACTATAGAGATGACAGTATCCTATTGGCCATTGGTATGCAACCCTATGAAATTATGCTTCAGTTAATGGCGAAAAGAGATGATCCGTTTTCAGGTGGTCGATCCTATTATTGTCATCCAAGTCTGAAGCGCAATGACAAACCTAAAATTCCACATCAATCCTCTGCAACCGGCATGCAAGCAATTCCTGCTACCGGTATTGCGATGGGACTTCAATATAGGGAACTGTCTCAAATGGAGGTTCATTCGCCGGACAAACCCCTGGTGGTTTGTTCTCTTGGAGATGCTTCAATTACTGAAGGTGAAGTTGCTGAAGCTTTTCACATGGCAGCACTCAAACAATTGCCCATACTTTATTTGGTTCAGGATAATGAATGGGACATCAGCGCTCATGCATCCGAAATCCGAAAGGGGGATGCATATGATTACATTCAAGGTTTCAAAGGCATTGATGCGTATCAGGTAGATGGGACAGATTTTGTAGAATGTTATCTGACCTTGCAGAAAGCTATTGGAAAGATTAGGAGAAAAAGAAAACCCATTCTCGTGCATGCACGCGTTCCATTGCTCAATCACCATACCAGCGGTGTCCGCAAAGAATGGTATCGTGAAGATTTGGAGGAGCACATCCAAAGGGATCCGTATCCTAAACTAAGGCAACTGTTATTGGAATCAGGATTTGTGGAAGACCAACTTAGATTGATGGAGGAGCAGGTACGCGAACAAGTGTTAGTTGATTTTGACAAAGCCAGACAAGCGGAGGACCCAAGACCTGAAGACTTGTATTTACATGACTTCGCCCCAACCCCCATTACAGAAGAGACCGGATTGCGTTCTCCTGAAAATGGAGAAGAAAAGGTTATGGTAGATTGTGCTTTGTTTGCCATCGAAGAACTCATGCGCAAACATCCCGAGTGTTTATTGTATGGTCAGGATGTTGGTAAGCGCTTGGGGGGCGTCTTTCGTGAAGCAGCCACATTAGCTCAGAAATTTGGTGACCATCGTGTTTTCAATACACCCATTCAGGAAGCCTTTATCGTAGGTAGTACGGTGGGCATGTCGGCCGTTGGTTTGAAACCCATCGTAGAAGTTCAATTTGCAGATTACATTTGGCCGGGACTCAACCAACTTTTTACAGAAGTCGCAAGATCTTGTTATCTTACGAATGGAAAATGGCCGGTGAGTATGGTGCTCCGGGTACCTATCGGTGCATATGGGAGTGGTGGTCCCTATCATTCATCAAGTGTTGAATCTGTAGTTTGCAATATTAAAGGAGTTAAAGTGGTTTATCCTTCGAATGGAGCAGATTTGAAAGGTCTGATGAAAGCTGCCTATTATGATCCCAATCCCGTGGTCATCTTTGAACACAAAGGATTGTATTGGTCAAAAGTTCCAGGAACCGAAATGGCCCGCTGTGTTATGCCTGACGAAAATTACTGCATACCACTTGGCAAAGCCCATATCGTTCAGGAATGTAATCTGGATGAAATGCGGTCCAGTATGTGTATCATTACATATGGAATGGGCGTTCACTGGGCATTGAATGCAAGTAGTGAATTCAAGGATCGGGTTGAAATTGTTGATTTAAGGACATTGGTTCCACTGGACGAAGAAACAATTTACAAGACTGTTCAAAAACATCATCGCGTATTGATCCTCACAGAAGAAACCATTGAAAACAGTTTTGCGCAAACACTGGCCGGAAGAATTGCTATGCATTGCTTTGAATTCCTGGACGCCGCACCTCATTATTTAGGAGCGAAAAACCTACCGGCAATTCCACTGAACAGTACACTTGAAAAGGAAATGCTTCCTTCTGTTGAAGATGTTCGTCAAATGATTGTAAAAATATTATCGTATTAAGTCTTGATAGCACTTACTCATTGGAGTATGTTTGAATGTGCCATGAATAATAATTTTCGTTGTTTGTGATCAATGAGCACTATTCCGAAATATAGATTTTCTTACTGCTTGGAGTTCCGTTGACGTTGAAATGCACCAAATAAAGACCGGCCGGTAGTTTTCCGATTTCAAATCGATTGTTACCCAAATCAAAACCCTGGCCTATAGCTGATCCATTCAGGTTTTTTAATTGTACTGAATGTATTTTGCTTGTGATGGATCCTAAAAATACCAATTGCGTCCCCTGTGTAAATAAACTTATCCTGTTGATCTCATTTTGGATATTATCATTCGCGACAGGTAACCTAAATCTGAAGGATCTTTTGAAATTGATCGCATTGTCTTTGGTCCTTGCACCATCACCATTTGCAAGGCAGGAAGCATAATAGAACAGAAGGCTATCATTGGATACAGAAGCGGGAGCAGTCCAGTTAAACTTCCATTGAGCCTCACCAAGGGTATCAAAAAATTTCGCTTGAGATTGTCTGGCATATGTCCTTTTTGGATTGTTGGACGAGGCAATGTTTACGCGTTCATTGGCAATGGTAGTGAATTTACCAACGAAATTGTTTTGATCATCCAGTACAGTCAACTGAAATCCGGTGCGGGTAGCTGAATCCGACTGAACCTTTACGGTGACTTCATACAAGGTATTGGCCACTACAGTATCCGGTAAGCCCAACAGGGTTACAGATCCTTTAAAACTTCCACCTCCATGGCAGTCGCGTTGCGCACAGGTGGTTTCACCCGGTGCTCCGGTATTTCCCAATGGAGGATTCGTTGGTTCAGGAACACTGAATGTAAACAAATAGCAAATTGATGCTAAGATAAAAAAACTAAGGGTTAAATTGTGTTTCATATATGAATGTGAATCGAATTGATTAATCAATTTTATTTTTTACAATTTGAAATATTCTTGACAAGTTGAAGCCAAATTGTACTTCCCCGGCGAATAAATTTCCGTTTTCTTCGGCGATCAACGCACGTTCATTCATTCCTGTTGAATTGGAAAAATGAATTTGAAAAACGTGACCACCGGTTTCAATATCCAATCCTAGAGATATTGGATGTGAACGAAAATCCCGTGGAAAGTTATTGAGTGGATAGAAATAATCCAATACAACCGCCAGACGTTTAGTTAGTTTATACCTTGTTCCAATCCCTATGGCAAGTAAATTGTTTGGAATGAGTTTGCTATCTACAATATTGGTATGCACCAGAATGGGATTTAGCTGAAAGGTAAATGCTTCATTAAATTTGCGTCCAATAATTAATTGATGAAAATAGGACAGGCGTCTAGATTCGGTTACTTCTATTTCAGGATCTGACAGAACATTATCATTTAAACCGTTGCGAATAATGCCAGAAGTCCAAACCAATGAAAAAGGTATATTTTTTACTCCTTCAGATTGCCAAAGAATTCTGTACTTGACAAATGCATCCAATTCTTTTTTAAATGTACTTCTTGCAACTCCAACTGTTAGATTTTTTGTAATACCATAATCAAAACTCATTCGCATAGTCGCATTGTCAAGGCCAAAGAATTCTTCAAAGCCTTGGTTAACGCGGCCAAACCGGTGAAGTATTCTAAAATCCAATGCTCCCGCAGGAAGCATTTCCATACTGTGCGAACTGATGACACGTGGAGATTTGAAGGCGTTGGTAATTTTTGTAGGGGAGGTGGTTTCCGGACCCAGAGCGTCTAATAAATCCTGTGCCTGCACTGAAAATGTGAATAAAAGGCTCGACAGGATACTAATGGTGCTTTTTATATTACGCATACTTTGGAGAAAATTTCTGTGACAAAATCAATATTGAGTTTAATTGTTTTTAGCGCCTTCCAATATCCATTTTTCGACTTGTCTGATTTTGCAGTCGGGTATTTTATTTCCATTTTTTGGCATGGCGACATAACCTCTTTCACGACGAATGGATCCCAATAAGGTCTGATTGTCTACCGTACCCTTGACTCCTGCGTAAGTATTGTAATTAATGTCACCTTGTGGCTGAGAGCCAGCATGGCAACCATTGCAATATACGTCCAAAATGGGCTTTATGGTTGTTGAGTAACGAACATCCAAAGTGTCGCAATCTGCTTGTGTACAAGGGATATCTTTTTGTGCGCCTTGGTCAATCCATAATGCAATGGTAGTAATATTTTCTTTGGATAATCGATCAAAGGGATCAGGAGGCATCACTTCAAACGCATCAGTAATCTTTTTATAAATTTTACTGCTGGCATAATCACCGGGTTTCACGACTTGGAGTAAACCTTCATAGGTCGTGAAATCATATCCAGCTTGCAGATCTGCAGGATTGTGACATTCACTACGCGTACAGCTGGAGAGAATCAAAGGAGCAATTTCCTGTTCATAACAAACCACCCGATCGGTTCCAATGTATTCATCTGTACAAGAGGAAATTATAAATAAAAATGAATATCCCAAAGCGGCCGGCAAAATTGTTTTTAACATATTTTTTCTCATTCAAAAAGCAAAGTAAGTAATTTATTATCATATCCAGAAAACCTTAACATGTTAAAAGTCCAGCGAATTCCTAAACGTGGATTTAAGGAATTTTTAATTTTCTCACCACGGTCTTGTAGAGCAGTTCTTTGGGATTGTGCTTGATGATCTTCGAGTAACTTTAACGAGTTGATCTTTATCGTCACAGGGCAGATAAAATTACCTTTCAAAAAGCAATAAAGCGAAAGCATTTTCGAAACTGAATCATACAGCTAAGAGTAGATCTGCAGGATAGAATTGATTTATTCAAGTGAATCCATGACAAATATTGTATTTGATTTTTTTAATTGATGGCCCTATCCTTTTTAAGTGTAAACGATTTCTGGGTAATGCAATTTTGATTTTCATTGTAAAACTTAAAGAAAGCCCTGGCGGGCACCAGGACTTTCATTTTTTAATGAGAAAATTGCTATTTTAATTCCTTCAGGAAGTTACCGGATGCATCAAATAACAACAACTTTCGACCTCCGTTCCATTCAATCGCAATCACATACTCTCCAAGAGAATTTGTTCCTGCTTTCTGGATAGTGCTGCCACTATAATTTGCACTTAAATAATCTGCAATGGCGGCGGGTAAATTGGCAGGATCAACAGCTGTCAGATGACGGCCAGGACCTTTAGGCCCTTTCTTACGTACTTCAAGTTCTTTTACAAATTGTCCATCCTGGGTGAATTCAAGGATAACGAATTCATTTTCTCCGACTTTTACCATAACGATAATGTTTCCGTTGGACAACATTTGACAAGCTCTGACAATTTCTGATCCTGAATAATTTGCAGCAATGTAATCGGTAATCGCAAGTTGAAGGTCTTCAATGGCAATGGGTTTGCACAATGAATCACGGCGATGTTTTTTACGACCTTCCTGTGAAGGATCACCTGTGGGTTGAAATTCAAACAATTCCGATGCAGATAAATCATCATCGGTTAATGTGGTGCTTAGGAAAGTGGAATCCAATCCAGCGTCCACTAAACTGTCTTGTTGACATGAAGTCATCATGATGGCTGCAAAAGCCATTAATAAAAATGCTCTGTTCATAATAAATGTAATTGAATTAATTAATTAAAAAAGTTTAGGGTATTCTTTTCTTCATTTATTGTCTTATATGTTGATTTACGATTCATGTTTACGGAAGGTTGCTTTTTGACCAAATTATTTTATGGGTAGACATTTAAGTTGACCAATAAGATATTTTATACTTAGCCATTGACGATCCTTATTTTGATTGTAATCTGGTTATGTAATTTTATCGTTTGCCACATATAGACAGACAAGTGAACCTATTAACCTGTTGAGCGAATGGAAAAACCTATTCAATAGATTGAATCAAAAATAGATTGGCCTTTACTTTCGCACAATGGATTAATTAAGGGTATTTATCTAGGGGTTAATGGAATTATTCCCTGTCGATTTGTTTAAGTCATTGTGTTTGAAGTGGAATTTCAGTCTTTGGATCAATTTCACAAGAACTGAATTTTTGTTCCACAATATGGACAGGCACGAATTTTATTCATATTGATCTGAGGTAGTTTAGGAGAATGAATAGCGAAGGAATTCTATTTCTTGATTTCCAAACAGCTAATTTTCAATTTATGATGGAGTAATAAATGCGAAGAGATTTAAGAAGTATCGGGTGAATAAAGTGGTACCCAGAAGTTGGTAGGAGTTGGGCATACCACTATACAAGATAAATACGGTCCAGATTTGGGTAACTGTAAAATAGACTTTTTATTACCTCAGTATAAAACTGACTGGGCTTAAGGAGCTCATTTTTAAGCATATTATCTATTGAATATCAGTTATTTAACCATAAATGGAGGGTAGGAAAGCCGTTTAAATTTTAGGGACTGGCAACCCTTTTTTACCTATTTTCGTAATGATTTCAAGAGATAATCCACAGATTACCAAATTGGCAGGAAGCGAGACATATGTAAATGCTCCGGAGTTGGAGGTATTGATACGGGATTGTATCAGTCAGCATCCTGTGGCTCAAAAGAAACTGTACCTCCATGTTTATGGTTTTGTAAAATCCATTTGTTTGCGGTACACCAACAAAATTGAAGATTGTGAAGAAGTGATGGATGATTCATTTCTAAAAATGTTTAGGAATCTCGATAAATACAATTTTGAAAAACCATTTAAAGCCTGGCTTCGGACCATTGTGGTGAACACGGCTATCGATTATTATCGTCATGCCGTCCGCACTCCAGTATCTGATGGCTTGGAGGATTATCATCATGTTTCCATAGATGATCATACCATGAGCAATTTGTCTGTAGAAGAAATATTAAAAGCTGTACATCAACTTACACCGGCATACCGTACCGTTTTTATGATGTATGTCATCGATGGATACAGCCATAAGGAAATTGCAGAGTCCCTTAGCATTACGGAAGGTACTTCGAAGTCCAATTTGTCAAAAGCCCGGTGTAAACTGCAAGAATTGTTGCAGTGGATGTATGGGCAGGAAGAACATTCAGAATTTATGAAATATACATTACCATCAAACCTATGAAAACAGAAGAATTTGATTCCAGACTACGACAGAAGTTCAAACAGTTTGAACCTGCTTTTGATGGGCGTGATTGGGAGCGTTTTGAGAGAAAAATGAAAGCCAATGACGAAAGCAAGAACAGGAAAGGTTTATGGCTGCTTTTGCTTCTGGCAATCTTTCTGGGTGGTGCAGGAGTGGCTTATAGCTGGTACCAAAGCAAAGTTTCAAATGAAAACAATGAGATCAAAGGACCGATTGCTGCTTTGCCTAGTGAGTCGCCGGCTGATACAGTTATGAGTCATGAGAGTAATAAAGTGGAAGCCTCCTTGACACCGATTGTTAAGAGTGAAGATCACTCTGTTTCAAATAGTTTACCTCAACAAAAGTTGCATAAACGGAAAGGAAATACCCAACAAGTTCAAAGGCAAGATTTAAGGTATATTGATAATCCTTTGGTTCCTTCAAGTGTGGATAATGCCTCATCTGAAAACAATGCACTTCAATCCACCATTGATCCTCCTAGTACGCATATTAGCGAGTTCAATGAAATTGAATCGATGGATAAACTTCCTACGATAGGTCTTCATTCCATAAACTATGATTCTTATACAAAATCTGAATTGAAGCCTTGTGCTATGGTAAAACCTTCGGCCTGGTCAGCAGGACCCGTATTGCTGTATACCAAATCACACCAATCCTTCGGTGCAATCATTGAACGTAAAGCAAATAGTAATATTCGAATTGGAGCTGGGTTACTCTATCAGAACTACAATGAACAAGAGTACATCAATCAAACAGCATTCGAAGCAGTCAATCAGGTGGAATTTGTTGAATTGGCAAAACCACGACACAGCACCTCTGAAGATTTTCAAAACATCCGGATTAAATCGAGTGATTTTTTACTTCCCGTTTACCTGAAATACATGTATCCATTTGGTACTTCTTCAGCTGCGTTCATCACCGGAGGAGTTCAATTTACACTCAGTAGCAAAACCTTGCTTGATTTTGATTATCTAAATTATGATACCAATCAATATATTACCGAAAGTGACTTAAACCAGTCCTCCAACAGTGCTACCTTAATCAATAATTTTGTGCTGGGATTGGGTTATCAGAAAAAATGGTTGAACTTGCAATGGGAATTGTCTGCGATTTATCAGAAGAGTAATAACCATCAGGTTCATATTCCGGTATCTGATATTGGAATACAAACAAGTGTTAGTTATTCTTTTTAAACCTGAGGTGTATATTATTTGGATTTAAAAGCTTCAATGGCACGTTTGCTGTGTTCGCTGAGGACCAAAGAGCCGCTGATGGCTGCTCGTTCAAGCAATAATGATTCCCAATGTTGAGTCCCTTCCCAGAAAACTCTTTTCAGAGAAACCAGAGCCAATGGATTGTAGGACAACAACTTTTGGCAGAAATATTTCAGGTATTCGTCAAGCTGGCTTGTTGAATCAAAAACTTCACAATATAAGCCGCGTTGTTTTGCCCATTGGGCAGTTTGCCACTCATCCGGATTTAACGCCATCATTTGAAAAGCCGCGGTACCCATTTTTCGTTCAACCGCAGGACCAATCACAAAGGGCCCAATACCCACTGCCAACTCACTCAGACGAATACTGGCATATTGGTTGGCCATGGTGTAATCTGCTGTTGATGCCAATCCCACACCACCTCCTATGGCCTTTCCATGGACACGACACACAATTAACTTAGGACAATTCCGCATCGCCAAGATCACATTAGCAAAACCCCCAAAGAAAAGTTTTCCAGTAGCTTCATCCTGAATACTCATCAATTCATCAAAACTCGCTCCGGCACAAAAGGTCTTTTCACCTGCTGAAGTCAATAAAATCAATCTCACATCTTCTCGTAGCCCTAATTCAGTAATGCAATCCGCTAATCGGTTGAGCTGATACCCAGGTAAGGAATTGTGCGCTGGATGAAAAAAGCTGATGGTTGCAAGTCCATGTTCGATTTTGTATTCTACAAATGGTTCCATGAATGTGATCTGATTTATGTATTCTTTTTAGTCCAACTTAAATAATCTCCGGTTGGCGTTTTATAATTAGAGGGAAGTTCCGTGAATGGGACACAGGCCTTTAATGCAGTATGTGAATCCCTTGCCAGTTGCTGGTAAAGTTCTGTGCCACTGCTTTTCCAGTCGATCATATCATCGTTGAGGGTTTTTACGACGCGGCAAGGGTTTCCAACCACCAGACTCCTATCAGGGATATGGGTACCTTCTTTGATAAATGTCATGGCACCTACAATACAATGATTACCCAACCTGACCTCGTCCATAATCACTGAATTCATCCCAATGAGGCAGTTTTTTCCGATAAAACTTCCATGAATAACGGCACCGTGGCCAATATGGGCATTTTCTTTTAATATGACCTCAATACCGGGAAACATGTGAATGGTGCAACTTTCCTGAACATTACATCCATCTTCAATGATGATCGAACCAAAATCGCCGCGGATAGTGGCAAAGGGGCCAACATAAACATCTTTTCCAATGACCACGCTACCAATGACCGCAGCTTGAGGATGTACGAATGCTGAAGGATGGATTACTGGAATAAATTCTTTGAATGAGTAAATCATAAGTCATTTGCAAATTTAGAGGCCTTCTTTTACTTTTAAGAAAAATTTGAACGATGGCAGTCTATTTTGATGCGGATTTTCCCAAATTTTTCAGGGAATTGTCAAAAAACAATAACAGAGAATGGTTTCAGTCAAACAAAGATCGATTCAAAACAAAGGTTGAACAGCCTTTTCATGCATTTGTAACGGAAGTCATAGAAGAATTAAAAGCCATCAATCCCAAAATACACATCACCGCTAAAGATGCCATCTTTCGCATTTACAAGGACATCCGTTTTAGCAAAGATAAAACACCTTACAAGGAGTTTATCAGTGCTGTAGTCTCTCCGGGAGGCAGGAAAGATTTTAGTGCAACTGGTTTGTATTTTGAATTGGGTAAAGACGATATCAAAGTTTACTCAGGGGTTTATATGCCGGATAAAAAGCAACTCGCTTCGATACGTTATTATATAGCCGATCATCTTAAGGAGTTCCAAAAGGCAATTTCGGATAAGAAATTTGTTAAACGTTTTGGTAAAATTCTTGGGGACCAAAACAAAGTTCTACCGGCTGATCTTAAAACTGTAGCAAATGATGAGAAATTAATTTACAATAAGAACTTTTATTATAACTGCAACATGACCAAGGAAATGTTGTTTTCACCTAAATTGGTTAAAGAACTACTGAACTGTTATCATGATGCTCTACCGGTCAATGCATTTTTTGACAGAGCTATTAGAGCAGGAAGTGATTGAGAATTATTTGAACAATTACAGATTTGGAGATCATTTGTTAGTCATACTGAGTAGAGTAGGGGGGACATAATTTCTAATAAATTTTCACTGTCTTGGAGGTATTTATCAAATTCCTACAAAACCCTCAAGATTGAGTGCTGTGTATTTTATGAAGGGTATTCATATGATTTTATTACTGAGAGGAGAACGGTAATGCTAACAGATACTCCGTTCACAATGAAACCAATTCGGTACAGAAGGAATATTGTTTAGTCATCTTCTGTATTCAGCTGTCGCTTGTTCATCTGGGTTTCCAACATCAAGTCCCTGTTGACCACAATTGCAGCATTCAACTCAAAACCTAGAATCAGCAGCATCGTGTTCAATCGGAGCCATACCAAGGTTATAATCAGTGCACTGATAGCCCCATAAATTTTGTGGTACGTGCCAAAAGCATTGATAAACATACTAAACACAAAAGAACTGGCGATGGAGGCTACCGTAGCAAACAATGAACCCGGAGAAATGCCTTTAATGGGTTTTTGAATTGCCGGGCCATATCGATACACCAGTGAAATTACAGAATAAAAAAGTAATAAGGTGATCAGGTAATTGAGGCCCTTGATGGAAATTTTTGTGAAGGAACTCAATTGCATCAAATCCAAAATCCACCTCAATATTTTTTCTCCAAAAATGATGGATAAAACCGAGAATATCATTAATACACCCAAGGCCAATGTGAGGAGAAATGCTGTAATTTGTTTTTCCAACCAATTTCGTTTGCGAAAGCTGGATTTATATGTTTTGTCAAAACCCTGCATCATGGCCAAAATACCTTCTGAACCAAAATAAACGGCCAGTAAAAAACCAATCGATAAAAAACTGCTTTTGGCCTTAGGCCTTAGGTTGCTCATGATGTCGTGAATCAAATAATCTTTGGCACCTGTAGGTAAAAAAGATTGCAAGGCTTTTTCCAGTGTATTGTAAAAATCGAGTTCCCTGGGAAGGTATGCCGTCAACGTAAACAAGAAAATCAATGATGGAAACAATGCCAGAAAAAAATGGTACGTCATGGCACTGGCTCTCATGTTGAGGTCGTTTCTTTTAGACTCCTGGTATAAAAAATGCAATACCTTAAAAATGGTCACTCCTCGAAATCCAGGAAGTGAATGATGTTCCATCCACTGTTTTAGATTGCTGACCACGGGCATGGACAATACAATTTGTTTTAAACTTAGTCTATTTTTTGTCAATGGTCGAGTCTAATTTCTCACGTACAAAATCTGGCATGGGTATTTTTTTACCGCTTTGCGAATTCACAAAACAAAGTGTGACATGTGCGGCATTCAATAACAGATTTACTTCATTATGAATTTCAGTATTAAAACGAATGAGTTCGTTGGGAATCAGTTGAAGATTTGTGCGAATGGTCAACAGATCGTCATAACGGGCTGGTCGCAGGTACCTGACTTGCATGGATACTACGGGCATCCAGATTCCATGTTCCCTTTCAAGGTCAGCATAGCGTATACCAAGGCTTCGCATAGCTTCAACTCTTCCGAGTTCATAGTATTGTGTGTAATTGCCATAATAAACGAAACCCATTTGGTCTGTTTCACTGTAACGGACGCGTATTTGTATAGAATGATGAAACGGCATCAGTAGTTAGTAAAACTCAGGATTTGTTTCTTAATACAGGGCAAGACATACAATGAGGCCCACCTCGTGCTCTGGAAAGTTCGCTGGAAGGCAAAGTGATGATGGTATTGTGTAAAAGATCAGGGTCAACATTTTTTGCCAGAAAATCATTGGCATGAAGGATCTGGTAACCAGCATTCTTGAAAGCAATTTCAGTTACCGGGTTGCGATCATAGGTCAGTGCAATTCCAGGTCTTAGGGTAAGTAAGTTACAACCATCAGTCCATTGTTCTCGTTCCTGATAAGGTGACTCGCCATTTCCCGTCCATATGAATTCAATTTGTGGACTGATTTCGTCATGCATGAATTCCATAACTGAGGGATATTCGACCATGCTGCCGGATTTTCTGTAAACGGTAACATAGGAACCTAGTCCATCTTTTACAATGGGCTTAAAACCAACAAAGTGATGTTGGTTAATCTGAGTGAATAAAGTATCGATGTGCATAAAGGATCTCTCTTTTGGCACATCGACTTCAACAATATTTTTTGTAAGTCCTTTTTCAAAAAGTACTTTCTTCAAGGTCTGTAATGCATGATCGGTTGTTCGTTCGCTACTTCCAATCAAAAGATAATCTTCATTCAATAACATAAGGTCCCCACCTTCAATACTGATGGGTTCACCCTTTTTGGATGGTGGAAATTCATCAACGGTATTTAAGTTGATCAATTTATTTTCCTTGGCGAGGTAACTAAAATCTGGGTGTGCGTGTAAAATAAAACGAGTAAGCAAATTTTCTCTATGTCTTACCGATTTGGATGCTTTAGTAATTACCACATGATCCTGAATGGTTAAAGCAATATCTCGGGTAAAAATAAAATTGGGTATAGGGTCAAATAAAATGTGATCGTCTGATTTATAATAACCGGAAATCAATACCTCGGCCAAAGAGGAATGATCCATATTGCAAAGTAATGCATACGAGGATTTTGGGAGTTCTTCAAAGTCTTTAATCAACTCCAGCAATTCACCTTTGATTTTTTCGTCTGCATCCAATGCTTCTTTAATCAATCGTTGGGTTTCCAAAACATTTTTTTCACCCAAAAACTTTTCAAGTACTTTTTGAAATACCTGATGCTCCTTACGCATGGTGGGAAGATGCACGATATCATCAAATAGCAATTCGGTCGCGCGTTTTGGACTAATGCGGTCTATACCTTCATCAGGGCTATGTACGATGACTTTTTGAAGTTTGTTAATTTCTGAGTTTACGAATATACCTGATTTCATGCAATAGGAAATATCTTGCAAAGGTAGCAATTTTTAGCGGAAGAGTTAAGGCAGGGGATGAGTCGCTCAACCTTGATGCTTGGAAAGGTAACTTAACCATGCTGATTGGTGAACATGTTATGGATGGATGGATATATTGATGATTCAATGATGAACCTCCCGAAAAGTCTATTTATGCAAAACATTAGGGTTGCTTGAGAATAGGAATTACACCTGCAGCAACTTGTTTTTGCTGATCATCCAAAATTTCAAAAAAATACAGCCCATTCAAATAATCTTGTACGGAGATTTCGAAACAATCTTCCGAAGAAATTCGGAAATAAATTTCATTTCCATCAAGATTAAAGATTCTTAGGCGATGTGGGCTTAAGCCAGGTATAAAATACAATTTGGATAACTGTGAAACAGGACTTGGATTCAATTGAAACCCTGTTGTATAGTTCCTGAAAAATACTTCCAGAATTTCACTTTGTCCAAGATTTCCGAATAGCAATTGGTATCGGTGCATTTTTTGAACAGCAGGTTGATGATGAAAATACTGATACCTCACGGTTTCGGTTTTACTTCCGCAAATACCACTGATCTCGTGAAGTAATTGGAAAGGTTGCTGATCAACGCTGTGCCAGATTTGTATTCCATTGCATGTATTGCCCATGGTCATTTCCCAATCCAGCAGAATATCAGTACGGTTCACATTCGCTTTGAAATAGTTCAATAGCACCTGCGCCGATGCTCCTGGATGGAATAAAGTCAGCCAACCGGTCAGAACCCAAAAAAATTGATTAACGGACATCTTCCTGATAAAACGTGCGGCGAAAAGGATTGTTGTAATTGATTTCAGTGAAGAATGATTTCTTAAAGCAGACGTGTGGCTTTTGCGGATCGGTACAGAAGGGTGGTACAGTTTGGAAAATGCCCTATCTTTCGGCATCTAAACCAACGTTTATGGCAAGTTCCAAAATATTGATCCTTGGAGCCAATGGGCAGATCGGCACGGTCTTGGCCAGTGCACTCCGAAATCGCTGGGGTGATGACCAGGTAGTGTGCTCTGATATTAAGCCATCTGTACAACCCGTTGGTATTCACGAAGTGATCGATGTTTTGGATAAGGAAGCTATCTTGGCCATTATCCGGAAATATGAGATCCGCCAAGTTTACCATTTGGCGGCTATACTTTCTGCCAAAGGGGAGCAGGATCCAATTTCAACCTGGAACATTAATATGCAGGGCTTGCTGAATGTTTTGGAATTAGCGGTTGAGTGTAAACTCGAGAAAATATTCTATCCGAGCACCATTGCCATTTATGGTCCCACCACGCCGAAAATCATGACCCCACAGCATTCTGTCTTTATCCCGACAACGGTCTATGGAATCAGTAAACACAGTGGTGAGTTGTGGTGCAATTATTTTAACAAACGATATGGATTGGATGTACGTTCATTGCGGTATCCTGGGGTGGTTGGCTGGCAATCCGATCCCGGTGGAGGGACTACAGATTATGCGGTTGAAATATTCCACGAAGCCCTCAAAAAGGGAGTTTATTCATGCTTTTTAGAATCGGATACCCGACTGCCCATGATTTATATGGAAGATTGCATTCGTGCAACCCTGGAACTCATGGAGGCCCCTTCGGAATCTATACATGTCCGGACAAGTTACAATCTTGCTGGTATGAGCTTCACACCTGAAGAATTGGCCAACGAAATTCGAAAGCATCTACCCGATTTTCAAATCCGTTATCATCCTGATTTCAGACAGGCCATTGCAAAATCATGGAATGAAAGCATAGATGATACAGAAGCCAGACGCGATTGGGGATGGAATCCTCAGTATAATTTGGAAAGAATGACTTCTGATATGATTTTTCAATTAAGAAAAAAGTATAACCACTCGAATATTGAATAATATTAATCGCTTATGTACGGTATAGTAAAAGATCAACTGCTGCAGGAACTGGAAGAAATCCGCCGTTCGGGATTGTATAAATCGGAGAGAACCATTACCTCTCCACAAGGTGCATCGATTCACACGGTAGAAGGAGGCCAGGTACTCAATTTTTGTGCAAATAATTATCTGGGCCTTTCCTCGCATGCCGAAGTTATTGCAGCTGCCAAGGAAGCCATTGATCATTATGGGTATGGCATGTCTTCCGTCAGGTTTATTTGCGGAACTCAGGACCAGCATAAACTTCTGGAGCGGAAAACGGCTGAATTTCTTGGACAAGAGGACTGCATTCTGTATGCAGCAGCTTTCGATGCTAACGGAGGTGTATTCGAGCCCTTGTTGCACGAACAGGATGCTATCATTTCCGATGAATTGAATCATGCCTCTATCATTGACGGCATTCGTTTATGCAAAGCGCAGCGATTCAGATATACCCATAATCAAATGGATGACCTGGAGAAAAAATTACAAGAAGCCTCCGGAGCTCGCCGTAAATTAATTGTTACCGATGGTGTTTTTTCAATGGATGGTACGATTGCCCAATTGGATAAAATTTGTGATCTGGCGGATCGATATGATGCCATGGTGATGATTGATGAGTGTCACGCCAGTGGTTTTATGGGAAAAACGGGTAGAGGCACCCATGAATACAGAGGGGTTATGGACCGTATTGATATCATTACCGGGACGTATGGTAAAGCCCTTGGGGGGGCTTCAGGTGGCTTTACAGCGGCCAAAAAGGAGATTGTTGAACTGTTAAGACAACGCTCCCGGCCTTACTTGTTTTCCAATACACTTGCTCCGTCTATCGTTGGGGCTTCCCTTAAAGTATTGGATTTGATTTCTGCATCTACACATTTACGGGATAAACTTGAAGAAAATACCCTGTATTTCAGACAGGCGATGAAAGAGGCGGGGTTCAACATATTGCCGGGCGAACATCCAATCGTTCCGGTCATGTTATACGATGCTCCTCTGGCTCAGCAATTTGCGTCTCAACTATTGAAACGAGGCATATACGTGATCGGATTTTTCTATCCGGTCGTGCCACAAGGTAAAGCAAGGATTCGTGTTCAAATTTCAGCGGTTCATGACAGGCATCACCTGGATCTTTGTGTGGCAGCCTTTAAAGAAGTGGGGAAGGAGCTCGGTGTCATTCAATAAATCATCCATGACCTGGATTTTTCCTCATGGTGTTGTGAGTGGAAGATTTTTTAAATCCACCAATACGAATCATTTCGTACATTTGTCCTTTCATTAATAAAAAAATTAATCCTATGCGATATTTCTTATTTTCATTGAGTTGTTTGCTGGTTCAAACACTTACAGGCCAGGAAGCGCGTCTATTGAGATTTCCAGCCATTTCACAAGAGGCCATTGCCTTTAGTTATGCAGGAGACCTTTATACCGTACCGTTGAATGGAGGTCTGGCAAGAAAGCTGACTTCTCATAATGGCTATGAAATGTTTGCCCGATTTTCTCCAGATGGCAAGCACATTGCTTTTACAGGACAATACGATGGCAATACAGAAATTTATTTAATACCTGCTCTGGGTGGAGAACCCAAACGATTGACCTATTCAGCTACTTTAAACCGCGATGATTTGTCGGACCGGATGGGCCCCAACAATCTTTGCATCGGTTGGAAAAATAATGAACAAATCATTTACAGAAGCCGATGGAGAGAATTCAATGATTTTAGAGGCCAGCTGTATTTGTGCAACATTCAGGGTGGGCTTTCGCAGCAATTGCCTTTTGATCATGGTGGGTTTTGTTCCTATTCAGCAGATCAAAGTAAAATAGCTTATAACCACATATTTAGAGAATTCAGGACCTGGAAGCGATATACGGGAGGTATGGCAGACGATATCCGAATTTTTGATTTCAATACCAAGAAAACTGAAAAAATTACCGATAACATACATCAGGACATAATACCCATGTGGATCGGTGACAAAATATATTATTTGTCAGACAGGGATGCCCGTATGAATTTATTTTCCTATGATCTTAAAACCAAGAAGACTAAAAAAGTAACTGACTTCAAAGATTATGATTGTAAGTTTCCTTCCTATAATGGAAACTGGATAGTTTTTGAAAACGGAGGATTTATCTATAAACTGAATACGCAAACGGACAAAGCAGAAAAGCTGAGCATCCAAATTAACGATGATTTTTCCGTGGGGCGCAATCGCATTAAATCAGTGAAAGATAACATACAATCCTGGGACATCGGTCCAGATGGAAATAGGGCAGTATATGTGGCTCGGGGAGAAGTTTTTACGGTTCCTCTGAAGAATGGAATGACGCGAAATTTAACCAATAGTTCTGGAAACCATGACCGTAATGCTAGTTGGTCTCCGAATGGTAAATACATTGCATACATCAGCGATGCTACCGGTGAAGATGAAGTGTATATTAACACACCGGATGGAAAATCTGAAGCAATTCAATTGACTCAAAACGGTGATAATTACAAGTACGGTTTGAGTTGGTCTCCCGATTCAAAAAAAATATTGTACTCTGATAGAAAACAAAATCTTTTTTCTATTGATGTTGAAACTAAAAAATCAACCTTGTTGCATACCTCGCGGATTTTTGAAATTAACCAATACAACTGGTCACCGGATAGCCGCTATGTTTGTTTTACCAATCCGGAATTAAAGAACAATTCTTCCATCATGATTTATGATTTTGAAGAAAAGAAACTGACACCCGTTACTGAATTTTGGTTCCAGTCATATTCACCTGCGTTTAGCAGCGATGGCAAATATTTGTATTTCGTTTCGGAAAGAAGTTTCTCACCCCGTTACAATAATCTGGAGTGGAACCATGCCTATTTTGATTTGGGAAAAATTTATATGGTTACCTTGCGGAAGGATATTCCTCATCCATTCGAGCCAAAATCAGATGAAGTGGCCGTAAAAGATGCAGAAGAGAAGAAAGACGTGAAAACAGAAAATAAGAAAGCTGGAAAATCTGATTCTTCTAAAGTCATGGCGAACATTGATTTTGATGGAATAACCCAACGTGTTGTTGAAGTTACCCCTACACAAGGGAATTACTTTGGCTTAGAGTCTTCAGGAGATAAACTCTACTATTTCAGATCGAGTACCAGTGAAAAGATGAAATGGTACGTTTATGACTTGAAGACACAAAAAGAAACGGAGTTGAGCAGTGACATCAACGGATTTTCATTCACTTCTGATAGGAAAAAAGTCATGGTATCCTCAAAAGGAAGTCAATACATCATCGATGCACCCAATGGAAAAGTTAGCCTGGAGAATGCATTGGATTTAAGTGATCTAAAAATGGAACTTGACCGGAAAGCTGAATGGAAGCAGATTTATCATGAATGTTGGAGGCAAATGCGTGACTTTGTGTATGACCCAAATCTTCATGGAGTGGATTGGAAAGCGTTGCGTAAGAACTATGAAAGTTTGTTACCCTACGTAAATCATCGCGCAGATCTGACGTATATCATTGGAGAATTAATCAGTGAATTGAATTTAGGACATTCATATGTTGGAGGCGGTGATTATCCAAAAGCAGAGAGGATTCCAATGGGTTTACTTGGTGCACAGGTAATCCGGGATGCTTCAGGTTATATCCAGATCAGTAAAATATTGAAAGGAGAAAACTGGAGTAAGTCTGTAAGATCGCCTTTGACAGAAATTGGACTTAATGTTAAAGAAGGTGATTTTATTTTGGCAGTGAATGGAAACTCAACCAAAGATGTCAATGATTTTTATGAACTGTTGGTGGGGACTGCAGATAAACAAGTCAGGCTTACGGTAAACAATATGCCTAAATCGGAGGGCTCAAGGGAAATTACAGTGGTGCCCATAGCCGATGAAAGTAGCTTATATTATTATCATTGGGTTCAAGGCAATATTGAGAAAGTGAACAAAGCAACCAACGGTCGGGTTGGGTATTTGCATATACCCAACATGGGTGTTGAGGGATTAAATGAATTCGTAAAATACTTTTACCCACAATTGATTAAAGAATCTATTATCATCGATGATCGCGGTAACGGTGGAGGAAACGTATCACCTCATATTATCGAAAGATTGAGGCGCGAGCCAGTTCAAGTCGTCATTTCTAGAAATGGAACACCCAGCTACGAACCTGTTGAACAAATTATAGGCCCAAAAGTGGCACTTATTGACGAATATTCTGCAAGTGATGGAGACATATTTGCTTATCGTTTTAAGAAACATAAGTTAGGACCTGTTATTGGAAGAAGGTCCTGGGGTGGAGTAGTGGGTATTCGAGGAAGCCTTCCTATTGTTGATGGTGGTTACCTCAATCGTCCCGAATTCAGCCGTTACAATGTGGAAGGTACCCGTTGGGAAATTGAAGGCCATGGGGTAGATCCCGATATTGTCGTAGAGAATGACGCATATGAAACGTATATGGGTGCTGACAAACAATTGGATAAAGCCATCGAAGTGATACTTGAATTGATGAAAGGTAAGTCCTATAAAGAACCAGCACCTCCGCCATATCCCAAAAAGTAAAGTTAGGATTAGAACATTTTTTGTTTTTGACCATCAGGAAGGTTGTCCATTAAATGATTTAACTGATCGACTGCATTCCTCCGCAGATCGAATTGGGTGAGGAATGACAGGGCAATAATTTACCTTTGAAATATGAGAAATACTAATTTATACATGAAACCCAAGAAGCTAATTTACCCATATTGTCTGGGCATCATTCTATTTTTTGGTACCCTGATAAATGCCAATGGACAATTTGGTGGCGGTGGTATGGCTGCAAAACAAGGTCCTCCTCCTGAAGGGAAAATACAAGGTACAGTGTTAGACAGTTTGACACAAGAGCCCATCGGATTTGCGAGTATCGTATTGCAGGAAGCCTTAGAAAAAAAGGATGTGGATGGTGGTCTTGCCGATGAGAAAGGACGTTTTGCTTTAAAGGAATTGAAAAATGCAAAATACAATGTCATCATATCCTTTCTTGGATATGAAACAAAAATCTTGGGTCCTTACAAAATCAATAAAGATCTGCAGGAATATAAGTTGGGAAATATTTTACTTCAACCCACTGCAAAAAATTTGGAAGAGGTTACGGTCGTCGGGGCCAAGGAATTGGTCGAACATAAAATCGACAGGCTGGTATTTAATGCTGAAAAAGATGTGACTTCGAAAGGAGGTACGGCTGCGGATGTTTTGAGGAGAACACCTCTGTTGACGGTTGATCTTGAAGGAAACGTAAGTATGCGCGGGAGCAGTAATTTAAAGGTTTTGATCAATGGAAAACCTTCTACCATCATGTCGTCCAACATTGCCGACGCATTGAAAATGATTCCGGCAGATGTGATTGAGAAAGTTGAAGTCATCACCAACCCTGGAGCAAAATATGATGCAGAAGGGACCGGCGGGATAATTAACATCGTAACAAAAACTAAGAAAATACAGGGAGTATCCGGAAATATTTATGCCAGTGCAGGAAGCAAAAGCAGCAGCTTAGGATCCAATATCAATGTGCGCATGGGAAAAATTGGATTTAATGGAAACTTAGGAGGGTTTTACTGGCGGGGAAAAGGGGAGTCGTCCATACAACGTGAAAACTTAGGGACAACCATCAATCCTTATTATTTGCAAACAGGAAATTCATCCAATGATGGGGGAGGATTATACAGTCAGGTGTCAGCAGATTACGATATCAATTCAAAGAATTCGTTGACTGCGTCGGTAAGACTGCCATTAAACCGATTTGCAAATGAAAACAGTCAGACCACTTTTGCTGGAGATCAACCAGGTCAACTACCATTTTCGTTCAAGCGTAATTCTGATGTAGTCAATAAAGTTTTTGGAACGGATGTCAATGTTGATTATCGGAAGACATTTGATAAAGAATCTGAGCAGGAGTTTAGTATTTCCGGACAGTACTCATACTCTGATCGTAACAGTGATTATACTACAGATCAATTCGACTCATTAGATATTATTAATTATAAGGAGTTGGGACCAAATATCAGTACTAACAAAGAATATACACTGGCATCGGATTATACCCATCCAATTTCTAAGAACGTAGTGGTAGAATCAGGAGCCAAGGGAATATTCAGAAACGTTTTTTCGGACATTTACTATGATACTTTGAATTCTTCAACACAGCAATTTCAACGTGATGTAAGCAGAAACAATCTTTTTAACTATGATCAAAACGTAGCCTCTGCCTATGGTCAAATCACTTTCCCCATAACAACTTCATTAAAAGGGCGCGCTGGATTAAGGTACGAACATACGTTTATAAAGGGGTTGACGGAATCGGATGGCAATGAATTTAAAAACGATTATGCCAGCTGGATACCTTCTGGACTACTTTCCTATTCTTTCAAAGATAAATCGACTATGAAACTATCCTATTCCCGTAGGATACAAAGGCCTAGCATGTTTTATCTTAATCCTTATGTCAATTATAATGACCCAACAAATATTTCCTACGGTAACCCGGAACTTGAGCCTGAATTGACGGAATCATTTGAGTTGAGTTATTCGTTTTCTAAAAACATAAAGAACGGTACGATATCAGTGTATTACAAAACTACAGATGACCTCATCGACAATTATCGCTTTGTTGATTCAGCAGGTGTTACCCATTCCACTTTCAACAACCTGGCAAACAGCATTTCCAGTGGAGTGTCCATCAATGGAGGCATCATGAAATTGGGCTCGATCATCCTGAATGGTACGGTCAATTTGTATTATCAAAAAGTGGAAAGTTCACAATTTACAGATGTACGAAATGATGCATTTAGTTACAGTGTTAATGGTTTCGCAATGGTAAATGTTACACCGACTCTGGGAGTCACATTTTTTGGTTTTGTCAATTCTCCCAAATTGACGACACAGGGGAAGCAATCCAGTTGGTTTGTTTATTCAATAGGATTAAGAAAAGATTTGTGGAAAAAAATGGGAGGCATTTCCATTGGGGTGGACAATATATTTCATCCTAAAATGAATTTGGATGCAGAATTTAAATCCAGCACCTTGTATTACAAAGCGGATAATAAATTCGAAGGGTGGGGAATACGAGCCAGTGTGGATTACCGCTTTGGAAAAATGGAATTTGGAGGTGGAAAGAAAAAATCGAAGAGTAAACTCAATGATGATTTAAAGCAAGGAGAGGGAGAAGGCGGAAACTCTGGAGGCAATAATTAAAGTCTTTCTCAAACCATTATGTGTACTTTGCACATCCTTTGGAAGCGAGGCATTAAAAGGCTTTCTCAATAATCCTATCGTTTGGGCACTTTGAAGTTTATTTGAAATCGCTGATCTAACAACATTGGGTCCACTGATGAGAATTGATTTTATATAGTTTCGGAGTACACTTTCGACTCTAAAATCTTTGCATTTTTCAGCAATAAAGTCTAGGTTCAGCGTATTTTTAAATAAATTTCTCCATACTCCAGAGGTGAACTGCTAACGTTTTAATGGGATTCATACACTCTTTGAAACTGAGCGATTTAATGGTTAGGTCACGGACTTGGGCATGATTTATTATTGTTTTGCCATTTACCTACTTTTTGACATCATTATGAAACAGGCAAGTGAATATAAAACCTCCAATTGGATTTCAATAAGAGTGCGGTTGTTTATGCCGTTGAGTCAAAAAAGATGCCTATATTGGGGATTCAAACATTAAAAAACTCAATTATGGAAATGAACTTAATTCCTCTTTTATTGGCGGCTTTAGTCCCCATGGTGGTTGGATTTATTTGGTATCATGAAAAGGTTTTCGGATCTGCGTGGATGAATTCCATAGGCATGTCAAAGGACCAAATGAATGGAGGCAATATGGTCTTAATTTTCGGAGGCTCGTTTGTTGCTTCTTTTATTATTTCATTCGGATTAGCGGCTTTAGTGACTCACGATTCATTCATTGCCGGAGCTCTCTATTATGAAACCAATGGAGCAATGAATCCTGATCCAGCTTCAGAATCTGGAAAATGGTTGCAATATTACAAAGACCATTTAGCGGCTTCCAATCATACTTTTAAACACGGATTTTTTCATGGAGCAGTTCTTGCGGGCATTTTTGTAATCCTGCCTACGACGGTTACGGATGCTTTATTCGAAAGACGTAGTTTCAAATTTATGGCCATCAGAGCAGGTTACTGGATACTTACTTTGGGCCTTATGGGCGGCATCATAGCGGCTATGTCCTAAGCGGATACCTGGCAAGATCAAAGTTTGATAAAAGGTAGTAAGGCCATAGGGGCTCCATTCTCAGCCCTTACGGAGCAATAATATTGCCCAGGAGCAAGGTCAACCATGGGAATCAGGAATGAACTTGTGTAAGGTTCAATACAGGATTTGGATTGTACCTCAATCCCCATAGAATTATAAATGACTAAACTTTGCTTAAAGCTTATCGGCTCTTGGCTTTCCAGTAACAAATAGTTATTTAGGACCAGATTGGAATTCAACTTTTGCGAACGAATGAACTGATCATTCTCAATGCCATTCAGTTCACAATCTTTTGGTATTAGACCCAATTGATTAAACCTGAAATCAAACACCTGCAATGTTGGAGGATCGATCTCCATGACTATTTTTTTGCTTGAATCTATGACGTAAAAAGTGGGAAAACCAATGATTCCATAAGCATTCACCACTTTATTTCCTCCTCCTTCCAATCCACTGATCGAAGGGTATTCAATTTGATATTTGGAATCATATGACTTTACTTCTTCGTTGGTATCATTGTAATCGATGGCTATAAAAATTACATCTTTTTTATTGCAACCATATTTTCTAAATGCAAGGTTTACTTGTGGTGTATAATATTGGCAGGGTATGCAAGTGGTGAAAAAGAAATCGAGTACCACGGTTTTTCCTTTGTTGAGATAATCATACAGCCGGTGTTTATCGCCATGCGTATCGGTCACTTCAAAATCCGGAGCGATTTGTCCTACCTGACTTACTGAAAGTGTCCAGGTTGAACAAAATGCAAACATAAGGAAGCTGAGTTTCATGATATTCTATTCTATTGGTTTGAAGTGTATAGAAAAGTGTGGTAGCCAACTGACGTATTTGATTTAATTTGAATCAGATACATCCCATCTGAGAGGTGTAGATCGGAGAGATCATGGACCATTTTTGATTTTAGCGTTGACTCAAAACGCTTGATGAATACTCCATTCAAACTGAACAGTTGAATCTGGAGTTGCTGGAAGTCAAAGTCATCAGGAAATTCAATGTGCAGTTCGTTTCCTGATAAGTAGGATTTGAATTCCAATTTTGAAAATGAATCGGAGAGTTGTGTAGAACTTTTATATGGACAAAGCCTCAATAACTGAAATTTCACATTGGGATCAATGGCATGATTTCCTCCAACTACATAAATGCAACTATCTATGCTTACCATATTGTGGTAATTCACACCAACAGGAAGTGAAACCGGGTATTGTCCAAGCGTTTCTGTTTTCGTATCAAATTGGTAAACCTCGGTTCTTTCCTGAAAATCGTAATAACCACCTGCAAGAAAAATTTGATCACCAATCGCTGCTCCCTGCAAACCATGAATTCTGGCGGGAAAATTGTTTAAGACAGACCAACTATCAGAACCCGGGTCATAACGGTGTACACGGTTGTGAGGTGCGGTATAACCGCCTCCACAAAATCTAAAGATGTGATTATTGGCAGCCACATGGGCTCCATAAAAAAACTGACCGTCCGGCAGTGAATTTTTGGTTAGCCAGGAATTGGAAACATCATCAAATGTCTGGCACAGTGTGGTCATTCCTTGTCCGGCGAGACTGTATAAAACTTCATTTAAATTAACCGCATAATGAATGGCTCTGGGTGCAGTGAGCTTTGTGGCAACAGTCCAGGTGTCCGTTTCAGGATCGTAAATGTGGTGAGCATCTAATGGACTTCCTGAATTTGGAAATCCGCCTCCGAAAAAGTGGATTTTATTTTTTACAGTGGTCCCAGCGGGCTGCTGTGCCATATAGGGTACATTGGCTTTGGCATCCCAGGAATTGGTACTAGGGTCATAGACAAAATGGTGATTTGTAGCTCCACCAACACCGCCACCACCCATGATGTGAATTTTCCCTTTGGCAACGGCTACTACCGGGAAGGTAAAACTTTCGGGGATGGATGCCAAGGTTTCCCATTGTTGCGCAAACATTTGTGAAAAGGGAAATGATAAAATGAACAGAAGTGCTGGATTAATTTTCATGAGCTTGGATAAAATTGTGACCTTGAATCAAAATTAATCAATTTTTAGCAAGTTAACGAATGGATCATTCATTTTTCAGGTTCACTGATAAGGCTATAAAGTAAATAACTGCCGCCCATGTTTATATGCACAAAAGGATTATATAAGACCATATTGGAATTTAACTGGAGAACTAGTTTAATAGTGTATACTTTCCTTTAAGTGAACTGAAGTTTTACGTTAAATTCGCAGAATTAATTTACCGGCAGTTGTGTCCATGACTTTATGGAGATTTCTATTAGCAATTGACATTCACCTTATTGATACAAGAAGAAACAGGAATGCTGGATTCTACCAATCCAAAGTTATCACACGGCTCAAAGCTAAGAGCCATGATGCGCATTATCCGTTGGACCTTAGTACTTATGGTACTGTTCAATTCCAAAGTCGGTTTCGGACAATTTGATACCGTTTTTACGGTTGAGCCCGAACTTCAAATGCGATTGCTGGACAGTCTTGCCCTCCAATTCATTTTCAAAGAAAATCCAGCCGGCCTTCCAAAAGTGATAGACCAATTGGAGTATTATGTCCGGGAGAGTAAGGATTATCGCCTTCGTATTATCTCAGAGATCAGTTTGTTGCGATATAAATACAGGGTAAAAACCTTTGATGCTCAAAAGGAAAGTAAGCGATTCTATCAATGGTTAAATATTGCCCGGGAACATCAGGATACCAATTTGCTGATTATGATGTCTGCCAGATTCGGCCAAATACTTCGGGATGATAAAAAATACGCTATGGCTATTTCTTATTTACTTATAGCGTATAATTATTTGCAGTGTGTGGATAGCCGGAATCATAGAATTAACATTGACAATTTAGCGATGGAACTGGCAGCTTTTTATTATCACATTGAAGATTATCAAAAATCCTTAGAAATCCTTTCCAATTCTAAAGTGGCATCCTATACCAATCATCGTGGAATGGGTTGCTATGATCTTTGGTCACAAGTTTGCCTGAAATTGAAGGACTATGAATGCTCAAAGAAGATGATCCAAAGAGCATACTCCATATATCAGTTAAATGATACTACCTCGTGGTGGTTTAATGGGTGGAGTGGAATCTTTAAAGGAAATTTAGGAAAAATTGAATTTTATCAAAAAAATTTTACGGCCGCCATTGCCCTATTTAAAGAAGGCATTCGCATCACTTTGAAAGCAAAAATGTACGATAATGTTGCTGCTTTTGGTTTACTGTTGGCGCAGTGTTACATTTATACAAATCAAGCATCGAAAGCATTGGAATTATTACCCATGATTAAATCGGGCGTTTACCAAAAGGACGATCCTCAACTCTATGTGGATTATTTTAGGCTTTGTCTTATCTTAAGCAATAGCATTGATCTGGCCTACCAAAATCTTCAATATTTTGATTCTCTTCAGCATCATAATTTGCAATTACAGGAAAGGAAAAACAAGGACCTTAAAATCAAAGAAGATCTGGCACTTGAAATTTCAGCTCAGGAGCTTTATCAAAGTCAAATGCAAATCAAAATCAAAAGACAACAACTTCTCAGGAATATTATCCTTGGAATGGTAGTTCTGTTGAGTTTGTTTTCATGGAGAATCATCTACCGCAAACAAAAGCAATTGACTTTTCAAAAAAAGGTGACAAAGGAAATCGAAGAGAAAGCCGCTATTGATCTTGAAATAGCCAGGAATGAACTAGAACAGTTTAAAGAATTTCTGTTGGAAAAGAACCGTAAAATCATAAATCTGGAAAATACCCTCCAGGGAATTGAGTCACAACAGGATATCGAAGAACTAAAATACGTAGTCATTCTTACGGATGAAGATTGGAAAAAGTTTAAAATGCTCTTTGAACGAGTTTATCCAGGCTTTCTCGATTACTTGAAATCAAGTTATTTCATGCTTACCCAGGGGGAACTCAGATATTTTCTTCTCCTAAAGCTAGATCTCAACAACAAAGAAATGGCTGCCATATTGGGAGTAAGCCCGGGAGCTATTAGAACCATAAAAAGCAGAATCCACAAGAAGCTCAATATTGGGGATGATGTAAATCTGCTGAATTTCATTAAATCGGATCGGACGACAGACCGTGCAATGAGTTCATTATCGGAATAGATTAATGCAGAAAATAGGTCAGTGCCTGTCTTATTCAAAATATCAATAAGTAAATAAAATAATATATAAGTACTTATATGTTAGGTATATAGATTATTTATTTTCATTGTAACGCTATTGTAACGCTCAAAAATACCGGTCCCTTGGCTCTGCAGCTACCTTTGGACCATGCTCGAAAGACAAAAGTTCAAAATGCCAAACAAGCCATTCATTTCGCCCATGATTTGGTATTTGATCCTCGTGTTGTTCACCATTCTAATTTGCTTTTTGACCTGGTATTACACGGAAAGGCAGATTGCCAAAATCAGATTTGGCCAAATCCAATACTTGAAAGCATTCCATTCCAGTGTTTGCAAAATCGACACAAACAATAATAATTCATTCACTTACCAAATTCATTCGTATGCAAAAAATGTCAACTTTTAACATCTTTAAATATCACTATTTAAAGATCATTTATTCAATTCTTAATCCTACAATAAGAACAGTATTCCTATTGTACTTAGGAATGCAAAGCCTCTTTTCTCAAAATGCATCGGTCACCGTAAGCATGAAATTAGGTGGGGTCACAAACTATAAGTATGGTTGTACGGATTGCTGGGAAGCAGGAAACAATGAATATACTTCTAATATTACCGCCTGGCCACATAATGATACACTGACTTATTTAGGAAAATCTGGTTGTCTTACCTGTGATCGGGATGGAGATTGTACCTATGGAATGGATGTCTTTCTTTTTACACAAACCGGTACCTTTGATTCAATAAAGGCAATTTGGGAATATTTCGAGAATAATACCGGAGATAGATGTCTTTACGAAAAACAGTGGGCAGCTGATGACAATTGCTACTCACGCATTTTTAATCACTACAACTTCAGATTACTTTCCGCTCCGAGCAATGGAGTCTACTCAGAGCAAACTTATATCAAATATCAATTTAGAAATTTTCCATGCGTACTCGATCCTGAGTTAGTTCCATTCGCTAAAGTTACTTATAAAACAACCTGGAAGTATGCAGGATCTGAAAACCAGATCTTCCCAACATGTTCTAATCAATCTGCTGTGTTTAATTCTGGCACAATACCTTCTTGGTCTGCCTACTTGTATGCCGGTGTAAGTTATAATTTCAATACATGCAGCAGCGCCTCCGGTGAAGATACGTATATGCGAATCTACGGAAGTGATGGACATACTGAAGTCGCATCTAACAACAACGGTTGCGGTTCTGCCTCATCCGTTGTTTTTACACCGACATCCAATGGTTATTATTACATTGAGGTATCACACGCGGATCGTTCATTCACAGAAAGCAGTGGAACATTAAGTTATAGTCTTAATTCAACGAACAATCAAACTTGTTCAACGGCAAAAGTCATCTCTGCTGGAACCCATTATGATTACAATACTTTTTGCTCCAGCCAGGACGCTCCTGCTCAAACTTGTGGACAGAGTGCAAATGAACATAAGGATATCTGGTTTAAATATAAAGCAAGCTCCACCGGAACATTGGTAATTAACAATTCCAGTAGTTATAATTCTCGTATTTCAGTGTACTCGGGATCATGCGGATCTTTAAGCCTTCAGAGTTGTGCCTATGTTGATAGTTATTTAGGTGGAACGAATAGCTTAACCTTAAGTGTGTGTAAGAATACAAACTATTTTATCAGCGTTGGTGGTACCTACAGTGGCATCGGTGCCGGTTCCTTGTCTTTGAGTTTAACTCCCGTGAATACTTTGCCAACCATTACTTGTCCATCGAATATTAATTTATTCAATTCAACCGGAATTTGCGGAAGAAATTATAATTATACAGCACCGGTTGGGACAGATAATTGTTTAGGTGCCGTTACCACTCAGATAGCAGGACTTTCTTCTGGAAGTACTTTTCCTATAGGTATTACAACCAATACCTTCCGGGTAATTGATTCTGATGGATCGTCAGCCCAGTGTTCCTTTACAGTGAACGTTATCGATAATGAAGCACCTTCAATAACGTGCCCACCTTCGATAACCATTAATAAATGCTCAGCGGTCTCCTTCAATTATCCAAGTCCTATTGTAAATGATAATTGTGGTGCAGAAAATGTAACCATACAACAAACAGCCGGTCTCGCAAGTGGCAGCTCTTTTCCTCTTGGTGTTACTACGAATACCTTTAGAGCATTGGATGGACGTCCCAATGTTTCGTCTAATTGCTCATTTACCATAACGGTTAATCAAAGTGCCCCTTTGTCCATTTCCTGTCCAAACAATAAGGTGGTTGATGCCAATTCATTGAATTGTTATAAAACTATTGTTAATTATTCCATTCCTCAGGTCGACGGCTCTCCCGAGTGCGGTCTTCAACTTTCATTAATTGAAGGAAAGATGCCCGGGTCTGAATTTCCGTTAGGAAACACAAAAATTACATGGGAAGTAGCTGCAACGGATGGATCCTATGCGACGGCAAGGTGTTCCTTTACAGTCACTGTAAGAGACCGACAGGCACCAATCATTAATTGTCCATCTAATATATCAACCTTCACTCCTGCTGGAACTTGTCAATCAATGGTTACTTATTCAAGTCCAACAAAATCTGACAATTGCTTTGATGCTTCCTTTACCACATTAGTTCAGATCGAAGGAAAGGCTAGCGGTGATTTATATCCAATCGGCACCACAATCAATACCTTTAAAGCAACCGACTTAAGTGGCAATACTGCAACCTGTTCATTCTCTGTACAGGTTATGGATCCCGAACCACCTGTCATTACCTGTCCGGATAATATCGAGTTGAATTTGGCGGCTGATGAGTGTTCAGTTCTTGTACATTATTCTACACCTATGGGAACAGACAATTGTACAGGTTCTAATACCGAACAAACCCAAGGACTGCCCTCCGGATCCTTATTTTTTGCGAATACAACAACAAACACATTTGTGGTAACAGATGCTGGTGGAATGAGCGCAAGCTGTTCATTTACGGTAAAAATAATCAACGCGAATCCTCCAATTATTTCTTGTCCTGAAAATATTATTGTCCCAGGAGCATTTGGTGCTAATCCATGCAGTGCTTTGGTAACTTATATTTCACCAACCGGTATTGACCTATGTGAAGCTGTAAATACGGAGAGAATCGCAGGATTACCCAGTGGCTCTGAGTTTCCGCAAGGTGAAACCACAATAACCTATGTGGCTACCGATGAAAGTGGACAAAGTGCAACTTGCAGTTTTATGGTATCTGTAGGTAGTTGCAATCAAGCACCAGTAGCACGATGCAAAAACCTAGAAGTTTCAGCGGGAGAATTATGTATTGCTAACATTTCTCCAGAAGATGCAAATGATGGTTCTTTTGACCCTGAAATGGATGAACTCACATACAGTATTGCTCCACAAGGTCCTTATGATTTAGGAGATCACACGCTAACATTCATTAGCCGTGACGCTAATGGACTTGAAGATGAATGTATCTTCATTTTAAGAGTTGTCGACCACACCGCTCCAGAGCCCCCAATCTTACCAGATGTAATTATGGAGAATTGTAATGCCACTCCGACAGCTCCAACTACCACTGATCTTTGCATGGGAACCATTACAGGAACAACCTCCCATTCTTTTCCGATAACAAACCTTGGAACTACAACAGTAACCTGGGTGTTTGACGACGGGAACGGAAACCAAAGCACAGCCACACAGCGTATCATTGTCGAAGATCATGTACCGCCCATTCCACCTGAACTGGAAGAAATTCACCTCGATGAATGTGGAGGAACACCTATGATACCTGTTGCATACGATGCATGTAGTGGAATGATCAATGGTGTTTCAAATGTACCATTCCCAATAACCACTCAAGGAACCCATTTGGTTAATTGGACCTTTGATGATGGACATGGAAACATCAGTACTGTATTTCAGAATGTGGTGGTGGATGATATTACTGCACCGTTAGTACCCAATTTGCCAGATGTTGTGTTAGGTGAGTGTGGAGGAACCCCCGAAATACCCATGGCAACTGACAATTGTAGTGGCCCTGTTCAAGGTGTGTCTGACTTGAATTTCCCCATCACTGAACAGGGAATTACTCATGTAAACTGGACATTTGATGACCTACATGGCAATCCGGTGACGAGGCTTCAGAGGTTTATCATACAGGACAATACAAATCCAACGATAAATTGTCCGGAAGACATTATTGTTTCCGGTATTCAAGGGAGTATGCCTTGCTCTGCTTTGGTGGAGTATGACGAACCTAATGCAGAAGATAATTGCGGAGCCATTACACTTGAACGAACAAGCGGTTTGCCCAGTGGTGCATTGTTTAATGAGGGTACAACTTTAATTAGTTATCGCGTGACTGATCAATCAGGATATTCAGCGACCTGCAGTTTCAATGTGGTGGTAACGACATGCAATACAGCACCGGTTGCTCAATGCAAGAACCTTTCAGTAGATGCCGACAACAATTGTTCTGCTCATATCTTACCCATCCAAATGGATGGTGGTTCATTTGATCCTGATGGACAAATCCTCAACTATTCAATGAGTCCGGAAGGTCCTTTTGATTTGGGAATACACGAAGTAACGATCACCGTAATCGATCCATTTGGTTTGACGGATCATTGTGTAGCCTGGCTAACAGTTATCGACCATCTACCACCTGTGGCACCACAACTAACAGATGTTAATGTAGGGGAATGCAGTGGAACACCTGCTGTGCCGACTGCAATGGATGCTTGTGCAGGAATCATTTATGGAACTACTCTAACCAGTTTTCCAATTGAATCGCAGGGTACAACGGTGGTGACCTGGATGTTTGATGATGGAAACGGGAATATTTCAACCGCAAATCAAAACGTAATCGTTGAGGATGTTACGAGTCCAACTTTTAATTGCCCCGGCAATCAGATCAGGAATACAGACCCGTCAAAATGCAGCTACTTGTCTAAAACCGCAGAATTTAACCCAATGTATGTAAATGACAACTGTAATGTAGTGTATATGAACTATACCTTGACGGGTGCAACCAATGGAAGTGGCCCAACATTAGCTTATGTGAATTTCAACCATGGACTAACAAATGTAAGCTGGACAGTTTCTGATATAGCGGGTAATGCCTCAACTTGTAACTTTACAGTAGGTGTCAACAAAAAAGGTGATGTTTCGTTGCCAGGTGCTTATTCAATTCTGGCCAACAAGGAAATTAAATTAAAAGGAAACGTTGTTGAATCGGGAGGCCTTGGATTGTTCAATGCAAACAAAAAAGTTATCCTTGAGCAAAGTACCCTTATTACAAATGTAAATTCCTTTGTGAAATCACCGATCATTGAAATTAAGTCTGGAAGTTCGGTTACGAATCAGTATACAGGACAGGTTCCCAAGAGCTACAAGCCGGGATTTGAATTGAATGATAATCCTGGGAATAACAAGTTAACCATAGCCGACAACAGTGGAATGATAGTAGTCAATCAGAATAATTACGGTGATGTGGAAATAGGAAAGAATGTTACGATATTATTCAGTGGTCATCCTGTTGTGTTTCTCAATGATTTGAAACTGAAAGAGGGTGCACAATTGCAATTTAATCAAAATACTTTTTTAGTGATTAATAAGCAAGTAGATTTGGAAACTGATGTGGTGATCAATCAAAGCGAACAGCAATACGTAAAAATCTTCGCGGAAGAGAAAGTTAAGATAGGTAGAGGTTGCATCATAAATGCAGATATACAATCACTTAAGGAATTACAATGTGAAAAGTCCGAAAGCAACAACTGGACTTACATGAAAGGACAATTTATTGCAGATAAAGTATTTGCAGATGAGTATGTACACTGGAGTTGGAATCTAAACTATTGTCAAGAGGAAATTGATGCATTGACCCGTGTTGATGAGCCTTTGACACAAAAATATTTCAAGGATACTGAGGTTTCTGTTTTATCGAAGCAAGAAGGAGTGATGGGCATGGGCATATATCCGAATCCAGTGTCGGATGTATTGACACTAATGGTTAAGTGCGAATTGGCTCAAGAAGAACATGCGGTACTGAGCTTTTTGAATACGGAAGGACGAGTGATCAGGAGAGTGTATGTTAAGTTGATGGCAGATAAAGTTCAGCAGTTCCAATTCGACCTCAGCCGCTTTGATTCAGGGTTATACTTTATTCAACTTGAATGTAGTGGAATGAAGAAAACCCGGAAATTGACCGTTGTGAGGTAGTCAAGACCGGATTGGTTTCTGATTTGATAAATTAATTTAAAGCTACTCATCCAATTGGAAAGGTTGAGTAGCTTTTTTTATCTAAGAAGCTGTTCTTTAAGCAGGGCAGTGATGTTGGTTGTCATTGCCAGATCATGCCCCATCAAATGAAGCAACAGCTACTGCAAAAACCTAAAATTAAAATGGATCTCTATGTTCTTTAAGACAATGGAGTGATTTGCAAATGAACAGGCAAGTTATTGCCTTTGAATGGATAAAATGGCCATGGTTCAGCCCCCTATTAATCAGACAATTTTTACGTGGTTAAAAAAATAGGTT